>NZ_JBEYVM010000004.1:0-652301 GCF_040643995.1 Streptomyces sp. NPDC047049 | reverse complement strand
CTCTTGCAGGGCGTGCGGTGATCGTGGCCGCCGCCAAGAACACTCTCTTCGCTTTCGACGCGCAGAAGCCGCCGAAGCCGGGCTGACACGGATGGATGGACGGCGGCTGCAACATTGCAGGGAGTACCGCGAGAAGCTCCGCCGCGAAGTCCTCCAGATCACACCGGACGCGGGCCACCCCCCACCCCACACACCCGATCAACAACACAGCCGGCCAAACGGACACACACCGGCGAGCGAACCTGACCAGCCTCACCTGGTGCGCGGAGAGAACACGCCCTCCCCATGACAGCAGCACGGCCAAACCAGTGCCGGGCACACCAAGGGCGCCCGCACGTCACCCACATGGGCTCCGTAAAGTGTGGGTCATGTCGGAGGAATCCCCCCTTGTACAGAGCATGCGCAGGGCCGTTGCGGCGGCGCCCGATGACGTGCCGCTGCGGCTTCACCTCGCCGAGTTGCTGCTGTCCGCGGGGCACGGTGACGCCGCGGTGGGGGAGGTCTCCGTGGCCTTGCAGCACGCGCCCGGTGACGCCCGGGCACGCGAGTTGATGGTCCGGGCCCTGGCAGGTACTCCGACGGACATCGCCGACGAAACCGCGCTTCCCTCGCCGCCGCAGATCCCCGTTCCCGGCCGGCCTCCGGCCTCTGTGGCCGAACCGCCGCAGGACCCCGCGGCCGGCCAGGCCCCTGCGTCCACCCCCGCCTCGGGACCGGGCTTCAACTGGAAGGCCGCCGAGGACCAGGTCGGTGATGTCGTGCCGCCCCGTTTCGTGGAAGCGCCGCTGACCGTCGACGGCAGCGGCGCCCCTGAGGGTGCCACCGCCTGGGAGGTGGAGCGGCCCGGGGCCGTCCGCCTCGCCGATGTGGGCGGCATGCAGGAGGTCAAGGAGCGGCTGGAGGCGGCCTTTCTGGCGCCGTTGCGCAATCCGGAGCTGCGCCGCCTGTACGGCAAGAGTCTTCGCGGCGGTCTCCTGCTGTACGGGCCGCCGGGCTGTGGCAAGACCTTCATCGCCCGGGCGGTCGCCGGTGAGCTCGGGGCGAGCTTCCTGTCCGTGTCGGTCAACGACGTGCTCGACATGTGGATGGGCAACTCCGAGCGCAATATGCACGAGCTCTTCCGGACCGCCCGCCGCCAGGCCCCGTGCGTGGTCTTCCTGGACGAACTGGACGCGCTCGGCGGGAAGCGCAGCCGCACCCAGAGCGCGGGGATGCGCAACACCGTCAACCAGTTGCTGACCGAGCTGGACGGCGTCGAGGCGGAGGCGAACGAGGGCGTGTTCGTGCTCGCCGCGACCAATGTGCCCTGGGACGTGGACATCGCGCTGCGCCGTCCCGGCCGGCTGGACCGGACCTTGCTGGTGCTGCCACCCGACGGGCCGGCCCGGGAGGCGATTCTCCGCTACCACCTGCGGGATCGGCCCATCGAGAACGTCGACCTCGGCAAGCTCGTCAAGGCCACCGACGGCCTGTCCGGCGCCGACCTGGCCCATGTGTGCGAGGCCGCGGCCGAGCAGGCGCTGCTGGATTCGGCCCGGACCGGCACCGTGCGCCTGATCGGGATGAAGGACCTGCTGGCCGCGGCGGGGCAGATCGGTCCCTCGACGGAGCCGTGGTTCGCGGCCGCCCGCAACGTGGCGATGTACGCGAACGACGGCGGGATGTACGACGACCTGGTGGCCTACCTGAAGAAGAAGCGGAAGCTGTGACCGAACTGAACTCGGCCGTCGAGCAAGCCCAGGCCCTCTTCGGTTTTGCACGCTACGAGCAGGCCCGGGCCGTGCTGGCGCAGCACCTCGCCGACCACCCCGACGACCGGCGTGCCTGGATCGACATCGGCCACTGCCACCTGAAAACGGAGCAGCCCGAACAAGCCCTGCACGCGGCTGACGAGGCACTCAAGCTGGCTCCCGAGGACTTCTTCGCACTCATCCTGCGCGCCAGGGCACTGACCCGCATACCCGACAGGGCATGGCGCGCGGCCGAGCCCGTACTGCGCGAAGCGGTCCGGGCCGACCCGCACCACTGGTACGGCTATGCGATGCTCGCGGACGCCGTGTGCCGCATGTCGTTGGTCCGTTACGTCCAGGCGAACGGCTCCACCTTCCCCCCGCCCCACGAGCGCGACGATGTCCTCCGTGAGGCGACCGACCTGGCAGCGGAGGCGCTGCGGCTGGCCCCCGAGGAGATCTACGCCCACGAAATCGCCCACCAGATCGCCACCTTCTCGCTCAACACCACCCTCGCCGACCAGCTCGACCACGCCATCCTCCGGCTCGACCCCACCCACGCGGAGGCCCTGGCTCGCCAGACCCAGAAGGCCGCCAACGCCCCGGGCGTCAAGGCCACCCAGGCCGCCGACCTCTACGCCACCGGGCTCGCCGCCGCACCGGACTCCGCCGAGATGCAGCGCGGCCTCGACCAAGCCACCTACCGCATGCTGCGCGGGGTGCGGTGGCCGGCCCTGCTCTGTGTCGGCTTCGCCGGGGCGATGCTGGATCTGGACATGTTCGTCCGTGAGGGCGAGGTGGCGCGGGAATTGCCGCTGCCACTAGGCCAGCGCCTGTGGTACCTCGTGCCGGTGACCGCCCTCTGGGTCGTCGGCGCCCTGCTGCGCTACCGGCGCAGGCGCGCAGGCGTCCAACTCAATGTGCGGTCACTGATACGCCGCCGCCGGTGGGCCCGCATCGTACTGGCCCAGGCGGCGTGGGCCATGCTGTGCGCACTACTGATCGCTCAAATACCGTGGGTGGAAAGGACGTTGCCGCAGATACTGTTCTGGGCAGGGCTCGCGCCGACGTTTGCGACGATCTGGTTCGACCGCAAGAGGACCCAGTGAGGAACGGCCCGAACCCCCAGGGAGAGGAAAGTTCCGGGCCGCCGGCTCCTATGCCGGACGGCCAGGAGGAAGCCGAGTAGTCCGGTCACTCCCCTGGCCGCCACCAGTCCGACGGGACTCGCCCACTCATGGGCTGGCCCTATGGCTATTGGCCTTGCGGTTCTGTTTGTGATGGCTGGCACTGGCGTGCTGTTCGACCTCGGCGGTTTCATACGGCGCATAGGTGAGCAGGTCCAGAGCAAGGCGGCTGACCGGCGCCGCGAGATGCAGTGGAGCCATGGGCGCCGTGAGACTCCGTACGTTCCGACACTGAAGGCACGGCCCGGGTTCATCCGTGCCCTTGGGCTTCCGATCCTGGCTGTGGGAGCCCTACTCCTTCTCCTGCATCTCGACTGGTAGGGCTTGGTCAGGTTCCTTCGCCAGCGGTTGTCTACGGCGCCGCCCGGAGGGCGGCCAAGGCAATCGGACACCGGCGACTGATCACTTACACGCAGGCAGGCGAGGGGGTGCCTCGCTGCGCGGCACCGGGTGGCGCGTCTTGGCCCACCGTCCTCCGCGGCCGGGCCGGCAGTCACCGTCCCGGCCACGGGCCCCGGAAAAGCCTGCGGCCTTCCTGGTCCTGCGGATTCCTCAGCGCTGCGGGTCGATTCCCACGGAGTAGAGCGCCTTCCCCTCGATGTCGCGCAGCCGTACGGTCATGATCTCGGACGAGCCGTCGATGTCGACCGCGGACGGCGTCGTGCACCGCGTCTCCTACGACGAGGTACCGCCCCGCGTCGAATACTCGCTGACCGAGGACGGCATGCGCCTCAACGACGCACTCCAGCCACTGGCCGCCTGGGGCCGCGAAAGGCCCGCCACTCGACGGCCAGCGGAAAAGATGGGCGAGGGTCTGTTGTGAACGCGCTGGTCACAGCTACTCGTTGAGGGCCGCGACCAGCACGGTGGCTTCGTAGCGGACGACGATGAGGCGTCTTCAGCCGCCCTCGGGTGCGACCCTTTCCGCGGGCGGAATGAGGCTCTGCAAGACGTACACCTGATACGGCACAGCAGCGGTTCCGCCCTCGGCGCACCGGTCGGATGTGCCGGTGCGGGTGAACCCGGTTTTGGTCCCGGTTTGGTCAGGACGCGACCGGAAGCCCGGTTGGCGGGGTGGTGCATGGCCTCGAAGCGGTCCAGGCCGACCGTGGTGGTGAAGGCGAACTGGAGACATGCCTGGCGGCTTCGGCGGCGTAGCCGTTGCCCCAGGTGTCCTCGCGGAGGAGGCGGCTGAGGGTGGTCATAATCAAGGTCCGTCGGCGCAGGGCGACCCGGCCGGTGACAGTAGTCTCAGCGAACGGGCTTCACAGGGCTCAGGAGCGATGTGATTCAGCAGTGTGGCCCCGGCCCAGCGAGATCGGGGCCGCAGGGACTTGCCCCAACGTTGCCCGCTGAAGGCCAAATGGTCGACGGTCGGTCAGGGCTTTGGGCGTGAGCGCCGGGAGCGGTGCCGCATCACTGCTTCGGTGTTTCCACAGCGCGCTGTGCAGTATCGCCGTTGCCCGTTCCTGGACGTGTCCACATAGGCTCGGGAACACTCGGAGCGCATGCATCGCCCCAGCCGTGCTCCTCCTTCCCAGCACAGGACGAAGGCGAGGCCACCAGCGGTGACTGCCTTGACCCGGGAGAGTACGTCAGCCGAGTCGGGCACGAAGTGCAGGTGGGGCTGGAGGCCGTCGTGGGTAGTCACCCAAGGGCGGATGGTTGCCTCCACCAACAGGTGGTTCACAGCTGAGCACTGCTCATCCGCATTCCTGGAACCAAACGCCCGTGCCAGTTGCTGCCGCCAGCGCTCAAAGCAGTCCACATCGGCATCAGTGATTTCTGCGCGCCGGATCTCGTGCTTCTCGAGCAGCTTTCGGATGCTCGTAGCGCTCATCTCGGGCAGATTGATCAAATCTGCGGACAGTACCGCTCCAAGGCGGCCGTAATGATTTTGCTTCACATGACCTTCTCAGGCGTCACCGAACCCCACGCGCCGCGGTCCGGCGTTCTCCGCTCCGCTCGCTCACCTGGATCACTTGGAAGTCGGAGCAAGTGATGATCCATCCACTGGTGGTGCACCACAGGTACCGCACCATTCCTTCGGACGTGAAGTGTTCTGATACCGGTCGGCAGGACTCGGAGCAGAGCCCACATGAGGGACACCACCACGATCCGGGCCGCACATCTGAAATTCGTGCCATGTCCACCAGGGTGCGGTCATGGGTCAAATACATTCAACCATTACATTCGCAGCGTGAGCACGCAGAACCTCCGGATCCTGCTTCTGTCCCGGGGACCCGGCTCTGACTGTGGCCGTCCGCACGGCCGTCGCCGCTTCGCCCGCCTCATGACCGCGGGCTGACAGCGCAGGGCAGGCCGCTGACGGTAGCGGCGGATCAGCAGAACAGATCGAGACCACGGCGCCGAGGGCGGCGCGAACGGTCTCCACGTTGCCCAGTTGCAGTAGGCGTACGTCTTGCCGCGCCCGGCCTGGGTGCTGCTCGACCCCCACCCGCCCAGGGTGCAGTCCACCTCCCCGTGCCAGTAGTAGGTGCCGCGCCCGTTGCGCTGGCCCCAGCCGTTCGTCAGGTTGCGGCCCTTGTGGCAGTCATGGTCGGACGCGACGGTGCTGACGCCTGACGACGGTGCCGCGACCGCCGGGGCGACGGCAAGGCCACCCAGCAGGAGGGCACCGGACGCGGTGACGGCCGCCTTGCGCAGAACGCGTCATGTCATGCGAACTCACCTCCTCGTATCGGTGTACGAAGCAGAGGTCGTGTCTCCGGCAAGCCCTATCGTCGAGGCCGGCGTTTCGCTCATCAACGCCTTCCCGCTGTTCCAACAGTTCCGAACGCGCGCCGTTCGCCCACCTTCCCCGCCCGACCTCCGCCGCCGCGCCCGAACAGCGCGATTTGCTCTTGTGGGTCCCATTCACGCTTTGCGAGCCTGTCCGGTATTCCGAGCGCGCGAGGACGGAAAAGAGGGGGTGGGCGAACATGTCCGAGGAGCAGCCACCCGATCCCCGGCGAGCCAGGACACCAACGGAGTTCGTCCTGGTGATGCGGGCCATGAAGGACCGTTCCGGTCTGACGTACCGGCAGCTGGCCGTGCGCGCCGAAGGACGCGGAGATGTGCTCCCGGCCAGCACCCTTGCCGGTACGCTCAGCCGCGGTTCCCTTCCCCGCCCTGAGGTCGTGGAGGCATTCGTCCGCGCCTGCGGTGGCTCTCCTGAAGACGTCGAACGCTGGCTGGCCGCCCGCCGCGACCTGACCCGCGGCGAACCTCACGCCACCGCCCTCGAGGACGCCGCGGTGGTGGGCGACACGGACGCAAGCCACCCTCACGAGAGGGAACCGTCCCCCGAAGAGGGGAAGGGTACGGGCCCGAGACGGTCGGCACGCGGTCGTCTCATCGGCGGTGCCTCCTTGGCGCTGCTGGCCGTGGTCGGCGGCTCCCTGGCGCTCATGCGCCTCACCGGGGACGAAGCAGCCCCGGCAGATGTCGCCGGTGCGGCTTCCCCCTCCGCCACACCCCGCCCTGCGCTGTCCGGTCCCCGGCCGGGCGTCTACCGCATCCGGTCCGCCGCCTCGTCGCTCTGCCTGTCCGAACGGGAGGGGGAGGGCGGCGGCCGCGTCTACCAGGCCACCTGCGCAAAAGCTGTCCCGGTCTACTCCGTGGAGCCGGTCGAAGGCGGCGTATACCGGATCCGCTCCCTCCACCCGGTCTTCGGCTACGGCTGCCTCGGCGTGGCTGCCGGGAGCACACGCGCAGGTGCGCAACTGATGGACGACTACTGCGGACACCGCGGAAGCGCCGAACGTTTTCAGCTCCAGCCCGCCGGCCGCGCCCGCTACCGCCTTGTCCCCGCCCACACCGGCACCTGCGCCTCGGTCCCCAGGAGCTCACCGACGGAATGGACCCCCGTGGTCCAGCTTTCCTGCAGCTCAGACGACCCAGGTCAGCTCTTCCTCTTCGACAGCCGCCCCCCACCCACGGCCGTCCCCTCCATCACCAGCAACTGACCCGAACATGCGCGGACCTGACCGTGCCCGCCCACCCGGCGCGCAAGCCTCCTACCGCGGCCGCTGCCTGGTCTGTGCAAAGCGACCAGGCAGCCGCTCGGCACCGTCTGGCTGCCCATCGAGTGTGTACGCCGCGGCGGTTCCGTCTTCGGCGTGCCGGTCGGCGGTGCCAGTGCGGGTGAGGGCCTGGGTGTCTTCGGCGGTCAGTTCTCGCAGGGTCTCTCCCTGAGGGGGACAGTTCCTTTGCGGTGTGCTTCTGGCGGTGCCACCCAACGCCGACCAATCGCTCATCGCAGCACCGCGCCGAAGCACGGTAAGCGTCACCTGTTCGCCGACCGGGCAGAGCACCCTGGTGGTCACCGGCGCGGCATGCTGCCATGGCGATGAGCACGTTGCCCATTGTCAGCAGCAGTACGCACAGCCCCTATCGCTGCCACCGGCTCCGGCGCTCCGCCAACCGCCTCAGCCGCTCGGGGCCCCGACGGACAAATTCCTGTCAGAACCGGTGTGCCGGGCCATGACGGGCGTCGCTTCAACCGGTCACAGACCGGCCACCTCCCCTGCCCTCTTCAGCACGGAGCCGAGCGCGTCCACCACGGCGTCGTGCCGCCTCGCGCGCGCCGCCCGGTCCGCCGGCACCAGGACCGCGGCCGCCTGCACGGCACAGGCGTCCGGATCGCCGAAGGCAGCACGCGGGTCCTCCCCCGTATGCGCGCAGTGCGCCGTGACGTCCTTGACCGCCTGGAGCACGACCGCCCGGTCCACACCCGGCTGCACAGCAAGCCGCACCTGGAAGCGCGCCATCCACTTTTCACGGTCCTTCTCCCCCGCCGCGTCCGCGGTCCGGTCCTTCTTCGCCACGTGCCCTCCCGCGTGATCGACAGCTGTCCGTCAGGGAGTGGGACGCCAGGGCCTCAAAAGGGGTTGCGAAGCGCGAACCTGAGGCGTTTCAGGACGACAGAAAAGCCTGGCCCCTGCCCACCCCATCGCCACCTGGGCCTCGGCGGGACGCCAGCGCACGACCAACGGAAACACCGTGTTTCGGCCAACCTCGTTCACCCGGGCCGCCCTTGCGGGACAACACTCCAGGCACCGCACACCTTCAAGCGACCGACCATCCACGCATCCCCAGACCGACCGAAAAACATGTGTTCGAAAGCAGCGGGCACCTCGTTGAGCCCGGCAACACCGTCACCACCCCCAGGGAGTCATGTTGACGAAACCCGGACCGGCCAACGAGCCGCCTAAAGGAGCCAAGGACACGGATGCGGAAGTCTCGGATGCGGAACGCGAGCTGTATGGCGGCCGGCTCCGCTACGACCAGGCCTACGTACAGCACGAGGGCCCGCTGACCCGGCTGTCGTTCGCGCACATGGCGGCTGCCCTGCCACGCATGATGGGCATGGTGCTGCGCACCGGCCGGCAAGCGGACCGGCGGGCGCTGGCCGGGGTGGTCGTGGCTCAGCTCGGGCAGGGAGTGACGTCCGCCTGGGGGCTGGTCGCGGTCAACGGCGCCCTCACCGAGCTGTTCGCGAACGGCCCGACCGGGGACAAGCTGCGCGACGCCCTGCCGTCCCTGCTCGTGCTGGGGGCAACCGCAGTGGTGGCGGCGCTGCTGTCGGCATGGTCCACGGCGATGTCGGGCCGGCTGGAGCCTCAGGTGGAGCGGGCGGTGTCCGGCCGGTACTACGCGGCGGTGACCGGCGTCGAGCTGGAGGCTACCGAGCGGCCGGAGGTGCAACGGCAACTGGAGGCAGGGAAGTTCGGGACGGATTCGGCGCGGAGCATGCTGCGGCTGTCGGTGGGCGTGGGCAACGTGCTCATCGCCATGATCGCCGCCGCGGTCGTCCTGGCGGCACTGCACTGGACGCTGTTGCCGATGTTGCTGGCAATCGCCCTGCCCAAAGGCTGGGGCGCCGTGCGCTCAGCTCGCCGCGAGTACGTCTCGCGCCGGCACTGGGTCGATCACCGGCGAGCCATCGCCTCGCTGCTGGCATACCTGACGCGCCCCCATGCCGCCGGAGAGATCCGCGTGCACGCGGCCGGGAGGAAACTGCTGGCCGGATACGAGGAGATGTCCCGTCAGACGGAGGCCGAACAGCGCAGGCTGGCCCGAGCGCAAGCGGCCACCGACCTGGTCGCCGGCGCATTCGCCGGTCTTGCCTCGCTGTCCTGCTACGGGCTGCTGTGGTGGCTGCTGACGAGCGGCGGCCTGCCGCTCGCCGTAGGCGGGACAGCCGTCATCGCCATCCGCACCTCCACTGCCCGCCTGACCTCGCTCGTCCAGCAAGTCAACCGGCTCTACGAGGAGTTGCTGTTCCTCACGGACACCGAAACCGCCATCGAGGTGGCCGCGGAACACGCGATCCCGCCGGCAGGCACAGCACTGCCGCCCGCCGTGGACCGCGTGCGCGTGCAGGATGTCTCGTTCACCTATCCAGGGGCCGGCAGCCCCGCGCTGAAGGGGGCGAGCGTGACAGTGTGCCGGGGCGAGGTGACGGCCCTGGTGGGGGCGAACGGCTCCGGCAAGACGACCCTCACGAAGGTACTGGCCGGCCTGCTGCTCCCCGCCGAGGGGCAGGTGTGGTGGGAGAGCGACGACGGCGCCCGGCTCGAACTGCGCGAGGCGCGCCGCTGCGACATCTTCGCCTCGGTGGGACTCCTCGCGCAGGACTTCCCGCGGTGGGAGATGACCGCGGCCGCGAACGTGGCGATCGGCGCCGGCGACCGCCCCCGTGACATGGGCCGGATCCGTGAGGCGGCGCAGGACGCCCACGTGCTCCCGCTCATCGAAAGCCTCCCCCACGGATGGGACTCGATCGTCTTCAAAGGCTACGAGCGCGGAGTCCAGCTCTCCGGCGGCCAGTGGCAAAAGGTCGGCACCGCTCGGAGTTTGTACCGCCGGGCGCCGTTCCTGCTCGTCGACGAGCCCACCTCCGCTCTCGACCCGCACGCGGAGATCGCCGCGTTCGAAGGCCTGTGGTCCCTCGCCGGGCAGGGCCACGCCGTCGTCCTTGTGACCCACCGCCTCGCCGCGACCGCGAACGCCGACCGGATCTACGTCCTCGAACAGGGACGCGTCGTCGAAGAGGGCACGCACCCCGAACTCATGGCGCACCAGGACGGCGTTTACCGCGGCATGTACATCGCTCAAGCAGCTCAGTTCGGGCTCTCCGCCACAGCGGCCACAGCGCTGCCTGCTGCCCGCCGCCCCTCGACACCCGTCGAGGAGGACCTCGTGTGACATCGCGCTCTGCCGCGCCGGCTTGCTGATCAGTAGTCCGCCTTGCCACTGCCCATCGACCGAGAGGTGACGCCAATGTTCCTTCTCGCTCCTGTATCCGTGCGACAGCCGAGGCCTACCTCGCCGGGCGGCCGTTATGCGCGGCCGCGGGGGCGAGGAGTTTCGACTTGCCCCCGCCGAGCTCACCCAGCTCGGCGACGCGCGCGGCGGCCATGACCGTGCGCGAGTACGGCCGCGTCGTCCTCATGGGCGGCGTCGGCATGCTCGGTGGCGACGACCTCGCACTCCCGTACCCATGGATCATGCGCAACTCGATCACCGTGCGCGGGCAGTGGATGTACCCGCGCACAGCCAATGTCGGCATCATCCGACTCCTCACCTCGAGCACTCTGGATCTCGCCCCCGAACGAGTCCGGTCGTTCGGCCTCGATGCTGTCAACGACGCCATCGCGTATGCCGCCGCGCACGGTGGCCCGTTCGACCGCACCAGCCTCACCCCATCGGCCGGCTGACAAGGCCCACTGATCCCCACCACTCGCACGACTGCCCTCTTCTTACGAGCACAGGTAGCCATACGGCTGCAGTGTGACGTGAACGAAGCCCATCGGGGCTCGGCGGGTTACTGCTTCCTGTCGAACGGCCCACCGCGCGTGACCACTCATCCGAAGTCTTCCCTGACCTCGGGTGCGGCCTTCACCTTGTGGTCGCTACAGGTTGACGCCGCCGGTGACGTCGATCTTGGCGCCGGTGATCCAGCGAGCGTCATCGGAGGCCAGGAAGGCGACCGCGTCGGCGATATCCGGAATCTGGCCGATCCGTCCGAGGGCGGTCAGGTTGATGTTGCGCTCAAGGTTCGCGGGGTCGGCCAGCGCCGCGGCGGTCATGTCGGTGCGGGTGAATCCGACGATGACGGAATTCACGGTGATGGCGCGGGGGCCGAGGTGCTTGGCCAGGGTGTGGCTGAAGACTTCGAGCGCGCCCTTGGTGAGCGGATAGCCGATGCCGTGGGCGGAGGCGATACGGGTGGAGACGGACGAGATGTTGATGATCCGGCCACCGTCGCGCAGTCGTGGCAGCAGCCGCTGGGTGAGGAAGAACGGCGCCTTGATGTTGACCGCCACCATCTGGTCGAACTCCTCAGGGGTGAGAACTTCGATCGGTCGCCCCATGAGGTTGAGCCCCGCGTTGTGCACGAGGATGTCGACCGCCGGTTCTCCGTGTGCGCGCAGTCCGGCCTCCAGGCCGGCCATGAGCGTGTCCACGTCGCCAGGAACGCCCAGTTGGGCGCCCACGAGGAAGGCCCGGCCGCCGGCCTCGGCGATGGCTGCGGCGGTCTCCTCGGCCGCCGCCTCGTTACTGCCGTAATGCACGGCGACCAGGGCGCCGTCCCGGGCCAGGCGTTCGGCGATGCCTCGCCCGATGCCCCGGCTGCTGCCGGTGACCAGTGCGACCTTTCCGCTGAGGTTTCCCATGCGCACTCCTTGATCGTGTTCCGCGACACCCCCTGCACCAGATAAGGCTAGCCTCACCTAAGTTTGACGTTCATTTCGTCACCGGGCCGACGCCGCTTCTCGGCCACGGACCGCGCTTCTCCGGCTGGATGCGCTTCCACGGGGGTCAGTTGGCGTCCTGCAGGCCTTGGTAGCCACGTTCACCACCGGCAAGAACTGCCTGTTAAAAGCCGCCGCCCGCGCAGCCGAGAGCGAGGTGGCCGGCAGGCCGAACCATCTGCTCGGCCTGCCGGGAGCGCGTTTGAGGAACTTGAGTGTGCCCCTACCCAAAACTCCGTGGTCCCCGCCAGAAACCGTCCACTGGTCCGCACGCCGGATCCTGCTGCACCTGATCAGGGAGACAGCCCAGCATGCCGGACACGCGGACCTCATCCGGGAAGCACTCGACGGGGCGAGTACCACTGCTCAGCGGTGACCGCCCATGGCCGAGACTCCTGCGAGGAGTCCCCACACAGCCGGCACCTCGCCGAGGAAAACGACACCTCGCCGACCACCGCCCCGCCGGGATGCCTCCGGAGCCAGGCGTGCACCGCCTCGCCGCTCGTCAAGCTGCCGGATCGGGCAGAGCCGGAGCGAACCAGCGACCAGCAGCCCGCCGCTACCGGCAAACGTCGGGGGCGGCGCGATGCCCCCTACAACCTTTCCTGGGCCCTGGCCCCGCCATGAGTTCCAGCCCCGCCACGGGCCCTGCGGGACGGACTTGTCCGGTGATCCGCTACGGGCGCGGGGTGCGCGGCTCGATCCGGTGGTCGAAGGCTGCGCCGCCGACGCCGACCGTGGCCACCCCGCCATCGACGGTGAGGGTGGCCCCGTTGACGTAGGACGCGGCGGGTGACAGCAGCCAGTCGATCGCCTCGGCGACCTCCTCCGGTTCGCCCGGCCGCCTGGCGGCGTTTCGGCCAACCACCCGTCTCCGCACACCTGTTGCAGCAGGCGGATGCATGCATCCTCCACACGCCCCCACCCGCTCTATCTCGGGGTTCCGGGACCGACCGAAACACATGTGTTCGATGTCCCGGCCAGGTCGTTGAACCTCACGACCACGTTGGACGACCGTCAAGGGGGCCCACGTTGACCACGGCCGCCACGAACGAACAACAGACCTCTGCGCCTCCTCCTCCGCCGCCACCAGCGGAGATCAGCCACAGCGGGCCACACTCCGTCAATCCGCTCGCCGAAGTGTCCTTCCGGCGCATGCGCGGGAAGATCCCAGCCGTCCTGGACCGGATCGCCCGGCTGGGTGGTGAGGCTGGATGACGGACTTCGTCCAGACGGCCAAGGCCCCGAAGCGCGCCTCCCCGGATCTGCGCCGCCTCGTCGGCAGCGAGTGCGCGAGCCTGTCCGGATCGGCGGTCAGCACCGTCGCCCTTCCTACGCTGGCCGTGCTGGAGCTCCACGCCTCCACCACCCAGATCGCCGCACTCGCCTTCCTCGGACAGCTACCGAACGCGGTCGTGGCGCTCCCGGCCGGCGCGCTTTCGGACCGGTATCCCAGGCGCCCGCAGATGATCGCCGCGGACCTCACCGCGGCCGGAGTCCTCGCGACCATCCCGGCCGCCGCCTTCGCCGGGATGCTCAGCATCGGCCAGCTGTACGTGATCGCCGTCGTCCTGGGGGCCGTCAAGATCGTGCACGATGCGGCGGCCATCAGCTACTTGCCCGTACTCGTCGAAACTCACCAACTGCAGCGCGCGAACTCCAGGCTCGGCGCGGCCTCTTCGGTGGCCGACAGCGCGGGCAGCAACGCGGGCGCTGCGCTGGTCGGTGCCATCGGCGCCGCCCGCTCGGTCCTCGCCGATGTCCTGTCCTACCTCGTCTCGGCCCTTCTCGTGTGGCGCATCCGCACCCCCGAGCCGGTCGTCGTGCCGCCCGAGAGCCGCCACGGCCTCGCGCGGGACATCGGTGAGGGCCTGCGTTACGTGGTGGGGCAGCCGACGATCCGCACGGTGATCGCGGCGCTGTCCACGCTCAGCTTCGGTCTGGCGATCATGAATACGTACTGGGCGTATTACCTGCTCGCCGAACTGCGCGTGTCCCCGACGGCGTTCGGCGTGATCATGGGACTCGGCGGCATCGGCAGCCTGGCCGGGGCGCTCCTCGCGCCGAGGATCGTCTCCCGTATCGGCGTCGGGCCGACGATCACCATCGGGTTCGCGGTCAGCCCGCCGGCACAGGTGCCCCTCCTGCTCGCCGGGCCCGGTCTCCGCTGGCAGATCGCCCTTGCTTCGGCGCTGGCCGTTCAGCTGTTCTGGGCCACGGCCTCCGGGACGAGCCAGCGGACTCTCAGGCAGATCCTGTGCGAGCCCCGCTTCCAGGGCCGCATGCAGGCCGCGAGCACCACGGTGACCGCCGGCGTCCGCCCCCTCGCCGCCGCAGCCGCCGGCGCCCTGGTCCTGTACGTCGGGGTCCACAGCACCCTCGCTTTCGGGGCGGTCCTCCAGGTCGTCCCCGTTGTCCTCCTGCTCGCCTCCCCTGTCCGTGCTGTGCGGGACATGCCCGCCCCGCCCGCGCGCCCCGCCGTGCCGCCCGCCCGTGAAGGATCCTCATGACCACGACCGCGACCACCGCCTACTGGGAACCGCTGTGGGCCGAGGGCCGCCGGTACCGGCAGCTCGACGGCCACGAGACGCGGCTGATGGACGAACGTCTCGCTCCCGGGCGCGGGCGCCCGGACCTCGACGTCGGATGCGGCGACGGCACCCTGGCCCGTCACCTCCGCCACGAGCTGGGTTACCGCACCACCGGCATCGACTGCTCCACCCCGCCGAGGCCAAGGCCGTCACCTCGGGCTGGTCATCCGTCCGGACCGCCGACCTCGACGTGCTCCGCTGCTACGCCCTGCGCCCCTGACCGCTCCGCTTTTCGATGGAGGAATTGGTGACCACCGAGAAGGACACCGTCGAGATCTGGAACACCTACGGCACACACCAGCTGACCAGGGGACTTGAACTGCCTGAGCTGGACCGGTGGGACTGGGGAATCCCGGACACCGGCCCCGGCATCAACGCCCTGGGTGAGGTGGCGGGACTGCGTGTCCTCGACCTCGGCAGTGGCCTGGGCCGGCACGCCGCGAAGCTGGCCGGCCTGGGCGCCGAGGTCACCGCCGTGGACGCCTCCCCCGCCCAGCACCAGCGAGCCCTCACCCGCTACCCGGACACCCGTGGCCTGCACCTGGTGTGCGCCGACGCCGTGGCCCACCTGCAGGCGGCCGACCCGTACGACCTGATCTACTCCGTCGGCTCGGTGCCGTTCCTGGACCCCGACCGGCTCCTGCCCGCCCTCGCCAACGGCCTCAAACCGGGCGGGCGCCTGCTCTTCTCCGCGCTGCACACCAACTCCCACGGCACCGGACCCTCGGCCGAGATGACCCCGCGCCCCGAGATCCTGCGGTTGCCCGGTACCACCGAGGATCACCCCGTGAGCATGTGGGTCCTCACGCCGCAACTGTGGGAGGACCTGTTGGTCCAGCACGGCCTCACCCTGGAGGAGGTCACCGCGATCGACTCCCCGAAGCCGGACAACCGCGTCTCCTACCGGCTGTACACGGCCCGCCGCCCGGAGCGCGTGCCGAGCCGCCCCCGCACCAGCGCACCGCCCCCGCCGAACACCGCGCTGGGGGTCGGCGTGATCGTGCACGGCCCGGACGGTGTCCTGCTCGGCCGGCATCGGCGCCGTACGTGGGAGCTGGCCGGCGGGACCGTCGAGCCAGGCGAAACCTTCGCCGAGACTGCGGTCCGTGAGCTCCACGAAGAGGCCGGCCTGGTGGCCGATCCCGAGGACGCGCAGGTACTGGGCACCCTCCTTGACCGGGTGGGCGGCGTCGTACGGCTGACGGTGCCCGTCCGGATCACCCGGTGGTCCGGCGTCCCTCAACAGCGCGAGGAGGCCATCGGATCCTGGCGGTTCTGGCCCCTTTCCGCGCTGCCCCAACCACTGTTCGTACCGAGCGCCCAGTGCCTGACAGCCTGGCAACCTGCCCTCCCGCTGGACCACCCGCCCGCCCACTTCCAGCCCTACGGAAGGCCCGGCCGCGGTTAGCCCGGCGGCCACCCACCACCGCGTTCGACGGGAAGGCACCACCACCGCGGACCCACCGCGGACCCACCACTCCCCGCTGCTCCCCGCTGCTCCCCGCTGCTCCCCGCCAGTCTCTCCTGGGCATCTTCGCCCACCCCGATCACGAGTCCCTGCTCGCCGGCGGCACCCTCGCCCAGGCCCGGCACCACCGCCCGGGTGCGGGGCGTTCAACCGCCTCGTGAGCGACCTCACCCGTCCTTTCGGGCAGCGCGCCATGTCGCCCGGGCGCGTCCGCGCTTCGCGCTTATGGTGCTGCCCGGAGGTGGAGAATGCGAGTGGGGTTGCATGCGCTCGGTATCGGTGACGGTGCCCGTCCCGAGGTGATCCGTGCCGTGGCCACAGCCGCGGAGGCATACGGCTTCGCGCGGCTGTGGTGTGGCGAGCACGTGGTGCTCGTGGACACGCCCGCCTCGCGCTACCCCTACTCCGCGGACGGCCGGATCGCCGTGCCAGCGGACGCGGACTGGCTGGACCCGCTGCTCGCCCTGGCCTTCGCGGCGGCGGTCACCAGCCGGATCGAGCTCGCCTCCGGCGTACTCCTGCTGCCCGAGCACCACCCTGTCCTCGTCGCCAAACAGGCGGCCACACTCGACGTGCTGTGCGCCGGGCGGTTCAGCCTCGGGGTCGGGGTCGGCTGGTCGGCCGAGGAATTCGCAGCGCTGGGAGTCCCCTTCGCCCAGCGCGGGCGACGCACCGAAGAGTACCTGGCCGCGATGCGCGCCCTGTGGTCCGAGGACCCGGCCTCCTTCGCAGGGGAGTTCATCCGCTTCGAGGCGATCCGGGTCAACCCGAAGCCACTGCGCGGCGGCCGGCTCCCGGTCGTGGTCGGCGGCAACAGCAACGCCGCCTTGCGCCGCGCGGCCACGCTCGCCGATGGCTGGTACGGCTTCAACGTCCCGGTGGCCGACGTCCCGGCACACCTCGCGGTTCTCGCCGATGAGTGCGCCCGCCACGGTCGCGCTTTTGACGAGCTCACGGTCGCCGTCGCGCTGAGCGACGGCCTCCCCGAGCACCTGCCCGCACTCGGTGCGGCGAGCGTCACCGAACTCGTCGTCGTCGGCGCGCCCCCGCCCGCTCCCGACGCGGCGACCGCCTGGGTCGCGGAACTCGCCCGGACCTGGATTCATCCGGAGCAATAAGGGTCTGGCAGCAGGCAGGCGGAGTATGCGCATTTACTGCTGGCTGCGCTGGAAGAGCGGGCGTGTCGATCAGACCAGAGACCGAACTCGGGAGCGGGTGCGCGCTTTGGCTGCCGCGCCGGGTGGGGCCCCTGTCCCCCGCCGTCGTCGTACACCGCGGCGGTCGAGCGGCACTCAGCGGCGCGGGCGTCGCGAAGTCCTCCACGCGGATTTACCGGATCTCGTTGACGACATGGGGATGGATGCTCGTTGCCGAACCGGCGCGGACCGGCCCCGCCCGCCCGCCGGTGCGCGAAGCGGCCCGTCCTCCCCACCGCCGCGATCGACGACCCGGCGCTGCCGGAGGCGGGCCGCGGTGCGTGTACTCGGTGGCGAGGCCGGGCCCGAAGGGGCGGGACGCCCCTACGAGGCGTGCGGTCTTGGTCTCATGCCAGGACCGCCGGCTTCAGGACCTCTTCACACCATTCGCGGAAGGTTGTCGGGCTCGCGGTCCCAGGGGTGCGCTGCACGCCGTCGTCGAGGCCGTCGTCCTTGGCACGCATCATGTCCACGTAACCTTCGACGATCGCGTTCCCGGTTCCGTGTCCGGTGAGTGCGTTGCGGAAGTCGTCGAGCGACTGCCGCTCGTAGCGGACCGGACGGCCGAGCACGTCGGAGATGGTGCGCGCCATGTCGTTCGCCGAAAGGTCCTCGGGGCCCAGCACCGGGACCTCGCCCGTGCCCGTCCACGTACGGTCGAGTAGCAGGTCGGCGGCGGCCGCGGCGATGTCCCGGGTCGCAGCCGTCGGTGCTTTGCGGTCAGCAGTGACGGTGCCGGTGAACACATCGTGGTCGCGGATCGGCGCCACCTGCCATAGCAGGTTGTCCATGAAGCTCGGGTTCGCGAGCGCCCGATAAGCCACGCCTGTAGTCGCGATGAGGTCGTCCATGGCCAGCGACGCTGTGACATGCCCGGCGCGGTGGGCGAGCGGGGTGCCGCGGCCGAGCGCCGAGACGCCGACGACGTGTCCCACGCCGTGGGTCTTGAACGCCTCTGCGGCGGCGCGAGTGAACCCGGAGTACACCGCGTCCAGGCTCGGTGCCCGCGAGTTTGACGGGACGAGCCAGAAGACGGCGTCCGCGCCGGTGAAGGCCCGGTCAACGACCGCTGCATCGCCGTGGGAGCCGGTGACGATATCGACGCGGGCGCGGGCCGCGGCGGGGAGTTTTCCGGGGTCGCGCATGATGACGCGCAGCTCTTCATCGCGAGTGGGGGCCTCGTTGAGCAGGATGTCCAGGAGCCGGCTGCCGATCTGGCCGGTGGGAGTGGTGATGACGATCATGTTTCGAGTCTCGGCGCGCGTCACCTGCGGCGTCCAATACCTCTTCCTGGCCATTGATACCTCGATGGCATGGATCTCGACCTGTGCAAGCTCCCCCTACTTCGTCGCGGTGTCCGAGCACCGCCCCTTCGGCCGGGCGGCGGAACAGCTCTACATCACCCAGACGGTTCTCAGCCGTCAGGTCAGGGTCTTCAAGCGGGACCTGGAGTGCACTCTGCTCGTACGGACCACCCGCAGCATGGAGCTGACCGCCGCCCGAAAACAGCTCTACGAGGAGGCACAGGGCATCCTCGCGGTCGAGGCCTCGGACGAGACCGTGCCAGCGCAGCGCCGCCGGCACACACCAGTGTTCGTGCCCAAGCCGAACAGGACCGGCAGCAGCCGGCCCCCACCACAGCCTCCGGGCCTCCTGCAGAATTCGGCTGGCCACTCCCCCGCCCTAGATGTACTGTCCCGCCGCCGGCGGCGCCGCCGAGCACGCCATGTGGTCCCGGAGTAGACAGGAGCACGCGGCAGGGACCGGCTCCGGCAGGCCTTCCGCGGCCGGATAATCTGGGCCCGTCAGCGAAAGATCGTAGAAGGACGGAACACATGGCAGACATCATGGAGACGGCGGCGCGGAAGGTCTTCGAGCGCTACGACATCGACGGCGACGGCCTGGTCACCGCAGATGAATACCGCAAGGTCGTGGCGGAGCTGGAAGGCGCGCAGATCACCGAGGCGCAGGCCCAGGAGCTGATCGACTCGCTCGACACCGACGGCGACCGCCAGATGTCCTTCGAGGAGTTCTGGGCGGCTATGAAGGGCTGACCCTCCGGGTCAACACGTGACCGTGCCGCAGGCGGTGCGATTCCACGCTGTCCTTGTGTGAATCATGGACGGCTTGAGGCGAGGCCACGCGAACGAGCTCAACCCAGGGCAAGGGAGAAGCCGGCGTTCCCGCGCGGCTTGGCGGCCCTCGCGCAGTGGATGGAACGGGGAGGCCCCGACCGCCCGCGGCCACGGCCACGGGGAACAGATCACCGTCGGCGGCGAGACGGGGCGGCGGTGGGCGACCGTGCGTACGAGTCTCCGATGCCAGACAACTCCGCGGCTGGCCAATGCGAATGCTCATCGCGACACCCCACGGCAGGGCAAGCACAACGCTCCCCTCTCCGGCCGACGGTGGGAACGCCGGACCGACGGCGTTCCCGGCCGGAGTACGGGACCCGCCGGGACATACGGGGGGTCTGAAACCTTTGGCGGTATGTCAGTCCTGGATGGCGTTGGACAGAGCTTCGGCGATCATGCGGGTGGCGAAGTCCCGGTCGTCGGTGAGCCGGTTGATGTGCTCGGCGAGCAGGAAGGCCGTGGCCTCCAGTGGGTTCATCTCCTTCGCGGTCCATTTTCCGTACTGCTTGCGCCACAGGCTGGGGCTCAGGCCCGTCCCTGCCGCGATGACCAGCCCAGCCATGGTGGGGATGGCCTCGGGACGGACGCTCCTGGGCATCATGCGCATCGTGGCGACGAGTTGGGGCACCACGCACTCGATGACGTCCTTGTCGTGGTCCTCGTAGGCCATCCGCAGCCAGTTCATGAACATGTAGATGAGCGTGCACGCACCGTCCAACACGTCACCAGCTCCCTTGGGGCTCAGGGAGGCGGTGAACTGGTCGATCAGTTCCTGCTGTTCGGGGTCGGTCTCAGTCGTGCCGTCGTAGATGGCTTTGAGCCGGGAGTCGATCACCATGAGCGCTGCCCCCACATCGCCGGCGGGAGCGTAGCTGGGGTCGCAGGACGATGACACAGATTTCCTCCTCGTCTGACCACGTTGGGTAGCGTGGCATATGCGTACGGTAGAACGCCGGTCACGAACGGGGCAGGCAAATACCGCGGGAGAATCGTCCGATACGCCTCAAACAGAACTCGTGAGCGACCCCTCCCCCTGCTCCGCACCGCAGACCGGTGACGACACATTCCGCAGGAGCGGCGTCGGCTCGGTCCAACTCCGCGGACACAAGCTCCCGGCTGCGGTCCGCCGCCCGTGCGGCGGACCAGTATGGCCCACGGCTTATTCATTCAAGGAGCGCGAACGAGTCCCCCTCCTGCCACTTCGCGCCGTCATGCACCATGAGGTCAACTGACGAGACTCTGGACGTGAAGGGGTGTTTGCTGAGCAGGCCGGCCTCGATCTCATCCAGAACTGCGTCGTCCTGACCATCAGCGACAGTCAGGTGGGGCACGATCTCGGTGAACTGACCGCCATAGGGAGGGGTCCCGGGCCAGTGATCAGCTATCACCTATGTGAGCCGCCGCAACTCCAGTTCTGGCTCAGGGGCGAGATACAGCACCCCCGGAAACCGCCCGCAGTTCTCAAACCGCAGGTCGAAGGCATGTTGCTGCCGAGCACGTCAGCGAGAGCCGCGCAGACAATTTCATCTATCCGACTCTCGCCGAGGAACGGAAAGGGCACCGTGATGTGGGCTGGCACTCCTGCCAGGGCGGATGGATCGAACCGTTCACGCCATGCGCGGACGACCAGTTCGGCATCCGGGACCTTGACGATGAGGCCCGTCTGGCCTCCTGAAACCTGCTGGTGCCGTCGTCGTCCGTCATGAGACGGCATGCTGCCATTTCAGAGGCCGACGGCAGCACTCAGTCCCTGCGACCCTCAGCGCTCCCTGATGCCGCGCACAGGACAACGCACCACCAACTCCGAGAGTGAGCGACGCCGCCACCTGAGGTACGACTCACGGCTGATCAAAGGGCGGCGTAAGCGGTGCAGTTGCGTGCAACTACCAGGCCGCCTGGTGAGTCTGACTCGCGTAAGGACCGCCACATTCCCCCCACAACTACATAAGGAGCATCCGTATGCGCAGAATTCTTGCCAGTTCCGCAGTTGTTGCGCTGACCGCCTGTGCTCTCACCGCCTCCCCCACCCAGGCGGCGACGATCACCACGTCCGGCGTCGGTTGGAAGCTCACCAGCCAGCTCGGTGTTACCAGCCTCAGCCCCAGCAAGACGTACACCCTCACCTTCGCCACCGAGACGATGCGAAAGCGGTACACCCCACTCCTCGCCCCCGCCGTCGCCCAGATCAACGCGGCCGGTGTCCACCTGAAGGTCGGCGGTGTGGAGCCGGTCAACCCGGCCAAGTGCGGGCCCGCGTATCACGTGCAGATCACCGAGCTGTACCGCCCGTTGGGTCGTGCCGGATTCAGTCAGGGCATGCCCTGCCCCAATCCCCCGAAGGGCGTTGGCATCGGCGGCATCGTCGCCATCGACTCCGAGTACTGGACCGGCTTCCCCATCCCGGTGCACATACTGCGCAACACGCTGGTCCACGAGCCGCTGCACGCACTCGGCCTCGATCACCCGAACACCGCTGACAAGGCCGGCAAGCTGATCGACTACAAGTGCGTGGCCACCAGTTACGGCAACATGCCGATCATGTGCAGCCCCAACGGCGGCTACAAGGCGGCCACCAGCATGGGCCACCTCACCGGGTACGACCTCAACGGGCTGAAGGCGTTGCTGGCCAACGCCCGGGCGCAGGGCATCAAATAGCCCGCCACGTCATCATCCCTTGCAGCCACGGCGAGAGTTGACTTCCCTCGACGTGCGCCGGACCTTCACTCCATGCGCTACGGGGACGGCTCCGTTCAGGATGCGCCTCCCGCCTTTGCCGCGGCGTCCAGGTAGGCCACCACCAAGGGCCGCTCGTCGTCCCGGCGGGCGGCTACCGCCAGGCGGGAGGGGGAGATGCCCCGGACCGGCACGGCGATCACCCCGTCCCGGACGACCAGCGGGGCGTTGCCGGTGGCCAGAAGTGCCACGCCCTGGCCGTTGGCGACCGCCTCGTAGGTCTCCTCGGCGCTGCCCACCACCCCGCCTATCAGCGGTGGGCGCCCCTCCCGGGCGTCCAGGGCCAGCCAGTAGTCCCGCAGCGGGCCGGCCTCGGAGGGGAGGGCGAGGAACGGCTCGTCGAGGAGAGCGGTGAAGTCCACCTCCCCCTCGCCGTCGGCTGCGGCCCGCGCCGCCAGGGGGTGCCCCTGCGGCAGTGCCACAAGGCGTGGCTCCTGAGCCACCACCGCATGCCGGTAGCGGTCGCCGTCCGGCAGCGGCAGCCAGACGAAGGCGACATCGCTGGTTCCGTCCGCCAACCCGGCGGTGGGATCCGCCCAGTTGACCTGTCGCAGGACGGGTCGTGCGTGCGGATGCCGGGAGACCAGCCGGGTGCGCAGTGCGGGCAGCAGCCCGCGGCCCGGGCTGGTGGACATGCCGATCACCAGGGTGTGCAGCTCGGCGGCCCTCGCCTCCTCCACCGCCGTCTCGGCTGCCTCCCACGCGGCCAGCATCCCGTGGACGTGCGGCAGCAGGGCCTCCCCCACCAGGGTCAACCGCACCACCCGCCGGTCCCGATGGAACAGACGCGCGCCGACCTGCTTCTCCAGCATCCTTATCTGCTTGCTGAGCGCGGGCTGGGAGACGAACAGCCGCTCGGCTGCCCGGGTGAAGTTCAACTCCTCGGCGACTGCCGCGAAGTAGCGCAGGTCGCGCCCGTGGACATCCATAACTCATGGCTATCACAACAGGTCTTGGACGTGGTCCCGAATCCCGGCGAAGGATGGGAGCTGTCGGCGGGCAGCTCCCGCACAGCAGTTGGCCAAGGAGACGAAGAGATGACCGAGAACGGCAAAGTCTGGCTGGTCACCGGGGCGAGCAGCGGTTTCGGGCGGGCCATCGCCGAGGCCGCGATCGCCGCCGGTGACACGGTGATCGGCACGGCCCGGCGGACCGAGGCACTGGCCGACCTGGTCACCGCGCACCCCGACCGGGTGGAGGCCATCAGCCTGGACGTTACCGACGGCGAGCGGATCGACGCGGTGGCCGCTGACGTCCTGGCACGCTACGGCCGGGTGGACGTGCTGGTGAACAACGCCGGGCGCACCCAGGTCGGGGCCTTCGAGGAGACCACCGACCGGGAGCTGCGCGACCTGTTCGAACTGCACGTCTTCGGCCCGGCGCGGCTGACGCGGGCGCTGCTGCCGCAGATGCGGGAGCGGGGCAGCGGATCGATCGTGAACATCAGCAGTTTCGGCGGGCAGCTGTCCTTCGCCGGGTTCTCCGCGTACAGCGCGACCAAGGCGGCGCTGGAGCAGCTGTCGGAGGGCCTGGCCGACGAGGTGGCGCCGTTCGGCATCAAGGTGCTGATCGTGGAGCCCGGCGCGTTCCGCACCAACCTGTTCGGCAAGGGCGCGGCCTACTTCTCCCAGGAGCATCCCGCGTACGCGGAAAAGGTCGGCGCCACCCGGAAGCTGCTGCAGGACGGCGACGGCACCCAGCCCGGGGACCCGGCCAAGGCCGCAGCGGCGATCCGGCTGGCCCTGGATGCCGAGGAGACCCCGCTGCGGCTCGCCCTCGGCGGCGACGCGGTGGACTTTCTCGTGGGGCACCTGGACTCGGTGCGGGCCGAGCTCGCCGTGTGGGAGAAGGTCTCTCGAGGAACGGACTTCGCCCCTCAGTGACGGTCCGGGGCCAGGTGGGGCGACACAGGATGGCGTGGGGCGACGCAGGGCTGCGCGGGCAGAACCCGTCCGTCAACACGCCGGGGGCGCACCTCTACCAACCGCCCTGGTCGCGGTGGTGAACCTGGCCTCGGCGAAGCTGGCGGCGCGGTTCGGCCCGCGGGTGCCGATGGTGGCAGGACAACTGGTCGGGACGGCCGGGCTGCTGGCGCTGCTCGGGGTCGGTGCGCACACCGACGTGTGGGCGGTGGCGGCGCTGATGGTGCCGGTCGGCCTCGGCGGGGCACTGGCCGTGCCGGCATTGACCGCCATGCTGCTCGACGCGGTACCCGCGGACCGGGCAGGCACCGCATCCGCCGTGCTCAACACCGGCCGCCAGGTCGGCGGAGCGATCGCGGTGGCGGTCTTCGGAGCACTGCTGGCGGGGGCGGACACGTTCCTGGCCGGAATGCGGTGGAGCATGCTGCTCGCGGCGGCCGGACTCGTACTGACGGCAGGCGCGACGCTCACGCTGCCGCGGGCCGGGCGCCGGGGCGGGAAGGCGTGAGGCGTGAGGCTTGCTGCGGGCCGGGTCCGTGCCCGTGGTGCGCCTCGGGCTCGGGCCAGGGCCGGGAACCCCTGCGGCCCCCGCCGGCGCACGGGCGCTGGTGAGCGCAGGACGCCGGCACAGGATGCCGGCGCCGGTCGCCGGCGCGGAACGCCGGCAGCAGCCGACAGTGCGACGACTCCGCAGGCCGGTGAGACCCTGGAGTCAGGAGCGTCTGACGCGACCTGGAAGCCCCAGGGCGCCCGGGCGGGTCAGGTGCTGCTCCCACAGACGACGGTGTAGTGCACATGGAAACCTCCGACAGCGATACCTCCGACAGCACAGATGCAGCCGGCCGTGGCCCGGGGCCGCGGGACGAGTGGTGGCATGCGAACCCGCCGATGCTGGAGCGGATCCTCGCCCTCTCCCCGGCGGGTATGGCCGTGCTGGACCGGGACCTGCGCTTCGTCTGGGTCAACGAGGCTCTGGAACAGCTCGGGGGTCTCCCCCGTGACCAGCGGCTGGGCAAGCGGCTGCGGGACGTGCTGCCGCTCTTGGACCTCACGCTGGATGCCCAGGGGATCGAGTCGCGTACGCGGGAGGTGCTCGATACCGGCCGGCCCCTGGTCGACCACCTGCTGCGAGGCGGCACCGAGGCGCATCCACACCGGCCGCACGCCTACTCACTCTCCATCTTCCGGCTCCACGACGCCGCGAACCGGGTACTGGGCGTCTCCTTCATCGTCCTCGACGTCACCGACCGCTGGCGGGCCCGGGAACGGCTCGCCCTGCTGAACGAGGTCGGGGCACAGACCAGCAGCACCTTGGACGTCATGCACACCGCGCAGACCCTGGCCGACATCAGCGTGCCGCGACTGGCCGACTTCGTCGCCGTCGACCTCCTGGAATCGGTGATACGCGGCGACACACCGCGTCCCGGGACTCCCCTCCATGCGCCGCAGCTGCGACGTGCGGGCCAGCAGTCGATCCACGAAGGTGTTCCCGAGTCGGTCGCGGCGACCGGGCAGGCCGTCAGCTTCCATCCCGACTCACCCGAAATGCAGTGCATGCAGGACGGGCGCTCCCGCCTGGAGGCCATGCCGGGCGCGTCTACCAGCAGCTGGTTCGCCACCGACCCGGCCCGGACCGCGAAAATCCGGGAGTTCGGTTTCTGCTCCCTCATACTCGTCCCGATCCGCACCCTCGGCGATGTCCTGGGCGTCGTCAGATTCATCCGCTGGCAGCTGCGCGACCCCTTCGAGCAGGACGACCTGCTGCTCGCGGACGAGGTCGTGGCCCGCGCGGCGGTGAGCATCGACAACGCCCGCCGCTACACCCGGCAGCACAGCACCGCCCTGGCCCTGCAGCGCAGCCTGCTCCCGCGCAGTCTCACCGGCGGCAGCACCCTCGATGTCGCCTGGCGCTACCTGCCCGCCCATGCCTCCGACGGCGCGGGCGGCGACTGGTGCGACGTGATACCCCTGTCCGGCGCCCGGGTGGCCATGGTCGTCGGAGACGTCGTGGGCCACGGGATCGACGCCGCGGCCACCATGGGACGGCTCCGCACCACCGTCCGCACCCTGGCGGACATGGACCTGCCTCCGGACGAGTTGCTGGCCCACCTCGACGACCTGGTACTGCGTCTGATCGACGAGGAGCAGGCCGCCGACCCGTCACTGACCCCCGCCGCGCTCGGCGCCACCTGCCTGTACGCCGTATATGACCCGGTCACCCGCACGTGCACCATGTCCCGCGCCGGCCATCCCCCCGCCGCCGTCATCACCCCGGACGGCTCGGTGACCTTCCCCGACCTGCCTGCCGGGCCTCCGCTCGGCCTGGGTGCCCTGCCCTTCGAATCCGCCGAGGTCGACATCGTCGACGGCAGCGTCCTCGCCCTGTACACCGACGGCCTGATAGAGACGCGCGACCAGGACATGGGACTGGGTC
The DNA here is from genome assembly GCF_040643995.1 of Streptomyces sp. NPDC047049. Taxonomy (NCBI): domain Bacteria; kingdom Bacillati; phylum Actinomycetota; class Actinomycetes; order Kitasatosporales; family Streptomycetaceae; genus Streptomyces; species Streptomyces sp. NPDC047049. Next base: position 626,143 of record NZ_JBEYVM010000004.1, on the reverse strand, counting down.
TTTCCCGGCTGCGTACCGCGCTGGCCTCCCCCGGCGCCCAGCTCGACGAACTCTGCGGAACCGTCCTGAACGACGTCCTCACCGGCCGTCCCGACGACGACGTCGCACTGCTCCTGGCCCGCACCCACGCCCTCTACGAGGACCAAGTGGCCACCTGGAACCTGGCCTCCCACCCGTCGGTCGTCGCGGACGCCCGCTCCCTGACCGCCGACCGTCTCGCCGCCTGGGGACTGGACGACCTGACCTTCACCTTCGAGCTGATCGTCAGCGAGCTCGTGACCAACGCCATCCGCTACGGCAACGGACACCTCCGGCTGCGCCTGATCCGGCAGGACGCCCTCATCTGCGAAGTCTCCGACGCCAGCAGCAGCTCACCACGCATGCGCCACGCACGGACCACCGACGAAGACGGCCGCGGCCTCTTCCTCGTGGCGCAACTGGCCCACCGCTGGGGCACTCGCTACACGACCGACGGCAAGATCGTCTGGGCAGAGGAACACCTGCCGGAGAACGGCGATCGGCATCGGCATCGGCATCGGGCGACCTGACATCCCGGCGAACGGCGCGAGCAACGACCGTCAAGCACCTGAGCCGGCGCTCAGGTCTGCACTGAGCCGCAAGCAGTGGACATCTCCGGAGTGGGCCGCTTCGACCTCGGTCGTCGAGTCGTCTTCGAAGCGCAGGGTGAAGAACGGACCGGCGTCGATGAGGAGTTGAAGGCTGTCCGCGGCATCGTCGTCGAACGCGGGTGAAACGACGGCGTTCCAGGCTGTGTCGCCGAGAACGGGCGTAAGCCTGACGGGTATGCGGGCCAGACAGGTCGAGGGGTTGGCCCACCACTCCAGGTGGGCGTTGCTTTCGCAGGCGTTCATCTCGTGAGGGTATGCGCCACGGCATTTGCGGAGGCATGAATCGGGCTGTCGTCTCAGTCCCTCGTCGTCTGCCTCAGTCCCTCGTCGTCTGCCTCAGCCCCTCGCCGTCTGACTCACTCCCTCGCCGTCCCTGATTCCCAGTCGGCTTACCAGGGCAGTGGCACCGTGCACTCTGCGCTCGTCGGCGCGAAGGCCTCCGGCACCGGGCCGTCGCAACAGGACAGGGCCCCGGGGCGGGCGGCTCTGACACCTATGGCCTTCCGATCACGGGGAGAGGTGCTGCAGAGAGAAGGCCGCCGTGTAGCCCGCGCCGCTTTCGGCGCTCGCCCAGGCGACCGAGGCCAGCGCACTGTACGGGGCGATATGACGGTACGGCAGGCCAACGACGCCGGCCAGGTGTGGGGCGAGGGTCCGCATCACCGGCACGAAACGAAAGACCAGGAGGGTTTGGCCGGCGCGCTTGTTCATGAGGGTTTCGGCTCGCTGCCACGCCGAGGCAGGAATGCGACGGCCGACTTTCCCAGTACGGAGGCGATTGCCCAGCAGGTAGCCGGTTCGATGGCCAAGCGCGTCCCCGATCACGACAGCGCCTGCGGCGACCACGATGACCCACAACAGATTCATGCTGCCGGCACGGGCCAAGGCTCCCGCGGTGAGCATGAGCGCGAGAGTGGGGATGAAAGCACCCACCAGCAAAACGGACTCCGCAATGATTGCCGCGGCCAGCACCGTGTAGGCGGTCGCAGGCGGAATCTGACCGAGCAGACCGGGGAGGTCATTCATCGCACTATGCCCGGCTGGGCGGTGGTCAATACACCGGCGGTTTCGACCGCTTCGAGGGGGCGACGAAGTTGCCACACCTGCGCGGGTGGCAGATTTCCCCATACGGTCCAACAGCCGGTCGCGTAACGGTGGTGATACCGGTTCAACAGATCTTTGACGTCGCGTTGGCGGCGGGCCTCCGGACGGGAGGTCAGAAAGGTACGGACGAAGCGACTGCCGCGATAGGAAAAGTAGGTGAGAGTGCCCCCGGGACGGAGCAGGTGAAAGTAGTGATGCATGATCTCGTCAACCTGCCGGGGGGAGAAGTTGGAGAACGGCAGGCCGGAGACGATCACGTCATAGCGGCGGTCGGTGGTGAGCTGTTCGACACACACGTTATGTACGCGTACTTGCTCCTGCTTTTCCTGCAGATGCGGGTAGCCGCGAACCAGGCGACGCAGGTGTGCGGCAAAATGGGCATTGGCTTCCACGATGTCCAGACGGCTCCCCCGAGACATCCGGGGAAGCAGGACACGTGTGACCGAGCCGGTACCCGCTCCGACTTCCAGAACTTCCGATATCCGTGGCGCCTGTTCCCGCAAGGGGGCAGCCAGCAGGTCGGCCAGCGACTTGCTGCTGGGGGCGATGGAACCGACCGTGCGATGATTTCGTATCGATTCAACCAAGAAAGCCCAGCCCTCGGTCGAGCGCTGAGTCCGGGCGTGGCTGTGCGGGGCGCTTTTTTCATTCATGAGAAAAGGAAATACCTGTGAGTGTGCGAGGCAGCCATGTGCATCAGCCGCCATTTACGGGCAAGGGGATCGGGCCTTGATGACAAGAGGGCTAGAGCTCTTGGTCGACGAAAAGCTTCGTCTTTACCCTGCCGTCATGGGCGGGTCTTGGGGTGCACTCCGGCAGATGCATCATCCGGCGGGAATGCAGCGGCCGACTACGAGTTTCCGCAACACCGGCCGTGGTCGTGGGTCGTGGCCGGTCAGTGCAACCAGGGCGCGAGGAGGTAGATGGCGGCCATGGCATCGGCGGGGACCGCACGGCGGGTTGAGGGGGTAGCGGGGAAGGGCGGGGCACCCTGTAGGGCTGCCATGGGGGGCATGCGAACTCCTGGCTGCTGGACAAGTGGCGGAGGCTTCAACGTCCCCATCCTCGAATGCACAGGTCAGTACCGTCCTCCCCCACAGGGACCCAAAGACGGACTGCACTGAAGTGCCACGACTGTCCCCCACGTCATACTCCGGGGGGACAGCCGCCCGCCCCGGGAGCTACGGGTTCGTCGAGAACAGCTGGTCGTGACGGTCGTACTGGTCTTCGGAGGTGAGCGACGCGATCACTTGCAAGTTCCGGACCGGTCTTCAGTATCCAGCTGCCGGTGACGCACGTATGGCAACTGACGGAGCATCTCCAACCAGCCACGCGGGTGGCCCGGCGACGAACGAACCGCCTGGGTTTGTCATCACCATGATCCGAGTGACGCGCCCTAGGTGTGCTGTTTGCTGTCCCGGGACGCTGAGCCCTCCGGACGGCAGCGTCGACGCGAGCGGCAGGGGGCTCTCCTCCCGCTCGTCGTACGCTCGCGCGGATCCGTCTGTCAGCCCTCCCGGATGAAGCCCTCCCGCACCAGCCAGTCCTTCGCCACCTCGTGCGGGTCCTCTCCGTCCACGTCCACCCGGGCGTTCAGCCGCTGGGCCTCCGCCCCCGTCAGCCGCTTGGTGATCGGGGCGAGGAGGTCGGCGATGGCGGGGTACTTCCTCATCGTGGCGCTGTTCATCTCGGGTGCCGCGTTGTAGTTGGGGAAGAAGTGCCGGTCGTCCTCCAGCACCTTCAGCTTGAGTTCGGGAATGCGGCCGTCGGTGGTGGCCGCCACGCCGAGTGCGCAGGCCAAGCCCTCGGCGACCTGGGTATAGACGACGCCGTCGTCCATCTTTTTGAAGTTCCCGCGCCGGAGGGCGAATCCGTACGTCTTCGCCACGCCGGGCAGGCCGTCCTCGCGCACCGAGAACTCGCTTCCGCCGCAGATCGTCGCCGCACCCGGCTCCTTCTTCGTCAGACGTGCCACGTCGGAGAGTGTGCGCAGCCGGTACTTCTGTGCATTCGCCTGGTTCGCGACCAGCGCGTAGGTGTTGTTGAGCGGGGCGGCGGGCAGCCAGGTGACGCCGTTGCGGCGGTCCTCCTCGCGTACGGCCTCCCACTGCTCGTACGGGTTGACGACCCGCTTGGTGTGACCGAGGTAGGTGATCCAGGCCGTGCCGGTGTACTCGTACATCCCGTCCGCCGCACCGGACTTGACCGCCTCGCGGGCACCGATCGAGCCCTGGATGTTCGTCCGGTCCAGGACTTCCGCGCCGGCCGCTTTGAAGACCAGCCCCATGATCTGTCCCAGGATGATCTGTTCGGTGAACTCCTTTGAGGTCACGGTCAGTTGGGCGCCTGCCAGCGGTCGTCCCTTCCCGATGGAGCCGGGCTGCACCGAGTCGGCCAGCGGGCTGCCGCTGGTCAGCCCGCAGCCACTCAGCCCTGCGACGGCGAGCAGCAGGGCGCCCGCCCCCGCGACGGCCGTCCGTACCTGGGCCAGGCGCATCAGTCCTCCTCCAGGCCGTGTGGGCGTAGCAGCAACTCGCCGAGCGTCCCGAGCCAGTCCATGATCAGTGCCCTGGCGACCTTCAGTACGGAGCCGAGCACCAGCACCGGCATGCGCTGGTTGGTGATCCTGGAGGAGACCAGGCCCCCGAGTCCTCCTCCTATGCCGAAGGTGGCCGGCGTCGCGGTGCCGGCGTTCAGCACGAGCGCGGTCCGTATGCCTGCCGGCAAGGATCACGGTTGCGCCAGCCGCTTCGTCCCGGGTCACGACCTCCACGGCCGGGGCTTGGCTGTCCGGATGGCATTTGGTGAGGTGGTCCAGCCAGATAGTCGCGCTGACGGCGGCCAGCCGGTCGGGCCCGGCGGACCGGGTGGATCCACCGGGGCCCGCGGCGCCGGACGTCGGGGAGGTCGGTTCGACGGTTTCGGCAGAGTCAGCCACGGATCCCCCGTGAGATGGTGAGCCGTCCGAGCAGCACGTAGCCGGCGTCGAACGGCAGGACTGGGACGACTAGGCCGTGTCCGCAAAGTCCCGCCTGGCTCGCGACGCTCCCCCAGCTAACGCCGGGAGGTGCCCCCAGGCACGCACGCTCGCTGCGTTGTCGGGATCGTCCACGTAGACCCACTACGAGGACGACCCTCCGCCTTGCGAGCGCGCTCGGCATCCGGTGGCTCTGTGAGGAGCCGAGACGGAGTGAGCGCAGCGAACGCAGTGCACCAGACGCCGCGAGCCCCGCCCTCCGGGCGAACGACGGGACTTTGCGGGCACGACCTAGGGCCGGGGCGGCGCCGCGCAACCCGACGGCCGCGTCACGGACCACCGGCAGCAGTCCGTACAGCGTCAGCGCGATGACGGCCGGCGCGACGCCGAGGCCCACGACCGGGACGAGCAGGCCGAGGAGAGCCAGGGAGGGGATGGTGAGGATGCTTGCGGTTATGGTGATCGCGAGGTTTTCCGCCCATTCGGTGCGGTAGGTGAGGACGCCGATCAAGACCCCGAGCACCGTGGCGACGACCACGCACGGGAAGACGGCGCCGACGTGCTGATAGGCGCCCACCAGCAGCTGCTGGCAGCGGATGCCCAGGTACTCCCAGAAGGTCACTTCTCGGTTCCTCCCTCAAGGCCGGTCCTCCAGCGGTCAGCGGTCCATACGGCGCCTGCCGCGACGCCTGGCGCACCAGTGGAGTGATCCGGAGCGGCACCGGATTCTCCAACGTGATCGCCGTCGAGGCCCGCACCATGCCGTCGAATCCCGCCATCCGGTCGATCGCACCGTCCAAGTCGGCATTCGAGAGTGCCACCGAACGGCACAGCATGTCACCACCCCGTCAGCGGCGAGGAGCACTTGGGCCTCGCCCGACGGGAGTGACATCACGGACTCAGCGGACGCGCACTGCTCGCCAACCGCTGACCCACCCGGGCATCCGACGTGACTCCCCGGTGGTGAGGGGACGGCACCGGGTCGGAGGGATGCTTGGTGTTCGTGACAGGTCGATAGACACGGATGACGGCGTCGCCGGCACGCGGGGCGGACGAAAACGGCTGGACCGGGAACGTAGGCGGCCGGGTAGGGCAAGAGGCGGATAGGTCGCGCATTCGGAGCCGAGGCGTGGGCGGGCCCGGCAGGATGCCGGGAGGGATAACCCAGGTGGCCGGATGGCCGGTGCCGCCCAGGCAGAAGACCCGATGCCACCAAGCGCGCCGGCCCGGGCCCCGAAATGTGTGGCAGCGGCAGCAGCCACCGGCCAGGATGGCGACGTGATCCGGATTCGCACCGCTTGTGCAGGCGATGTTGCCCTGCTCGCGGGCCTCAACCACATCGTTCATGACCTGCACACACAGCACCGTCCCGACCTGTTCGTCGACTCTCCGGAGGGGGATGGCGTCGAAGCCTTCTTCCGCGCTCGGATCGCCGATCCCTCCGTCACGGTGCTCCTCGCCGACGGTGCGGAAGGCACCGCCCTCGGATACGCTCTCGCCCGGGTCAAAGACCGGCCCGGCACCGCTCTGACGCACTCCGAGCTCATCGTGTCGCTGGATCAGATCGCCGTGGTCCCCGAAGCCGCCCGTAGGGGTGTCGGGGCCGCGCTGCTCGAAGCCCTACGTGAAGTGGGGCGCGCGGCAGGGTGCCGACGCCTCGTCACGGACGTCTGGCACTTCAATGCGGACGCTCGTGAGTTCTACCGGCCCGCAGGCTTCTCCCCCACGACCGTGCACCTGGACCAGCAGCTCTGACGTCGAAGCCGAAGTCGACGCCCGCCCGTCCCGGGCCGGGGCAACAGTGCGGGCCACGAGCCCGGCCGCGGAGGGGCCTCGGCTTCTCAGTCCTCGTCCGCGGCGTCCGCGTCGTCCGCCTGGTGGGGAAGCAGAGGGAACAGCCGAGTGATCAGAGCGACCGGCCGGGCGCCCTCGGGGCGGGCCAGAGGACGGTGGTCGCGGTCCTGGTAGGGGGCGAGTGCGCCTCGGATCACCGCTGCCATCCGGTTCATCTCCTCGGGTGTCAGATAGGCGACGGCACTGAACGCTTCATCGCGGCGCCACTCGGCCGGTGCCTGTTCTCGCTGGTCGAGCCAGTGCTGCCAGCTCTCGTCCTCCAGGCCGCGGGCGAGAGCGCCGAAATCCTCCGCGGACGGGGCGGGCGCGGCAGCCGGGCGGCGCAGGCGCCAAGGACGTGCGCGGCCTCCCCGGTGAGGGGCTTCTTCGATGTGGCCGTGGCGGGCGAGCTGCCGTAGGTGGAATGAGCAGAGTCCGGAGCTGTAGCCCAGCCGGGCGGCCGCTTCGGTCGCCGTGACGACGCCGACCTCGGCGAGCAGGTCGAGCAGGGCGGTGCGGACCTCGTGTTCGCGCAATTCCTCACCGGCGGTGGAGGGGTGGCCGGTCGGGCGGTCGACGTCTTCTTCAGTCACTTTGCAAAGTCTGCTACTTTGCAAAGGACTTCGCAACCAGCCGTATCCCGCGCCGACTTCGACTCGTCGATGCCGCCTTGACTCCACACGAAGGAAATCCCACGATGTCTCTTCCTCACGAGCAGCCTCGCGCCACCGACCGGCGGGTCCGTGTCCAGGGCGTGCCGGTGGGTTCCTATCCGGCCCTGCCCCCGGAAGCCGGGCGGGGCTCGGTACGCCGGATCACGAGGGTGGGTGAAGAAATCCTCAGCCGCCGATGCCGCGAGGTGACCGAGTTCGGCACCTCCGAGCTGTCGGCGCTGATCGACGACATGTTCCTGACCATGTGGGTGGCCGACGGTGCCGGCCTGGCCGCCAATCAGGTCGGGGTCGACCTGCGGCTGTTCGTGTACGACTGCCCGGACGACGACGGAGTCCGGCACGTCGGCCACATCCTCAACCCCGTGCTCGACCAGCCCGAGGCCGGCCACCGCCGGCTCGTCGACGACTTCGAAGGGTGCCTGTCCGTGCCCGGTGCTGCCATGACGGTCCCGCGGACCGATCGTGCCGTCGTGCGTGGCGTCGACAAGGACGGCGCTCCCCTCGTGATCGAGGGAATGGGGTACTTCGCCCGGTGCCTGCAGCACGAGACCGATCACCTCCTCGGGCACACCTATCTCGACCGGCTCTCCCGGCGGGACCGCCGCGACGCACTGCGGCAGATGGACGACCGCTGCGCGGACGTTCTCGCCCGACGCGACCTCAAGGCCGCCGGCCTGGGCCGGTGAGCCAACCGGCAGCCGGCCCGCACGTAACCCCGTCGCAGAAGGGCCCGATGGGCCTACGGGCTGTCCGAAGCAGCCTGCTTTCAGGGCGCTGAAACCCTCCTGAAACCGCGCTGAATGCACCCTGCCGCACTCTCTGCGGCATGACGACACCGACCTCGCGCTCACTCGCCATCGCGGCCAAGGGGCTGCGCAAGGCCTATGGGGACAAGACGGTCCTCGACGGCATCGACCTGGCGGTGCCGGCCGGCACCGTCTTCTCGCTGCTCGGCCCGAACGGCGCCGGCAAGACCACCGCCGTCAAGATCCTCTCCACCCTCGTCACCGCCGACGCCGGTGATCTGCGCGTCGGCGGCCACGACCTGGCCACCGACCCACAGGCCGTGCGGGCCACGATCGGCGTCACCGGGCAGTTCTCCGCCGTCGACGGCCTGATCACCGGCGAGGAGAACATGCTCCTCATGGCGGACCTGCACCACCTCTCCCGCCGCGAGGGCCGCCGCACCGCCGGCGAGCTGCTGGCGCGCTTCGATCTGGTGGAGGCCGCGAAGAAGCCCGCCGCCACCTACTCCGGCGGCATGAAGCGCCGCCTCGACATCGCCATGACGCTGGTCGGCAACCCGCGGATCATCTTCCTCGACGAGCCCACCACCGGCCTCGACCCACGCAGCCGCCACACCATGTGGGGAATCATCCGTGAGCTGGTCTCCGGCGGCGTCACCGTTTTCCTCACCACCCAGTATCTGGCGGAGGCCGACGAGCTCGCCGACCGCATCGCGGTGCTGAGCGACGGCAAGATCGCCGCCGAGGGGAGCGCCGACGAGCTGAAGCGGCTCGTCCCGGGCCGGCACGTGCGGCTGCGGTTCGCCGACCCGGTCGCGTACCGGACCGCCGCCGTCGCGCTGCGCGAGGCGCCCCGCGACGACGCATCCCTCGCGCTGCGCATCCCCTGCGACGGCAGCCAGCGCGAGCTGCGCGCCCTCCTCGACCGGCTGGACTCGGCCGGTATCGAGGCGGACGAGCTGACCGTGCACACCCCTGACCTCGACGACGTGTTCTTCGCCCTGACCAGCGGCGCCCGCGTCCCCGACGAGACCGAGGAGGCCGTCCGATGAGCCCCCTCTCCCCCGCCGTACGCGACTCGTCCACGATGCTGCGCCGCAACCTCCTGCACGCACGGCGCTACCCGTCGCTCACCCTCAACATCCTGCTGACGCCGATCGTCATGCTGCTGCTCTTCGTCTATGTCTTCGGCGAGGTGATGAGTGCGGGCATCGGTGGTGGCGGCGCCGACCGCTCCGAGTACCTCACCTATCTCGTCCCGGGCATCCTGATGATGACCATCGGCGCCACCCCGGCAGGGACCGCGGTGTCCGTCTCCATGGACATGACCGAGGGCATCATCGACCGCTTCCGTACGATGGCGATCCACCGCGGGTCGGTGCTCATCGGGCATGTGATCGGCAGCGTGCTGCAGGCGGTCATCAGTGTGGTCCTCGTCGGCGTCGTCGCCGTGGCCATCGGCTTCCGGTCCACGCACGCCACCGCCCTGGAGTGGCTGGCAGCGTTCGGGCTGCTCGCGCTGGTCGCCGTGGCGTTCACCTGGATCGCCGTCGGCATGGGCCTGGCGAGTCCGAACGCGGAGGCGGCCAGCAATAACGCCCTGCCGCTGATCATCCTCCCGTTCCTCTCCAGCGCCTTCGTCCCGGTCGACGCGATGCCGGGCTGGTTCCAGCCGATCGCCACATACCAGCCGTTCACACCGGCCATCGAGACGCTGCGCGGCCTGCTGCTCGGCAGCGAGATCGGCGACAACTGGTGGATCACGATCGTCTGGTGTCTGGGGCTGGCCGCGCTCGGGTACGGCTGGTCGACGGCACTGTTCCACCGCGACCCGAAATAAGCGCGCGGGCTGCCTCCCGCAGCTCGTCCCGCCCCAGGGCGGCGTACTCCGAGATCGCCTCGGCGTACGCCGCCCCGCCGGCGTCCTCGGCCGCCTGCCGGGCACGGGCCGCCGACATCGTCGGCTGGAACTCGCGCAGCACCCGCAGCCGTTCGGCCAGCGCGATCATCCGTACGGCAGCGGCGTCGCCGGACGCGAGCCCCGCCATGCCGAGCGCGTGCAGCACCGTCCCGAACACGGGGAGCTGCAGCGGCGAGTGCGACGGGCCGGAGAGCAGAATGCGCAGCCGCAGCCGCAACCGGACGACCAGCTCCGCGACAGGCTCAAGACGGCCGGCGTGCGCGTGCGCCGTCACCACCGCTGACTGGATCTGCAGCGCCCACGGGTCGAGCCAGGGGTCGCCGCTGTGCATCGAGCCCTCCCTCGGCATCCGTTCCAGGGCGCTGCGCCACAGCCCGAGTCCGGCCTCCGGCAGCCCGCGGGCGAGCGCGATCTCGGCGCGCACGCCGAGGTCGGGACTGTAGAAGGTCTCCTGCCGTGGGGTGTTGTCGCCCTCGGCCTGCCGCAGCCAGTGCTCGGCCTCGTCGCAGTCGCCGCGCTGCAGGCAGGCGAGGGCGAGGGCCGAGCGGAGGCCGATGTAGTCGTGCGCGTCGCCGAGCCGCGGCAGCACTTCGAGCGCCGCCTTGAGGTGCCGGTACGCGGCCTCGCCCTGCCCCGCCCTCAAGCACAGCTCGCTCAGCCGGGAATGGCCCACGAGCTGCAGGGACGGGATGTCGATCGGTGCCAGAGCGATGGCCATCCGGCGGGCCGAGGCGAGCGCACGGTCGAGGTCGTGCTCGTACTCCCAGATGTAGGTGGCGACGCATGCGGCGATGCCGGCGACGAGCGGCTGCTCGCTGTCGCAGAGCTTGTGCAGCACCTCGTAGCCGGGAGGCAGCATCTCGGGGACCGCGCTCAGCACCACAGCGATGGCGCGCAGCAGCGTGTCCGGCGGGGCCGGGGGCAGCCGCCGGAGGGTGACGAGCTGGCGGATGACGCCGGCGTGCGGGCCGTAGTCCATGAGCAGGCTCGCCATGCACAACACCGTTGCCGCGCGGGCCACTTCGACGTACTCGGGCTCGGGACGGTAGTGCGACAGCGGCGGGCCGGCATCGGCGGCGAGGGCGGCGAGGCGGGGGTAGTTGGAGTCGGTGGACCACAAGGCGGCGAGCACGGCGGTGACAGCGGCCGTGGTGGGGCCATCCGCGCGGGCCAGGGCGTACCGATGGGCCGCCACGAGGTTGTCCTGCTCGGCCCTGATCCGCTCCCAGGCGGCCCGCGGTTCCGGGCCGAAAACCCAGTCGTGGTACGCGACCCCGAAGTCCCTTGCCCAGGTCAGGAATCGGCCGACGGCCTCCTCTTCCCCGCCCGCCTCCGCCCGCCGGGCCGTGCTGAACTCCCGTACGGTCTCCAGCATCCGGAACCGCACGCCGACCGGCGTGTCGGCGGCGGTGAGCAGCGACTGACCAACAGCCTGCTCCAGCAGAAACAGCGCCTCCCCGCCCAGCACCTGCTCCGCCGCTTCGCCCGAGAAGCCGCCGGGGAAGACGGACAGCGTGCGCAGCGCCGCTTTGGCGTCCGTGGCGAGCAGGTTCCAGCTCCACTCCACGACCGCGTGCAGCGTGCGATGGCGCTCCGGCGCATCACGCGCCCCGCCGCGCAGCAGCGCGAACCGGTCGCCGAGGCGGCGGGCGATCTCCGGCACCGACAGCACCCGCACCCGCGCCGCGGCCAACTCCACGGCGAGCGGCAGCCCGTCGAGCCGGCGGCACAGTGCGGCCACCGCATCCGGCGGCAGCTCCACACCGGGCCGGGCGGCCCGGGCCCGCTGCGCGAACAGCTCGACCGAGGTATCCAGGCCGAGCTCCGGCAGCGCGTACACCGCCTCCGAGGTGAGGCCCAGCGGGGCCCGGCTGGTGACGAGCACCCGCAGGTCCTTCGAGAACGCGACCAGGTCCTGTACGAGGGCGGCGGCGCCCCGGATGACCTGCTCGCAGTTGTCCAGCACCAGCAGCGCGGGCCCGGCGCCGAGCGCACCGCGGATGCCGGTCAGCGGGTCGGCCGGGGCGTGAGGGCTCATGGCGCCGTGCCGCCCCTCGCCCGCACCGAGCGCGGCGGCCACCTCCGCGGCCACGTCCTCGTCCGCGAGGACACCGGCGAGCGGCACGGCATATACCACGCGCTGCTCGGCCCGGCGGCTGACGGCGTACGCGAGCCGGGTCTTGCCGAGACCGCCGGGGCCGACGACGGTGACCGCGCGGGAGGCGCGCAGCAGCCGCGCCACCGCCGCCATGTCGTCGTCCCGCCCCAGCAGCGGGTTCGGCTCGTGCGGCACGCCGTGCCTGACCACCGGTGCCTCGCCGCGCAACAGCTCCTGCTGTACGGCCTGGAGCCCGGCGCCCGGGTCCGTGCCGAGCTCGTCGCGCAGCTCACGGCGGTACGCCTCGTACCGTGTCAGCGCGGTGGCCGGGCCCGCCGTCGCCGCCTCGCCGCGCAGCAGCTCGGCAAGCAGCTCCTCGTCGCGCGGCTGGTCCGCGGCGGCGAGGGCCAGCGGTCCGGCCGCCTCCGCGTGCCGCCCCAGACGGGCGAGCGCGAGCGCCCGCGCGCGCACGAGCATGCCGCGGACGGGGGCACGCTCGGCGCGCAACGCGGCTACGGGGTCGCCGGCGCCGACGTCCCCGTCAGAGGCGCCCTCCCACAGCGCGAGCCCGGCTTCGGCGGCGGTCAGCGCCCCCGCATGGTCCCCCGCCCTGGCACGGTCCGCGCCGGCGGCGGCGTGCAGCAGCAGGGCGGAGCTGTCGACCTGATCGTGGTCGAGGGCGAGCCGGTATCCCCTCGGTGTGCTGACGAGGACACCGGTGCCCAGTCGCGCCCGTGCCCTGGACACCAGGACCTGCACCGCCTTCCCCGGCCGCTCCGGCAACGCGTCCGGCCACAGCCCTTCCACCAGCCGTTCGGTGCTGCAGCCCGTACGCAGATCGCCCGCGAGCAGCGCGAGGAGGCCGCGGAGCCGGGGCGCGGTGACCTCCTCTCCGTGGTAGGCGACACGCGTCAGCAGCGTCAGCTCGATGGTCACTCCTGCAGATTAGCCAAAACGCCGCGCCCGCCCGAACTCGCGTCATGGGCACGGAACTTGCTGCCGGTGCCGGAGGGGAGACTCCCGTTGCGGGCCGAACCCCGGGGTCGGGTGGGGGTCCATGTCAGCCGACGAACTCGCGGATGAATATCTCGGGATCGGGCGACAGGTCGATCGGTTCCGGATCCCATCAAGTCTCCCTCATGTGTCCTTCCGGGATGGTTCAGGGCTGTCCGGCTACGACTCTCCTATGCACTTGGGACGGCGGCCCGGTCTCCCGATTACGTCCAGTCGAGCTGAGGCCATTCAACCGCTTCGCCTTCCGCCCCGAGGGTGGCGCACTACTCAAAATCGGTGGTAGCAGCAATAGTGCGGTCAACAAAGATGGAATGCACCACCCATACCGCAGTCGGACAGAGGGGTTGCACTGGCATGAAGCCGCCCAGATCAACGGTCTTATCCACAGCGTTCACCATTCTCATCGCCACGCTCGGCATCACGCTGGGCCTCGTCGTCGCCCAGGCCGGGGTCGCGCGGGCCGCAGGCGCCTGCCCAGGCCTGTCCTGCCTGACGTTCACGTCGGTCAACAGCGGCCGGAACCTGGATGTGCAGAACGGCAACACCGGAGACGGCGTCTTCATCGTCACCAACTCCGCGCCGGGCTACCACCAGAAGTGGGACGCCCGCTTTCAGGGGTCCGACTCGTCCTTCGCCCTCGTCAACGGCGACACCGGCAAGTGCATCGAGGCCGGGTTCCCGCTCAAGCAGCAGTCCTGCTCCGGCTCTTCCGCACAGCGCTGGTACTTCCAGCCCATCACCGGCGCCACGGACACATTCATGATCCGTAGCGCCGGGGACAACAAGTGCCTTGATGTGGTCAACGCCGCGCAGTACGACGATGCCTGGACGCAGACCTATGGGTGCAACGGCACCAAGGCCCAGCAGTGGAAGATCCCGAGCGGCGCAGGCGAAGCGGCGCTCAAGGCCGCCGTCGACTACGCGTCGAAGCGCTGCCAGAAGGACAGCTCCACATGTTCATGGACCAAGGGCTCCCAGGCACCGGCCGAGCCGCTGCCGAAGAAGTGCGTCTCCCCCGTCTGGTACAACGGCACCGAGGCACCGGTGCCGTGGACGTTCTCCCTCAACACCTCCACCGGCTGGTCGAGCCAGCTCGGAGTGTCGTTCACCTCCGGCCTCGGAACAGGTGCCGCGAGCCCCGTGCAGACCAGCGTCAGCCTCACCATTTCCGGTCAGGTCACGTATGACGTGCGTGAAGATCTCGGCAACAGCCTGACGATCACCGTTCCGTCGCACCAGTACGGGTGGGTGGCGCTGTCGGAGCTGGCGACCAAGGTGACCGGTCAGTGGACCTTCGACGCGAGCGGGTTCCCATGGCAGGCGAGGGACACCGTCACCGTTCCGCTGAAGAGTGACGAGCAGGGCCGGTCCAGCATCTACCTGGCCCAGACCAGCCCGGACTTCACGACCTGCAACGGCTGAACCGACATACCGGCATACCGGGACTGCCGGAATGCCGGAATCTGAAAAAAGGGGGGTGGGCCCGAGCGACCGCGGCCGAGCGGGCCCACCCTGCTCTCGGCGATGAAGGCTGACGGCGCCACCGCGGCGGCGCCCCGCCCCTGTCCTCCCCCCACAGGCAGCGGGCGGCCCGGCTCCAGATCCACTGTCACCAGCCCGCCGCGCGACGCCTTCACCACCTGATGAGAGGCCTCCAACCTACGGACGACGGTGCTGCCGACCGTCCCTGTCGCCCCGGCCGCAAGTACCTTCACGCCGTCGATCATGTCAGCGTTGGCATCACGAGCGCCCGCATTAATCGACCGAGAGGCCGTGGTGCGAAGCCCGAGGTCTTGTCGCAGCCTCCGTTGCCTGGTCTCCTGTACTCCCGGTGATCCCGTGGTCCCTGTGATCTCGGTGGTCCCTGTGATCTCGGTGATCTCGGTGATCTCGGTGGTCCCGGTGGTCCCGGTGGTCAGCGACGCCGCGACGACTACGGGCGCCCGGTGGCGCAGGCATCATGCACGGGCACGAGACCAAGGACGGGCAGAGGCACGGGCGCGGGCACGAGATCGAGGAGTGGCACGGCGTGGAACCGGTGGCTGGGCAGGACATACGGGGCGCACTGCCCGACCGGCAGGACGTACCGGGCGCACTGCCCGACGGGCTCGCTGCGGCCATTCGCGAGACCGCCGGGGACATCGCCGCGCTGCTGCGCCGGGGCGCCGACACGGGGCTTCCGGTGCCCGGGTCGGAGTGGAGCGTCGGAGAGGCGGCGGCGCATCTGGCGCAGGCCAATGAACTGATGGCCGACATTGCGGCCGGGCACGCACGCAGTTATGGGGACGGCACCCCACAGAGCCTCGCCTCGGCCAATGAGCAAGCACTCGCCGAGTTCGACGAGCGCAGGGCCGAGCCGCTGGCCGCGATGATCGTGGCGCAGGCCGATGCTTATCTCAAGGCGTGGGACGAGGGCCCCACGGAGGAAACGGTCGTCACCCCGCTGGGTCCGATGGCCCCGGCCGTGCTGGGGTCGTACCTGCTCACACACATGCTCGGCCACGGTTACGACCTCGCCCGTGCACTGGGCCGTCCGCACATGATCGACCGCGCCCGGGTCGAGCTGACCCTGCCGTTCCTGGTCACCGCCATGCCGCGGGTGACCGACACCTCCCGCGCAGCCGGGCTCACCGCCGACTACGCGATCCGTTTGTGGAGTGGTGCCCGCTTCGGCGTGACGGTGACCAACGGTGCGGTATGCGTTGACTCAACGCCGCCGGCCCGCCCGGCCTGCACCATCCTCATCGAGCCGGTCACCTTCCTCCTGATGGCACTCGGACGCCGCGGCCAGTGGAGCGCCCTCGCCCGCGGCCACATCCTCGTCCGAGGCCGCAAGCCCTGGCTCGCTCCGCGCTTCCCGGCTCTCTTCAAGGCACCCTGACCCCGGCGAACAGCGCACGCAGCACACGACCCAGGTCGCGCACACGCTCCCCCTCCGCCGCCCTCCCCCTCGTCCCCCTTACCCCTCTTATCTCGTCTCTTTCTGCTCCTTCTTCTGCAACGCGTTCACCAGTCCGGCAACAAGGTGCGCCCGCTCGGCCATGGCTGCGACCACCAGGTACTCGTGGTCGGCGTGGGCACCGCCCCCGACTGCTCCCAGGCCGTCAAGGGTGGGCACCCCCAGCGCGGCCGTGAAGTTGCCGTCGCTGCCGCCACCGACTGCCTTGCCTTCGAGGTCAGGAAGCAACTGTTGTGCCACCGCGAAAAGCCCGGCCGCCGCCGACTCGGGCATCGGTGGTCGGCTGACAGCTCCCTGAACCGCGATCTGCGCCTCATCGAGATGCGGTGCGAGTGCCGCGAACGCGGCTTCGATGCGTTCCTTCTCGCCGGCCGACTCGACCCGGACGTCGACGATGACGGTCGCCTCGGCGGGAACGACGTTGTCCAGGGTCCCCGCGGACGCGACGGTCGGGGTAACGGTCGTACCGATGTCGGGGCGGCTGAGCGCTGCGATGTCCAGTACTTGGTGGGCGGCTTCGACCAGGGCGTTGATCCCGGCCGCGGGTTCCAGGCCCGCGTGCGACGCCCGGCCCGTGATGGAGACCTGGAACGTGCCGCAGCCCTTGCGCCCGGTCTTCAAGGCTCCGCCATCAGCGGCCCCCTCCAACACGAGCACGGCGCCACAGGCAAGGGCTCGTTCTTCGAGGAGAGCGCGAGAAGAACCGGAGCCGACCTCTTCGTCCGCGGTCACCAGGATCTCGACGCCTGACCGGTCGTCGAGCGTCGCCAGACCATGAACGGCCTGCACCAGCCCGCCCAGCATGTCAAAGACCCCGGGACCGGTCGCATGCCCGCCTTCGACCCTGAACGGGCGGCGTTCGAGGGTGCCGAGCGGAAACACCGTGTCGTGGTGACCGAGGATCAGTACGGCGGGATCGCCACCCCCTGTCCAGTGGACGTGCGTCCCGGCTTCGCTCTCGACGAGAACGGCCCGCCCGCCGAGGCGGTTCTCCAGGATGGCGGCGACAGCTCTGGCCGATGCCGTCAAGGCGTCGAGGTCACGCGAAGGGGACTCGGTTTCGACGAGTGTCCTGAGGTCATCGAGCATCGCGTCGACACGTACCTGGACGGTCTTGTGCAGCGTCATACGGCAAGGGTAGTCGGCACGCCGTGGCGGACCGGCGCCGTTGGCGAAGGGACGGAGGGCCTGAGGGGCGCCGGGACGGGGGTGACGGCGCCGGCCGCCGACGGCCCGGACGCCGTCCGGATCGAACGCCTCGCAAGGCTGCTCACGGACGGCCGCCCGACGACAGGGGCAGCCGGTCTCGACCGCGGCGGCCCGCCTGCAGCAGCCGGCCTTCGTCGTACACCCATGCCGCCGGCGGAAGTTCCTCCTCGCGCCCGCTGAGGATCACGGTCAGGGAGCCCTCGTCAGGAGTCGCAGGAGTGGGCTGCTGACCGATCCGGCGCAGCGCCTGGGCGGCGACCGCGTCGGCCGTACCGTACAGAGCGAGCGGTGGCCGGCCCGGGCGCTGCACGGCCGCGCGGATCCGTTCGGCGATGAGCTCGTAGTGGGTGCAGCCCAGGACAACTGCCCTTGCCTCGTCCGGGGTGCGCTCCGCGGCGGCGGCGACCGCACGTCCGATGGCCACTTCGTCCGCGTGCTCGACTGCGTCGGCGAGCCCGGGGCACGGTACCTCGGTGACGCTCACATCGGCCGCGAACTCCTCGATGAGACCCCTCTGGTAGGGGCTTCCTGTGGTCGCGGGGGTGGCCCAGACGGCGATGGGCCCGCCACTCACGGCGGCCGGTCTGACCGCCGGGACGGTCCCGATGACGGGCAGATCCGGCTCCAGACGGGCACGCAGGGCGGGCAGGGCATGCACGGAAGCGGTATTGCAGGCGACGATCAGCACATCGGGACGGTGTGCGGCAGCCGCTTCGGCGACGGTAAGGGCACGGGCCGTGACCTCCTGCGAGGAGCCCGGCCCCCAGGGCATGCCGTCGGGATCGGAGGACAGGACGAGATCGGCGTCGGGCCGCAGACGGCGTACCGCGGCGGCTGCGGCCAGCAGTCCGATCCCCGCATCCATGAGCGCGATCTTCACCCTGCCCGCGCGCGGTGGCGTCTGTACGGCTGTCGGGTATGCCGAGTCCATCGGGCCTGTGGGGCTTGTGGGGCCTGTGGGTCCTGCTGGGCGCGCCTCGTGACAGCGCTCAAGTTCACGCTCACGCCGGTACCTGTCGTCCTGCTCCACGCCAGTTCGCCTCTCGTACGCCGGTTGCTCCATGCCACTGGCGGAGAGTCTGATCCGTCATTGGTCCCCACGGCAGGACCAATCTCGGGAGAGTGGTACGGGTCCGGCGGGCGGAGGCGTTGCGCCCGCACCGTAGCCGCCGACGGACGGCGACTACGGCTACGGCTACGGCTCAACTGACAACCGCTGAGAAGCAGTTGAGAGCACGAAGACCCCTCCCCGGTCAGGCCATTCACCGGGCCAGGTCGGCGATGTCAGTCGACCGGCTCCTGCGGAACGGGCTGGTCGGAGCGCACGCCCGGGGCCTTCGGAACGCCGGTCCGCCCGGTGCCGGCCTGATCGGTGTCGGGAACCGTCTCGTCAGGCCCCTCACCTTCGCTCTGCGAAAGTTCGGGGTCCCACGGATCAGGCACGTCACTGGCGGCATCGGCCTGGTGGCTCGGCAGGTCGTGGGGCACTGGAGTGCCCTCTTCGCTGGACGTGTCACGACGGGACATCAGTTAACGCGCCTCCTCTATGGCTGTGCGGTGTGGAGGGTCGTGGGTGATGGGTAGTGGGTGGTGCGCGGTGTGGTGTCCTGAGCCGGTACCCGGGCTCCACTACGGCATGCCCGACGCACGATGAGACACAGACCACCCCGCCCACGCATGCGACCCGACATACCGGCCCCGCGCCAGGGAATCGATCACCGAGTGAGGCGGCTTCGATGGTGCTCAGCGGACGGGTCGGCGTGGTCAACGATCAGATCGCTTGCGGGGTGACTTGACCGGCTCGGAAGCTCGTCGGCCTACCTGCCGCGTCGCCCGGCTTCGACCAGCTCGCCCCTCGACCAGCTCGCCCCTCGACCAGCTCAACCAGCTCAACCAGCTCGATCAGCCCGTGCGCTCGTATGTTCTGGCCCGCCCAGACCTACCCCCTGCCATGGCGAGTGCGCAACGATGAGGCATGCCCGATCCGCACTGCTCGAACTGCTGCCCCGTCACCCCTCCCAAGCCCGAGGAACCTGTCCCGTGGCCGGTCGGGGCGCTGCTGTGGCTCGCCGTTGTCGGCGGGGCCGGGGCGGGCCTGTACGTACTCGTCATGTGGATGGCATCCCACCTGTTCTGAGCGATCGTCGGCACGTTACGGACGCCGGTTCGCGACGACTACCGGCGGGTTACATGCATTGCTGGGCATGCCGGGCACGCCTCCCCCCCTACGTCACAGCGAGCCGGCCCCACACCCGACCCCGGCGCCGATCAGTCGCCGAAGTCCTCCCCCACGGTGAGGGCTCTCTCGGCGTAGGGGAGAGACGGCAGCTGGGCCCCCGGGGCGATTTTCCCGACCGTGGCGTACTGATAGCAGGGGAAACGGACGCAGATCGCCCGCCGGGCGGGGCCATAACGAAGAGTGAAGCGTGTCCCGTTGACGAATGACCGTGCCGAAGTCGGCAGCTTCACACCGTCAGTGCCCGCCTGCTCGATATTCGAGGCCGGAATAACGGTGACGTCACCCGAGAGCCCAGGCCCACTGTAGGAGCAGAGACTTTCCCCCGGGCAGTTCGGCGCTGCCTGTGCCGGGGCCGTGAAGCCGACGGCGCCGAATGCGAGGGCGCCGGCGAAGCTTGCAAGGACTTTTTCACGCTTGCGGAACAATGACCTACTCCGAATCCTCTGGGCGATGGAATGGGTACTGCCTGAACGGCCGTGAACGGCATGTCCGGGCCGACCGGTAGCTACTCATCTGACAACGACGGGCCCCTGCTCCCTCTTCGTGCGAAGTTCAACATTCGGGGTGGGGATACCGCGATGCCTCGATGCCGAGATTCCTAGATACCGGGATTCCTAGATGCTCAATTTACCGAACATCGGACACCTTTCCATGAGCCCTGGACACGTACTGAACGCATGGATGTGATTGCGCCTCGGCTCGCCCTCGCGCAATAGCCTTGTCGTGTGGTGAATTTTTGTTCGGTTGCGCGCGTCATGCGTACTTCCCTTTGTGGCGTCCTCACTCCTGCTGGGGCCTGCTGGGGTGTGTGCCGCCCTCCCGCTCCCCCGCTCCCCCTCGCACCCCCGTTCAACGATGACTGAATCACCTCGCCACACAGACATGGCAAGGCCGCGACACCAAGTACGAGCAAGCAAGTCGTCATCCTCAGCCGGCCCTCCCGGCACCAGCCGTCGACCGCTGCGGTGCCCCGGCTCCCTTCGTTGGACGTGGCAATGCGCCCGCGGCCAGTGCTCCGAGCGCGGCGAGGGACGCGAGCACCAGCAACGTGGTGCTCATGGCTGCGGTGAAAGCCTCGGGGGTCCGGTGCGTTCCGCCGATGGACGGTCCTTCGGCGGCCGCGGTCGGTGCGATGAGGGTCATCAGCATGGTTGCCACCGCGACGCCCAGCGTCGGACCGGTGTTCATCGCGGTCTGCTGCAGTCCGCCGGCCACCCCGGCGTGTGCCACCGGCGCCTGGTGCACGAGGACGGCTGTCGCGGTGACCATCACCGTGCCGAACCCGGCGCCCAGCAGAAGGAATCCACCGCTGATGGCCGGTGCCGTCGATGCCCGGTCGAGTTGGGACAGCACCAGGACGCCGAGGGCGAGAAGAACCATCGCCGTCACGGTCGTACGTCGGGCACCGTACCGAGGCTGGAGCACCGCCGCGGCCGGCGCCCCCAGCACCATCAGCACGGCCAGGGGCAGCACCCGCAGAGCGCTCTGCAGCGGATCCAGCCCGAGGACGCCCTGCAGGAAGTAGGTGCTGACGAACAGTGCACCGAACAAGGCGGCGGACGCGGAGAGCAGGACGGCCAAGGCGGCGGCGACGGGCGGCGAGCTCAGAAATCCGAGTGGTAGCAAGGGACTTGTACTACGCCGCTCCTGACGGAGGAAGGCGGCACCGGCGGCTGCGGCCGCCACCGCTCCGGTCACCGTGCCCGCCGTCCACCCCGTTTCCGGCAGAGCGACAAGGGTGTGCACCAGAAACAACAGCGACACCGCGAGCAGGCAGGCCCCGGGGAGGTCGAGGTGGCTGGCAAGGGAGCGGTCCATGGCGCCGGCCGAAGGTTCCCGAGGAGACGCCGGGGTCTCCTTCGGAAGGCGTACGGCCAGAGCCAGTACGCCGGTCCCGAGCCCGGGGAGCACCGTGAGGAAGAAGACGGCTCGCCAGCCCAGGTGGGCGACCAGCGCCCCGCCGAGGACGGGGCCGGCGGCGGCTGACAACCCGATGGCGCTGGTGCGCAGGGCGATCGGCATGCCCAGTTGGCCGCGGGGGTACGTGGCACGCAGCATCCCCAAGGTGGCCGGCTGCAGCAGAGCCCCAAAGATCCCCTGGGCCACCCGTAGGCCGATCACCCAGCCGATGCCGGGCGCCAGGCCGATTCCCGCCGACGTAAGGGCGAAGCCCAGGATCCCGATGGTGAAGAGGCGTTGGTGGCCGTACCGGTCACCGAGTCGGCCGGCGAAGACGAGCAGGCTCGCCACAGCGCTGAGGTAGCCGGTACTGGTCCACTGGACCTGCACGAACGAGGCGTGCAGATCCCGTTGGAGGGTGGGTTGGGCAACGGTGAGCACGGTGCCGTCCAGGGCGACGAGTACGGCCCCGGTGATGCTGCCGACGAGAGTGAGGCGCCGGTGGAGTCGTGTGGTCACCGGTCCGTCGACCCCAGGTGTGCGTCCAGCACGGCCCGGAGCAGCGGCTCGATATCGTCGCCTCCGGTAGCGAGTGGGAGGCTGCCCCACGCCCACAGCTGGGCCAAGCCGTGCAGGTTCGCCCACAGGGCGCCCGCGCGGACCGCAGGCTCGGTCTCGGCGCCGGGCAGTGCCCGGGCTACCAGATCGACGAGAAACCGGAAGAGCGGCAGGCTGGTCTCCCGCAGGCCGAGTTGGTTGCTCTCCAGCAGATCATGACGGAACATCAGCTCGAACATGCCGCGGTGGTTCAGTGCGAAGTCGAGGTAGCAGCGACCGAGCGCCATGAGCCCGGCCCGGGGATCGGCCCGGTGGTCCCCGGCCGCCTCGGTGATCTGCTGGGCCAGCTCGGCGAACCCCTCTCGCGCGATGGCCGACAGCAATGCCAGATGGGTCGGGAAGTAACGCCGCGGAGCCCCGTGCGACACCCCTGCACGCCGGGCGATCTCCCGTAGCGTCAGCGCCTGCATCCCTTCCTTGGTCACCAGGTCGACGCCGACCGCAACCAACCGGGCACGCAGGCCCGCGTCTTGCTCATTCATAGACACTGTCTACCAGAGCCGAGTAGACAGTGTCTACGCTCGCTCCGTCGCACGGCCTGATAGCCGCCGACAGGGGGACCGGAGGTGGAGAGGGCGTGGGAGAGGACGTGGGAGAGGACGTCAGAACAGACGTAGTCGCAGGAGTCATCCACAGGTGCGCCGGAGCGAGCCCCCAGAAGCGGCGGAACGTCAGCCCCTAACCCCAGGTGAGCGGGTCGAGATGGAGATAGAAGCGCAGGCGGTCGTGGTCGAGGGTGATGCCGTACCTCTCGGCGAACGCCAGGCCCGCGGCCCGTGCTCGCTCCTCGTTCGGCCATGTCTCCCGCGCATTGGCGAGCAGCAGCGCGAGGTCCGCGTAACGGTCGGCCGCCCCGAGTCGGCCCAGGTCGATGAAGCCCGCCACGTTCAGGGTCTGCGGGTCGAGGATGATGTTGGGCAGGCACAGGTCCCCGTGGCAGACGACCGTGTCAGCGGCCTCTTGGTCCCGCCGTCGCGCGACCTGTGGGACGAGGCGGGCCAGCAGTTCCGCGGCAGGCGTGTGCTGCTGCTCGACGGGGAGGAAATCCGGGTTCACCGCCTCGCGGGTGACGACGTCGCGTGCCACGGCGACCATGACGTCCAGCCCCCGGCGGAACGGGCACTCCCCCACGGGCACCTCGTGCAGCCGACGGACGGCGTCCGCGATGCGTTCCCAAGCGACTCGCAGGTCCGCGGCGGACACCTGGTCAGCGGGTACGCCGGGGACGGCACTGGTCACCATGCAGGCGCCCGCACTGCCGCTGTGCCAGTCGAGCACACGGGGCCCCGGTACGCCCTGGCCACCCAGCCATGCGACCCGGTCGCGCTCGGCTTCCAGGTCGACGGTGTCCCCAGCATGAACGCACTTGGCGTACCGGGCAGCGTCCGCACTGCGGAAGACTACGGCTCCCGACTCACCCGCGGTGACGGGCAACCAGTCGCCGTCACCGCCCCCAGCGCCAAGCAGCACCGGCGACACGGTCCGAGGTCCGGGATGCTTGCTCACAGCGGCCACTGTAGTGCTGTGACCGCATAGGTGCGCCGGGTGCGGTGAGGCAGGTGTCGGTACCTCTGCTGCAGGACCGCTTCAAAATCGCTGGACTTCCTTCGAGTTGGTCGGCGAGCATCCGCCGGTGACAGATGAAGCCGCTCACCAAAGACCATTCACGCGGAGCCCGACACACGTCCGCTTCGTTGAGCTGTCTGGCGGGACGATGTCCGCTTTGCTTGATGGAGACCTGTCCAGGGCCAGCAGAGCAGCGGGGGTTTCGCTGACCGAGTATTTCGTGAGCGACAGGGCGCAGTGGCTGTGGAGGCTCCGGCTCGACCAGATGGCCGCTGATCCGGGCCGTGCACGGTGGATGGTGCGGCAAGCAGTCGTCGACTGCCGGGGCCTCGTCGTCGGACACGCCGGATTCCACGGACCGCCTGATGGAGACGGCATGGTCGAGATCGGCTACGCCGTCGCTCCCGACTTCCGTCGCCGCGGATACGCTCGGTCCACGCTGGCCGAGTTGCTGCGCCGGGCAGCCGGCGAACCCGCGGTGACGACCGTGCGGGCGACGATCACCCCTGACAACGTGGCATCCCTGGCCACCATCTCGGGCTTCGGCTTCGTCGAGGTCGGAGAGCAGTGGGACGAAGAGGACGGGCGTGAACTCATCTTTGAAGTCCCTGCACGCCCGGCTCCACCCGCTGGACGGAAAGGTTGGTGGCACAACACTGAGTTGTGACGGTGGTGTGCCCTGCACAGTGGTCAGGCCGGGGCGGGGAGGGGTTGGCCGCCCCAGCTGATGCCCTTCTCCTGACGGATGCCGGCGCGTCCGCGGCGTTCGGCAGCCAGACGTCCCGGTGGCGGGCATTGGTGTGTTGTGCCGGCTCAGGTAGGCGTGCAGCACCCAGCCGAGCAGCATTGGATGTATTACCCATCTCTTACCCCTCTCTTGTTTGAGACGTTTCAAGGAAGAGGTGTAAGCTTCACATAAGAGGTACATAAGCGGCAAAACGGACTCGCCTGGGCGGCCGCCGGGAGGCGGATCACCCAGGGAACGCTCCCGGCCCTCTGATTCTCGCCCGGCGAGGACTCACCATCGGGGCGGCCGCTAAATCCCTAGCAATAAGAAGGTGTGGACCTATGTCCACCAATCGAATGACACGAGCCATCGCGCTGACCGCAGGAGGGCTCCTGCTGGCTGGTGGCGCAGCAGTCGCCACTGCCGGGACAGCTGCCGCCACCACCCCGACACATGCGCCATTCAGCTACTCCAGCCACGACGGCCATGACTGGGGCGACCACTACGGCCCCGGCTACGGCTATGACTATGGCGACTACTACGGCGTCGGGGGCTACTACGGCTACGACTTCGGCCCCAGCGTCATCGTCATCTACGGCTGACGGCGGCCGCTGATGACCGTCGCCTCCTGATGGTCAAGCCTGCGACCCACCTGGTGCCCGGGATCCCCCATCCCGGGCATCCGCCATTCCGTGCCATTCCACCAGGACAGGGGCCCGCTGGGGCTGCGTCTCTTACCGGGCAACCTGGACGGTCGTGAACACATTCCGTGCGCGAGTCGACACAGTGGGTTCTTCGGTCGGCGAGTTCTGCTGCGGAGCGCGCCCGCCGGATGGCTTGCCCGGAGCACCGGCACGGCCCCGCGCCGTAGCGCGCGAGGCCGTGCCGGCAGGTGGGTCACGCGGTCGGAGGCGAGGCCGCAGATCGCGGACGCCTCCGGGGACTTGGCGCCCCCGTCTCGGGCGCCGGCTCCAGCGCCGAGCCAGGCACTGAGCCGGACACCGAGCCGCACACCGAGTCGGACACCGGGTCGGGCGCCGGGTCGGGCGCCGGGTCGGGCGCCCGACCCGGTGGCATCAGGACCCGGAGACCGGCGAATCTGTCATGCACCTGTCATGCATAGGTGTAGAACTTGGTGTGATCCAGCAGATCGGCCGGGGTGACGTCGTTCCACGGTTTCATCGTGTCGTGGAGGTCGACGACGTCGGTTGTGTTGCCGGTCGGCAGATACCCCGACTTGGGATGCAGCCGCTGCCAGTCGGCCCACAGCTTGTCGATGAAACAGTGGTGCAGCCAGAAGACGGGGTCGTTGGGCGAGGCACCGGTGGTCATCTGCCCACCGACCCAGACGTGCACGCGGTTGTGCAGATTCGGGCCGCGCCAGCCCTCGATGTTGTTGCGGAAGCCATCGGAGGAGCTGTTCCAGGGGGCGGCGTCGTAGGTGGATATCGCGAGTACGCGATCCACCTCGGCCCGGGTCGGCAGTTCGCGGACCCCGGTGCCGAGCGAGCGGCGCAGGAACGTCCGGCCGTCCACGCGGATGTTCATCGGCCACTTGCCGTTGCTGAAGGCGAACGGCCCCGAAGCCACCCGGCCGTCACCACTCCGCCCGTCGCCGCCGAGGAAGTCGTCCGCCCACAGGGAGCTGCGGGGTGTGCGGTCGACGGTCCAGTCCCAGTAGGGGAGGGTGACCGACGGGGTGATGCTCTGCAGGGCCTCTTCGAACTGCAGCAGGAACCTGCGGTGCCAAGGGAGGAACGACGGGGACCGGTGGCCGGTCCGTTCTCCGTCGTCGGTGTCGCCGATGATGAAGGCGTTGTGGGTGCTGATGAACTCGTCATAGCGGCCGCTGCGCTTGAGCTCCAGCACCGCGTCGACGAAGTTCCGCTTTTCGGTGGCGGTGAGATCCGCCTGATTCTTCCGGACTGCCATGTCGAGGACTCCTCGGTGGGGGGACGGTCAGGGGCAAGCGTCAGCCGGTGACGACCGGAACCAGGTCGGCGCCCTGAAGTTCACGAACGGCGGCGCGCGCCAGGGCGCGTGGCGTGGTGAACGTCTCGTAGTGGTTCACCAAGCTGATCCAGGTGCCATCCGCGTTCCGCATCACATGGAGGTCGTCATTGTCGATGCGGACGACGAAGTCCATGCCGTCGTGCGGGCCGGCCTGGCCGGCCGGGGCCTCTGCATGACTCCCCTTGCTCCCACGGCTTCCGTGGCTTCCGTGCTCCGGGGTTTGCTCGTCGGCCGGCCAGCCCTCGATGTGACGGCCCTCGTACATCTCGTTGAAGGGCTCCGGCATTTCGTGCCCCCCGGGGTGCCCGTTGCTTCCGGGGTTCCCTTCGCCCGCTGAGTGTCCGTGGCCGCCGACGGGGCGAGCGACGGCGGTGTCGGCAAGGGCAACCGGTGCGGCGAGCGCCGCTCCGGCAAGGGCCGCGGCGCTACCGTGCAGCACCTGGCGTCGGGTGGGACGCGACATGTTCCACTCCTCTGTCCTGTTCGTCTCGGCTCCTCCTCTGTGGCTGGTGTAGCCGGTGTAGCTGGACAGCAGAGGAGGGCTTCAGCCGGCGTGCCGAAGATCGGCCCGCGCCGCCACATGCTGGCAGGGACGAACGGATCATCAAGTGGCACCGCCGGATCAGGCAACGAACGAGACAACACCTGGGGGAAGGTGCAGAGTTCAACAGCGGTGATCGTACTCACGCCCCGGCGCACCGGCGCGCGGAACCGGATATTCCGCGCTACGGAGCGCTGTCAGCCGCAGATCCTTTCCTCGCGCGGCCGAAACCGTGACACGTCGCACGGCCGGAACTCGGCGCGAATGTACGGGCCTTCAGGTGAGTGGTGTTTGGGGCTTGTGCTTTCGCATCAGTGGAGATGGGTGTGCGCAGTGAAATGGAGTGGAGAGTGGTGTGAGTGAGGTGTCTTCGTCCGGCGCGCTCGGGACCGGGGGTGGACGGCGACTACTCCGCGCGCGAGGAGACATCTCGTGTGGCTGGGCCGGGCGCCGTCACCCGGTACTTCACCGGGAGGTGTCGGGCCCCACCGACGACAGGTAGCCCGGTGCCCGCCAGGCGTCCAGTCGGTGCTGCACCATGGCACCCAGCGACAGGAGCGCGGCATCCTGATGGTCACCGGCCATCAGGAGCAGGCCTACGGGCAGCTTGTTCACGAACCCGGCGGGCACGGACAACGACGGGTAGCCGGCGACGGCGGCAGGGGTCGAGGACGGGATCACATCGTTGTCGCCGCGGGCACAGTCGGTCGTCCAGGCGGGCGGGTTCGTCGGCGCGGCGATGGCGTCCAGGCGGTGGGTGCTCAGGGTCTCGTCCAGGGAGCGCCGGGAGAGGTCCTTCAACTCGGCGCGCTTGGCGCGGTATGCGGGGTCGGTGGTGGGAGGCGCGACGAGGGCCCGCTCGAAAAGCTCCTGACCGGCGAAGCAGGTCCGCTCCGCCGGGTGGGTGCGGTGGAAACCGATCAGTGCGGCGAGGTTTCGAGGGCCGTGGCGAGTGGCGAGGTAGGCGTCGATGTCCCGGTGGAACTCGCTGTACAGTGCCGGGAATTCGAGTTCGGCGAGACGCTGCTGATACGGCGGGGTCACCTCCACGACCTCGGCTCCCGCGGTACGCAGTTTCGCTGCCGTGCGGGTCATGACGGCGT
The DNA here is from genome assembly GCF_040643995.1 of Streptomyces sp. NPDC047049. NCBI lineage: Bacteria > Bacillati > Actinomycetota > Actinomycetes > Kitasatosporales > Streptomycetaceae > Streptomyces > Streptomyces sp. NPDC047049. The sequence goes on along the minus strand of NZ_JBEYVM010000004.1, from coordinate 598,273 downwards.
CCACCTCCGGACCGAGCGAGGGCAGCCGCCACAGGCCGATCCGCTTACCGTGCAGACTGCCGCGGTGCGTCAGCTCGCCGAGGAGGTCCGGGGAGCCAAGGGGGCTGGTGGGGCCGAAGCCGCCGGAGCGGCCACCGGGGAGCGAACTGCTACCAGCAGGATGCGAAGTACCGCCAGGAAGCGCGGTTCGGCGAGGGGACGAGGTTCGGCCGGGGTGCGAGGCGTCGCCACCGCTGAGGACGGAAAGGGTGAGCGCGGCATCGGTCACATTGCGGGCCATCGGCCCCGCGGTGTCCTGTTCGGCGGAGATCGGCACCACGCCGGTCTGGCTGACCAGTCCGTGACTGGGCTTGTGGCCCACCACCCCGTTCATCCCGGCCGGGCACACGATGGAACCGTCCGTCTCGGTACCGATCGCCACCTGCGACAACGAGGCGGCGAGCGCGGCAGCCGAACCGGAGGACGACCCGCACGGATTCCGGTCCAGTACATACGGGTTATGGGTCTGTCCTCCCACCGCCGACCAACCCGATGTCGGCTTCGCCGCCCGGAAGTTCGCCCACTCGGACAGATTGGTCTTGCCGAGGATCACCGCCCCCGCGTCCCGCAGCCGGGTCACCAGCGGGGCATCGGTGTCCGGCGGGGTCCCGGCCAGCGCCGACGACCCGGCCGTGGTCGGCATATCGCGGGTGTTCACATTGTCCTTGAGCAGAACGGGGATGCCGTCCAGTGGACCGCGGGTGCCGCCGTGCCGGTGCCTGGCATCGCTGGCGGCCGCCTGACGCAGGGCCGTCGGGTCGGTGCGCAGCACAGCGTGGATCTTGGGGTTGATGGCCTTGATCCGCCGCAGATAGGCGGCGGTCAGCGCCGACGGGGTGAGCGAACCGTCCGCCATGCGGTCCTGCAACTCCGGGATCGTCACCGTGTCGAGGTCGACTCCCGGCCCCGGGGGCGCGTCGGCCGACTGCGGTGAACCGCCCGGGCCGGAGTCGGCTTCAGCGGCTACCGCGGGCGCATGCGGCGGCGCGCCCGCCGAACTCGTCGGGCCCGTCGGACCTGCCGAACCCGTCGGGCCCGTCAGCGCCGTCGGGCTGGTCAGCCCCGTCAGAAGAGACCCTGTCGCCAGGGCAGCGGCCAGTGTGGCAACAACACTCGTCTTCCCCATGAGAGTTAGCGCACTACATCCCGGCGTCCGGCACAAGGGCGCCGCAGCGCGCCCCGCGCGCTATGCCGCCATGCCTCGCCGCCCCGCCGCCCCCGCCCCGCCGTCGTCACCCCGGATGCTGCCCGCCCCGGACCCGCCACCCGTGCGCCAGGCCCCCGATGTCGTTGACCCCGGCGTTGCCGATCCGCGGGGGCTGAGTTCCGCCGTGGGAGGTGTAGTAGGCGGGCCGGCTCATCGGCGGGGGTGTGCGTCCCCGATGGTGCATGTCCGTGGCTTCGGCTGCTGCCTCATCGAAGAGGAGAGGACGGGTCCGGGCCGAGGGGCTGGACTTCGGTGTGCGCCATCAGCTGTACGGGGTCGTGGTCGCCGTCTTGGCATTCGGCCCACTCCCAGTAGTGGGAGCCGGGGCCGGTCTGGACGTAGCCCAGGCGTGCGAGCGCCTGCCCGCGTGCGGTGAGCGTCGGCACGTACGGGCCGGGCAGCTCCGTGGAGGGCCACTCGTCGGCGGGGACACCGTAGAGGACCACAGCGATCTCCCAGCGCGCGTCGCCGGGCGGCCGGGTCAGCTGTGCGCGGGTGAGGTGTCCGTGGGCCGTCGGCTCCGGTTCGGGGCCGGGCAGCTCGGCCTGCGGGTCCGGGACCTCGTCCTGCGGGACGACGGGATCGGTCTGCGGGACGGGAAAATCGGCACTCACGAGTACTCCTCACTTCAGGCGGCATCGGCCACGACCGACGGCACCGACGACGCGGGGGACGGCCAGGACAGCGATGGCGGGCGGAAGGCAGCGGACCGCACGCGGCACCGGTCTCGTGGGGCTGACCTCATGACCTGTCGTCGATGCGTTGTGGGCGAGGAGCTTGCCCGCCATGCGAACGGCAAACCCCGAACCACCCGATCAGCCCACCTCTTCCCCGTCGGTGACTGTGACCTTGGCCGTAGCTCTGGCCGTGGCCGTGGCCGTAACCGTGAACGGTGTTCCCTGCGCTTACCCAGCGCACCGGCCATGCAAGGGTTCCGCTCCCGCGGATCCTCCCGATGCCACTCGCCCATGGTCCCCGACAGTGGGCGAAGTCGCAGGTGGAAGCACGTGGCCGAGGTCAGCCGCGACGCCGTGCCGGGCCGCCGCCATCCCTGGTTTGGCCTCTCTCTGGATGCCTGTCAGTGTGACGTTCTGTTACCTGGGTAGGGCAGGGGGCGAGCCGGGACGGTGTTGCGGCGGCGGTCAACCCCGCGGACCGTCCCGGCCCGATAGTGCACAGAGAAAGGAACCGACCGTCATGAAGAACATCTGGGCGTACCCGGCAGAAGTTGGCTACCAGGGTCAGGAGCCGTTGACGGGGTTCACCGTGGAGACCCCTGACGGGACGTTGGGGCAAGTGGAACGTCAGATGAACGAGCCGGGCAGGCAGCATCTCATCGTCGACACCAGTGTGTGGGTCTTCGGCAAGAGCCTTCTGGTCCCCGCGGGAATCGTTCACTCCGTCGACACCGCCGCCAGGACGGTAACGGTCACCCATGCCAGGGACAAGATCAAGGCCGCGCCCCGCTTTGCCTTTGACAGCCAGACCGCCGAAGTCGGCTACCTCACCGAAGTCGGCAGGTACTACGCCGCGCTCGGACAGCCCGCCGCCCTCTGAGGAACGCGCACATCCGGCCGAGCGCCGTAGCAGGCCGTTGCCCTCTGCCCGCACCCGCGGACGCCGGTGCGGGCAGAGACGCTGACACAGGCGCAGACTTACCTGCGCGCAGACTTACATGCCGTCGCGGCCGGCTTCCGGCCGCGGCGGCACGACGTATGCCGGCTCACGGCACGTTGGCTCGTCCCGGTCTCCCCGACGGGCGCACCAGAAAACCGTACGAGTGAATGCCGGCCCCTTCACTTTGCGATCAGGGCCGCTATCCACCGATTTTCTCGGCATGCATAACCTCCTCGCCGTTTTCCGCAACGAGCGATAGGACGGTTTCCCCGGCGACAATGCAGACGTCATGTGTCACGGGCCTTACATTCCGCCCCACCTTATTCTGTTTCCGTTCCGTTACATATCCGGCTCGCTGAGCATCAAAGTTATTGCCGGTGAATCCGTAATGCACCTCGCCGCCCCCGCCGAAATGCGGGTCAGATCCTGTTGAGGAGCCGTGGACGTGGGCGTATTCGGGGGCGGAGGGGCCGCACCCGCGTGCCCCCATTCGGGTGAAACGGGCCGGTCGCGGGCGCACAAGATTCCGGTCGGGAAGGGGGCGCGTATCCAGGTTTTCGATACGCGGCCCAGATGAGAAAGTTTTTCCAAAATGTCCCCAACGGATTCCCACGCTAGCATCGAACAAAGGTTGTGCTGTCTGACCGTCTCTCGTGTCGAGCGCAGGCGATAAGCGGGAACCGTTTTCCCGCTGGCGGCTCCGCCGTCCGTGCCGGCACCTCACCCACCGCTCGGTTCGCCCCCTCGGGCCTGCGCCGGAACAAGCAAAGGCGCCAGGCGCCAGGGCACTGAACGACGGCGGCCGGAACTTCCCCAGGGAGCTCACATGGCGGGAAAGTCGTTTGAAGCGTTGCCTCCCGATCTGGCGGAATCCACCACGGTCCGGGGCGGGGTTGTCCCCCCGCCCGCGGGTGTCGAGAGGGTTCTCGCTGCGGTACTGGCTGACGTCGTGCGCGTCGCTCAGGTGTCGGTCGACAGCCACTTCTTCGACGAACTGGGCGCCGACTCGATGGTGATGGCACAGTTCTGCGCCCGGGTCAGGAAGCATGCGGACCTGCCCTCGGTATCGATGAAGGACGTCTACCGGAACCCGACCATCCGGAGCCTGGCGACGGCGCTCACGGCCTCCGCGCCCGCTGCCTCCACAGCCCCTACGGCCGCCACAGCCCCCATGGCCGCCGCTGCCCCCGGTGCCCGCACGGCCCCCGCGGCCCGCGCCGAGTCGCCGGCTCCCCCGCCGGTGGCGACGGCTCCGACCGGCACGCCGCGCTACGTCCTCTGCGGAACGCTGCAGTTGCTGGCCTTCCTCGGATACTCCTGCCTCGTCGCCTACATCGCCGCCCGGGGCTACGCGTGGATCTCCGCCGGGTCCGGCGTGTTCGACGCGTACCTGCGCGCGGTGCTGTTCGGCGCGGCGGGCTTCGGATGCCTGTCCGTCCTTCCGATCCTGCTGAAGTGGGTACTCATCGGCCGGTGGAAACCCCGTCAGATCCGTGTCTGGAGCCTGGCATATGTCCGCTTCTGGATAGTCAAGACGCTCATCCGTTCCGATCCCCTGGTCCTGTTCGCCGGGTCGCCGCTCTATGCGCTCTATCTCAAGGCGCTGGGGGCGCGGATCGGGCGACGCGTCGTGATTCTCTCCAGGAACGTTCCCGTGTGCACGGACCTGCTCGCGGTGGGCGAGGGCGCGCTGATCCGCAAGGACTCGTACTTCAACGGCTACCGGGCCCACGCCGGCGTGATCCAGACCGGCACGGTCACCCTGGGGAAGAACACCGTCGTCAGCGAGGCCACTGTCCTCGACATCGACACCTCGCTGGGCGACGCGGCCCAGCTCGGCCACGCCTCCTCGCTGCACAGCGGGCAGGCGGTGCCCGACGGCGAGCACTGGCACGGGTCACCGGCGCAGCCGACCGAGGTGGACTACCAGGTGGTGGGCCCGGCGGAGTGCGGTGCCACGAGAAGGCTGCTCCACAGCGTCCTGCAGCTGCTGGCGGTGCTGCTGGTGTACGTGCCGCTGGCGATCGGCGCCGTGGACATCGTGCTCGCCGCGGCCCCGCAGCTGGCCGCGGCCCTGGAGCCGGGGCCCTCGGCCCTCACGAGCTGGACGTTCTACGGTGACGCCCTGGCGTTCTCGCTCGTCGTCTTCTTCGGTGCCTTCCCCCTCGGTCTCCTCCTGCTGATCACGGTTCCGCGCCTGCTGAACCGGGCCCTCACACCGGGCAAGGTCTATCCCCTGTACGGCTTCCACTACGGGGTGCACCGGGCGATCACCTTCATGACCAACAGGAGGTCGCTGATGCGCCTGTTCGGCGACAGCTCCTGCATCGTCCACTACCTGCGGTGCCTGGGGTACGACCTGGCGCGGATCGAGCAGACCGGGTCGAACTTCGGCACGGAGGTGAAGCACGAGACCCCGTACCTGAGTTCCGTCGGCAGCGGCACGATGGTCGCCGACGGGCTGTCGGTCAACAACGCGGACTATTCGAGCACCTCGTTCCGTGTCTCCCGGACGTCGATCGGAGCGCACAACTTCCTCGGGAACCGGATCGCCTACCCCTCGCGGGGCAGGACGGGTGACAACTGTCTGCTCGCGACGAAGGTCATGGTCCCCATCGACGGCGAGGTCCGGAAGGACGTGGGGCTGCTGGGCTCGCCCAGCTTCGAGATCCCGCGGTCGGTCCAGCGCGACAGCAGCTTCGACGGGCTGAAGAGCGAGGAGCAGCTGCGCCGCCGGCTGCCCGCCAAGAACCGGCACAATGCCGCCACCATGGCGTGGTACCTGCTGGTCCGGTGGGTCTACTTCTTCCTGGTCACGCTGCTCGTCTCGGCCGCCGCCGACCTCTACGCCCCGTTCGGTGCGGCGGCCATCGCGCTGGCCGACGTGCTCGTCGTGCTGTTCACGGCCGTGTACTACGTGCTGGTCGAACGTGCCGTCACGGCCTGCCATCCCACGGACCCGTTGTTCTGCTCGATCTACGACCTCCGCTTCTGGCGGCGTGAGCGCTACTGGAAGGTGCCGTCGGAGACGTACCTTCGGATGTTCGACGGGACCCCGTTCAAGAGCGTGATCTGGCGGATGCTGGGTGTCCGGATCGGCAGCAGGGTTTTCGACGACGGCTGTTATCTGACCGAGCGGACGATGGTCACCATCGGGGACGGCTGCACGCTCAACGCGGGGAGCGTCGTCCAGTGCCACTCGCAGGAGGACGGCACCTTCAAGTCCGACCGCAGCACGCTCGGTTCCGGCTGCACGCTCGGCGTCGGCGCCTTCGTCCACTACGGCGTGGCGATCGGCGACGGCGCGGTGCTCGCGCCCGACTCCTTCCTCATGAAGGGCGAAGTCCTCCCGCACCACACGTGGTGGGGAGGAAATCCGGCCCGGCAGCTGAGCCGGGGCGACGGCGGGGAATGGAGGTAGCTCCGATGGCAACGCCGCTGACGAACGACGTGGATTTCCGGCGCGAAGAGCCCGCCGCCGGCGGGTTCGCCACGGTCCCGCGGTGGACGCGCACCCCGGTTCCGGGCACCGCGGCACACGAGTCGGTGATACCCGAGTACCTGCTGCCGGCGCTGGAACGGCTGGCCCAGGAGTGGGGCGTCACACCGCACTCGGTGCTGTTGGCCGCGCACGCCAAGGTCCTGGGCGCACTGTCCGGTGAGCGGACGGTAGCGACCGGCTATGTCGCCGTGGCGGGCGGCGCTCCGTCGCCCTGCCGGCTGTCGACCGCGGCCACGACGTGGCGGACGCTGGTGCGCGACACGCATCAGGTCGCATCCCAGCTGCCGGCGCGCGAGGGCGATCGGGCCGACGGCCCCGGGGGAACGCCGGACCGGTCCGTTCCGTCGCCCGAGACGGTCTTCGATCCGACCGGTGGCGACAAAACGGCCGAATCCGCCGTGCTGCGGGTGGCGGTGGTGTGCCGGGACGGCCGGCACCTGCTGCGGCTGCGCTACCGGACCGATGTGCTCGACGAGGCGTGTGCCGCCAGGATCGCCGGGTACCACCTCACCGCGCTCGCGCTGATCGTCGCCGATCCGGACGCGGCGCACGGGCGGCAGAGTCTGCTGTCCGCCGAGGAACTGCACCTCCAGCTCGAAGGGCTCGCCGGGCCGCGGCGGGCGCTGCCGGACCACCGGTTCCACGAGCTGTTCGAGCGGCGGGTGCGGGCGCATCCGGACGCCGTCGCGGCCGTGCACGCCGGCCGCCAATGCACCTACCAGGAGCTCAACGCCCGTGCCAACCGGGTGGCCCACACGCTGCTGGCACGGGGACTGCGCCGGGAAGACGTGGTCGCGGTGGTGACCGAACGCAACCTGGACTGGCTGACCGCCGTCCTCGCGGTCTTCAAGGCCGGAGGCGCGTACCTGCCGATCGAGCCGCACTTCCCCGCCGACCGCATGGCCACCATGCTCTCCCGTGCCTCGTGCGGGCTGGTGCTGACCGAACCCGGCAGCACCGCTCCCCTCGACCGGGCCCTGGAGTCGCTGCCCGGGATCCAGCGGCTCTTCCTCGACGCGGCGTGCGAGGAGAGCGGCGACGACAGCGACCCCGCCGTCCCCGTCGGCCCGGACGACCTCGCCTACGTCATCTTCACCTCCGGTTCCACCGGCGAGCCCAAGGGCGCGATGTGTGAGCACGAGGGGATGCTCAACCACCTGTACGCGAAGATCGACGACTTGGGGATCGCCGAGGGACAGGTCGTCGCCCAGACCGCGCCGCAGTGCTTCGACATCTCCCTGTGGCAGCTGCTCTCCGCGCTGCTGGCCGGCGGGCGGACCCTGCTGGTCGAGCAGGAGGCCGTCCTGGACGTGCGGCGGTTCCTCGACACGATCGTGGGCGGCGGGGTCCATGTGCTCCAGGTGGTGCCGTCCTACCTCGATGTCGTCCTGTCCTTCCTGGAAGAGCACCCCCGTGAACTCCGCTCCCTGCGGTGCGTGTCGGTGACCGGCGAGGCGCTGAAGAAGGAGCTCGTCCAGCGCTGGTTCGCGGCCGCGCCCCGGATCGGTCTGGTCAATGCCTACGGTCTGACCGAGACCTGCGACGACACCAATCACGAGGTCATGGACCGGGTGCCGGACGGTGAGCGGATCCCGCTCGGCCGCCCCGTCAACAATGTGCACGTCTACCTCGTCGACGCGTACCTGTCGCCGGTGCCGCTCGGCGCCCCCGGTGAGATCGTCTTCTCCGGAGTCTGCGTCGGCCGCGGTTACGTCAACGATCCCGAGCGCACCCGGCGGGCGTTCACCGCGGATCCGCACCGCGCGGGCAGGCGGCTCTACCGGTCCGGCGACTACGGCCGGTGGTCGCCGGAGGGAAAGCTGGAGTTCCTCGGCCGCCAGGACGCCCAGGTCAAGATCCGCGGCTTCCGGATCGAGCTGGGCGAGATCGAGAACGCCCTGCTCGGGGTGCCCGGGATCCGCGACGGTGCCGTCGTGGTCGCGCCACGGGACGGCCCGGCTCAGCGGCTGGTGGCCTTCTACTCCGGTCCGTGCCCGCTGGACGCGGCCGCACTGCAGGAGCAGGTGAGCCGGTCCCTGCCGTCGTACATGGTTCCGTCAGCCTTCCACTGGCGCGAGAGCCTTCCGCTGACGGCCAACGGAAAGACCGACAAGAAGGCGCTGGCCGCGCTCACCGAGGAGGGCGGCACCGAGGAGGACGGCGACACCACCGAGGAAAGCGGCACCCGCGACGGCCGTCTCCCGCCCGCCACACCGGCCGAAGAGCGGCTTGCCGCCGCCTGGGCCAAGGCGCTGGGCATCCCGGAGAGCCGGATCGGAGGCCGGGACAACTTCTTCGACCTCGGCGGCACCTCACTGTCGGCCGTACGCGTCGCGATCTGCCTGGATCGCGTGGTCTCGCCCAAGGACCTCCTGCGGCACCCGGTCCTCGCCGACCTGGCCCGGCTGGTCGAGAGCCGTGCCACGGCCGGCTCCGCGCCGCCGCGGGCGCCGGCGGAGTCCGGGCGGGGCAACACGGCCCGGGGCCGCACCACGGCGCAGGGCCGCACCACGGCGCAGGACCACGACACGGTGCCGGGCCGCACCACGGCGCAGGGCCGCACCACGGCGCAGGACCACGACACGGTGCCGGGCCGCACCACCGTCCCGGACACCGGCCGGCTTCCCGTCGGCGCAGAGCGAAAGGACACCACGATGGCACCCTCACTCCCGACCTCCCTGCCGGACCTGGAGTCGGTACCCGGCCGGACTCCGATGCTGCGGCTCGACACCGCTGCCGACGCGGCGAGCTGGGCGGCCGAGCACCGGGACGCGGTGCGTGCCGCGGTCCTCGAACACGGTGCGGTACTCGTCCGCGGCCTGGATCTTCAGCACCCGGCCGAGGTCGGCGCCCTCGTCCAGCGGCTGGGCCTCGCTCCGGTGACGGAGCGGGAATCCTTCGCCCCCCGGCAGACCTACTCCGAGGGCGTCTACTCCTCCTCCAAGTGGCCGCCGAACCAGCCGATGTGCATGCACCACGAGTTGAGCTACACACTCGAATTCCCCGGCCTGATGCTCTTCGCCTGCCTCGGCGCACCCACCGAGGGCGGAGCGACCGGGGTCGCGGACTCCACCGCGGTGCTCGACGCGCTGCCGCCCGAGCTGACCGAGCGGTTCGAGCGGGAGGGCTGGCTGCTCACCCGCAGCTATCACGACGAGATCGGTGCCTCCTTGCCGGAGGCGTTCGGCACCGATGACCGGAGCGCCATCGAGAGCTACTGCCGCGCCCACGCGATCGAGTACGAGTGGCAGCCCGACGGCGGGCTCCGCACACGACAGCGCCGCAGCGCCGTGGTGCGCCACCCGGTCAGCGGGCGACGCTGCTGGTTCAACCAGATCGCGTTCCTCAACGAGTGGACGATGGCCCCCGAGGTCCGCGAGTACCTGATCGACGAGTACGGCGCCGACGGGCTGCCGTTCAACACCCGCTACGGCAACGGCGACCCCCTCACCGAGGACACCGTCCAACTGCTCAACAAGGTCTACGAGGCGCACACCGTGCGCCGGCCCTGGCGGGCCGGTGACCTGCTCCTCGTCGACAACGTCCGTACCGCGCACAGCAGGGAGCCCTTCGAGGGGCCGCGCGAGGTGGTGGTGGCGATGGCCGATCCGCTGCGGCTGGCCGACTGCTCACCGACCGTCGAGGTGACCACCTCGTGAACACCAACCGCTCCAGTGCAACGGAGTCCGCCATGACGAAACCGCCGCTCACCGTGCCCCCGTTCGCCGTGATCTCGGGTGCGCAGGTCCAGACCGCCCTGCAAGGACGGGAGAAGCACCTCGTGGAGGTGGTCGAGGACACCTACCGGCTGCACGGCGCCGGTGCCTCGGTGAACCCTCCGTCCTGCTTCCTCCGGTTCCCCGACCGCCGGTCCTCGCGGATGATCGCGCTGCCCGCCTCGATCGGCGGAGAGGCACAGGTGGACGGGCTGAAGTGGATCTCCAGCTTCCCGGAGAACGTGGCGTCCGGCATTCCCCGTGCCTCCGCCGTGCTGATCCTCAACGACCCCGCCACCGGCTACCCGTTCGCCTGCCTCGAAAGCTCGATCATCAGCGCCACCAGAACCGCCGCATCGGCGGCGTCGGCGGCCGACTGGCTCAGCCGCGGACGCCCGCGCCCGGTGCGCGTCGGGTTCTTCGGAACGGGCCTGATCGCCCGCTACATCCATACGTTCCTGGAAGGCACCGGCTGGTCGTTCGACGAGATCGGCGTGCACGACCTGTCCGCCGACAGCGCCGCCGGCTTCCGCCTGTACCTGGAGCAGACCGGCACCGCCGGCCGGATCACCGTGCACCACAGCGCCGAGGAACTGATCCGCCTCAGCGATCTGGTGGTCTTCGCCACCGTCGCCGGCCGGCCGCACGTCCACGACCCGTCGTGGTTCGCCCACCACCCGGTGGTCCTGCACGTGTCGCTGCGCGACCTCGCACCGCAGATCCTGCTGGCCTCGACCAACATCGTCGACGACGTCGAGCACTGTCTCACCGCCGACACCTCCCCGCACCTGGCCGAACAGCTCACGGGCAACCGGGACTTCCTGCACGGCACGTTGGACGACGTGATGAACGGGCGGGTGACGGTGCCGGCGGACCGGCCCGCGGTCTTCTCACCGTTCGGTCTCGGCGTGCTCGATCTCGCGGTCGGCAAGTACGTCTACGACGAGGTGGTCCGCTCCGGCCAGCTGCAGGTCGTCGACAACTTCTTCCATGAACTGCGCCGGTATGGATGAGACCGGCACCGGCGCAATGAGGAGTCCGCCCTAGTCGGATGGAAATCCGAAGGTGCTCTGCCTCCAGAGGAGGGACCCATCATGCCAGTCATCTCTGTTCCCTACGCCTTCAACGAGGAAGAACTCTACGTCGACCTCCAGGCGATCTTCGGGCAGTCCCTGTTCCTCAAGTGCGAGGGCCTCAACTTCGCCGGCTCGATCAAACTGAAGGCCGCGACCGAGATGGTGGAGGCGGCCGAGCGGGAGGGCGCCCTGACTCCCGACTCGGTCCTGGTCGAGTCCTCGTCCGGAAACCTCGGGGTGGCACTGAGCATGATCGCGGCGAGCAAGGGCTACCGGTTCCTGTGCGTGACGGACTCCCGCTGCAACCTGTCGACCAGGCTGATGATGGAGGCCCTGGGCAGCCAGGTGCACGTCATCGCCGCCGACGAGTCCGGCAACGGCTTCCTCGGCGCACGGCTCGACTACGTCCGCGATCTGTGCGCCTCCGACGACCGCTGGGTGTGGCTCAGCCAGTACACCAATCCGGGTAACTGGCAGGCGCACTACCGCACGACGGCACCGGCGATCGCCCGCTGGTTCCCGCATCTGGACGTGCTGTTCATCGGGGCGGGCACGACCGGAACCCTGATGGGCTGTGCGCGCTACTTCCGGCAGTGGCACCGGCCGGTGCGGATCGTCGCGGTGGACAGCGTCGGTTCGGTGACCTTCGGCGGTGCGCCGGGACGCCGTATGATCCCCGGCCTGGGCATGAGCGTCCCTCCCCCGCTGCTCGACGAGTCCTTCGTGGACGAGGCGGTACGCGTGGCGGAGGCGGACACCGTCCGTGCCTGCCACCAACTCGCCCGCCACGGTTTCCTGTTCGGCGGCTCGACCGGCACGGTCGTCAGCGGCGCGATGGACTGGCTGTCCCGGCACGACACGCGCGGGCTCACCGCGGTGGCCATCGCCCCGGACCTCGGCGAGCGCTACCTCGACACCATCTACCAGGCCAACTGGGTACAGGACCTGTACGGCGAGGACATGCTCGGCTCCGACGGCGCCTCCGGCGCAGCCGCCCCGGCCGACTCCCGGGAGATCCGCCCCGCACCGCCGAGGCGCGGTGAGGACCCGTATCCGCACCCTCAGCGCAAGGAGCAGGCGGGCGACATCTAGATCCGGGCCCGTGTACGCAGGAGGCCGGCCGCGGTAGCCGGCACGGATCCGGCCGGCCGGTACAGCCCGGCCGGCCGGATCGCACCGTCCTGCGACGCGGTCGGTCGGTCGGTCGGTCAACATCAGCACAAAAGCTATGTGTTTGCTTTAACTGGCGTTACCCCGTACCCTGAAGCTAACGCAAAGAAATTGCGTTAGCTTCCTTTGTGGCGCAGCTTCACCACCACCGCACCGACCGACCGCACACACCCCACCCACGCGTCGAGGACCTGCCATGACATCCGTCGAACTCACCGCCGGCGAAGTCGCCCGATGGGCGCTCCACGCCGGGCTCCCGCTGCCGGACGAGCGCCATAGCGATGTGGCCGCGACCGCGAACCACATCCACAGCGTCATCCGCACCCTGCGCGAGCTGGACTTCGGGGAGACGCCGCCCGCCGCCACCTACGTCGTCGAAGGGGAGGCGGCCAATGGAGCCCTTTGAGCTGACACTTGCCGAGGCGGCCGCTGCCGTGGAGGAGAGAAGCCTCTCCCCGGTGGAGCTGACCGAGTCCGTACTCGGACGGATCGACGCCGTCGAAGAACGCTTGCGGGCCTACGTCACCCTGGCCGGCGAGACGGCGCGCGATGCGGCCGCGCGAGCGGAACGCGAGATCGCCGCGGGCGGATATCGCGGCCCCCTGCACGGCATCCCCTTCGGGCTGAAGGACATGATCGACGCTGCCGGGTTGCCGACCACGGCCAGCTCCCGGGTCAGGGCGGACCACCTCGCGAAGGCGGACAGCGCCGTGGCCGGACGCCTGTCCGCGGCGGGCGGGGTTCTGATCGGGAAGACGCATACCCATGAATTCGCCTACGGGCTGACGACTCCTCAGACGCGCAATGCCTGGGACCAGGACCGGATTGCGGGCGGGTCGAGCGGTGGTTCGGCGGTCGCCGTGGCAGCGGGAACCGCCACCTTTGCCCTGGGGACGGACACCGGCGGTTCGATCCGCGTGCCCGCGGCGCTGAACGGGCTGGTCGGTCTCAAACCGACCTACGGCCTCGTCCCCCTGCACGGCGTGGTCGCCCTGTCCTGGTCGCTGGACCACGTCGGCCCCCTCACCCGGACCGTGCGGGACGCGGCGCTCGTCCTGTCCGCGCTGGTGGGCCCCGCCCCTCAGGATCCGGCGAGTCTCCGGCCGGCGCCGACCGGCTACCCGCTGCCCCCGGGGGACGGTGACCTGAGGGGTCTGCGCGTCGGCGTACCGGTCAACTACTACTTCGACCGCGTGGCCCCCGAAGTCGAAGCCGCCGTGCGCGAGGCCCACAGGCAACTGGCGGACATGGGGGCCGAACTCGTCGAGGTCGAGATCCCGATGACGCGTTACGTTCAGGCGACCCAGTGGGGCCTGATGGTCCCCGAGGCGACCGCCTCTCATGAAAGGACGCTGCGGTCGGTCCCCGAGCTGTACGCGCCGGACGTCCGGGTCCTCCTGGAGGCCGGCGAGCTGGTCTCGGCGGGCGACTACCTGCGGGCCCAGCGCTCCCGCACCCTCATGCGCCAGGCGTGGCTGAGCATGTTCGACCGGATCGATGTACTCGCGGCGCCCACCGTGCCGATGACCGCCACGAAAACGGGCCAGACCTCCGTCTCGTGGCCGGACGGCAGCACGGAAAGCGTCTCCGATGCCTATGTCCGCCTCAGCGCCCCGGCGAACATCACCGGACTGCCGTCCCTGAGCCTGCCGGTCGGCCGCGATCATGGGGGCCTGCCCATCGGCATGCAGCTGATAGGGCGGCCCCTGGATGAAGCCACGGTGCTGCGCACCGGGCAGGCGTACGAGAACGCCCGCCCATGGATGAGGCCGCCGGCATGAGCGTTCGCCATGGCCGTCGTTGCGGGTCGGCGCGCCGTGCCCGTGTGTGATCACCAACAGACCGGGGCCGACGTTACTGTTCCCGAAGTCAGGCGTGACGTGGCGAGGAGAGCCGCTGATGGAGTTCCTGGTCGACATGGTGACCACCGTTCCGCAGGGCACGTCCGAGGAGGCCGTGGCGGAGATCCGGGCCCGGGAGGCGGTACGGTCACGGGAACTGGCCGCGCGGGGAATCCTGCTGCGGCTGTGGCGGCCGCCGCTCGCGCCTGGTGAATGGCGCACCTGGGGCCTCTTCAGCGCGGACGACGCGGAGCAGTTGGAGCAGGTCCTCGTGTCGATGCCCCTGCGGGTGTGGCGGCACGACACGGTGACGCCGCTGTCCCCGCACCCTAATGACCCGGGCCGTTGAGGCGCAGCCACCTCGGCACCGGAACGGCGACCTCGGCGGGACGTCTGTTGCGACGGACGACCAGGCCGAGCGTCGTCATCAAACCGGGAGAACGTGCCGCGTCGCGCCGCATCGCGCCGCGTCTCGCCGCATCGCGCCGCGTCTCGCCGCATCGCGCCGCGTCTCGCCCCCTGTCTCCCGGCCCGGTTTTCGCGGCCTGCCGCCGTGCCGCCCCCACAGGAGAACCCTGATGAACAGCTCACAAGACAGCGAGGCCGTCCTGCACGACGTGCTCGACCGGTGGAAGGCGGCAGTCGACGCGCATGAACCACAGCGGGTCGCCGCCCAGTTCACCGAGGACGCGATCTTCCAAGGGCTGCATCCCTACAGCGTCGGGCGGCCGGGCATCACCGAGTACTACGATTCAAAGCCCCTCGGGATGACCGCCGAGTACCGGATTCTCGAAACCAGGCGGCCCGCCGACGACCTCGTACTCGGCTACCTGGACGTGGACTTCTCGTTCACCGACAGGCCCACGATCGCCGTGAACCTCACCGTGCTGCTTCAGGAGAGGGAGCACGGCTGGTACATCAGCCACTATCACGTCTCCCGCCGCAGTTAGCCGCTTCATCGCCCGGGATCACGGAGGCGCCCAGGGCGCGAAAGGCCACGGGGCGGCGCCGGACGGAGCATGCCGTGCGCCTCCTCTGGCCGGGTGAAGTCGGCGGGGAACCGTGTCCACCCCGGCGCCGGTGCCGTTTGTGAAAGCGTGATCTCCACTCGACGCATGTATGCGGCACTCGTCCTGACCGCCGGCGCTTCGGGCCTTGCGGTGTCGTCCGCCTCGGCCGCGCCCGTAGCCCCGACCGCCCCGCCGACCGGGCAGGGAATCTCCGTCCTCAGCACGCTCGACAGCCTCGGTGTCGCGCCCGTCCCCGCCAGATACCAGAGCCAGATGCCCACGGTCACCGGGCAGCTCACCGGCCTTCAGCACCTCCATGACCTCGGCCAGCTGCACCAGGTGACCGACCTGGCCGCCCCGGTAGCCGGCCTGCTGCCCGTCGTGGCGTAGCCCCGTTCCGTATGGTTCGCGGCCGGAGCGGGAAGGGGCCGAGGCTGCGATCCACCGGGGGGCAAGGCACCACGCCGCACCTGATCTAATGGGCGCCGAGGTGAGAGATATGGTGTCGACCGACCGGCTGCTTGCGTTCGCGGCGATGTCGTTGCTGGTGATTGCGATCCCGGGGCCGAGCGTGCTCTTCGTGATCGGCCGGGCTCTGGCGCACGGCCGCCGCACAGCACTGGCGACGGTACTGGGCAATGTGCTGGGCTCGTACCTGCTGGTGGCCGCGGTGGCGTTCGGCCTCGGCGCGTTGGTCGAGCGGTCCGCCGCGGTCTTCCTCGCCGTGAAACTGGCCGGCGCGGCCTACCTCGTTTTCCTCGGAGTCCAGGCGTTCCGGCACCGCAAGGAAATGAAGATGGGTACCGCGGATGTGCCGGCGCAGCCCGCCCGCGGTGATCTGCGCACGATCGCCGACGGCGTCCTTGTCGGCGTTACCAACCCGAAGGGCATCGTGTTCTTCGCCGCCGTGCTCCCCCAGTTCGTGGACCGCGCGGCGGGCGGACTGCCCGCCCAGATGCTCGTGCTGGGCCTGGTGCCGATCAGCATCGGCCTGATCACGGACACGATGTGGGGGCTCACGGCCTCGGCGGCCCGCGCCTGGTTCGCGCGTTCCGAACGCCGGCTGTCGATGATCGGTGGCGCGGGCGGCTTCGCCATGATCGGTCTGGGCATGACGGTGGCGGCCACCGGCCGCGCGGACTGACCGTACCCGGCAGTCGTCCGCTTCCCACTCCCTGCTCCCTTTTTCGCTTCCCCTTTCCCCTTTCCCCTTCCGCTTCCCGGTGGCGAGCCGGGCCGCGATGCGTCCAGGCCGGCCGCCGCTCGCCGCCGCTTCGGGACATCACCGCTGCGCGCGATGCACCCGGGCGAGCAGCAGGACCGTGTCATCGGCCGGGGAACTCGGCAGGAGGCCGGCGAGGATACGGTCCGCCGTGTCTTCCAACGAGTCGGAGATCCGGCCCAGTTCCGTACGGAGGCCGGCCAGGCCCTCGTCGATGTCGTGGCCCCGTGACTCGATGAGGCCGTCGGTGTAGAGCACGAGGGTGGCCGCGTCGGGCAGCTCGATCTCCGTCGTCCGGAAGGGACAGCCGCCGACGCCGAGCGGCACTCCGAGCACCTCGTCGATGAGCTGGATCCGGCCGTCCGGGTGCCGGACGAGGGGCGGAGGGTGGCCGGCGCTGGCGATCCGGGTGCCTCCGGTGGTGGGGTCGTAGCGGATGTAGAGGCAGGTCGCGAGCTCGATGCCGGCCTCTTCGGCGCACTGGTCGAGCTCGGTGAGCAGCCCGTCCGGTTCCTGGTCGTGCCGGGCCAGCGCCTTGGCGGCGATGCGCAGCCTGCCCATCGCCGCGGCGGCCGACACCCCGTGTCCCATGACGTCACCGACGACCAGGGCAACGCGGCCGCCGGGCAGGGGGATCACGTCGTACCAGTCACCGCCGACCTCGGTGACGCGGCTGCCGGGCAGGTAGCGGTGGGCGATGTTCAGGTACGGGCCGGGCGCCAAAGCGGTGGGGAGCAGGGCCCGTTGGAGGGTGAGCGCGATGTTTCTCTCCCGGTTGTACAGCCGGGCGTTGTCCAGGCTCAGCGCCGCCCGGGAGGCGAGCTCACCGGCCAGGCTGAGGTCCTGTTCGGTGAAGGCCGGTCTGGCCGCCGACCGGCCGAAGACCGCGATCCCCTGGACCGTTCCCCGGGCGATGAGCGGAGCGAGGAGGAGGCAGGCCAGACCGCTGTCGGCCATCAGCCGGGCGCGGGTTTCGTTCAGCATGGTGCGGACCATGAACTCCTGGTTCACCGCTACGCACAGGGGACGGCCGGTCCGCAGCATCTGATGGATGGCGGAGCCCGGCGGGTAGTGCACCACGTCCACCCCGCTCACCAGTTCCGTCGCGGGCGGGGGAAGGACGGTGCCGTGCGCGATGCGGTGGGTGTCCACCGGCAAGGCGGGGTCGAAGGCCGCCTGCTCGTCCTCCCACTCCACGAGCTCCACGACGGCCGCGTCGGAGAAGTCCGGGACCGCGGCTTCCACCAGTTCCTGGGCCGTGACCTGCACATCCAGGGTGGTGCCGATCCGGGCGGTGGCGCGGTTCAGCAGTGCCAGCCGCTGACGGGTGGCGGTTGCCTCCACGATGGCCTGCTCGCGGTCGGTCACATCCACCAGCAGGCCGCCCACTCCCCGGTGGGTGCCCACGGCCTGGGTGAGCGGGAAGAAACTCACCGACAGGACCTTGTCCCGGTCCGGGTGGCCCCGGGTGCGCATCCCCACCCGCACGCCCGTGACGGGTTTGCCCTCCGCGGCGACGGCGCGCAGCATGCGCTCGTACTCACCGCCGTCCGAGGTGATCATGATTTCGGCGAGGCGCCGTCCGAGGTGTTCCTCGATGGGGAGTCCGTTCATGTCGGCGAGCGCCTGGTTGACGTGGAGGTAGCGCAGTTCCGCGTCGAACATGGCCAGGCCTATGGGGCAGGTCTCGAAGAGGGCGTCGAGGAAGGCGAGGTTGGTCTTCACCCGGTCCAGCTCGTCACCGCGGCTCGCCAGCGCCATGATCACCGAGCGGCCCGCGGCGCCGGTCACCGGGAAGACGCGGAACCCGCAGTCGAGAACCGTGCCGTCCTGATGCACGGCGTCCAGGCGGCCGCGCCAGTACCCCAGGGTCCGGCCCCGCTCCGCCATACGCGCGCAGGCGTCGGGTCCTCCCCCGGGCGGCCCGGGGAGAAGGAGGGCGCCGGGCTTCGTCAGCGCCTGGGCCGCGTGGTAGCCGAAGAGGTCCCGGGCGCCCGGGCCCCAGTAGCAGATCCGGTTGTCGTCGTCGATGCCGAACACGGCGACGGCCACATGCTCCAGCAGCGAACCGGGCTCGGACCAGAGCGGACCACGAGCCCTCGCGTCGCTCGGCCGATCTGCTGGCACCGGCTTTCCCTTCCACCCGCCGCGCACGGTGGCGGTCCGCCCGCCGGACGGAGAGCGGCTCTCTTCATTCTGCGCTTGTCGCTCAGGCGCGGACACTCCGGCGGGGGGCCGGATACGGCGTGGGGCCGGGTACGGCTTGGGGCCGGGTACTGGCGAGACAGCCCTCAGGGGCTGCCGGTCCTCGTCGGCGGGGAGCGCCGCGGGCCCGGGACCGACGGCGGCAGGACGAGCTCGGCGACGGCGCCGCCGTCCGGCGCGTTGGAGAAGCGCAGCGTGGCGCCGAGGACCCGGGCCTGTCCCATGGCGATGGTCAGTCCGAGGCCGTGGCCGGTCCTCCGGCCGCTGCCGGACCGGCTCCGGAACCGCTGGGGACCGTGGTCGAGGAGGTGGCCGGGGTAGCCGTCCCCGTGGTCCCGCACGGTGATGACGCGGCCGTCGACGGTCAGGAGGACCGGCGGTCGGCCGTGCCCGTGGGCGTTGGAGACGAGGTTGCCCAGCACGCGCTGGAGCCTGCGGTGGTCGGTCTCCACCCGGGTGTCCCGCTCGGTACGGACCTCGGCCTGCAGCCCGGTGGCCAGCACCGCACGCTCGGCCAGCGGTCCCAGCTGATGCACCTCGATATCGGCCTGCTCCACCTCCGCGTCGAGGCGGGAGATCTCCAGCAGGTCCTCGGTCAGCCGGCTCATGGTCCGGATCCGCTCCCGCACCAGCTCGGCGGGGCGGCCGGGGGGCAGCAGCTCCGCCGCGATCCGCAGGCCGGTCAGCGGAGTGCGCAGCTCATGGGCCACATCGGCGGTGAAGCGCTGCTCGCTGTGCAGCTTGGTCTGCAGTGTGGCGGCCATCGCGTCGAGTGCGGCCGCCACGGCGGCGGTCTCGTCCTGGGCGAAGGGGGCGCACAGGACGCGGGGGTCGTCCACCCGGGCGTCGAGATCGCCGGTGCTGATTCTGCGGGCCACCTGGGCGGTGTGGTGCAACCGACGGGTAATACGGGAGACGCCGAACAGTCCGACGGCGAGAGTGAGGGCGATCGCGAAGGCCGAGGAGCCGACGATGGTCCGGTCCAGTCCGCGGATCGCGGCGGCGCGCCGGCTGTAGTCGAGATGGACGGCCAGCGCCTTGCCGTCGGCGGGGGTGACGGCCCACATCGCCGGGCGGCCCTGGTGGTCGGCGAGCTGGGTGCCGCGCTCGCCCCGCAGTGCCATGGCGCGGAGCGGGGCGGGGAGGTCGGCGGGGTCCACCGCGGCGTCGCGGCCGAGGGGTTCCCCGGCGACGTACGCCGCCGCGACGGAGTCCAGCTGCGACAGCGCCGCGCTGCGGGCCTGGCTTTCCGCCTGCCGCCCGACGAGGACGTGCACCAGGACCCCGACGACCGTGGCGAGGACGCAGCACATGACGATGACGAAGGCGGCGAACTTCCCGTGGAGCGTCGTCGTCCAGGCGGGCAGGCGCAGCCGGGTCCGGGGCGGGCCGGCGCTCACGGGGTGCGCTCCGGGGCTGGTGTGCGCTCCGGGGCGGGGCTGGCGGAGTGCGCCTGGTCGAATTCCATCGACCGCAGGGCCATGGTCCGCGTCCGCGCGTCCCATGCGTAGACCGTGCGGGTGTCGTAGCCAGGCGTGCCGGTGGGCTCCCGCAGGATCAGATCGCCGTTCGCGATCTCCACCGACAGCGGTGTCGCGCCGGCGTCCATGATCCGGGTGACCTGCCCGTGGTCGAGCGTGAAGACCCACAGTGCCAGTGAGTGGTCCGGCGACTCGATGCCGACGATGAGTTCGTCCCTGCCGTCGCCCGTCAGGTCCCGGTACTGGGGCTTTCGCACCGGACAGCGCTCCGGCTCCGCGGCGCAGGCGTTGATCTTCCTCGTGGTGGCGGAGTCGAACTGCGGCCCGCCGCCGAGCGCGGAACCCGCGGCGGTCTGCGCCTTGACGACGGTGAACAGGTTCGCCTTGCGGATGTCGCCGGACGGCAGGGGCGGCACTCCGGGAACGGCCGCGGGAAGGTTCTCGCCCCTTCCGCGCTCGGGTTGTGGCGCGGGCTTCCGCTCGGGCCACAGCCGCACCGGGGCGGAGGCGGCCGAGGTACGTCCGGCGCTCAGCGGCTCCCCGCTCTGCGTACAACTGCTCAACAGCACGGCCATGCCTGTCGCCGCGAGGGCGGACGACGCCATCCGTAGGAGCCCGGGGGGCGACAAGGAACGGTGAAGAGGCACATCTTTTCCCGTCGTGGTGCACGTTGAGCCTCTTGGATCATAAGACGCGTGACGCGCTGCCGGGACGGGTCCGACCGGGGGACGTTCGGGGGGCCTGGTGGGCGGGTGGGGCGCGTGAGGTCCGTGGGGCCGGGATGCGGAGCCGGGCGCAACGCCCAGCTGCCCTCCGCCCCCGCCCCGCGGACTCAGCCGGCCGGCACCGTAGCGGCAGCCCGGTTCTCCATGGGGCCCGACCAGGTGCGGCGCGGAGGACGGCCGACGAACTTACCGAAGAGCAGCGCCGCCGCGGTGGCCGCGAGCACACCGGGCACCATCTCGTAGATGCCCGACCGGAGCGGCCCGAGAAGCGGGTCGATCTGCTTCCACAGGACGACGGTGACCGCCCCCGTCACGATGCCGGCCATCGCCCCGGCCCGCGTCATGCGCGGCCAGTACAGCGACAGCAGGATGACCGGGCCGAAGGCGGCGCCGAAGCCCGCCCAGGCGTAGGCGACGATATCCAGTACGGCGCCCCCGCTGAGTGCGATGGCGTAGGCCACCAACGCCACGACCACGACCGTCACACGGGCCGCCAGCACCATCGACGCGTCCGAGGCCCGTCGCTTGACGAAGGCCCGGTAGAAGTCCTCGGTGAGGGCCATCGCCGAGACCAACAGCTGGCTGTCCGCGGTGGACTTGATCGCGGCGAGCACGGCGACCAGCAGGATGCCCGCGACCCACGGATTGACCAACTGGGCGCAGAGCTCGATGAAGACGGTCTCCGGGTTGTCCAGCGGCTTGTTGAGCGCGGCGATCCCGACCAGCCCCACGAGCGAGGCACCCGCCAGACAGACGACCACCCAGCCCACACCGATGCGGCGGGCCAACGGAATGTCGCGGGTGCTGCGGATGCTCATGAAGCGGGCCAGGATGTGCGGCTGGCCGAAATAGCCCAGACCCCAGGCGAGCAGGGAGATGACGGCCACCGCGCCGAGCGGCCCGCCGGACGTCCACCGGGCGCCGTCGAAGTGGGCCTTGGCTCCCATGTCCAGCAGGGACGGCGTCTTGTGGGCGAGCAGCCTGTGCGTCGCGCCGAAGCCCCCGAGCAGCCCGATACCGATCACGGGGAGCGCAACGGCCGCGCAGAACATCACCGTGGCCTGCACCGAGTGCGTCACACTCACCGCGCGGAAGCCCCCCAGGACGGTGTAGACGACGATCACCACGGCGAAGACGGTGAGCGCGAACTCGAAGCCGCCGCCGAAGATTTCCTCGAACAGCACTCCCCCGGCCAGGAGACCGCTGGCCACGTAGACGGTGAAGAACACGACGATGACGGTTGCCGAGACCAGGCGCAGCATCCTGCTGCCGTCCTCGAAGCGCTCCTCCAAGTACGCCGACAGCGTTTTGGCGTCGCCGGCCAGCTCGGTGTAGATACGCAAACGCGGCGCTACCAGAAGCCAGTTGAGATACGTACCGACGGCGAGGCCGACGGCAATCCACGAGGCGCCTATCCCGGCCGCGTACACCGCCCCGGGCAGACCGAGGAACAGCCAGCCGGACATATCGCTGGCCCCCGCGGACAGGGCCGCCAGTGGCGCACTCAACCGGCGCCCGCCCAGGGCGAAGTCGGAGAACGTCAGCGTGTCCTGGTACGTCCAGATACCCACGGTCACCATGGCAAGCAGGAATATTCCAAATACGATCATGACCGGTACGATCAGGGGTGTCACCACTGCTCCTCGGTGCAGGCACTGCCAGGTATCGCGGGCCCGGAGGGATCCCACACGGAGCTTCCGGACGGGAAGGCTCCGGCGCGAGCTGACAATACGGAGCAGTCATCGGGAGCGGCACCCCTTTGGACGGATGTCCCTTGCAATCAAAGGCCCCACAGGCCTGAAGCGGTCCGGGCGGCGGGGTCATACCCGGGCGCACTTCCCCACAGCGCACCAAACCCGTCAGGCACCCATGAACTCTGCGTTCCGGACCAACGGGGCAGCGCTTCCGCGAGGGGGCACCGACTCCATCCGGCAGCTACCGGACGGGGCTTGCCGCCCGTGAACCGAGTGCGAGTGCGCTCCTCGCGTGCGTGGAGGTGCATGCGGCGTACGCCCGGTGCCTGCGCCGTCGCGCCCCAACAGGCCCTGGCGAGGCCAGAAATGCCCTGAGCGGGCATCGCGGCCGCGAACCATACTGGTGACGCTTCGCGGCCGGCCGCCCGTCGCCCCTCCGGCCCGGCGCGGCCTGGCTTTCCTGCTCGTATGCGACGTCCCGGCCGGTCCGCAGCGGCCCTGACCTCGCCGGCCTCCATCGAGGAAAAGGAGTTCTTCCCATGCGCCGTCTTCGCTCGTTCGTCGTCGCCGCGGCCGCCCTGACCGCCGCCCTGGGGACCGTACCCACCGCGACCGCGACTCCCACGGCCTCCCCCCGCTTCCACTGCACCTCCGGATACTTCTGCATCTACAGCGACTGGAACGGCGGGGGGACCCGTTGCCAGTGGTCGCAGTCCAGCAAGGCGAACACCGCCGACGACTGCTCTTTCATCCAGCGGGGACAGAACGTCCGCTCCGTATGGAACAACACCCGGCACCGCGTGCAGTACTACACGCAGACCAACTACCACGCGCGCGTCGGGTCCACGCCCTCCGGCGCGGGAGGCAACCTCCAGGGCAGCTACCAGATCCGTTCCTTCAAGCCCCAGTAGGAGGAACCGGCACGGCACAGGAGCCGCCTTTCCCGAGGGTCACCACCCCCGGGGAAGGCGGCTCCTGTCATCTGCTCGGGGGCACGGGCTCGGCGCACACCCGGAGGCCCGGCGCATACCCGGGCCCGGGCCTGAACCCTCTGACCCCTGAGGCAAGAAGCCACGGAAAGAAAGAGCCCTCAGAATGGTTTGACGCGGCGTCGAAGTGGGTCAACTCCCCCCGCATAAGCTTTCCTTGAGGAATCGCCAAGGACTGTTATGAGAGCAAATCACGTCGCATATCCGGCAGGCCGAGCAGCAGGAAAAAGCGACCTGGACACCCCGGCTCCGAAGATCCCGGAATGAGCGCGCACCATAGCGGCACCCCCCACCCCAGCAGCCGCACATATATCCGGAATTGCGACGTTCGTACACCGAATATTTCCGGCCTAACGCCGTCAAATGGCTGGTTGCGGGTGACGGGCCTCGACCACACGATCAGATTTCCCGCGTGTCGCTCGGCCGGGTGCCGGTCACCTGACACGCCCGTCGTCGAGGAGGTCCTGTGATGAACGACCAGACGAGTCTCACCCCGGATGCGGCACGGCAACTGGCGACCACCACCAAGACCAGCCCGCAGATGCGCGGTATCACCCCGCGTTATCTGCTCCGTGCCCTGCCGTGGGTGGATGTCGAATCGGGTGTCTTCCGTGTCAACCGCCGCCGCACCTACGTGCTCGGCGACGACCGCATCAGCACCCACAACGACGGTGGTTCGCCCCGCATCATCCCGGGCGACCTGCGGGAACTTCCGTACCTGCGGGACGCCGACGACGCACTGCTCTCCGAACTGGCGGACTCCTTCACGGAAGTCACCTTCGAGGCCGGAGAAATGCTGGCCCAGGACGGTGACGCGCAGGACAAGCTGTGGGTGATCGCCCAGGGGCGTGCCGAGAAGCGGGTCAGCGGCCGCTACGGCGAGGACGCCGTCCTCGAAGTGATCGGTGACGGCCAGTTCTTCGACCTCGACGCCTGGACCCGCTCCGAACCCCTGCCGTACCGCGTCCGGGCACTCACCCCCGGCGTGGCCCTGTGCGTCGAACGCAGCGTGCTCTCCGGGCTGCACGAACGCGACGCGGCAGTACGGGGAGCGATGGATGCCTACCTCTCGGCGGACGGCGTCCTGCCCGGCGCCGAGGTACCGGTCGATCTCAGCGCCGGACACGTCGGCGAACCGGAACTCCCCATGACGTTCGTCGACTACGAAGACACCCCACGCGAGTACCACATGACCCTCGCCCAGACCGTGCTGCGCGTCCACACCCGGGTCTCCGACCTCTACAACGGGCCCATCGACCAGACGCGCGCCCAGTCCAACCTCACCGTGCACGCCCTGCGTGAGCGGCAGGAGGCCTCGCTGCTCAACCACCCGGAATTCGGCCTCTTCAACAATGTGGCCCCCGGACAGCGGGTGCAGGCGCGTACCGGCTCCCCGACCCCCGACGACCTGGACGAACTGCTGACCAGGGTCTGGAAGCAGCCCGGCTACTTCCTCGCCCACCCCAGGGCCATCGCCGCATTCGGCCGGGAATGTACGCGCCGGGGTGTGCCCCCGGTCATCGACAACCGCTTCGGCAGTCCGCTGCTGAGCTGGCGCGGGGTCCCGCTGCTCCCCTCCGACAAGGTGCGGTTCTCCGGCAGTGCCGGCGTCGGAACCACCGAGATCCTGCTGATGCGCACCGGTGAGGCGGAGCAGGGCGTGGTGGGCCTGCGTCCCGCGAAGGTCGAGGACGAGGTGGAGCCCGGCCTGTCGATGCGGAACATGGGCGTCGACCAGAAGGGCGTCACGTCGTACCTGATGACGGCGTACTTCAACACCGCGGTGCTGGTCGAGGACGCACTCGCCGTGCTCCAGAACGTCGAGGTCTCCAACTACCATGACTATTCCTGACGTTACCGGGAGCCGGTGGCCGCACACGGCTCCCCCCTCAAACCCGCCGGCCGACGACCGCACGTCCGCCGATCCGGCCGCTCCGGCGGATCCGGCCACGGCACTGACCACGGCACTGGCCACGGCGCTGGCGGCAGCGTCGGCCATGAGCACGGCCACGTCCGCGGCCACGACCGCGCCGGCGGACCCGGTCACCGCTGCGCAGGCCACCGCCGATCCGGTCGCCGCTGCTCAGACCACTACCGATCCGGTCGCCGCTGCTCCGCTCAGCACGGAACCGGCCGCCCACACCCAGTTCACCGACCGCCCCGTACATCCCACCACTACCCAGCCCTTGCAAGCAGCCGCCACCCAGCCCGTACAACCCACCGGCCTCCCCGGTCAACACGCCGCCTTCTCACCCGAGATGGCGCGCCGGGACTTCCCGATCCTGCACCGGACCGTGAACGGGCACCCCTTGGTCTGGCTGGACAACGGGGCCACCACACAGAAGCCACGCCAGGTGATCGAGACACTGGCCGGCTTCTACGGATCCGCCAACTCCAACATCCACCGTGGTGCGCACACCATGGCCCGGGACGCCACCGAGGCCTACGAAGCGGGCCGGGCGGCGGTCGCCCGGTTCCTGGGCGCGCCGTCACCGGACGACATCGTCTTCGTCCGCGGCACCACCGAGGCGATCAACCTCGTCGCCCAGAGCTGGGGACGGGCCAACCTCGGACCCGGGGACGACATCCTGGTGCCTGTACTGGAGCACCACTCGAATATCGTTCCCTGGCAGTTGGTCGCCAAGGAGACCCGTGCCCGGGTGGTGCCCGTGCCCCTGCGGCCGGACGGCCAGATCGATTTCCACGCGTACGCCGACCTGCTCTCCATGCGCACCCGGCTCGTCGCGGTCAGTCAGGCGTCGAATGTGCTCGGCACCGTCCCACCGGTGCGCGAGATGACCGCGCTCGCCCACCGCTACGGCGCCAAGGTACTGGTGGACGGGGCGCAGGCGGTCGCCCACTTCCCTGTCGATGTGCAGGACCTGGACGCCGACTTCTATGTGTTCTCCGGCCACAAGCTGTTCGCCCCGACGGGCATCGGCGCCCTGTACGCGAAGCCGGAGATCCTGCGGAACATGGCGCCGTGGCAGGGCGGCGGCAACATGATCGAATCGGTCAGCTTCGACCGCACCACCTACGCCCCCGTCCCGCACCTCCTGGAGGCCGGGACCGGGCACATCTCCGGCGTGGTCGGTCTGCTGTCCGCGCTGAACTGGCTGACCTCCTTCGACCGGGACGCCATCGCCGCCTACGAGACCTCGCTGATGGCGTACGCACAGCAGGCCCTGGCCACGGTTCCCGGCCTTGAGCTGCTGGGCTCCGCGCCCGACAGAATCGCGGTCCTGACCTTCACCCTCGCCGGCCACGACCCATCCACCATCGCCGAGTGGCTGGACCGCGACGGCATCGCCATCCGCGCCGGCCACCACTGCGCCCAACCGGCCCTGGCCCACTACGGCCTGGAGAGCGCGGCCCGCGCCTCACTCGCGCTCTACAACACATCCGAGGAGGTGGACAAGCTGGTGGCATCGCTGCACCGGTTGCAGCAGACCACCTGACCCCGCTGTCCATAGGGCGTGCCGGCCGTTTCTCCGGTCGGCACCCCCTACGGCATTGCCGGTCGGCGGCCTCCGGTCCCGGTACGCCGACCGGTACTCCGGCCGGCCGAGGTCACCGGCCGCCGGCCGCCCGCTGTGTGCGCCAGTCCCGGGCCAGGACCGACCAGATCTCCATGTCGTGACGGACGCCCCGGTACGGGTTGCTCTCCCGGAGCACCCCCTCCCGCACCATGCCGAGCCGCTTGGCGACATTGATACTCGCGGTGTTGGAAGAGGAGGCGATCCACTCCACACGGTGCATCCCGCGCTCCCCGACCGCCCAGTCGATGAGCACCCGGATCGCGCGCGTGATCAGCCCGCGCCCGACGGCCGCCTCCTCCAGCCAGCAGCCGACCTCGCAGTTGCCGGACTCGGTGTCGAACGTCCTGAAGAGGACGCCGCCGACGAGCACACGGTCCAGCCAGATTCCGTAGAGCCGGCCACTGTCGGCAGCGGCCTTGTCGGCGTAGAGCTGCAGGAGCGCCGTGGCGGACGCGAGATCGGTGGCGCGGTCCGGCAGTCCGATGGAGCGGCCGATGTACTCGCGGCCCCGGTCCATATGGGCGAGGTACTCCCCGGCATGCCACGGCTCCAGTGGCCGCAGTTCCGCGCCGTCGTCACCCAGCGATATCGCGAACATCTGCTTCTTCCCCGTCTCACTTCCGCGTCAGGCTGTTTTGTGCTCGCGTTTCCGGGCGAATCGCTGTGTGCCGTCGTCGCCCGTGCGCTGCGTCGGGAATCGTCCCACAGCGGCGTGCTCCGCCTTCCGCTGCATCCGTGTCGCCTTGGCGCGTGGCGGTCCGTAGGGCGCCCCCGGGACTGCGCGCGGGATGGCCGGCTCCCGCGCCCCGCGACGCCCGAGCCGGCCCGCCACCGCCAGGAGCCGCCCTGGCGCCTCAGATCCCGGGTGAGGCGACCCGCGTATAGGTCTGCGGTGCGCTGGTGCCTCCGGGGCTGGTGACGGTGACGGCGACCGGACCGACGGCTCCGGGCAGGGCGTCAACCACGATGTGGTGGTCGGAGACGATGGTGAACCCCGCGGGGTCGGTACCGAGGAGCACCTGGGTGGCCTGGGCGAAGCCGGTGCCGGTGAGGGTGAGGGTGACGCCCCCGGCGGTGGGCCCCTGGTTCGGGACCACGGTCGTGACGACCGGTGCCGCCAGGTAGGTGTAGGAGACCCCGTTGCTCGTTCCCCCGGCGGTGGTCACGGTGACGGCGACCGGACCGGCGGCGCCGGCCGGAACCACGGCGGTGATCTGGGTGTCCGAGACCACCGTGAAGCCCGTTGCCGCGGTCGTCCCGAAGCGCACCGCGGTGGCTTCGACGAGGTGGACACCGGTGAGCGTGACGGTGTTCCCGCCCGAGAGCGGTCCCGAGGGCGGGGCGACACCGGTGAGGACCGGGGTGCTGACGTAGAAGTAGGCACGCTGGAGGGTGCTGCTGCCGCCCGGGGTGGTCACGGTGATATCGACCGGGCCCGCGGTCGACGCGGGGACCACGGCGGAGAGCTGGGTCGGGGACAGGACCGTGAAGGAGGTCGCGGGGGTGGTGCCGAAGGTGACCGCGGTCGTTCCAGTGAGGTTGACGCCGGTGAGGGTGACGGTGTTCCCGCCGGACGTGGGCCCCTGGTTGGGGCTGACGCCGCTCAGGGCGGGCGCCACGGAGTAGGTGTAGGAGACGCCGTTGCTGGTGCCGCCGGGGGTGGTGACGGTGACCTGCACCGTGCCGGTCCCGGCAGGGGCGACGGCGGTCACGTGAGTGTCGGAGACGACGGTGAAGGAGGTTGCCGCCGTGGTACCGAACCGTACGGAGCTGGTGGTGGCCAGGCCCGTGCCGGTAAGAGTGACCGTGGTGCCCCCGGCAGCGGGGCCCGAGGACGGGGTCACGGACGTCAGGACCGGTACGGAGACCGTGGTGTAGGTGAACGGCAGACCGTTGCTCGTACCCCCCGGCCCCACCACGGTGACCTGCACCGTCCCCGACCCCGCAGGCGCCGTCGCCGTGATCTGCGTAGCGGAATTCACCACGAACGACGCCGACACCCCACCGAACCGCACCGCCGACACACCCGTAAAACCCGAACCCGTCAACGTCACCGTCGTCCCACCCGACGACGGACCCGAACCAGGAACCACCGACGTCAAAACCGGCGCGGGGGTGGCGACGTAGGAGAAGGTGACGAACTGGTTGCTGGTACCGCTGGGGGTGGTGACGGTGACCTGCACCGTGCCGGTGCCGAGCGGGGTGGTGGCGGTGATCTGGGTGTCGGAGAGGACGGTGAACGACGGCGACGGTGTGGCACCGAAGCGCACGGCGGTGGCACCGGTGAAGCCGGTGCCGGTGATGGTCACGGTGGTGCCGCCCGCGGAGGCACCCGAGGCGGGAGAGACGAAGAGGACTGCGGGTGTGGCTGCGGCCGGCGTCTGCGCGGCGGAAGCGGTTGGCGGTTCTGCTGAGCGATTCACGGCCATGGTCCTTCGAGAGCGTGAGCCCCGGCCGGCCGCTCGGGAGAAGCGCCGGGCCGAGGCTCGTCAGGTGAGCTGGGGGGGGAGCCGGGCAGGGCAGGGCGCACCCTGTCCGGACGGGGTGGTGCGGGAGCCTGGCCGGGGGCCAGGCCGTCAGCGGCTGGGGGTGCCGGTCAGATACCGGGGCCGGCCAGGTAGGTGAAGCCGCCGGCGAGGGTGGCGCTGCCACCCGTGGTGGTCACGGTGACGTCGGCGGGGCCGGGGGCTCCGTCGGGCGTGGGCGGGGTGACGACGGAAACAGTGGTGTCGCTGAGGACGGTGAACGGTGCGGGCGTGGCGCCGAAGACGACCGACTGGGTGCTGCTGAGGTTGGTGCCGGTGATGGTCACCACGGTTCCGCCGCTGGCCGGGCCGGAGTTGGGGTTCAGGGTGGCGATGGTCGGGGCGTCGACGTAGGTGTAGGACAGGCCGTTGTTGGTACCGCCCGCGGTGGTGACGCTGACGCTCACCGGCCCGGGGCCCGTGCCCGCCGGTACGGCGACGGTCAGCTGGCCGTCGTTGACCACGGTCGGGGTCGCCGTGACGCCACCGAAGCTCACCGTGGTGGCGGTGGTCAGGCCGGTGCCGTTGATGGTGACGGTGTTACCGCCCGCGGTGACGCCGGATACCGGGGAGATGCTGGACTTGAACGGTGCGCCTACGTAGAAGAACGACAGCGGGTTGCTGGTTCCGCCGGGGGTGGTCACGGTCACGGGAACCGTACCGCTGCCCGACGGGCTGATGACGGTGACCGAGGTCGGGGTGTTGGCGGTGATGGTGGCTGTCTTGGAGCCGAAGTGCACGGCGGTGGCGCCGCCGAGGTTGGTGCCGGTGATGGTGACGATCGTCCCGCCTCCGGTCGAACCCTGATTGGGAGAAATGGGCATGACGATGCTCCTTCGGTGGAGTGTGTGAGTGGGAGTGAGCAGCCGAAACCGGGCGGGTGCCTGTGCCGCCGGTGTCGGGTGGGCCGCTCGGTGTGGGTGGCCGGTACGCCGGCCGGCCGTCAGGTGCAGCCGATGACGCTGCCTGACGGAGCACAGTTGTCCGGGGTGTTGCCGCTGACGCTGGTGCCCAGCAGGGTCACGCCCCCGGAGTTGACATAGATGCCGCCGCCGGTGGAGGTGGCGGTGTTGCCGGTGACGGAGCTGGCGGTCAGCAACACGGCACCGTTGTCGTTGTAGATTCCACCCCCGGCGACGGCGGTGTTGCCGATGACGGCACTGGTGAGCAGGGAGACCGTGCCCCCCAGGTTCGAGATACCGCCCCCCGGCCAAGGGGACACGGCACTGCCTCCGTGCACGGTGACGCCCACGAGGCTCAACTGGCCTTTGGTGCCGGGCACGTTGGCGGCTCCCTGGACCTGGAGGACCCGGAAGGCCGGTGCGCTCGGGTCACGGACGATGCTGGCGCCCACTCCCAGCAGGGTGATCGACGTGGTGATGGGCGGCAGCCCCACCGGACCGGTGGGTCCGGTGGCGTGCGCGCTGGTGAGTTGGTAGGTGCAGAACGGGACCAGCGCCAGAGTGCCCCCGTCGGCCGCGTTGGCCGCCGTGATCGCGTTGACCAGCGAGGTTTCACTGCACAGCACCGGCGTCTGGGCGTGTGCCTCGTTCGGGACCGCGACCAGCCCGGCGGTCAGCGCCACGGTCAGGGCGCAGACACCGAGGATGGAGCGCAATGTACGGACAGTTCGCATGACGTCCCCAGAAAGAGGTGATGTGAGCCGCCGCACCAGCCGGTGCCGACGAACGGCACCCGCCCGGTGTCTTCACGCCTCTGCGGGGGAGGGCATCCGTCACGGTGCCGGTGCTGCACCGCCGCCTGCCCTCACATGGGTGTGCAGTCGAGGTAGGCCAGCTGCCACTCGCCCGAGAGGGTAGGCGGCCCACCGGATTGGATGGCCTCCAGTAATCCACCCGAGTGAGCACGCCTGCAACGCTCTTGACGCTCCGTCACCCGGATGGCAGAGCGCGTATCGACTGTGCCGCACAACGCCGGAGGCGGCACCTCACGTGTGACCCCGCGGCCCCTTGTCAGCGGGGCTCCGGACAGCGGAACGATGGCGCGACGACGCGGCCGGGGCAGTCGCTCATCCGGGTCCGGTTCGGCCCGGTCCGGCTCGGCCCGGCCTGATCTGCCTCGCTCGGGTCCGGCTCGCCCGGGTCGGCTCACGTCTTCTCCCCCAGCAGCCCCGCATCACGTATGGCAATCACCTCGACACCCTCCGTGCGCGGTTCGGTCCTGGCCCGGCACGTACCGGTTCGCTTGGCCGGCCGGCCCACCAGGGACGGGCCGCCGGGCCGGTACGAAGCAGCGGATTCCCGCCCGGTACCGAGCGCGTCACGCGAGGGCCACGCCGGTTCAACACCGCGGTCATGGCCGACCTCCCAGGCTGGCTATCGACGGCCCGTCCACTCAAGAGGAGGCATCATGGCGACGAACATCCGGAAGCGCATTCCCCACGTGATCGGTGCGTCTTTCCTGGCCCTGACACTCACCGGAACGGTGGGCGCTATCACCGCGATGAGCAGTGAAGCGCCGCAGACAGCGAAGGCCTGGACCCCGACCAGCACCGAACAAACCACAGGAGCCACCACCACCGGCGCCACCATCGGCGGAGCCGTGGGCGGCACCACAGGAGCCACCACCACCGGCGCCACCATCGGCGGCGGCGTGGGCGGCACGACCGGCGCCACGACCACCGGCGCGACCATCGGCGGCGGCGTGGGCGGCACGACCGGCGCCACCACCACCGGCGCCACCATCGGCGGCGGCCTGGGTGGCACGACCGGCGCCACCACCACGGGCGCCACCATCGGCGGCGTTGTGGGCGGCACCACAGGAGCCACCACCACCGGCGCCACCATCGGCGGCGTTGTGGGCGGCACCACAGGAGCCACCACCACCGGCGCCACCATCGGCGGCGGCGGAGGCGTGCTCTGCAAGGTCCGTATCGTCCAGGGCAGGGTCGTCCTGCTCCCGGTGGGCTGCAGGCTCGGCGGCGGCACGACCGGTGCCACGACGACCGGCGCGACCATCGGCGGCGGCGTGGGCGGCACGACCGGTGCCACGACCACCGGCGCGACCATCGGCGGCGGCGTGGGCGGCACGACCGGTGCCACGACCACCGGCGCGACCATCGGCGGCGGCGTGGGCGGCACCACCGGTGCCACGACCACCGGCGCCACCATCGGCGGCGGCGTGGGCGGCACCACCGGTGCCACGACCACCGGCGCCACCATCGGCGGCGGCGTGGGCGGCACCACCGGCGCCACGACCACCGGCGCCACCATCGGCGGCGGCGTGGGCGGCACCACCGGTGCCACCAGCACCGGCGCCACCATCGGCTGAGACGAGCCACGCGCTGCGCGGAGCTCTCGGCGGCGGGGACGGCCTGATGCCCGCAGCGGGCACCTCGGACGAGGTCCCGCTCAGGGCCCCTCCAGAGGGGGCGCGGGCGACGGTCTCCTCCGCCGGCGAGGCGGGTTGGTAGCCATTCCTCCCCAGACCGTCCGAGTCCCCCGTCGGGACGGTGGTACCGACGGGGGCGCGGTCCGGCCCGCTGCTTTACCGTGCACCACGGCACGAGCTCATCCCGCATCGCCGCGTCTGGGGGCGGCGAGGCGACCCCCCTTGTCTCCGGCTCCCCCGGCGAACGGGTCCACCCGCACCGGGGGACCGTGGGAACCGGACGCCTCCCCAGCAACCGAAAGCAACCGCGGACCGCATCCCCCACCGCCACGAATTCACCCTGGACCCCGCTCGTTCGCGCGGGTGACAGGATGCGGGCATGACATCGCAACTTCCCTTCGGAGACGGATTACGGGCCGAGCTGGGGACACCCGTGCGGCACCGCAGGCTGGACAGCAGCCCGCGCTCGCGCGTCTGGCGGGTCGAGCTGAACGGGATACCGGCAGTCGTCAAACAGATCGTCGGCGCCCCCGACGCCGCTCAGCGGTATGCACGCGAGATGACGGCCCTGCGGCTCGCCTCCCGGGCCGAACCGGCCCTCGTACCGGACCTGCTGGGCACCGACGACGAGGAACGCGTGCTGGTTCTGGAACACCTCGAGCCCCGCCGGCCGTCCCGTGCATGGATCGTCGACTACACCACCGCACTCGCCCGGCTGCACGCCACCGGCACCCCCGAGGACACCGGACTCCTGCCGGCCTGGTCCGGCCCGGCGCAGGACGACATCAGCGCCTTCCTCCACCTCGCCGAGGCACTTCATGTGTCCGTGCCGTCCGGCGCGCCCGCCGAACTCGACGCACTCGTGGACCGGCTCGGCCGGGCACCGGGGCACGCCCTGCTCCACGGCGACCCGTGCCCCGGAAATGACCTGCACACCGCACAGGGCGTCCGGTTCATCGACTTCGAACAGGCCACCTTCGGCAACGGAATCGTGGAACTCGCCTACCTGCACATCGGCTTTCCCACCTGCTGGTGCTCCACCGCGGCAGCCGCGCCGCTCCTGGACCGCGCCGAGCGTGCCTACCGCACCGCATGGACCACCGCGACCGGCACCGCGCCCCACGGAGATCTGACCGACGCCTGTGCCGGCTGGCTGCTGCGCGGCGACGCCCTGGTGCAGCGGGCCCACCGCGGCGCGGTCGACCACCTGGCCCGCATCCCGCACCGCGACTGGAAATGGGGCACCGCCACAGCCCGGCAGCGACTGGCCCACCGCCTCGGCGTCGTCGCGGGGATGACGGCCGAGCGGGCCGACCTGCGCGGTCTGCACCGGCTCTGCTCGGACCTGCGCCGGCGCATGCTGGAGCGGTGGCCGACGCTCAAGCCGCTGCCGGCGCTGCGCCCGTAGAGCGGCCCACCCGGACCGGCCCACCCGGACCGGCCCGTCCGCTCAGGCCCGGCCGGCAGATCAGCCGAGGTGAGATCCCGTCTTCTCCAGGGCCTCGCGTACGGGCTGGTAGAAGGACTCGCCGCCCAGCAGGCAGTTGCCCCGGCCGCCCGAGGTCAGACCCAGCGCGGTGTCCCCGTCGAAGAGCGCGCCGCCGCTGTCGCCGGACTCCGCACAGATGCCGGCCTGGACCAGATCGTCGACCGGCCCTTCCTGGTAGTTGGCCGTCACCTCGACGGCGGTGACGTCCCCGGTCCGGACGTGCGTGCTGCTGCCGCTGCGCCGCACCCGCTCGCCCACAATGGCGTCGCCCACCTTGCCGATCGGCTGCAGGGTGCCGTTGTAGAGGTCCACCCCGCTGGGGTGGGCGATACCGGCGTCGGTGTACTTCGCGATCCCGAAGTCGTCACCGGGGAAGGAGCCGCTCTCCGTCACCGCGGTCTCCGGACCTCCTTGCGAGGCGGACCAGTTGCGCACCGCATTGGCGCAGTGGCCGGCGGTCAGGAAGTACGGCCGGCCGTCCCGGATGACGTTGAAGCCGAGCGAGCAGCGCGCGCCGTTGCCCCAGACGGCGTTGCCGCCGGCGATCAGCGGGCGGAGCGTGCCCGCCGACTGTCTGAGGACGACCCGGTCGCCGAGCGAAGCGGTGACCTTTTTGAGCCGCACCAGGCGGTCGCCCTTGACCGTACGGTCGGCGACGACGACCACCTGGTTGGTCCTGGGATCCATCGCCCATGACGTCCCGGGGATGGTGGCCTTCTGCTTGAGGGTCGCACGAGCCGCATTCAGCGAGGTGAGGGAGTGCTTGACGATCTTGGCTTCGGCGCCGGCGCCACGGACCTTGGCCACGGCGGCCGTGGTGGTCACATTCACGATGAGCTTGTTGCGCGGCGCGTCGTAGTAGAAGCCCGCCGCGCTGGTTCCGAGGGCGGAGCTGATGGTCCTGGCACGCTGAGCGGCAGCGGTCGCTGACGGGGGCTCAGGGGTCGTGGCAGGGGCGGCCTGGGCGCACTGCAGGGTGAGTGCGGCGGCGATCAGGACCACGGCCCCCGCACT
The DNA here is from genome assembly GCF_040643995.1 of Streptomyces sp. NPDC047049. Lineage (NCBI taxonomy): Bacteria > Bacillati > Actinomycetota > Actinomycetes > Kitasatosporales > Streptomycetaceae > Streptomyces > Streptomyces sp. NPDC047049. Next base: position 562,861 of record NZ_JBEYVM010000004.1, on the reverse strand, counting down.
GCCGAGGACGGTACGGGACTCAGGTGCGCTGGTGTGCTTCAACTCAAGACCTCTGGTGTGGGAGTGGGGACTGCGGTGGATATCCGGGCCCGCCGGAGGCAGGCGTTTCCCTCCCCCTCGACCCAGCCGTGTCCGCGCCGCCCGGCCCTTCGCGCAAACCTTTCCCGCACCCGGGCGGCGACGCATCAGTTCGCTCCTCTGTCGCGGTACCGCTGTTACCGAGCACCCTGCGCACCGGAATGCGTTGCCTCGTCATATGGCCCTGCCTTGAGGATGACCGGCGCCCAGGCAGCCGGTGTGCATGGCACGGCGGAATGCCGTCATTCTTTCCCGCGGGCGCTTCGTGCTCCACCCGCCCGGCCACGGGTCCGCAGGAATCACCTGTACGGCCGGGGCGCAGCCAAGGGACGGCACGTGGGCCACCGCCGGATACGGGCATCGCCGCGAGCGGGACTTACGGCGTACCAGGGGTATGCCCCTGGGCCGTATGAGTGAAATCGGGTCACCTCCCTAGGCACGGGCGTGGAGCGGATGGGTCAATCGAGGTATCCGCGCGACGGGCCGCCCATTCCTCCGCACGGGCCGGATCAGTCCTTTCCGTCGATCCCCCGGCGACCCCCTCCGCGCGCCCCTGTGCGTCCGCGTGGTGGTCATGGGCCCGGTCGTTCCCGCAGGAGGCCACTCGTGCACGATCTCCCCGGACCGTCGTCCCCCTCCACCGGGACGGTCGGCCGCGTCGTCGGCCGCATCGGCACACCGGAGCCGTCGGCGCAGGGCGGTACACGAGCGGGCCGGCCCCGGCAGTTGCCGTCTCTGACCGGTCTGCGGTTCGCCGCTGCGGGCGGCGTCGTGTTCACGCACGGTTCGCTGATGATCAACCCTCACCTCGCCCGGACCCTGGGGCCCGAGGTATGGGTCGGGGCGAGTTCGGTTTCGCTTTTCTTCATTCTGAGCGGCTATGTGCTGACGCATTCCGCCCGCCCGACCGACACCGCACGCGCCTTCTGGCGGCGCCGGGCCGCCAAGATCCTGCCCAATCACGTACTGACCTGGTGTGTGATCATGGCCGCGCTCGTCTGCGCCGGAGGGACGGCAACGCACGGTTCCGGATGGCCGGCGAACCTGTCCAGCCTCTTCCTGGTGCACACCTGGGTTCCCAGCCAGCGCTTCGTCTCCGCGGGTAACCCGGTTTCCTGGTCACTGGCCGCCGAAGGGTTCTTCTACCTTCTCTTCCCCCTGCTGTTGCCCTGTGTCGAACGGCTGTCACGCCGGGGACTGCTGATCGGTGCGGGAGGGGCCGTCGCGGTCGTCTGGACCTGCCCGGTGCTCTACGAGTTCGTCCTCCACCCGGGCGGACCGTCATTTCCCGGATACTGGTCCTTGTACATGCTGCCGATCACACGGCTGCCCGAATTCGTCCTCGGCATGATGCTGGCCCGTATTTCCATTACGGGAATGCGGATTCCGCGCATTGGTGTTGTCCCGGCCGCCCTGGGCGTCATCAGCACGATCGTGGTGAACGCCGCGTATCTCCCGCACAGCTTCCTGTACGCGGCCTCGACGGTGATCCCGCTCGCCACGCTCGTTCACGCGACCGCCGAGCTGGACCTGCGCGGCAGAAAGTCGCTGCTGCGCACGCCTGTTCTGGTGTTCCTCGGTGAGATCTCCTACGCCATGTATCTCGTCCACTTCATGGTGCTGGGGCTGCTGTACCTGTCGTTGACGGGTCATGGGTGGAGCAACCTCGCCGTGGTCCTGGCCGGCCTGCCCGTCGTGCTGCTGACCTCGTGGCTGCTGTATGCGGGGGTGGAGCGGCCGTGTGTGCGCCGCTTCTCCGTGTCCCGCCGTGCCCGCCCCCGTGCCGCCACTGCGTAGTGCACCCGGGCGTTCCGGCGTCCGTGCGGTGCGTGCCCGGTCCCGGAGCGGCCCGGCGTGCCCCGCCCGCCCTCCGTACCGGTGGCAGCGCTCCCCCTCAGGACCACCTCGGAAAGAAGCCCCCCATGAGTATGCGAAGCGAGCAGATCGCCGCCCACCGGCCCCGTTACCAGGACGAGCTGGCACACGGGCTGGAGCGGTTCTTCGAACCACGGCGCACCACCTGCCCGTGGTGCACCTCCTCCCGGCTGCACGGGCGCCTGCGCACCACCGACCATCCTCAGCACAAGCCCGGGACGTTCGTACTCGACCAGTGCCGCAGTTGCGGGCACGTGTTCCAGAATCCCCGGCTGAGCGCGGACGGCCTGGATTTCTACTACCGGGACTGCTACGACGGCCTGGGCGAGGCGACGATGGCCCGGCTGGCCCGCTCGCCCCTCGCGGTGCGGCTCTACCGGGCCCGCGCCCGGGCGCTGCTCCCGTTCGGCCGCCCGTCACGGTGGCTGGACGTGGGTACCGGTCACGGCCACTTCTGCGCCGAGGCCCGGAAGATCCATCCGGGCACCCGGTTCCACGGGCTCGACTGGGGCGAGGGCGTCGAGATCGCCGCACGCAAGGGCCGCATCTCCCGGGCCTACCGGGGTTCCTTCGTCGGGCTGGCCGGTCAACTCGCCTGCCGGTACGACGTGGTGAGCATGCATCACTATCTGGAACACACCCTGGCACCACGGCAGGAACTGGCCGCCGCCCACACCGCGCTCCGGCCCGGCGGTCACCTGCTGGTGGAAGTGCCCGACCCGGAATCGGCCTCCGCCCGGTTGCTCGGCCAGTGGTGGGGACCGTGGCTCCAGCCGCAGCATCTGCACTTCGTCCCCCTGGACAACCTGTGCAGTGCACTGGCCGAGCAGGGATTCACCGTCGTGGCCACCGACCGGCACGAGCCCCATGTCCCCACCGATCTGACGTCCGCGGCGGTGAACCTGCTCAAATCCGTCCTGCCGAGCGAGGATCTGCCCTGGCTGCCCCGCAGGCCGGGGCGGGCCAGCCGCTGGATCCGCGGGCTCTCCCTGCTGGCCGTCGCACCCGTGCTGCTCGTCCTCATCGGGCTCGACCTGCTGCTGGCGCCCTTCACCCGGCGCACCCGGCTGTCCAACGCCTACCGGGTGATCGCACGCCGCGACTGACCACCGCGCCGGGGTGCCGCGAAAACGCCCGCGGGGCGGCCACCCGGCTCTCGTCCACCACACCACTGCGCGGGGTTCCCACGCGTTCGGCTCCACACGGAAATGCGGCGGTTACACCGCCGGAGTGAAGCCGGTCGCAGTCGGAATCATCGCAGCCGACGAAACGGGACACTGCCGACCATGCACATCCTGATCGCTACCGCGGGTTCGCACGGGGACGTCGCTCCTTACACCGGCCTGGGCGCCCGGCTGCATCGCGCCGGACACCGGGTGGTGATGGCCACCCATACGCGCTCGGCCGAGCTCGTACGCCGCAGCGGCCTGGGCTTCCACCCCCTTCCGCTCGACCGGTACGCCACGTCCGGCGCGGAGGAATCGCGGGGGCACGGGCCGAGGAAGGGCGCCGGCCTCACCAAGGCCGAACAGCTGCGGCTGGCACGGGAATTGGCGCCGGAGATGGCCGACGCGGTGACCGAGGCCTGTGCCTCGGGTGCCGAGGTCCTGTTGTTCTCCAGCAGTCTGGCCCCCCTGGGACTCGTGGCGGCGGAAGGGCTGCAACTGCCCTGCGCCGGGGTGTTCCTGCAACCCCTGGAGCCCACCCGGGAGTTCCCGCCGGTCATCTTCGACGTGCCGTCGTGGGGACCACTCGCCAACCGGGCACTGGGACAGTGCGCGCAGTCATTGCTGGCCCGGGCCTTTGCTCCCGGGGTGCGCCATCTGCAGCGCCGGCTGGGCGTGACACGGGAGGCACTGGAGCGGCGCCGGGCCACCTGGCCCGTCCACCACGGATTCAGCCCGGCGGTGGTTCCCCGGCCCGCCGACTGGCGGCCGGGAATGGAGGTAGCGGGGTACTGGTGGCCGTCGGAAGTCCCCGGCTGGGCACCGGAATCCAGGCTGGCGGATTTCCTCCAGGCCGGTCCGCCACCGGTCTTCGTGGGCTTCGGCAGCATGACGCCCAGCGACCCGGAGCGACTGGGACGCCTCCTGGCACGTGCCTTGCGGCTCGCCGGGGTACGCGGTGTCGTCCAGTCGACCCGGGCGGGCCTGTCGGTCGAGGGGGACGACGTCCTGACGGTGGGCGAGGCCCCGCACGCCCAGCTGTTTCCGCAGATGGCCGCCGTCGTCCACCACGCGGGTGCCGGGACCACGGCGGCCGGCCTGCGCGCGGGCGTGCCGGCCGTGCCCGTCCCCATGATGCTGGACCAGCCCTTCTGGGCGTCACGTCTGACATCGCTCGGTGTCAGCCCCGGGAAGATTCCCTTCCAGCGACTGACCGCGGAGAACCTCGCGGCAGCCGTGGGGAAGGCCGTGCGCGACCCCCGGTACCGTCATCGCGCCCGCCAGGTGGCGGCGTTGCTCCGTACGGAGGACGGCGCCGGCCGGGTGCTGGCGGCGGTCGAGCGCGGGGCGGGAGGAGACCGCAGGGGCGATCAGGAGCCGGGCCGCTGAGGCCGCCCCGGTGAGTCCACCGAGTCCAGGAAGCTCACCATCCGGCCGTTGACCGACTCCGCGTGGTCGATCTGCGGCCCATGGCCGGTATCGGCGACGATCTCGACTCGGGCGCCGGGCACCAGGCGCGGGACACGCTCCCGCTGCCGTTGCGGGTGCACCAGCAGGCTGCGCTTCCCGAGCAGCAGGTAGAGCGGGGTGCGGATACTGCGCAGTTCGGCCTCGGTGAGGGGGAGCGGTGCGGGGCGGCGGATGCGGTGGGCGCGCACGCCGAGCCGCACCATCGCGCGCAGTTCCGGCACCACCAGGACCGGCTGGTCGAGCCAGGCGGCGAGACGGGGACGCAGTGCCTTCGGGGCGCAGGTCGCGAAGAGGCTGACGAAGATCCAGGCGAAGAACCGCAGGCCCACCTTCTCCAGGCCGCCCGGGTCCAGCAGGGTGACCGAGGCCAGTCGGCCGGGCCGGTGCAGCGCCTGGTTCAACGTGAGCCATCCGCCGTAGGAGGACCCGATGAGGTGAACCCGGTCGAGTCCGAGTGCTTCCAGCGCCTCGTCGAGCCACTGTGCGGCACGTTCGGGCTGATGTATCGGTTCGCGCTGCACGCTGCGGCCGGGGTCGCCGGGGGTGTCGATCGCATAGACCGTGCGCTGCGCGCTGAGAGCGGCGACGTTCGGGTACCACTGCGACGAGTTGCCGCCGGCCCCGTGCACCAGGACCACCGGAGTGCGGGAGGCGGCCCCGGGCTCCGTCGGTCCGTACCGGTAGACGTGGGTGGTCCCGAAGCGGGTCTCCACGTCGCACTCCCCGTCGGGGGCCGGACCCAGCGCGTAGACGGCGTCGCACGCGGCGAAGTACCGGTCGCGCACCGCCTCGTTCACATAGCGGCCGACGGCGGGGTTGTGGTCGTGCGTCTTGGTGCCGGGCACGGCAGGCCACCTCCTGACAGCGGTTTTTGGTGATACCACCGTATCATCAAAGTGGTACAGCGGTACCATGTAGCCGATCCCGCAGGCCGGAACGGAACGAACGAGGCGGAGGGCACGGGCTGATGCCGAAGCGCGTGGACCACGAAGAGCGGCGCACCCAGATCGCCGAGGCACTGGTCCGGGTCGCCGGACGGCGCGGTTTGCACGCCATCGGGATGCGCGACGTGGCGGCCGAAGCAGGCGTGTCCCTGCGGCTGGTGCAGTACTACTTCGAGACCAAGGAAAAGCTGCTGCTCCACGGACTGCAGCAGCTGACGGCCGGGCTCGGTGCCCGTATCGCCGACCGGGTCCGGGCCGCCGGGGACGCCCCGGGACCACGCGGGACGATCGAGGCCATCCTGCTCGAAGCGCTCCCCCGCGACGAGGAGAGCCGGACTTTCCACCTCGTCTACACCGCCTACGCCGTGCTCTCCGTGACGGACGAGGCACTGGCCGCCCAGCCGTTCATCGACGGCCCCCATGCCGCCGAGGACGTGGTGGCCGACCAGTTGGAGCAGGCGCGCGAGGCCGGCCTGACCCCGCCCGGCACGGACGTACGCACGGAGGCAATCAGCCTCCTCGCCCTGTCGGCGGGCCTCGGCACCAGCGTCCTGGTGGGCCAGCGCACCCCGGAGGCCGCAGCAGCGATTCTCCGCCACCACCTGGACCGGCTCTTCCCGGGCGGTGAATGAACCGGCCCGGCAACCGGAGCCGGAGCCGCCGCTGCCGCTGCCGCTGCCGCTGCCGGGATAATTACCTCGACTCCCCTGGCATCCGCCGTTAGCCTCGGCCTCCGCGACCACCACCCTGCAGACCCTCGGTGACCTTCCGTTCCGGCTCGTCGGCCTCGGTGCCGTCTCCCGCCGCACGACGGCCGGTTCGGCGCCGCGGAACGTCCTCCCCGAGTGCAGCCGCGGGCGGCAGACGTGGTGCCTCGCCGTTGCCGGAGAACTGCGGAAACGGTGACCGAAGGGCCGGGGCCGGCCCCGATGGCGCCCCCGAGGAAGGAAGCCGCATGACCAAGTCGTTGACCCGACGACTCATCACCGCCCTCGAGAGGGGGCAGGTGCACCGGGTGGACGCGCTCTTGCGGCAGGGCGCTTCTCCGTCCGCCGCGAGTGCCGACGGAGAGACGCCGCTGTACCTTGCCTCCGTGAACGGTCACACGGACCTGGTGCGACTGCTCCTGGAAGCGGGCGCCCCACCCGATGCGGAGAGCCGCGGAGAGCCGGGCAGTTCAGGTCTGCCGCTGTGTGCGGCGGCGTGCTGGGACCACTTCGAAGCGGCGCGCGAACTGCTCGCTCACGGCGCCGACCCCGACCGGCGGGAGGATGACGGCACCGGCTACTCCCCCCTGATGTGGGCGGCCGCCGGCGGGCACCATCGGACCGCCCGGCTCCTGCTCGGGGCGGAGGCCGATCCGGACGCGCGCCATCGCGGTCGGACCCCGTTGATGGCGGCGGCCGAACGGGGATCGATCGCGGTGGTGCGGGCTCTGCTGTGCCACGGCGCCGACCCCCGTCTCACCGATACGTGGGGCCGGACGGCACGGGATCTGGCGCGCGAACGGTGCGGCAAGGACATCGAGAGCGAACTGCGGGAGAGGGCGCGCGCCGCCCGGGACAGCAGGTGCGAGGTCCGGCGCAGCCCCCGCTCCGAGGGCACGGAGCTGGTCGAGGTGACCGTCAGCGCACCGGGCGGAAGGGGCGCGGCCCAGTGGCAGGGGGAAACGGGGCATGCCCTGATCGCCACGCTGCTGCGGGACGCGCTGCGGGGCTGAGACGCGTCGGCCGGCAGGGCGTGCGGAAGGAACGGACCCTCCGCGGCCCCTCCGCGGGTCCTCCGCGGCCGGCCCCTGGGTCTCAAGGCCAACCTGCCAGCTCTGTAGAGTCATTGGCCTGGTGAGTACGACCAATCCTGGGAGAGTGGCATGGCCGACCGGCATCGGTTCCCGCATTCGGACCGGGCGGACCGCGCCGGCCGGACCCTGGGGAGCCGACAGCTCGCCGCGATGCTGCCCGACCCCGCGGAGGCACGGCCGGCCTACCGCCATCTGGCCAGGACGATCGGTGCGCTGATCCGGGACGGACGCATCGCGCTGCACGTCAGGCTCCCCGCCGAACGGGAGCTGGCCACGGCCCTGCACACCAGCAGGGCCACCGTCACCGCCGTGTACGACCTGCTGCGCGAGAGCGGCTACGCGCACAGCCGTCAGGGTTCCGGCACCTGGACGGCCCTTCCGGAGGGCCGGACCCCCAGCGGCATCGCACGGCTCCTCGACCCCGAGGACACCGCGATCGACCTGGCCAGCGCCGCCCCCGGACTCCCGGAGCAGGCGCTCCTCGATGCCCTCACCCAGGTCACCCCGCGGCTGGCCGAACACGCGCACACCCCTGGCTACCATCCCTACGGCCTTCCGGAGTTGCGCGCCGCCGTCGCCGAACGCTTCACCCGGCGCGGAGTGGCCACCATGCCCGAACAGATCCTGGTGACCGCCGGCGCCCAGCACGCGCTCACGCTCGTCCTGGGGCTGCTGTGCCGGCCCGGCGACCGGGTCATGGTCGAGAACCCGTCCTACCCGAACGCCCTGGAGGCCATGCGCCGCGCCCGGCTGCGCACCCTGTCGGTCCCGGTGACCGACACCGGCTGGGACATCGAGATCACCGAATCGACCTTCCGCCAGGCGATTCCCCAACTCGCCTACCTGCTGCCCGACTTCCACAATCCGACCGGCTGCCTCATGCCCGATGAGGAACGCGTCCGCATGCTGCGCGCCGCCGAGCGCTCCGGCGCCTGGCTGGTCGTCGACGAGACCCTGGCCGACCTCGCCCTCGATGTCCCCGCCCCGCCGCCGTTCGCCTCCCGCGCCACCCCCGGCGGGGCCGGCCAGGTCATCACCATCGGCTCGATGAGCAAGACTCACTGGGGCGGCCTGCGCATGGGCTGGGTGCGCGCCCCCGCCCGGCTCGTCACCGAACTCGCCGGCCAGCGGGTCGCCACCGACATGGGCGGCTCGGTGCTGGACCAGTTGCTGGCCGTCCCGCTCCTGTCCCGTGCCGGGGAACTGCTGCCGGCCCGTCTGGAACAGCTGCGCCGGCAGCGCGCCGCTCTGGCCGCGGCCCTGGCCGAGCACCTGCCGCAGTGGACCTGGCAACTGCCGCCCGGTGGACTGTCGCTGTGGGTCGACCTCGGCGCGCCCCTCGCCTCGGCGCTGGCCGAACGGGCCCTGGATTACGGGGTGCGGATCGAGGGCGGTGCGTACTTCGGTGCCGATCCGGGCCTGTTCGAACAGCGCCTGCGCATCCCTTACACCACCTCGCCGGAGACCCTGCGCGAGGCCGTGCACCGCATGGCCGCCGCCCTCGCGGGAGGGCTTTCACCGTCGTCCGCCACCCGCCGAGCGCACTGGGTTGCCTGACTCGGGCACCGCCTTCCCTCCATGGGCAGCGGCCTTCGACCGGGCACGGCTATCGGTCGGGCACAGCTTTCGGTCGAGTCCCTGGGGTGTCGGCTCTTCCAATCGGCGTGCGCCGCACCGGAGTTGGCGCGGCCCCGAGCGACCGTACGTCCGCCCGCCGCCGCCAGGGCCACCACGCCACAACTACTCCCCCGCACCACCCATTAGCCTGATAATTACTTTATTTCACACTCCGTCTGCATTGCGTAAAGCCTTTGGTGTTAGCCGCACGGGGAGGGCGTCAGGGGTGCATGGTCAGTGATGCCCGGCCATCGGCAGGGCATCTCGCACCATGGCTTCGCACCATGGCAATGCAGAAAGGCACGATCGATGACTGACGGATTCAAGCGCGCCCTGGCTCTCGGCGCCGCCACCGTTGCTCTCGCCGGAGGCACCCTCCTCTCCTTGGTGGGCGTCGCCTCGGCCACGCCGTCACACCACGGAGACCACACGACCGTCCGGCACGTCGACAGGGGGCGGTGCCACATGGTCCACGGACACTGGACCCGCACCTGGCACCCGGCCTGGCGTGACCGGCACGGCGTCCGCCACCCCGGCTACTGGACCCGGACCTGGCACCGGGAGCACCTGGCCTGCCACCACCACTGACCACTCCGGCAGTAGTTGCCCGCAGCAGTTGAAGGGCCCCCGAGCCGACGCGTACTCGGGGGCCCACCCGCGTCCGGCTTCAGCGCACGCCGTGGGGCCGGAACTGGATGCTGATCCGCGGCCCCGCCGCACGGCTGGTCTTGGGGATCGCATGCTCCCAGGTCCGCTGGCAGGAGCCGCCCATCACGATCAGGTCGCCGTGTCCCAGCGGCCGCCGTACGGTGCCGCCGCCGCGCCGCGGCCGGAGCAGCAGATCGCGCGGCGCGCCCACGGACAGGATGGCGACCATCGTGTCCGCGCGCCGGCCGCGGCCGATCCGGTCGCCGTGCCAGGCCACACTGTCGCGGCCGTCGCGGTAGTAGCAGAGCCCGGCCGTGGTGAACGGTTCGCCGAGCTCGGCGGCGTAGTGGGCGGACAGCGCATCCCTCGCCTCGGCCAGCACGGGGTGCGGCAGGGCATCGCCGGCCTCATAGAAGGCGAGCAGCCGCGGCACGTCCACCACCCGCTCGTACATCCGCCGGCGCTCGGCCTGCCAGGGCACCTCGGCGGCGAGCTGCGTGAACAGGGCGTCGGCCCCGCTCAGCCACCCGGGCAGCAGATCGAGCCAGGCCCCGTCACCGAGCTCGGTCCTGCGCACGCCGCGCAGCGGGCCGAGGCGGACCTCGTCGGCCTGGTCGAAGAGCGAGCCTTGAAGGTGCGTGGCCATGCTTCCAGAGTACCCATTATTCGAATGCGTGTTCTGTAGCGCGATCGTCACGGGCAGGCACTCCCTTCGCCAGGGATTGCGCTCCGGTAACGCTCCGCACACCCCGGCACCCCGGCCCCCGCCACACCCCGGCACCCCCGCCACACTCCGGCACGCTCCGTCCGCGAGGCACGGCAGCCACCACGATCCGGCCTTGCCTCCCCGGGGCCACCGGGAGCAGGCTGAAGACATGGGCAACGGAGAAGGCCCTACGCTCATCACTTCGGTCCAGCGCGCCTTCCGCTTGATGGAGGCCGTGGGTGCCCACGAGGGCGGCGCACCGGCGAAACAGCTGGCACGGGAGACAGAGCTGCCACTGGCCACCGCGTACCACCTCCTGCGCACGCTGGCGCACGACGGGTACATCCGGAAGCTGGAGGACGGCGGCTTCGTCCTGGGCGACAAGCTGGACACCCTGCACGCCGGAGGACGGGGGCAGGCGCTGCTCAACCGGGTCCGGCCCGCCCTCACAGCGCTACGGGACGATCTCTCGGCCGCCGCCTACCTGACCTTCTTCGAGGAAGGCGAGATCCGGGTGGCCGAGATCGTCGACGGGCCCCGGGCACCCCGGGTCGACCTCTGGGTGGGCTTCGAGGACGCCGGGCACGCCACGGCCCTGGGCAAGTGCGTACTGCGCGAGCTGGACGACGAGACCCGCGACGACTACCTCTCCCGGCACCCCCTGGCCGACCTCACGCCCCGCACCATCACCGGACGGGCCGAACTGCTGCGCAAGCTCGACACCCTGCCCATGGCGCCGCTCATGACGGACATGGAGGAGTACGCGCTCGGCACGTTCTGCGTCGCGGTGCCGGTCTACAGCGGCGAAACCCTCGGCTCCCTCGGCGTATCACTGCGGGCGGACCGCATCTCGCGCATCGAGGAGATCCGCAGCCGGCTGCTTCCGACAGCGAGCCGCGTGACCCGGGGACTGTCACTCACTATGTGAAATCCCGGCCCTTGCCGCCCCCTCGCAGATGCCGCTTTCCTTGATGAAACGGACATTTTCAGGCGCCGGCGCCCTCAGTGCAGGCCCTGAGCAGGGAAGCGAGCCGCGGAACCGTACATGCGCCAAGCCCGGACCCATCACCACGACCGCCTGCCGCGGTGGCAGGCCCCCAAGCCGCTCTCCACGCTGCGGACAGCGGTCCGCCGGGCCGCCCCGCCCGGGGGTGACACACCGGCCCGGGCGGCAGACACCCGCCGCCACTACACCTCCTGCCTGCCGGTTCTGATCATCGCGGCCGTGACGATCCTCGCCTTTTCCGGCGGAACCGGTATGAGCTGGCTGCCGCTGCTCGCCGTGGGGCCGGCGCTGGCCGCCGCCACCAACGGGCCGTGGGGAGTGCTCCGCGTCGGTGTCCTGGCCGTGGCGCTGGGTGCGGCCCTCGGCCTGCATGACGGTGCGCCGGGCAGCGACCAGGCGATCGTGCTGTCCACGCTGTCCGCCGTGACGCTGGCCAGCAGTCTGGCCGGTGCCCTGCGCAGGCGTCGCGAGCAGGTACTGGCCGCGGTCCGCTCGGTCGCCGAGGCCGCTCAGCACGCCTTCCTCAAGCCCGTGCCGGCAACGGTCGGGCCCTTCCAGACGGCGGTCCACTACAGCGCCGCCGCTGCGGAGGCCCGGATCGGCGGGGACCTCTACGCCCTGGTGCCGACGCCGTACGGGGTCCGGCTGATCGTGGGCGACGTACGCGGTAAGGGGCTGCCTGCGGTGGGTATCGCCGCGCTGGTCCTGGGCGTGTTCCGGGAAGCCGCCTACGACGAGCCGGATCTGCTCGGCGTCGTCCACAGGATCGAACGCAGCCTGGCGCGCAACCTCGGTCCGGACGACTTCGTCACCGCGGTGCTGGCCGGATACCCCGAGGCCGGCCGTATGGAGCTGGTCAACTGCGGGCATGCCGCTCCGCTCCTGGTCCACGACTCGGGTGTGCTGCCCGTCGAGCCCGCCCGTCCGGCCCCGCCGCTCGGTTTGCGTGCCCTGGCCGACGAAACCCCCGGCCTCCAGGAAATCGCCCTGCACGAAGGGAATCAGCTGCTCTTCTACACCGATGGCGTGACCGAGGCCCGGGATCACAAGCGGCGGTTCTACCCGCTCGTGGAGCGGCTGTCGCAGCACATGTCGCCGGAGCCTTCGCGCACTCTCGCCGCGCTCCACGAGGACCTGCTCGCGCATGTGGGCGGCGAGCTGCACGACGACGCCGCCATGCTCCTCCTCCGGAAGACGGCCGACGCCCCCTCCGCGGTCCCAAACGCACCGGACCCGTCGGCCGGACGGCAGCCCTGCCCGCCGGTGGCAGCCGAATAGGAGCACCCCGGGGCGTGCGGTGTGGCGGCGCCCCGGGAGGCGGGAACCGGTGCGAGCTGAGTACGGTCGATCGTGTTGGTGTGTCTGATCACCCCGGACGGCGAAGGGCACCGTCGTCACCTCCCGACCCGAACGGAACCGTCTTCACCTGCCCCGACCCGAACGGCCCGCAGCACCGTACGCACGTACTGAGGAGCGCTTCGTATGTCGAAACCACCGCTTCCCGATGAGGCGGCCACCCTGTTGAGCAAGCCGAATCCGGCCGTCATCACGACGCTGCGGCCGGATGGGCAGCCGGTGTCCACGGCCACCTGGTACCTCTGGGACGACGGCCGGGTCCTGGTCAACATGGATGAGGGCCGCAAGCGGCTGGAGCACGTCCGCAACGACCCCCGCGTCACGCTGACCGTGCTGGACGAGGGCAACTGGTACACGCACCTCAGCATCATCGGCCGTGTCGCCGCGCTCCGTGACGACGAAGGACTCGTCGATATCGACCGGCTGGCGCAGCAGTACCTCGGCAAGCCGTACCCGCAGCGGGACCGCCGCCGGGTCAGCGCGTGGATCGAGATCGACCGCTGGCACGGCTGGGGCAGCATGAAGGACAGCGGCCAACCGGGCTGACGACGCCGCCGGGCCGCGCACCGCAGGCGAGGTACGCCCCGGCCGACGTCCCGGCAGCGACAGGTGCCTTCACGTCCCGGCCAGGAGTCGCTTGCGCAGGGTGGTGCACACGCGGGTCAGCAGGCGCGAGACATGCATCTGGGAGAGGCCGAGCTCCGCACCGATCTCGGACTGGGTCATTTCCTCCCCGAAGCGCAGCTGGAGAAGGGTGCGTTCGCGGTCGTCGAGCTCGGCCAGATGCGGCTTGAGGGCCTGGATGTCTTCCGCCAGGGCGAGGGCGGGATCGTCGGTGCCCATGAGGTCGGCGACGAGGCCGGTGGTCTGCTGCTTGCCGCCGCCTGCTTGGACGGGGCGGTCTATGGAGTCGCTGTCGTAGCCGTTGCTGGCCACGAGCCCTTCCGCCACCTCGTCCTCCGCCAGACCGAGGCGGGCGGCGAGTTCGGCGACGGACGGCTCGTGGCTGCCCTCGCTCTCCAGCTCTTCCCTGGCACGGGCGATGTCGATACGGAGTTCCTGCAGGCGCCGCGGCACGCGCACGGACCAGGTGGTGTCGCGGAAGAACCGCTTGATCTCGCCCTGGATGTAGGGGACGGCCAGCGTGGTGAACTCCACGTCACGGGAAGGGTCATAGCGGTCGATCGCCTTGATCAGACCGATCGTGCCCACCTGCAGGACGTCCTCCATGGACTCCTTGCGGCTGGAGAAGCGCCGGGCGACATAGCGCACCAGGGAGAGATTCATCTCGATGAGGGTGTTGCGCACGTACTGGTACTCGGCGGTCCCCTCGTCCAGTTCCCGCAGCCGCAGCAGGAACTGCTTGGACAACTCCCGTGCGTCGGACGGCGCGACGCGCAGCGGAGCCTGGATCTGCGGCAGCACCGACGGGGCCGGTGCGGCACACTCCTGCGGGGTGGTCTCCAACTCCGTTCCCACGTTCATGGTGCTGTTGCTGCTCATGCTGCCGGCTCCCGCCTGTTGCTGAGCCCCCGTCACCCGCTCCCCTACCCGCCGCGACCACAGGCATGTCAGGTCGTCCTGTCTTGTCCGGCCCGGCCGTCGGCGCCGGCCTGCCCCGGCCCCGCGCAGCCGGCCACCACGCGCGGCAGACCGCCCCGGAATCCCGTTGCGTGAGCGGCGACGCCATGCCATCCTCTTCTTAACGCAACACTCGTAGCAATAAGTGCCACTGGGGGAAGAGCCGCCGATGTCCCGCCGCGCCGTTTCGTTCGAGGAGATTCCGGTCTCCGACGCCAGCTCAGGTCCCTACGCCCTCACTCTGGGCCCCGACGACGCACTGTGGTGCACCCTGGTCCACGCCGGGCAGATCGCCCGGCTGGCACCGGACGGCCGGCTCGATCGGCATCCGCTCGACTCCGCCGCCTGCGGCCCTTCCCTCATCACCTCGGGGCCCGACGGGGCGCTGTGGTTCACGCGTAGCCAGGACCATCGGATCGGACGGATCACCGTGGACGGGAAGGCCACCTCGTTCCCCCTCCCGAGTCCCGGCAGCGGCCCCTTCGGGATCGTGGCCGCCGGCGACGGCGCTCTGTGGTTCACCCAGCTGCACACCGACCGCATCGGGCGTATCGACACGGACGGCCGGGTGACGGAGTTCCCGCTGCACCTGCCCGGCGCCTTCCCCTCAGCCATCACGACCGGCCCCGATGACGCCCTGTGGTTCACCCTCAACCAGGCAGACGCGATCGGTCGCCTCAGTTTCGAGGGCGACCTCACGCTCCACTCGCTACCGACCGCGAACGCCGCACCGGTCGGCATCACCCGCGGAGCGGACGGCGCGCTCTGGTTCGTCGAGATAGGCGCCGGACGGATCGGCCGTATCACCACGCAGGGCCGGATCGACGAGTTCCCGCTGCCGGACCCGGCGTCCCGGCCCCATGCCATCGTCGCCGGCCCGGCCGGTGACTGCTGGTTCACCGAGTGGGGCGCGGGCCGCATCGGATCCATCACTCCCGACGGCCATATCGAGGAGTACGACCTCCCGAGCCCCGCTTCGGAACCGCACGGCCTGGCCTTCGGAGCCGATGGCGCCCTCTACGTGGCGCTGGAAACCGGAGCGATTGCCCGCATGGTCCTGTAGGCACACCGCGGTGTCGTGCTCGGCATGCCCCCTCTCGGTGTCACCATCGAGAGACAAGCATCGCCGCCGGCAGCAGGGGCAACCGACGGCGCCACGACATGGACAGCCCACGGGGCGAAGGCTCGGTGAGCCGCAACCCGAGGAGAGGTGCCTGAATGAGCAGTGCAGCCGCCCGGGCCCGGATGCTGGGTGACCTGATCACCGCCAGTCACGTGATCACGCTGGAGCAGGTGCCGGACCTGGTCGTCAAGCACGCGGCCCGGGTCGGGTGGCCGGGGGTGCTGATCTACCTGGCCGATCTGCAGCAGGAAGTGCTGTGCCTGCTTGCCGGTGAGGGGCCCGGTGCCGGCGGCGGCCCGGAGGCGCCGCCGGACGTGGTGCGCATGGAAGGCACCCTCGCCGGGCGGGCGTTTCAGACCGGGGGCATCGTCGCGAGCCCCACCCCCGGGGCCGAGCAGTGGTGGGTTCCGTTGCTCGACGGCACCGAGCGACTGGGCGTGCTGCGCGCCTCCGGCCCCCCGGGCACGGAGATGGACTCCCAGGCGGCCCTGGACCTGCGCAACCTTGCCGGGCTGATCGCGCTGATGATCGTCAGCAAACGGGGGGCGAGCGACACCTATGCCCGGCTGGTGCGGCGCCGGAGGATGAATGTGGCCGCGGAGATGGAGTGGCGCATCATGCCGCCGAGGACCTTCGCCACCGACCGGGTGCTGGTCAGTGCGGTGATGGAGCCCGCCTATGAGGTCAGTGGCGATGTCTTCGACTACGCCATCGCCGGGGAGACCGTGCATCTGGCACTCTTCGACGCCATGGGCCACGACACGGCCGCCGGGCTGACAGCGAGCCTCGCGGTCGCCGCCAGCCGCAACCGGCGCCGGCAGAGCCCAGGAATCCTGCAGATCGCCGAAGCCGTGGAAAACGCACTGGTGGAACAGTTCGGCTGCAGCCGCTACGCCACGGGCATTCTGGCCGAGCTGAACACCGGGACCGGGCTGCTCACCTGGACCAGCGTCGGACACCCCCCACCGGTCATCATCCGCAAGGGCCGCACCGCACTGATCCTGACCTGCCCGCCCGCCCCTCCCATGGGCACCGATCTGGGCCTGCCGCCCACCGTGGTCCGCGAACAGCTGGAGCCCGGCGACCGCCTGCTGCTTTACACCGACGGCATCACCGAAGCTCGTAACCACGAAGGCCGGGAATTCGGCCTGGCGGGCTTCACGGACTTCCTCATCCAGCACCACGCCGACGGGCTGCCCGTCCCGGAGACCCTGCGGCGCCTGATCAGGCGTCATCTGGCGTACCACGGCGGCCGGCTCAACGACGATGCCACGGTCCTGCTGCTGGAGTGGAACGGCCCCACCCCCTACCGCCCCGCCCGGGTCGAAGCCCTCGCCGGGCTCCCGGAGCACACCACCGAGGACCCGCCCCTGGCCACCCCCTGGAGCACGCCCACCAGAGACGCGTTGTGAAACGCCGGAGCCGCCACGCGCCAGGGGTCTCCTCGCTCGCGGCAGCCGGAGTGTGTCGCCGATGGCGGGGCAGAAGTATCCCGCTCTCGTCGGTCCTGGAGACCGGCCGGATGCGCCCCGACGGCGGGGCAGAAGTCCTCTGGAGGTCACACATGCCATCGACTCTTGCGGTACCGCACATCGGACGACGCACCGCCCGTCGTGCCGCGCGCAGCTCGGCGGTCCGGGCCGCGGCACGCGGTGGGTTCGCGGCCCGCGGCGTGATCTATTTCCTCGTAGGGGTACTGGCGCTGCGGATCGCGTTCGGCGACCCCGGTGAGCAGGCCGACCGGGGCGGAGCGCTGGCGGAGATCGCCGCCCGGCCGTTCGGCGGCGTGCTGATATGGGCGCTCGGCCTGGGCCTGGCCGGGATGGCGCTGTGGCGCCTGTCCGAGGCGGCGTTCGGTGCGGCAGGGCCCGACGGGCACAAGGCCGGAACGCGACTGCTGTCGCTCTTCCGTTGCGTCTTCTACGCCGTGGTGGCCTTCTCCGTGCTGTCCTTCGCGACGGGGACGAAGGGCAGCGGAAGCGGGTCGAGCGATCAGCAGTCCCGGGACGCCACGGCCATGGCACTGGAGCTGCCCGGCGGCCCCTGGCTGGTGGCCGCCGCGGGGGTGGGCATTGCCGTGGGCGGAGTCTGGATAGCGGTGCGGGCCGTCCTGCGCACGTTCCACAAGCACCTCAACAGGAGCGGCATGTCACGGTCCGCCCGGCGCGGTGTCGATGTGCTCGGCGTCTCGGGCGGCATCGCCCGCGGTGGGGTGTTCACGCTCGCCGGCGTCTACGTCGTCAGGGCCGCGGTCACCTACGACCCCGGCCGCGCCAAAGGCATGGACGATACGCTCCGTTCCTTCGCCCACACCCCGGCCGGTCCCTGGCTGCTGGCCGCGATCGCCGCGGGTCTGGCGCTGTTCGGCGCCTTCTCCTGCGCGATGGCCCGCTGGCGGGACGTCTGAACCTGCAAGGCTGCCCCCACGTCCCCGGAATCCTCGCCGCAAGTCCCGCACCCCTACCCCACGACCACCACCGCTCCACGAGCCCCCCCCACCCACGACACACTCCGCCCCGCGGCATATCCCACTGCACGTCAGGAGCTCTCTTCGGATGACCGAGACCCATCAGAATGCCCCGGCCGCACGGGCCGTCTACCGTGCGGAGGCCTTTGTGCGCAACGGCCGCTGGCACCTCGAGGTCGCCAGCCTCGACAGCGAACCCGATACCGGCGACACCGAAGCCCTGCTCGTCACGCTGTGGCCTGTCGAAGAGGCGCC
Organism: Streptomyces sp. NPDC047049; assembly: GCF_040643995.1. Classification (NCBI taxonomy): domain Bacteria; kingdom Bacillati; phylum Actinomycetota; class Actinomycetes; order Kitasatosporales; family Streptomycetaceae; genus Streptomyces; species Streptomyces sp. NPDC047049. Next base: position 544,768 of record NZ_JBEYVM010000004.1, on the reverse strand, counting down.
GAACGGCAGCGGCTTCCCCGCCACCTCCCTCAGCGCACAACTGCGCGACAGCGGCTTCGATCTCGCCGACCCCGGCCGGGACACCGGCGGCTGGACGCCCACCGGCGACCGGGACCGATACACCGCCTCCTGCTACGCGACGGACGAGACGAGCGCTTGACGTGCCGGGCGCCCCGCGGCGGAGCCAAGGGCGTCGCCCCGTTGCGCCGGAGGTCTGTTCGCCGGCCGGAGGGAAACGGCGCCGTATGTGAGTGGCGCCGGACTGACGTGGCGCCGGAGTAAGTGGCACCGGAGGGGCGAGCCGGATTCCGCCCCGCCCCTCCGGGCCGTCGGTCAGCCGGTCTGCAGGGTCGCGTCGTCGACGACGAAGCTGCTCTGCAGGCTGGAGTCCTCGGTGGCGGTGAAGGTCAGGGTGATCCGCTGTCCGAGGTAGGGGGTCAGGTCCAGGGTCCGCTGGGTGTAGCCGCTCGATGCCGCGGTGTTGGAGAGGGTCGCCAAGGTGGTGCTGCCCACCTTGACCTTGAAGGTGTCGTAGGCGACCCGGTCGGTCTCATCGGTGTCGATGTGCAGCCAGTAGGTCAAGGTCGCCTTGCCGCATCCGGCGGGCACGGTCACCGACTGGTTGAGAGTGTCGGTGGCGGCGGAGCCGTAGCCGCCGAGCCAGGCGAACCTGCTGCCGCTGTGGGCGGACTGGCCCGAGTGGGCGCCGATCGCCCCGGTGTCGCCCGTCCAGGGAGAGGTGCCGTTCTCGAATCCGCCGTTGGCGAGGAGTTGTTGGGCGGTGCAGCCTCCGGCGCCCTTGATCGTCAGGGTGTACGGCGTGCTGTGGGTGACGGACCCGGTGCCGGTGACGGTGAGGGTGTAGGTGCCGGGCGGCGCGCTCGATGTCGTGGCGAGGGTCATGGTGGAGCTGCCGCCGGAGGTCACCGAGGCGGGGCTGAAGGAGACGGTCACACCGGCCGGAGCGCCCGCGGCCGACAGGGCCACGGTCTGCGGAGACCCGCTGGTGGTGGCCGTGGAGAGGGTGCTGGTGGCCGAGCCGCCGGGGTCCACGCTGCCGGTGGCGGGGGCGGCGGTCAGGGAGAAGTCGTTCGCCGGGGTGGTGTCGGCGACGGCGAGCTTCCACAGGGTGGCGGCAATGCCGTCGACGCTGTGGTTCAGTCCGGTGGTGTTGATGTTGCTGGTGGTGTCGCAGGACTGGTGGTAGCAGGAGTCGTAGGCGCGGTTTGCGGTGCCGCCCCACTTGGCCGCCTGCGCGGAGGTCTTCCGGGCACCGGCCCCCATCGCATATCCGGAGGTGGGGATGCCCGCCTGCTCGAAGGAGTAGTCGTCGGAGCGGCCCGCGCCCTCGGTGTTCTCCTCGGGCTGGAGGCCCAGGGAGTCCCAGTACGCCTTCATCGGCTGGGCGGCCGCCGAGGTCAGGTGGTTGATGAAGTAGCCGCCGTTGAGCGAGGCGATCATGTCGAAGTTGTAGTACGCCTTGATCTTCGACCGCTCGGTGGAGGAGAGGGAGTTGACGTAGAAGTCGGAGCCGTTGAGGCCCTGTTCCTCGTCGGTCCACCAGGCGAACCGGGCACGGGCCGCCATGGCGGGGTGCAGCTGGGCCAGGGTGAGTGCCGTCTCCAGCAGCGCGGCCGAGCCGGAGCCGTTGTCGTTGATGCCCGGCCCCGCCCCGACGCTGTCGAGGTGGGAGCCGAACATGTACACCTTGGTGGCGTCGCCCTGCGGCCATTCGGCGATCAGGTTGGGCCCGGCCCCGGTGGCGCAGCCGGAGGTGCAGGGCTGCTCGGTGACGGTGTAACCGGCCGCCTGGAGCTTGGCCTTGGCGTAGGCGACCGAGTCGCGGTAACCCTGGCCGCTGGATTTTCGGGTGCCGCCGTTGCGGGTGGCGATGGCGTTCAGTTCGGTCAGGTGCGCCTGGACCTTGGCCACATCGATGTCGGGGGCGTCGGCGGCCCCGGTGCGGGCGGAGGCCGGGCCGTGGTGCGCGGCCCGGTCGCCGGCCGATATCGCCGTGACGGGCGGATGGAGCGGCTTGCCGGCCTGCGAGGCGGCCGCGGCGGTGGGGGCGAGGGGCAGCACGGCGGCTTGGAGGGTGGCGGCGAGGGAGACGCCGGCCACCGCGAGTCTTCGTAACACCATGGCTCCTTGAGGGGGTAGGGAGTGCTACCGACGGAGGTTCTGGTGGAGCGCCGGGCCGTGGCGGCGTCTCGTCCGGCCGGCCTCGGCCCCGTGGGGCGGCGTCAGCACGGGGCGAGAACGGCATGTCCATGACCCAGGCCGCCGTACCATCACACCGCGGCACCCACCGCGTCAACGGATGTTCCGGCGCAGCGCCGTGTTTGTCGAAAAACGGCAGGTGACGCCCGATAACCGGGCACTTGGCCGGGTCCGCGGCCGGTTTCGGACGCTCCGGGCACGCCCCTGGCACGTCCCGGGCACGACGAACCCCCGCCCTGCGCGGGGCAGAACGGGGGCGGTCGACGGCGTGCGGCACGGGCACGGGGCCGTCCGGTGCCTACAGGAAGCTGACGTTCTGGGCGAGGGCGAGCCGGCTGGAGTAGTTGATGGTGTTGGTGGCGGAGCGCATGTAGGCGCGCCAGGCGTCGGAACCGGACTCCCGGCCGCCGCCGGTCTCCTTCTCCCCGCCGAAGGCCCCGCCGATCTCGGCGCCGGAGGTGCCGATGTTGACATTGGCGATGCCGCAGTCGGAGCCCTCCGCGGACAGGAAGAGCTCGGCCTCCTGCTGATCGCGGGTGAAGATGCTGGACGACAGGCCCTGCGGGACGTCGTTGTGCAGCGCGATGGCCTCCTCCAGGGTGTCGTAGGTCTGCACGTACAGGATGGGGGCGAAGGTCTCCTCGCGGACGACGTCGGTCTGAGCGTCGACGCGGACGAGGACCGGCTCGGCGTAACCGGCCCGGGGCGCGGCGTCGGCGAGGCGCCGGTTGCCGCCCGCGAGGATCTTGCCGCCCTCGGCCTGGGCCCGGGTGAGGGCGTCCTGCATGGTCTCCAGGGCGGTGGTGGAGATCAGCGGTCCGACGAGGGTGGTCTCGTCGAACGGGTCGCCGATGGGGAGCTTCCGGTAGGCGGCGGTCAGCCGGGCGATGAGGGTGTCGGCGATGTCCCGGTGGACGATCAGACGGCGCAGGGTGGTGCAGCGCTGGCCCGCGGTGCCGGCGGCGGCGAAGACGATGCCCTGCACGGCGAGGTCGAGGTCGGCGGAGGGCGCGACCACGGCCGCGTTGTTGCCGCCGAGTTCGAGCAGGCTGCGCCCGAAGCGGGCGGCGACGCGCGGGCCGACCTCGCGGCCCATACGGGTCGAGCCGGTGGCGCTGATCAGCGCGATACGGGGGTCGTCGACGAGCTTTTCGCCGGTGGTGCGGTCGCCCAGCAGCAGGCGGTGCACGTCGCGCGGGGCGCCGACCTCCTCGGCGGCCTGTGTCAGCAGCCGGTCGCAGGCCAGGGAGATCAGCGGGGTGAGCTCCGAGGGCTTCCAGATCACGGTGTCACCGCAGGCCAGCGCGACGGCGGTGTTCCATGACCACACCGCGGCGGGGAAGTTGAACGCGGAGATGACGCCGACCACGCCCAGGGGGTGCCAGGTCTCGGCGAGCCGGTGGCCGGGGCGCTCGGAGGCGATGGTGCGTCCGTAGAGCTGGCGGGACAGGCCGACGGCGAAGTCGCAGATGTCGATCATTTCCTGGACCTCGCCGAGCGCCTCGGAGCGGATCTTGCCCGCCTCGATGGTGATCAGGTCGGCCAGCTCGCCCTTGTGGTCGCGCAGCAACTCGCCCAGGCGGCGGACGAGTTCACCGCGGCGGGGCGCGGGGGTGGTGCGCCAGGTGAGGAACGCCTCGCGGGTGGCGGCGATGGCCTCCTCGGTGTCGGCGGCGGTGGCCGCGCGCAGGCCGAAGAGGTCGTCACCGGTGATGGGGCTGCGGGCCGAGAAGTCGTCGCCCTCCGGGACGGTGACGCCGAGGGCGGCGAGGCTGTCGCGGGCACGGGTGCGCAGGTCCTCGGTGGTGGGGAGGATGGTGCTGGTCATGATGCTCCTCTGGGGTGTTGAGGGGTGTCGAAGGGGGCTGAGCGCCGCGGGCGGCGGGCCGGGGGTCAGACGGGCGTGCCGTCGAGTCCGAGTTCCCGGGCGGCCCGCGCGAGGGAGCGGTTCTGCTGCTCCTCGTAGAGGTCGAACGGGTCCAGGACGTCGCGGCCGAGGACGCCGGAGAGCCAGGCGCTGTCGTAGGCGGCACCCTGCTGGTCGCTGTTCCTGGAGCCCTCGTCGCTGAGGTTGGACTGGAAGATGCCGGCCGCCGAGCGCGGCAGGAAGTCCTCGTAGACCAGCGGTTCGGCCCGGAGCCAGCCCTGTTCCAGCAGGTCACCGAGCCCGGCGGGCGGGCGGCTGCCGTCACGCGGCCGGTCCGGCGCGAGGTGGTAGGTGAAGTGCGCCAGGCCCCCCGCGGCCAGCCCCTGCTCGGTGCCGGGCAGTTCCTCCGCCCACAGGCGGCGGGCGAGTTCGGCCCGGTCGGCAGGGGGCAGACCGGCGGCCCGGTCGTCGACGCGGGCGAGCAGCCGGTCGTAGCGGGCCCGGCCCTCGCGGCTGAGGGCGATACCGCGGGCTTCGACCTCACCGAAGCGCACCCGCAGGGATCCGCTGATCACGCTGCCGTCCGGGGTGCGCATCGCGCGGGGCTCGGCGAGGGCCCGGAAGGAGGTCTGGCGCAGCAGGACGTCGGGGCCCTGCCAGCGGGGTGGCCCCTGGATGGTGTCGATCATCTCGATGCCGCGCTCGGTCATCCGCCGGTAGAGCTCGTCGATGTCCAGGACGCGGGGGGTGAGGTGGTTGATGTGGGTGCTGCCCACGCCGCCGATGTCCGCGGCGACGGCGGAGATCCGTTCCAGGGTGGCGTACCACGCCTGGTCGACGGGCTCGGGGGACAGTTCGAAGGCCTGGACGGCGAGGTGCAGGAACCGTTCGGCGTCCGCTTCGGGCAACTCCCCGGCGCTTTCGGCGCGGTCGGCGAGGGCGAGCAGTTCCGGGGGGAAGAGCCGGCGGGCGGCGAGGAAGTTCTCCAGGCGGGCGCGCAGGTCGGGGTCGAAGAACCGGGGGTCGGCGGGGGTGAGCAGGGAGGTGAAGACGCGGAAGGGATTACGGGCCAGTTCCCCGGCGTCGACGGGGCGGAACGCGGTCGACACGACGGGGATCGCGCTGGCGGCGGCCTCCCGCAGATCGTAGAAACCGACCGGGTACATCCCCAGGGCGCCGAAAATGCGGGCGACCTGGCGCATTTCCTCCGGCGAGCCGACGCGGATGGCGCCGTGCCGCTCCGCGGTCACCCGGCCGATGGACCCCAGGCGCTCGGCGTCGGCGCCCCGTGCCCGCAGCACGTCCTCGTTGACCTCGCGGGAGACGTCCACGAGCGTGGTGTAGGCGGGCACCTCCCGCCCGTACATGTCCGAGAGCCGCTGGGCGAACGCGGCGCGCAGTTGCCACTGGCTGATCATCGGCAGGTCGTCCTTCCGTCGGGGCGATTCACACCACGTGGATTTCGGGGCGGATCTCGGCACCGGCCGTGAAGCGGTCGGCGCTGAAGGGGGTGACGTCGACGAACGGTGTGCGCTCCAGGCAGAGGTCGCGCACGATCTCGCCGACGGCGGGGGCCTGCAGGAAGCCGTGGCCGGAGAACCCGGTGGCGTACAGGAAGTTGTGCGGCGCGCCGGCCCGTCCGATCAGGGCGTTGTGGTCCGGGGTGACCTCGTACAGTCCGGCCCAGCCGCCGGTGGTCTCCATCCCGGCGAGGGCGGGGGCCCTGCGCCGTGCGGCGGCACGGAAGAGGTCGAGCCAGTCCGGGGTCCAGGTGGTGTCGAAGCCCTGGTCCTGTCCGGGGTCGGCGAGGCCGAACAGCAGGCCGTCGTCGCTGTTGTGGAAGTAGGCGGTCGAGGCGAAGTCGATGGTGAAGGGGATACGCGGGGCGGGCGGCGCGAGCGGCGCGGTGAAGGCGAGCTGGCGGCGCACCGGGCGTACCGGGAGGTGGACGCCCGCCATCTCACCGAGCCGTGCGGACCAGGCGCCCGCGGTGCAGATGACCGTGGAGCAGGAGATCCGGCCGTGATCGGTGTGGACGGCCGTGACCCGGTCACCGGCGGTGTCGAGGCCGGTGACGGTGGTGTGCGTGGCGAACGTGACGCCCGCGCCCGCGGCGGCGCGCGCATAGCCCCGGACGGCGAGTCGGGGACGGGCGTGGCCGTCGGTCGGGGAGTAGGCGGCGGCCACCAGCCCGTCGGTGCTGACGTAGGGACACAGCCGCTGTGCCTCGTGGGGGCCGATCATGCGGCTGGGGACGCCGAGGCCGTTCTGGAGGCGGACGGCGGTCTCGAAGTCCGCGGCCTGCTGGTCGCTGGTGAGCAGGAAGAGATAGCCGACGCTGTCCAGCCGGATGTCCGCGCCGGGACGCTGTCCGAAGTCCTGCCAGGCGCGCAGACTCCTGCTGCCCAGGGCGATGTTGAGCGGGTCGGAGAACTGCGCCCGCACTCCGCCGATCGGCTTGCCCGAGCTGCCGCCGGCCAGCTCGCCGCGCTCGATGACGACGATGTCGGACACCCCGGCCTCGGCCAGGTGGAACGCGATGCTGGTGCCTATCACACCGCCGCCGACGATCACGACGTCGGCGGTCGGCGGCACGGTGCGGGAGGTGGATGACATGGACAAGAGGCCGATCCCTTCCGGAGGCCGGCGCCTGCGCCGGGGGCGTCCGTCCGGCGCAGGCGGGGCTGTCAGTGCATGGCGAGAAGAGCTGATCAGCTAGCTGCCCGTCATCGTGCAGCACTCCAACCTTTGACGTCTACGAACAGTTAGTACGTCCGATCTATTAGGATCTCTATATGGACTGGACGAGTGCCCAGCTGCGGTCCCTGGTGGAGTTGACCAGGCGTGGAACGATCACCGCGGCGGCCCAGGCCCTTGGATACACGCCCGGCGGCGTCTCCCAGCAGATCGCCGCGCTGGAGAAGGCCGCGGGCACGGAGCTGCTGCGGCGGGTCGGGCGGCGGGTGGAGCTGACCGATGCCGGCCGCACGCTGGCGTGTCACGCCGAGCGGATCCTGTCGACGGAGGCGGAAGCCGTCGAGGCTCTGGAGCGCACCCGGCACGAGGTCTCCGGGGTGCTGCACGTCGGGCTGTTCGCCACGGCAGCCGCCGAGATCCTGCCGCCGGCACTGCAGGAGGTGCGCCAGGTCCATCCCCGGCTCGCGGTGCACAGCCGCGACATGGAGGTGGACGAGGTGCACGACGCGGTCGCCTCCGGAGCGGTGGACCTGGCGCTCGGTCTCGATTACCCGGATGTGCCCCTTCCGCGGGAGCCCGCCCTGCAGGTGCGGCAGCTGTACCGCGAGCGGTTCTCGCTGGCGGTACCTGCCGGGTCGATGGACGGCCGGGAGGTGATCGGCCTGGCCGATACGCAGGACCTGGGGTGGATCCTGCCGTCGGCCGACAGCTACTACGGCCGCGCGGTGCGCACGGCTTGCCGGCGCGCAGGCGTCGAACCCCGGGTCCAGCACGAGGTCACCGACACCGCGGCCACGCTGGCGCTGGTCGAGGCGGGGATCGGGGTGAGCACGGTGACGGATCTGATGCTCGGCCTGCGCGCCTCCCGCCTCGATGTCGTACGGCTGCGGGAGAAGGTCGAGCGGCACATCGTGGTGCTGTTCCGCTCCTCCGTCGAGCACCGGCCCACGGTGGCGGCGCTGGTCGACGTCCTGCGGTCGGTGTCCGGTGCCCGGCACGGCACCCCGGCCCGCCGCGCCTCGTAACAGCGCCCCGTAGGACAGCGCCTCGTAGGACAGCGCCCCGGCCGCCGTCGCACCGCGACGCCGCACCGTCAACAGGCGTGCTCCGGGGTCGGGTTGGCGCGTACCGCAACAAGGTGCCCGGGGCACGAGAATCCGGGCCGCTCGCCCTGCGGAGCGCCTTCCCCAGTTCCGCTTGCCCTCAGCCACGCAAGTTGTCGCGCTGGGGTCCCTGTTGCCGGGGCGGATCCTGGGTGAAGGTTTCAGGCCAGTGGTGACCCCCGCCATGACGGCGGCCCGTCGTGCCGCCGTTGCCTGACAGGGAGCGAGCGATGTCCCCCCATCACACCCCGAAATCTCCCCTTCGCGCCTTGCTGGGCCAAGGCCCCCAGGGAATCTTCCGGCGAACTCTTCCCCATGAACAGCCCAGCGGTGAGCGCATGGTGCGCACGCTCGGCCTCACCCAGCTGACGATGATCGGCATCGGCGCCATCATCGGGGCCGGGATCTTCAGCCTGGCCGCGGCCGTCGCCCGGGACGTCGCCGGCCCCGCCGTCCTGATCTCGTTCCTGGTGGCCGGGGCCGCCTCGCTCTGTGCGGCCTTCGCCTATGCCGAGTTCGCCGGGATGGTGCCAAAGGCAGGCTCGTCCTACACCTACTGCGCCGCGGTCCTGGGGGAGATCGTCGGCTGGATCGTGGGCTGGGACCTGCTCCTGGAGTACACCGCCATCGTCGCCGTCGTGGCGATCGGGATGTCGGGCTACCTGGGATTTCTGCTGCAGGCGGTCGGTATCCATCTGCCGGTCTGGGCCCTGGGCGCCCCCGGCACCGGCGCCGGCCACCGGGTGGACCTGCTCGCGATGGCGATCTGCCTCGGCGTGGCCTGGCTGCTGACCCGCGGCACCCGCACCTCGGCCCGGGTGGAGACGGTGCTGACCCTCATCAAGATCGGCATCGTGCTGCTGGTGATCGTGGTGGGCTTCACCAAGGTCAAGACCGGCAACCTGCATCCCTTCGCGCCGTTCGGCTTCGGCGGGGCCTTCACCGGGGCCGCCACGGTCTTCTTCGCCGTGTTCGGCTATGACGCGCTGAGTACGGCCGCGGAGGAGTCGGTGGAGGCGCGGCGCAAGCTGCCGAAGGCGATGATGCTGTCGTTGGCGGTATCCATGGTGCTGTACGTGCTGGTCTGCATCGTGCTCACCGGGATGCAGCGCTACAGCGACCTCAATCCGAACAGCGGGATTTCCAGTGCGTTCCAGAGCGTGGGGCTGAGCGGGCTGGCCAATGTGATCGCCGTCGGCGCGGTCATCGGCATCGTCACCGTGACCTTCTCCTTCATGATGGGTGCCTCCCGCCTGTGGTACGCGCTCAGCCGTGACGGGCTGATGCCCGCCTGGTTCGGTGCCATCCACCCCCGGCGCAAGGTGCCGCACCGCGCCACCTGGCTGATCGGTGGGGTGTCCGCGGTGCTGGCGGGGCTGCTGCCCATCAACGCGGTCGCGGAACTCACCAATATCGGGGTGCTGCTGGCCTTCGTGGTGGTCTCCGCTTCCGTGCTGGTCCTGCGCTACCGCAAGCCGCACCTCAAGCGCGGTTTCCGCTGTCCGGGCATGCCGGTGGTGCCCGTCCTGGGGATGGTCTTCTCCATCTGGCTGATGTCGTTCCTGCAGTGGGAGACCTGGGTGCGGCTCGGCGGCTGGCTGGTCGTCGGCCTGGTCATCTACGCCACGTACGGCTACCGCCGCACCCGCAGGGTCATGCCGGGAGGCTCGGTGGATCTCGACGCCCTCGACCGGATGTCCGACTCCGACGCATCCGAGCCCGCACCCCTCCGGTGACGGCCGGCCGTGCACGCGGGTGCTCCACCGCTCCCCCGCCCCCGGAGCGGCGGAGCCGGCCCGCGTGCCGGCCGGTCACTCCTCGCACGCGGGGTGCACATACGGCTCGCCCTCGGGCACCGCACGGCGCAGACAGCTGATCACCGCGGGGAGCAGCGGGTTGCTGTTCTCGCCGCGGTGCAGCGCCATCACCGTGCGGTGTGCGGAGCGCTGGGTGACCCGGGTCGCTTCGATCCCGTCGCCGGGAAGGTGGCCGAGCGCCGGGACCACGGCCACGCCGAGTCCCGCGGACACCAGCTCCCGCACCACGGCGTAGTTGTTGCTGCGGAAGGCGACGGCGGCCTCGAACCCCGCGGCCGCACAGAGACGGACGAAGGACCGGGCCCCGGCGGTGTCCTCCCGGCTGGTGATCCAGCGGGCCCCGGCCAGCTGGGACAGCTGGCCGCCCAGGCCGCTGTCACGGGCCCTGAGCAGCACCAGGTCCTCGCGCAGCAGTTGATGGCGGGTCAGGCCGTCGGGCCACTGGCGGGGGCTGAGCCCGTACTCGTAGACGAGCGCGACATCGAGATCGCCGTGGCTCAGCGCGGTGACGAGCTCTTCGGGCTCGCCCTCCTCCAGCTGGATCCGGGCCCGCGGATGGCTTTCGACGAGCGCGGACAGGGCGGCGGGCACCAGCCGCACATCGGCCGTGGGAAAGCTGCCCAGCCGCAGCCGGCCGGTGGCGCCGGTGGCGAGCTCCTGGACGTGGTGGTCCAGGTCCTCCATGGCCGCCAGCACATGGGTACTGAGATCGACCAGGCGGTGGGCCGCGGCCGTGGGACGGATCCCGTGCGCCTCCCGCTCGAAGAGCACCAGGCCGGTCTCCTTCTCCAGCGCGGAGATCTGCTGCGAGATGGCGGAGGCGGTGTAACCGAGGTCGCGGGCCGCGAGGGCGAACGAGGCGCTGCGGACGACGGCCTTGAGGGTGAGCAGATGCAGTGGCTTCAGCAACGCGGGCTCCCAACGACGCGGGAGGCGAGCATAAGCATCCACCGCCCTCGAACGCGAGCCTCAGCATTCCTTACCCTCAAGCATGGATTCTTTCGTCCTCCTGGCCCTTGTTCCCGGGCCCGGGCGCCCCACATCGTGGACGGGACCAGGCGGAGCACGACCGGTGAGCACGAAGGAGCGAGCAGGGTGACCTCGACAGCCCAGGGCGTCGGCAGCCTCGACGCGGCAGCGGTGGCCGAAGCCCTCGACCACGGGGACTGCGGCAAGGTCGCCGGCGATGCCGGTCACCGGGCACAGTACGCGTCCGACGCCTCGAACTACCGCCAGATCCCGCTCGCCGTGGTCTTCCCCCGCGAGCGGCAGCACGTCCTCAACGCCCTGCGGGTGTGCCGTCGCCTGGGGGTGCCGGTCACCGCACGCGGCGCGGGCACCAGCACCTCCGGGCAGGCCGTCGGGCCCGGGGTGGTGCTCGACTTCTCCCGCTACTTCAACCGGCTGACGGCGCTGGATCCGCACGCCCTGACCGCGACCGTGCAGCCCGGCATCGTCCTGGACGACCTGCAGAGCGCCGCCGCCGAGCACGGCCTGGTGTTCGGCGCCGATCCCTCCACCCACAGCCGCTGCACCCTGGGCGGCATGATCGGCAACAACGCGTGCGGCTCGCACTCGCTCGCCTGGGGACGCACCGCGGACAACATCATCGAACTCGAAGTGGTCACCTACCGCGGCACGGTGGTCCGGCTCGGCGAGATGACCCGGGAGGAGATCGACGCGGCGGTGGCCGCGGGAGACGACCGCGGAGAGCTGATCGCCGCCCTGCACCGGCTCGCCCAGGGCAACCTGGCGACGCTCCGCACCGAACTGGGGCAGTTCCCCCGGCAGGTGTCGGGCTATGCGCTGGAACAGTTGCTGCCCGAGCGGCGCTGCCACCTCGCCAGGGCCCTGGTCGGCAGCGAGGGCACCCTCGCCGTCGTCCTCTCGGCGACCGTCCGCCTCATCTCGCCTCCCCCCGCACGGGCCCTGGTCGTCCTCGGTTTCTCGGACGCCGGCGCCGCGGCCGATGCGGTCCCCGCACTGCTCCGGCACCAGCCGCTGGCCCTGGAAGGACTCGACCGCGGGCTGACCGACATCGTCACCCGGCCCGCGACCAGAACCACCATCGACACCCTGCCCACCGCCCGGGCCTGGCTGTTCGCGGAACTCGGCGGCACCGCGGACACCCTGTCCCGGCAGGCCCAAGCGCTGGCCGGGACCGCGCACGGGGCCGCCGGCTTCACCGGCAGTGAGATCGTCACCGATCCCGCCCGCGCCCGCAGCCTGTGGCGCATCCGCGAGGACGGTGCGGGCCTGGCCACCCGGCTGCCCCCGGCGGCCGGGACCGAAGGCGGGGCCGAGGCCTGGCCCGGATGGGAGGACGCGGCCGTCCCGCCCGAGCAACTGGGCTCCTACCTGCGCGAGTTCACCGCCCTGCTGCAGCGCCACGAGCTCCAGGGCGCCGTCTACGGCCACTTCGGCGAGGGCTGTCTGCACGTCCGCATCAACTTCGACTTCACCACCGAGCAGGGCACCGCCGTCTTCCGCGCCTTCCTCGCCGACGCCGCCCACCTGGTCGCCGCACACGGTGGCTCGCTGTCCGGGGAACACGGCGACGGCCAGGCTCGCTCGGCGCTCCTGCCCCTGATGTACGGCCCCGAGGTCATCGCCCTGTTCGAGGAGTTCAAGAACATCTGGGACCCGGACAACGGCCTCAACCCCGGCATGATCGTGCGGCCGCTGCCCGTCGACGGCAACCTGCGCGTCAGCCCGCACCGCACTCCCCTGCCCCTGGCCACGGTCTTCCCCTTCCACTCCGACGACGGCGACTTCACCAAGGCCACCCGCCGCTGCGTCGGCGTCGGCAAGTGCCGCTCCACCGCCCACCGCGGCGACGTGATGTGTCCCAGTTACCGGGTCACGCGGGACGAGAAGGACTCCACCCGCGGCCGCGCCAGGCTCCTGTACGAGATGACCCAGGGTGAAGTGATCACCGACGGCTGGCGTTCCACCGAGGTCCGCGACGCCCTGGATCTGTGCCTGTCGTGCAAGGGGTGCAGCGCCGACTGCCCCGTCGGCGTCGACATGGCCACCTACAAGTCGGAATTCCTCCACCACCACTACAAGGGCCGCCTGCGACCCGCCTCGCACTACACCATGGGCTGGCTGCCCCTGCTCGCCCGGGCCGCCGCCCGGATCCCCGGCCCGGTCAACGCGCTCACCTCCTCCCGACTGGCCCCGGCCCTCAAACGGCTGGGCGGCATCGCCCCGCAGCGGGACCTCCCCCGCTTCGCCGCGCAGACCTTCCTGACGTGGTTTTGCCACCGCACCCCCGGAGGCGACGGCCGGCGCGGCCCCGTGCTGCTGTGGGTCGACTCCTTCAACAACCACTTCAGCCCCGAAGTCCTCCGAGCCGGCGTGGCCGTGCTCGAAGACGCGGGCTACCGGGTGCAGGTCCCTGAGGGCACCCAGTGCTGCGGGCTCACCTGGATCACCACCGGGCAGCTCGGCACCGCCCGCCGAATCGCCCGGCGGACGGTCGCCGCGCTGGCTCCCGCGGTCCGCGCCGGCATACCCGTCGTCGGACTGGAGCCGAGCTGCACCGCGGCCCTCAAGAGCGACCTTCCCGAACTCCTCGACGGCGACGAAGGAGCCCGCGCACTCTCCCGGGCCACCCGCACCCTCGCCGAACTCCTCGTCCACCACACGCCCGGCTGGCAGCCCCCGCGGATCGAGGCCCGCTCACTCAGCCAGACCCACTGCCACCAGCACGCCACCTCCGGCTTCGGCGCCGACAGCACGCTGCTGGCCCGTATGGGCATCGACAACACCACACTCGATTCCGGCTGTTGCGGTCTCGCCGGCAACTTCGGTTTCGAGCGCGGCCACTACGACGTCTCGGTCGCCGCGGGCGAACAGGTGCTGCTCCCCGCGGTGCGCTCGGCCGCTGCCGGCACCCGGATCCTGGCCGACGGCTTCAGCTGCCGCACCCAGATCGCCCAGCAGACCCCCCGCAGCGGCACCCATCTCGCCGAACTGATCGCCCAGGCCCTGTCCCCGTCCGACACCTCCTCCTGACGCACACTCCCCCGCATCCCCCTTCCGTCCTTCCGTCCTTCCGTCCTGCCTACCGACAAGGAACACACCGTGACTGACGCACTCTCCCTCGTCGACGAGTGGGGCCCCGAGAAGATCGTCGTCGTCTCGCACCGGCGCACCGGTATGAAGGGCGTCCTGGTGATCGACAACACGGCTCGCGGCATCGGCAAGGGCGGCACCCGGATGAGCCCCGGCGTGACCGTCGACGAGGTGTCCCGGCTGGCCCGCGTCATGACATGGAAGTGGGCCGCTGTCGACCTCTTCTACGGCGGAGCCAAGGCCGGCATCGTCGCCGATCCGGCCTCCCGCGACAAGGAGGCGGTGCTGCGTGCCTTCGCCCGCGCGCTGTCCAACGAGGTGCCCCGCGAGTATGTAATGGGACTCGACATGGGCCTGACCGAGGACGACGCCGCCATCATCCAGGACGAACTGGGCGACCGCGGCGCCGCCGTCGGCACCCCCGCGCACCTCGGTGGCGTGGCCTACGACAAGCTCGGCGTCACCGGCTACGGCGTTGCCGAGGCGGCCGACGCCGCGGCAGGGCACCAGGGACTGGAGATGGCCGGTTCCCGGGTGGCCCTGCAGGGCTTCGGTGCGGTCGGCAGCGCGGCCGCCCGCCGCTTCGCCGCCCTCGGTGCCACCGTCGTGGCGGTGTCCACCGCCCACGGGGCGCTGCACGACCCCAGCGGTCTCGACGTGGACGCGCTGCTGGCAGCGCGCGAGGAGCACGGCGACCACTTCGTCACCCGCCACTCCGCCGGTAGCGTGCTCGCTCCGGGCCGTGAACTCACCGTGGACTGCGACATCCTGGTGCCCGCCGCCCTGCAGGACGTCATCGACCGCACCACCGCGCGCGACATCAAGGCGGAGCTCGTGGTGGAGGGCGCCAACCTGCCCACGTCGGCCGAGGCCCGGAGCGTCCTCGCGGAGCGCGGCATCACCGTGCTCCCCGACTTCGTGGCGAACGCCGGCGGTGTCGTCGCGGCCGCCTTCGCGATGGACGCCCGCTACTCCGGGTTCCGGCCCGACACCTCCACCATCGTCGAGACGGTCTCCTCGCGGCTGCGCGCCAACACCATGACCGTCCTCGACGAGGCCCGGCTGCAGCACATCACCCCGCACACGGCCGGCCGCCGCCTGGCCGAGGACCGGGTCCGCACCGCCATGCACAGCAAGGGGCGCATCCCCCGCGCCTGATCCGGCCGATGGAGCCCGCGCCGCCCGCCTACCGGCACGACTCCGTGCGCCTGACCACGGTGAGCGTGACCCGCCGGCCCCGCAGGTCCGTGCCCGCCGCCGGATCCTGAGCACAGACCTTCCAGCCCGCCGGCCACAGCACATGACGGCCGGCGCCACGCCCGTCCTTCAGCCGAACGGAGGTGTCGTAACGGAGCGCCGCGTAGGCGGAGACCAGCCCGCGCCCCGCCACCTGCGGCATCGTTCGGGGCCCGTCGGCATGCGCCGGAACGGCCGGAACCAGGCAACAGACGGCAAGGACCGAGGCAGTAACGATTCTCTTCACCACCGGTGAACGATCCCCACGCACAACGGTCACCGCGCACAGCGGTCACCCTGGGCAACGGTCACCGCCGGAGCTCACTCTCCCGGACCGAGAATCATCAGATGCTGCGGATGCGGGAAAGGAACGAACCCTGGCGCCCCAGCGCCCAGAACGCATCGGTCGACAGCCAGTGGTGAATCCGGTCGATGTCAAGACGTTCCGGGTCCATGGAGATCTCGTACCCGTCTTCTTTGCGCGCGATCATGGTCGCGATCCTAGTTCTGCGCGGCCGGGTGCCTTTTAGTGCCCACCGGTGTGGAGCTGAGCCTTGAGGAAGGAGGCGACGGTCTGCCAGGACGGGTGGGATGCACGAACGGTTTCAGGACTTCGTGAAAAAATATGGCGGCAATTATGACTACCTACGTGACGAAAGGCCGAAGAGGCCCCTCGAGATTGCTCCCGAGGGGCCTCTGGGGGCTTGGCGGCAATGGCTGACGATTACGCCGGAGGAAAAGGGCGCGCCTTCTCAGCGGAACCGCGGAGGGTGCAAGTTCCTGGATGCCGCCGTGTGTTCCGGCGAGTGGCCGGCGCAGGCTGAGGGGTTTGCGCGTGCCGGGAGGTGCGTGAGTCCGCTCCGCCCAGTCCTCATGACCCGACGGGTTGTTCCGCGGCGCTGTCGTCCTGGGCGGCGGCAGCGATCCGGCGCGGCAGTTTCGCGGCAATGATGATCGTCACCACGCTGAGAGCGGCGGCGACACCGAAGGCCAGCTTCATCCCGCTCAGCTCGGCGGGCGCGGCGGCGACGCCGTCGGCGAGCAGGTCGCCGGTGCGCGCGGACATCACGGTCACCACGAGTGCGGTCCCGAACGCGGCGGCGACTTGCTGCAACGTCCCGAGCATCGAGCTGCCGTGGGAGTACAGATGCGGGGGAAGCGCGCCCATGCCGAGCGTGAAGACGGGGGTGAACGTCGCCGCCAGGCTCACCATCAGCAGCGCGTGCAGTCCGAGCACCTGCCAGTACGGCATCGTCATCGAGACCTGGGTGAAACCGCAGAGGGCGAGCACCAATCCGATCGAGCCGGGGAGCACCAGCGGCCGGCTGCCGAACCGGTCGAACAGCTTTCCCACGGTCGGTCCGAGCAGTCCCATGGCCAGACCGCCCGGCATCACCAGCAAGCCGGTCTCCAGCGGACTGAGCCCGCGCACGTTCTGCAGGTACAGCGGCAGAAGGATCATCGACCCGAGCATCGCCAGGAAACCGACGGAGATGAGGGCCAGGGAAAGGCCATAGGTGCGGTGTCCGAGGGTTCGCAGGTCCATCAGGGGCGTGCCGGTGCGTTGCAGCTTGAGCTGGCGGATCACGAAAACCGCGATGGCCGCGACCCCGGCGATGACGATGCCGATGCCGAGCCCGAACCTGCTGTCCGACTCGCCGAGGAGGCTCAGGCCGTACACCAGGCCGCCGAAGCCGAGCGCCGCCACGGAGACACTGAGCCAGTCGATGGCGCTCACCTGCGGCTCGCTGATGTTGTCCACCTTGCGCAGTCCGAGCAGGGTCACCAGAGCCGCGATCGGCAGGACGACCACGAACAGCATCCGCCAGGAACCGGCCTGCAGGATCAGCCCGGACACGGCAGGTCCGAGCGCGGGCGCCACCGAGATCGCCAGGGTGACGTTGCCCATCACCCGGCCGCGGTCCTGCTCGGGCACCACGATCATCAACGTGGTCATCAGCAGGGGCATCATCACGGCCGTGCCCGCGGCCTGCACGACCCGCCCCAGCAGCAGCACCTCGAAGGAGGGCGCGACGGCCGACAGAGCGGTACCCGCGAGGAACACGCCCATCGCGATGGCGTAGGCCTGGCGGGTGGTGACCCGCTGCAGGAACCAGCCGGTGACCGGAATCACGGCGGCCATGGTCAGCATGAACGCCGTGGAGACCCACTGCGCCGACTGCTGGGTGATGTGCAACGACTCCATCAACCGCGGGATGGCATTGATCAAGATCGTCTCGTTGAGGATCACCACGAAGGTGGCCAGCACCAGCAGCCGCACCACGGTCGGTATGCGGCCCGCCTGCACGGCCGGTCGTTCTTGGATCGCAGCTGTCATGGCAGCACCTCGCTGGGGTTCCTGGGCTCAGTCGCCTCGCAGCCAGGGGCTGTCGGCACGAACGTGGGTGTGATTGTAAGAAGAGACCGGCAGGCCCGGTAAGACTCATCGGCCGGCGCGAGTGTTTCGCATCTTCGCGCCGATCTCACCCGAATTTCCGCCCACCCCGCCGGCCCCGGCCCCGCCGTGACGAGGCCACCGAGCACAAACACAGCCCCGCTCTTCGGGCTCACGGCCCGAGGCGGACGGGCGGGTGCCGCGGTTGGCCGAGGACGTGGGCGGCCTCGGTCACCCGCGGTCCCGTCGGGCCTGGTGCCGCTGTGTGGTGCCCCTGTGCGCTCGGTCCGGCCGGACCTGTCCGGAACCGGAACCTGTTCCCGAGCGCATTGCACGTGGCCCGCAACACCGTCACCTACCGCGTCAAACGCGCCGAAGAACTCCTGCCCACGGCCGCCACCGCAGACAACTCACGGGAACTGCGGGTCGCCCTGGAAATCGCCCGCACCCTGCTCGGCTGACGTCACCGCCACGACGTCGGCCGGCGGCGGCCGGGATCGGCGTGGGCGACCGCGTGGGGGGGGCGGTTGCCGTCCGGCATCAATGACCTCTACGAGGCAGGTTCCGGAAACCCGTTGGCGCCGCAGTCACCGGGACGGCCCCCTGCGGTGACCCGTTCGGAGCGCGTGACCGCGCCCGCCGGTGCGGAGAGGTGAACACTCAGGTGCCGTAAGCCTCACGGAAGGCGTGAACACCATGGCAGCACTGCCGGTTCCCGGCTCACGGCGCCGCATACGCCGTATACGTCGCATACGTCGCCCACATGCCCTCGCGGCCGGGTGCGCCCTGGCCCTGTGCGCGACCGTGGCGGCCCCCGCCACCGCGGACGGGGGCACGGCCACGGCCAGGCCCACCATCGTGCTGGTGCACGGGGCGTTCGCGGACGCTTCCAGCTGGAACGGGGTCGCCGAACGGCTCCAAGGGCGTGGGTACGCCGTCATTGCCCCCGCCAATCCGCTCCGGGGGCTGTACAACGACTCCGCCTACATCGCCTCCGTACTGGACAGCATCAAGGGTCCGCTCGTCCTCGTGGGCCACTCCTACGGCGGCGCCCTGATCAGCTCGGCCGCCGCGGGCAATCCCCGGGTGAAGTCCCTGGTGTACGTGGCGGCGCTGATGCCCGACGTGGGTGAGAGCGGGATGTCCCTGGCCGCAGGGTTCCCCAGCGAACGCGGCACCGCCACGAGGTCCGTGCCCTACCGGACCGACGGCGTCAGCGGCACCGACCTCTACCTCAAGCCCGACAGGCTCCATCAAGTATTCGCCGCCGACCTGCCGGAGCGCACAACCAGGCTCATGGCGGTGACCCAACGGCCCGTGGCCACCACCGCGTTCTCCCAGAAGGCCAAGGCGGCGGCCTGGAGACACCTGCCGTCGTGGGCCCTCGTCGCGAAGCAGGACAAGACCATCAACCCCGACCAGGAACGCTTCGAGGCGAAGCGTGCGGGTTCCCACACGGTGGAGATCGACTCCTCCCACGTGGCCATGGTCTCCCACCCCGAAGCGGTCACCGACCTCGTCCTCCAAGCCGCCACCGCGGCCGATGGCGCCCGTCCCGCGCTGCCCGCCACGGGGGCTGCCCATGACGCCCGCGCCACGACCGCACGCATCGCCGGCATCGCCGCCGCGCTGATCACGGGCACGGGAGCCCTCCTCCTGGGGCGCCGGCTGAGACGCCCCGCGCCTGACGCCGCCGCGCCGCCGCGCGGCGGGAGCGTCCCGGCAGCTCTGGAGCGTCCCCGGCTTCACCACCAAACCGGTGAGTGAGGGTACCGGTGTCGGACTGGACATTTCCTGGCGGATCGTCGTCGACAAGCACAACGGAGACCTGCGGTTCCACTCCGCCCCCGGCGACACCCGCTTCCAGTACGCCTCCCGCCGGCCCCCGGCGACCCCGCTCCCCCACAGGAACCGACCTGAATTCCCCGGACCGCCTCGCCCCCTCGGTTCCGTCCGACTCCGACTCCGCCTCCGCCCCCTGCCGGCCCGGTCCTGAAACACGCGTACGGTCCGGATACCGTCCTGCCATGACCGACGAAGACCCTGATGACATCGCCTTTCACGTCGCCGCATGCCCCTTCACCCCGCGTCTGGTGGAACAGATCGCCGGCCTGGCGGAACTGCCGTGGGGCGACTGGGCGGTCGCCGACGCTGCACTGCGGCATCTGGGCTGGTGCGAAGCAGGCGACGACTTGCCGTGGGAAGACTCGTTCGTCACCACCGAGGGGCACCTCGCCCATCTCGGGGACGGCCTTGCCGTGTCATTCGCCCACTTCTACTGGGTCGACGACGATGACTGGAGCGAAGATCTGTGGGGCTCGTTGCCCGGCTGGTCCAGCCAGGCACACGCCGAACGTGCGGTGTTCGACGCGCACATCGACGCGGCTGTCGCCGCGTTCACCCAACGGCTCGGTCCACCGGAGCAAGACCTCACGATCGAAGGCGGCACGCTGGCGATGGGAGAAGGCAACTGGCGCCACGCCGCCTGGCGCTGCGGGGACAACCTGCTCGTCATTGGCCCCCGCCATGAAGGACTCTCCTCCTTCCAGTTCGAGGAAGCCATCGTCTGTATAGGCTCGATCGAGGCTGCCGCTCCACTGCCCGCCCTCGGCGACTTCGTCTCCTGACCGCCGCCGCCGGCGGCCCGGCCCGGAGAGCCGACACCCCGCCACGATCGCCGAGGCGGGGTGTCCCCGCGGTGTCAGGAGAGCGGCCGGCAGAGCAGGGCGTCGGGGCTGCCCCGGTGTCCGAGGCGGTGGGTGTAGGCGATGCCTGCCGCGTAGGTGTCGGAGGGGCACTGGCCCTTGTAGTGGCCGTAGGCGAAGTCGCCGCCGGGGGCGCCGGGCGGTCGGTGGTCGCCGCGGTCGAACCACAGGGTTTGGTCCGTGGTGCCCAGGGAGGTGCGGGCGGTGGTGCACAGTGCGGCGGAGACGGACTCCCCGCGCAGGCTGTATCCGGTGAGGAAGTGACCCGCGGGGCACTGCAGTTTGCTGTAGCCGGGTGCCCAGTCGCCACCGGCCGGGACGTAGCGCTCGTCGCGTACGACCTCGGGGGTGCTTCTTCCGGGCGTGCGCAGGTCCTGGGCCGCGGGGGCGTCGGTGCACAGACCGCGGCCCTGGGTGTGGCTGAGGCCGATCAGCCGCTCTCCGTCGGGGCACGCCGCTTTGCGGGCGCCGCCGTCCCAGTCGCCCAGGGCTCGGGCGCTCAGTGACTGCACGAAGTCCCGGTGGTCGAGGGTGAGTTGGTGCCAGGACCGGGTCGGTGGCACAGGGCCGGTCCGCTGTGGTGCCGTCTGCAGCCGGTGCCACGCCGTGGTACGCCAGTCGTTGCCGTCCAGGATCCCGCTGCGGTGCCCGGCGCGGTCGTAACGCAGCAGGGCCCAGCTGTCCCCGGCAGGGCGGCCCTGGGCGTCGGTGCTCCAGCCGACGAGCGGCCAGTAGGCGAAATCCGTGTCGTTGTCGGCGAGGACATCCGTCAGGTTGGCGAACCAGGCACGGGCCGCGGCACCCGGCTCATCGGCGCCGATGCCGAATTCGCTGATCCACAGGGGCGCGGTGAAGTGCTGTCCGGACTCGGCGGAGACGAAGAACGCCTGATCGTGCAGTACGGCGCGCAGCTGGTCGCGGGTCAGGTCCTGATAGCGGGGGTCGCTGGTCTCCCCCACCCCGGTGGCGCCGCTGTGGTGCGGGCCGGTGTAGCCGTAGAAGTGGGCCGAGTAGACGAGCTTCCCGGAGCGGACGAGGGTGTGTGAGAGCGTACGGACCGGGGTGAGGGTGGGGCGGCCGTGCGGCAGGCCGTCCACCGGCAGTCCGGTCCAGTTGATGCCTTCGATGATGAGGAGCAGCCGGGGGTTGGCCTCGGTCTGGATCCGGTCCGCCGCTTCCTGGGCGGCGGCCTGCCAGTCGTGGTTGTCCCCCAGGCCCCAGTTGGGGTCGTCCCAGACGTCACGGCGCACTTCGTTGTAGAGGTCCGCCCCCACGACACGGCTGTTGTCCTGGTATCGGCGGGCCAGGAAGACCCAGTCGTCGGCCCATTGACGCGTGCTCTGGCGGCTGTTCCACCGCTCGTTGCCGTCGAGGCCGCAGCACCACCGGGTGGTGTTCGTGTGGTTGTTGAGGATGACGGCGAAACCGTCCGCGGTCAGGGCTGCGACCACGGCGTCGAAGACCTGCAACGGTGTTCTGCCGCGTAGCTGCGGGTTGGCGGCGACCGCGGCATCCGGCACCGGGGCGTCGGAGTGGATCATCTCGTTGGAGAACGGCAGCCGGATGCTGTTGAGGCCCAGGGCGCGGAAGTCGTGCAGCAGCGAGGCGATGCCCACGCGGTCGAGACCGAGCGGTACGCCGTGGGAGTTCTGACCGCTGTGGTGTGCGGCGGCGTCGTTGATGTCGCCCGAACCGTTCCACGAGCCCTGCGCGCCATCCCAGTTGCCCGACTTCAACCGGAACCGCTTGCCGTCGGCGTCGACGATATAGCGGCCTCTGGTGGACAGCGGTGCCGTCCATGCGGCGGCGGGGGCGCGGGCGGCCGACGCCGCGACGGATGTGCGTAGGGCCGACGTACCGGCAGCGGGGGCGTCCGGCCTGGCAACGGCAGCGGCCGCGCCCGGGGCCGGGCCGCCCGTGAGGACGAGGGCGAGGCACAGCGCCGCGGCACCGCACGCCGAGCGTAAGAGAGGCTTCACGTCATCCGCCTGCTTCGTCGGGTGTGCCCGTCGGGTCCGCCCGGCGGGCAGCCCCGCGACGGGCGCACCGCCGGCGGGGCACCGACAAGTTACCGATGAGTGGCAGGCGGGGCCATACCGCTGCGGGCGATTCCGGCCCGTACGGCTGCCCGGTCGTACGGCTAACCGGCCGCTGTCGACGGCCGGGGCACACCCGCCCGCCAGACCCCGGCACCACGACTCTGGGCTCACGGGCTCAGATGCGCCTGCGCCGACGCAGGCGCAGGTGTATGCGCAGCCGCAGGCGTCGTCCAGGACCGGAGCGCGGCGGCCACCTCCTCGATGCCGGGGGCGGTCCAGGCGCGGGCGATATAGCCGTCCGGGCGGACCAGCGCGGCGGACAGCCCCGACCACGGCAGGGCCCGGGCCACCTCGACGCGGGCCGAGCGAAGCGGCGCGAAGACGGCATCCGGAGTGAAGTCGGCGAGCAGGAGCCGGTTGACCGCCAGCCGGCGGTGCAGGGTGCCGTCCGACAGCTCGAGGTCGGGGGCGCGGCAGCCGTCCAGGGGGTGCCCCGGGACAGGAGGGGGGTAGGACAGGCCGAGGCCGGACAGCCAGGCGGTCAGGTCGTCCGCGGTGTCGCCGCCCTTGGCGATCAGCGTGCTCATCAGGTCGCGCAGCGCGGCACCCGCCGGGGTGAACGTGGTCATCAGGGCTGCCTGGGCCAGCGTGTTGTCGGCCAGTCCGGCGGCGACGGGGGCGCGCTCGCTTTCGTAGCCGGCCGCTCCACCGGTGACCATGGGTGGAGCCCAGCCGTGGATCTCGGCGGCCAGTTTCCACGCCAGATTCGCGGCGTCCTGCAGGCCGACGTTCAGCCCCTGGCCGCCTGCGGGCAGATGCACATGTGCCGCGTCACCGGCCAGAAAGACGCGGTTCGCGCGGTACTTCACGGCGTGCCGTGTCGTGTCGTTGGCCGTGGACACCCACAGCGCGTCACGCAGTCCGTGGTCGCTGCCGGTCATCCGGCGCAGGATGGCGCGCAGTTCGTCGAGGGTCAGGGAGCGCGCCTGGCGTGCGCGTACCTGGTCGGAGGTGAGTCGGGTGTCCGCGGCTTCGGTGCCGAACACGCGGTACGTACCGTCGGGGAGGCCGTACGCCCCCTCGGGGAGGGGGAGGAAGCTGAGCTGACCGTGCCGGTGGTCCCAGTAGTGCGCCGCCCCGTCCGGAGGGTCGGTCAGGGTGACGTCGGCGACGAAGCCCACCATGGAGGGCAAGGTCCCCGGGAAGCCGATGCCTGCGTGCCGTCGTACGAGGCTGTGCGCGCCGTCGGCGCCCACCAGATAACCGGCCCTGCGCACACCGCCGTTGACGGTCACCTCGACCCCGTCGGCATCCTGGGTGAACCCGGTGACGTCGTGGCCGTAGTGCACAGCTATGCCGCGCCGGCGAAGGTGAGCCGCCAGCACGCGCTCGGTGGTCGTCTGCGGGACCATCAGCACGAAGGGATAGGGCGTGTCGAGCTGCGCGTAGTCGAGCAGGTCGGGAAGTACGGCGAAGTGGGCCCTGGGTTCGGGGCGCCCCAGCGAGACCAGGACGTCGGAGAGCCGCCGGTCGTCTCCGGTGCGCAGCAGGGTGAGGATTTCCAGGGTCCGGGGGTGCATCGTGGTGGCCCTGGCTTGCTCACTCCGGCCGGTCCTGCGCTCCAGCACCTCCACGGTGACCCCGGCGGCGTCCAGCAGGGCGGCGGTCAGCAGCCCGACCGGCCCGCCGCCCGCCACGATCACCTCGACGCTCATCGGCTCCCCCGCTCGGGGCGCAGCAGCCAGATCCCCGTGGCGAGACCGGTGGTGGAGGCGATGTGCACCGCGAGTGCCTTCTCGTTGGGCGCCCAGACACCTGCCGTGGGCCCTCCGGACCACATCGCCGCCGCGAATCCGGCACCGGCGGCCGCCATCGCGCCCCACAGCGGCCGGCCACGCCGTGGCCCGGCGAGCACGCCGATCCCGATGGCCGCCAGGCCGCCCGCAGTAACCAGGGCCTCGCGGGCCATGTGGTACTGCACATGGCCCGCGCCGTCCCGCACCTCGGGCGCCCGGTAGGTGTCATCCGTGATGTGGGTGACGGTCTGCCAGACCGACGGCAGCGCGGCCGCCATACCCGCGGCGGTGACGACTTGGCCGAGCCTTTCACGCCTGGTGGGTGCCATGACTTCTCCCTTTCGCTGCGCGGTACGCCCTACGCGATACGCCGTAGGCGGCACTCGATACGCGGCAGGCGTCAGACGACACGATTAACTTAACATGAAGATAATTAACGCTCGCCTTTTCACGACGCGCTGATAGGATCCAGCGCGTGACCGAAAGCTCCCCCCGCGACCGCGTCGACGGCATGATCGACGTCATCTCCAGCGCGCACGACCTGCCGGACCTGGAATCCAAGGCGCTGGTGTACCGCCTGCGGAGGGTGGCTCACCACATGGAGATCGAGCTCAAGCGCGAACTGGCGCAACACGGGATCGAGTTGTGGGAGCTGGAGCTGCTGGCCTGTCTGCGCCGGGCACCACACCATCGCCTCAGCGCCAAAGACCTGCTGGAACAGATGCAGCTCACCACCGGAGCCGTCACCAACCGCGTCTCACGACTCGAAGCCAAAGGGTGGGTCAGCAGAGAGCTCGACCCCACCGACCGCCGAAGCGTTCTCGTCACGCTCACCGAGAGCGGCCTCGACCGCGCGCTGCAGGTTTTCGCCACCAAGACCAAGGCCGAACGCACCCTGCTCTCCGCGTTCACACCCGAGCAACAGCGCGAGCTCAACGGCACGCTGCGCACGTTGCTGATCAGCCTGGAGGGCCGTCACCCCTGAGACCGGCGCACCCCGCTGCTTCACCGGTGGCACATCGCCGCCGCACACCCGTATCGACGCCGCACTCGACCCGTCCGTCAACCTCGGCACCGCCCTCAACCTGGGGCCGACGCGCCGAGATCGGCCGGCCTTGGAGCGGTGCGCGGGCGGCCGGCCTGCCGGCGTCGCACCAAGAGGCACGCGAGGGCGCCGGCCGCGATCACGATGATGGGCAGTGCCAGGGTCGGCCGCATCGCGTGCACGACCCCCTGTTGGAACGTGTCGGTCGCCACCTGCTCAAGGTGGTGGACCAGGCCCGTCGGCGTTCCGCGCGGCGGGTGGACCACCGCGCCGCTCCGCCCGACGCCGACTTCCCGACCGCTCGCGGCAGCGTTACGGAAACCCTCCAGGAACTGGCCGCGGACACCGGCCGGGAGGCCCGCGGCCCGCTTTGCCGCTTCGTCCTGCAGCGAGGCAGCCAGGCGGTTCTGCAGTACGGCGCCGACTGCGGCACTGCCGATCACGGTGCCGATCTGCCGGATCGTGTTCAGCACCCCGGACGCCGCCCCGGCCATCGTGGGCTCCACGTGGTACATGGCGACCGTGACCATCGGGCCGAATACGCAGCCGATGCCCACCCCGGCCGTGATCAAGGCGGGCTGGAACTCCCACCACGCGCGGCCGACATCGGTGACCCGGGTGAGCCAGCCCAGGCCCGCCGCGAACAGGGTCAGGCCGGTCATCAGGACGTACTTGCCGCCGATCCGGTCCGCCGTCCGGCCCGCGACGGGTGACAGCACCGCAGACACCACCATGGCCGGCGCCATCACGAGTCCGGCCGCGAGGGCGCTGAAGCGCAGCACCGACTGCAGATAGATCATCACCGGCAGGAACAGGCCGAGCATCCCTACCTGGACGGTCGCGGACACGAAGCTCATGACCGTGTAGTTGCGGTCGCGGAAGAGCACGAAGGGCAGCAGTGGTGCGCGGTGCTGCCGGGCGCCCTGGTGCAGCAGGAACAGCACGAGCAGCAGGGCGGAAACGCCCAGCAGAGCCCAGATCCCGGCGTTCCAGTCGTACCGCTGGCCCTCGGTGAGGGCGAAGGTCAGGCAGACCAGCGTTGCCGCGGCGAGCAGGACCCCCACCACGTCCAGCTTCCGGCGGCTGCCGTGCCGGATGCCGGGCACGAGCATGACGGCCATCGCGAGGACGAGCGCGCCGATCGGAACGTTGACGAAGAAGATCCACCGCCAGCCCGACGTGCTGACCAGGAGCCCGCCGAGAGTGGGCCCGGCGATCGTGGCCACGCCCGCGACACCGCCCCAGACGCCGAGCGCGGCTCCCCGGCGCTCGGCCGGAAAGGTGCCGATGATGATCGTCATCGTCTGCGGCATCAGCGCTGCCGCACCCAGCCCCTGCACCGCCCGGGTGGCGATCAGCTGGGCCGGATCCTGCGACAGGCCGCACAGCACGGAGGCCACGGTGAACAGCGCGACACCCCCGATGAACATGGTGCGCGGCCCGCGCACATCGCCCAGCCGCCCGAATGTGATCAGCAGCGCGGCGAGAACGAGGATGTAGATATTGATCACCCATAACACCTCGTCCAGCGACGCGTGCAGGTCGCCGATCATGCTGGGGATGGCCACGTTGACGGCCGTCAGGTCCAGCAGTGTCATAAAGAATCCCAGGCTGAGCGTCAGCAGCACCGCCCAGGGATTGCCGCGCCATCTACTGCTCATGCGTATCTCGTCCTTTACTCCTGGCGTCCCCGGAAGGTTGCGCGGCGGGTCGGCGGCCGGTCGACCGGTCGGCCGTCGGCTTCGATATCCGCCGTGGGATGACCGGTGCACCGCCGGTGCCTTTCCCCGGAGTTCGCCTCGGCCGGTTCGGTCAATCCGCGCTCACGGGCAGGAGAGACAGCGGCGTGCTGCTGCCTCTCCTGCCCTGCGCCATGCCACTGCTGAGCGGCGCGAAAATCGTCACTGCCGCAGGGCCGGCCGGAGAGGGCGCGGCACCGCCGGCCGAGGCGAATCAGCCCGCCCGGGCGGGAGGCGGAGGTCAGCTCTTGGCAGGGGCCTGCAGGCTCCACAGCCGCCCGTCGGGATCCCGGACGGTCATCTCCCGGGTCCCGTAGTGCGTGTCCTCGAACGCGGTGGCGACCTCCACGGCGGGGCCGGGGCGGAACAGAT
The DNA here is from genome assembly GCF_040643995.1 of Streptomyces sp. NPDC047049. Lineage (NCBI taxonomy): Bacteria > Bacillati > Actinomycetota > Actinomycetes > Kitasatosporales > Streptomycetaceae > Streptomyces > Streptomyces sp. NPDC047049. Next base: position 517,657 of record NZ_JBEYVM010000004.1, on the reverse strand, counting down.
CCGCATCGGGCACCTTCAGCGCCACCTGCACACCGGGCTCCCGTTCCGCGGGGATCTCGACCACGACGAAATAGGGGCCCTCCCCGTTGCGGAACACGCCGGAACCGTCGCCTGCGGAGGTCTCCAACTCGTAACCGAGTTCCTGGAAGAACCCTGCGGTCTTTCCCCAGTTGCGGGTCTCCACGAAGACCGCCTCGATACCTTCCGTTGCCATGTCATGACTCCTTTCCGGAAGAGTGCTCCCGCTGTCCATGGGTGTCGTCGAGGTAGGCGCGCAACGCGTCGGCGACCAGCGCCGACAGCGACATGCCCCGCTCGATCGCGTGATGCTTGACCTGCCTGATCAGCCCCAGCGGCAGATACACATTGAACTGTTTGACTTCCTGGTCACCCATACACAGATACTAGCTCGCTAGATTGCTAGCATGCTAGCCCACGAGCCTCCTCCTGTCTGCTCTTGCGGTTCACCCGCACGTCCCGGGTACCGTCCGCACCTCACCGAGGCCGAGCAACTACGGGCAGAACCGGGGCGGATCGGTCCACGCGTGGCCTCTTCCGCCATGGGTGCTTGCCGCAGCCCCCAGCGCGTCACCGGGGAGCCACCGGGACGCTACGGGGGCGCCACTGAGGGGGCGGACCCTACCGACGGGCAATGGGTGTGCCCAGTTCCGGGCCCGTTCAAGTTCTGGTCACGCTCGCCGCCCAGGATCCGGAATGAGACATTCCGCTTGGTGACACCGCTGTGGTCAGGCCCAACGGCCACGGCACGGAGGGCCTTATGGCCGGCAGAGAAACCCACATCCCCACCAACCGTCGTCGATTCCTCCTCAGCTCCGGTGCCGCCGTCGCCGGAGCCGGTGCCGCATGGGCACTGCCCAGCCGGCGCAGCAGCAGCGGGGCCCCGGGCACCGCACACGCACAGCCCCTCACCCGTACGTCGCCGGACCGCCCCGGTGGGCGGCGCGCGGCCCCGTTCGGGACCACCACCCTCGACACCACGGCCCGCCTCGTCGGCAGCGGCGGTTACCGCCGGATCACCTCCGGTCCCGGATGGCCCCTGGTCGTCCGGGGTGAGCTCGCCTCCGCCTCGTCCGGACGCCAGGACCGGCGGACCGCCCTGGCGTGCTTCGTCCAGTTCACCGACCTTCATGTGGCCGACGTCCAGAGCCCCTTGCGCACCGAGTACCTGCGCGTCGGATCGCCGGGATCGTGGCGGGCGCAGGAGGCGCTGTCGGTGGCCGGTGCGGTGTCGCTGGTGGAACAGGCCAACGCGGTCCGCAAGGGACCGCACACCGGCCGGCCGCCGGCCTTCGTCATGTCCACGGGCGACAACATCGACAACCACTCCATGGTGGAACTGGAGTGGTTCCTGACCCTCATGAGCGGTGGCCGCATCACGCCCAACACCGGTGACCCCACCTCGTACGAGGGGGTACAGAACTCCGGCCTCGGGCTGTACTGGCATCCGGACAGCGGCCTGCGCGACCAGGACAAGAGACGCGGCGTGCCGGCGATCCCCGGCTACCTCGAGGCCGCGATGCGCCCGGTCGTCAGCCCCGGCCTGCGCCTTCCCTGGTACTCGACGCCCGGCAACCACGACGATCTGCCGGGGGGTTGTCTGGCCCCGCAGGACCCCGTGCTGACGGAGTACATCACCGGGGCGCGCAAGCTGTTCTCCGTACCGGATGCCGATGTGGCCGCCTTCCGCAAGGTGCTGGACAGCGGCGACGACCCCAAGAGCACCGTGCTCAAGGACATCCTCCGCCGTAACGCCTCCCGTGCCCGCACCGTGACCGCCGACGAGCGCCGCCGGATGTTCACACCCCACGAGTACCTGCGGGCGCATCTGAACCCGGACTTCGCCGGAGCGGGGCCGGTCGGCCACGGCTACACCGACAACCACCTCGACGGTGACCGGATGTACTACTCCTTCACCATCGCCGAGGGTGTCATCGGCATCAGCATCGACACCACCTACCGCAGCGGCCACTACGAAGGGTCTCTGGGATCCGAGCAACTGCGATGGCTGGAACGGACGTTGACCGCGCACAGTGCCCGTCATTACGACGAGGACGGACGGCTGGTGCGCAACACGGGTGCCGATGACGCGCACATCCTGGTGTTCAGCCATCACCACAGTCCGAGCATGACCCGGCGCCCCGACGCGGCCCGCTCGGAGGAGAAGCGGCACGACGGCGAAGAGGTCATCGCCTTGCTGAGCCGGTTCCCGAACGTGGTGGCGTGGATCAACGGCCACAGCCACATCAACCACATCACGCCGCACGCCCACCCGACGGCCGCCCGCTCCTTCTGGGAGGTCAACACCGCCTCGCACGTGGACTATCCCCAGCACGCGCGGATCATCGAACTCGTGGACAACCACGACGGGACGCTGTCCCTGTTCACCACCCTCATCGAATCCGCCGCCCCGCACCACACCGGCTTCGACGACCTCTCATCGGTCGGCCTCGCCTCGCTCTACCGCGAGCTGTCCTACAACGCTCCCGGCCTCGCCGCGGGCCTGACCGACGGCGTCCACGAAAAAATGGCGGGCACCGCGGCGGACCGCAACACCGAACTCCTCGTCCGCCGGGCGTGAGAGGGAGCCACCCTTCCGCCGGGCACGGGCAGCGGGTCCGCCGCGCAGGTCACGTCATGGTCCGGAGCGGTTTTGCCGAGGAGATAGGCGTTCACGATGCCGTCCACGCACGCATTGCCGTTCTGGTACTGGCCGTGGTCGCCGCCGCCCGTCACCGTGACCAGCCGCGAACCGCGCAGCGCACGGTGTGCCGCACGTGCGCCCTCGTAGTAAGTGGCAGGGTCATGAACCGAGTTGAGCATCAGCGTGGTGGGCAGGCCCCGGCCGGTGACGCGGACGTGCGGCGCGTCGGAGACCGGCCAGGCCGCGCAGGTCGCCGCGTAGGCCAGCTCGCGCGCCCCGACGAGCGGATAGGCCGCGGCGTCCTTCGCGCTGCGGTCGAGCCAGTAGTCGAGGTCGCCGTGCCACGGGGTGTCGTTGCAGGTCACCGAGGCGTACACGGCGGCGAATCCCGGTGACAGGTAGCTCGCGAAGAGCTGGGCGACCCGGGTGCGTCCGGCCGGTGGGGTGGACGGCCAGTGGTCGAGGGCCCTGAGTGCGGCCGCCAGCTGCGGGAACTGCCGCGCGTTGTACATGCTCAAGATCGTGGCGTTGTCGAGCTGATTGGGTCCTATCGTCAGCGTGCCGACGGTGAGCGGGTGCTCGTGCAGGGCGTGCCGGCGTGCCTCCCACCTCGCCTTGGCCGCGGCCGCCGTGCGTCCGTAGTGGTAGGTCGTGTCGTAGCGTGCGATCCAGGGCAGGAAGTCCTGCTCGAAGCGCCGCTGGAAGCTTTTCGGCAGACCGCCTTGGGCGTGCTGCCATGTGCCGCTGAAGTCCTCGTTGCTGTCCAGTACCGCGCGCTCGATACGCTCCGGGAATTTTGTCGCGTAGTAGGCACCGAGCCAGGTGGCGTACGAGGGGCCGTAATAGGAGATCTTGCGCACGCCCAGCAGTGCGCGGAACAAGTCCATGTCGCGCACGGCCTGGTCGGTGGTCAGCCGGCGGACCAGATCGCCGCTGTGCCGCAGGCAGCCGGCGACGAGCTGCCGCGAGCGGGCCAGGACACCGCGGAGGGCCGCGGGTGAGCGATCGCGGAAGTCATGGGCGTAGAAGGTCCGGAACTCGGCGTCGGTCTGGCATTGCGCGGGCGTGCTGCTGCCGACGCCGCGCTGGTCAAAGCCGACCACGTCGTACGCGGCCCCGACGGAGGGCGAGCGCGCGACGAAGTCAGCGGGCCGGGTGAGTCCCGAAGCCCCTGGCCCGCCCGCCGCCATCATCAGCACCCCGCGCCGGCGGGCGGGGCCGGCCGCACGGTGCCGGGACACCTCGATGGTGAGGTCGGCCCCGGTTCCCGGATGGTGCCAGTCGCGCGGCACGGTCATGCGCGCGCACTCCAGTGAGGGTTTCGCCGCGCATGGCTGCCAGTGCAGCCGCTGGTGGGCGTAGCGCGCCGGTACCGGCGCGGTGGTCCGGTCCGCCGCCCGGTCGGGCGGCGCGGTGGGCGGTACCGCCGAGACCAGCACGGCGGCCACCGCTCCGGACAGGGCGGCCACCGGCCACCACGGTTTTCTCCACGCGGACATCGAATCCTCCCGTCGGCGCGCACGGTGCGCTGCCATGAAAGGGATCCTCGGGGGTCAGTGGCCCGGCTTCGATCACACTGGTGCCCGTTTCCGGGGTGGCACCAGGACCACCCCCGAGGGGCCGGTGTGCTGGAGCGTCCGGGGGACCGCGGGGTCCCCGGGCCGACGCCTGCGGCCCCGTGAGGGCGGCGAGCAGTACCTTCAGGGGGACATAGCGGTAGATATACGACAGATCAACACCATCGGTGGAGTCTGCATGTCCCCCTCCGTCACCCCTCGGATCTCCCGCGGGCGCCGCGCCAGACTCCTGGGCGTTCTGCTGGCCGTCGGTGTCGTCCTCACCGGACTCGTCCAGGTCGCGCCCTCCCCCACGCCCCAGACGCTCGATCCGCGGATCACTTCGCTCATGCGGAAGCCGGATTACCGGTATGCCCGGTGGGGGCTGCTCCAGCGGAACCCGGAGACCGGCAGAGTGACGCAGTCCCGCAACGCCGACCAGTTCTTCATCCCCGGGTCAACGGCCAAACTGTTCAGCGTCAGCGGCACCTGGCACACCCTTGGCGGCGACCACCGCTTCATCACGCCGATCCACGCCGTCGGGCAGCGCCGCCACACCACGCTCAAGGGCAACCTGGACCTGGTCGCGCAGGGCGACCTCACCCTCGGTGGCCGGACGCGCAAGAACGGCACCGTCGCCTTCACCACCGTCGACCACACCTACGCCAACGCTGTCCCGGGGGCCACCCTCACCCCGCAGAATCCGCTGGCCGGCATCGACCAGCTGGCCCGGCAGGTACGCCACTCGGGGATCCGGCGGGTCGACGGCGACGTGGTCATCGACGCGCGCCTGTTCCGGCCGGATCCGGTCCTCGCCCCGACCCCCACACCACTGATCATCAACGACAACGTCATCGATCTGCTGACCTCCCCCGGCGCCAAGGCGGGCGCCCCGGCCGGCCTGGACTGGCGCCCGAAGGTCGCGCCGTACCACGTCACGTCCTCCGTCCGCACCGTCGCGGCAGGCAAACCGGCCGACATCAGCGTGAGCAGTTCCGCCGACGGCACCCGGATCCGCCTGTCCGGCACCATCGCCGCGGGTTCGGCTCCCGTCCTGCGGGTGTCCGCCGTCAAGGACCCGAACGCCTTCGGCCGGACCGCGCTGATCGAGGCACTGAAACGGGCCGGGGTCGAGGTCCGCGCAAAGGCGATCGGCCCCAACCCGGTCCGGCAGTTGCCGAAGTCCTACCGGGGCGTGCCCACGGTGGCCCGGTACACCTCCCCTCTCTACGCCGAGTACGCCAAGCTCATTCTCAAGGTGAGCCACAACCTCGGGGCGAACCTGGGGATCTGCCTGATGGCCACCAGTACGGGAAGCACCAACTGCGAGGACGGCTTCCCCGTGCTGGCCGGCTTCCTGGACCACGCACGGGTGGAACGCAAGGCCGTGCAGCTCGCCGACGGCCGCGGCGGCAACCCGGCCGACCGGGCCACACCACGCGCCCTGGCCCAGATCCTGACGTACTGGCAGCACACCTCCGAGGCGCAGCGCTTCCGCATCTCGCTGCCGGTCCTGGGCGTCGACGGGACCCTGGCGGATTCCTGCCGCAACTGCCCGTCACGCGGCAAGATCTTCGCCAAGACCGGCACCGCGGCCGGCGGCGACGCCCTCAATGACCGGCTGGCCGTGGGCGCGGAGACCACGGCCGGCTATCTGGAGACGCGCCGGGGCCACTTCGATGTGTTCTTCGCCGGAGTGAACGGCGCCTCGACCCCCGGCGCCGCCATCAACGGCGTCCTGGCCATCGGCAACGATGTGGCCGATGTCGCCGCCTACCTCCAGCGACAGGCCGCCGGCCACCACTGAACGACGGGACCGCACACCGACGGAGCGCGGTGCTGTACGCCTCCCGGGGGGGGCGGACCAGGATCCGCTCGCGCGGGGAACATGAATGGCGCCAGCCTGCCAGCCGACCGATCGACCAACCGACCCGCCGACCGGCCGACCGGCCGACCGGCCGACCGGGATCAGAAGACCAGCCTGGCCCTGGTGTCGATCAGCTGCGGTTCCCGGCCCTCCGCCACACAGCACAGCGCTTCTCGCACCGCGAGGGCTCCGAGGCGGAGGAACACCAGCTCGCAGGTGTCGACATAGTGCCAGGACATGGCGCGCACGACGACCCGGGCGTGCACCGGGGCTCCTCGGCGGGCTTCGGGATCCTCGGTGTCCGTGCCGGACAGTTCCCGCAGCACGCCCCGGCCGAGGAAGTCTTCGAACTCCGGCGCCGGTTCGGGCACGACGGCGCAGGCGAACTCGAGCGACGAGGCGCCCCCTGCGGGCACGGGTTCGAAGTCGAGCTCGATCCGCCCGTACGTCGGCGCACAGCCGCCGAGCGTCTGCCGGGAGTGCACCTTCACTCCCCGTACGGGACGGGCAAGTCCGAGGGCCCCGACGGCCGGTGTGGAGGTCATGGCAGGCACAGTAGGGGCGGGGAGGTCCACGGGAGAAGGGCATCCGCTGGGGTGGACGCCCTCTCCCGGCAGCAGCCTGCCCTGTCCGAAGGGTTTGTCGCTACGGTGCTGGTCCTCGGCAACGAGTCATGGAGCTTGTCCGGGCCGTCGCCGTTGGCTGGCACGACGCCGATGGTGGTGCCTGCAGCCGCCGGCTCAACTGCCGCTGCCGGCCCCGCGCGGCGCCGATCTCACGGCTTGACCTCAACTTCGGTTGAGGTCGGATGATCGGTCCCGACCCTGGGAGGCGCGACACATGGTTTCTCGATCATTGCCCGACATCCCCCGGCCCGATGCCGGCACAATCCTGGTCAGTGAATGGATCGTGGACACACCGGAGCGGCAACATGCCGCGGCGGAAGCGCTGCTCGGTGAGTGGCGCGAGTTGTGCACGAGGTTTCAGCCCGAGGCATTTCACCAGCTCAGCTGTTACGGGAGCTTGGACGGACGACTGCTTCTGAGTCTTGCGCGCTGGGCGAGCGACGAGGCCCATCTCCACTTCATGCGTGAGCACCGAGCAGCCATGGTGGGCCGCATTGACCAAGAGGTGCCGGGAATTCAACGACCGGGACTGATGCGCTACCGGTTGCTGCACAGCATTCCTCCCGATGCTGCTCTGAAGTCTGCGGATGTCCTCGTCGTGCTGCGTGCCGAGGCCCGCGCGGCGGAACTGGTCAGGAGTTGGGCGGACCGGACAGGGGTCAAGCTACGTGAAGCGACCGCGGCCGCGTCGGGGCCCGCGCACGTCCTGGTGAGCGCGGATGGCCTGCATGCTCTTCTCACTGTGCGGAAGGCACCCGATGACAGCTGGGACCACGGCGGGCCGGCTACCGGAGGGGGCGTTCATGTGCACGATCCGCAGCGCTATCGCCTGCTCGGAAGCGTCCATGGGCCGCGTCACCGTGTCGTCGACCGGGCCTGACCCGGCCCCGGCCCCTGTGAGGTCGGGTGAGGTTCGGGGCGTAGCAGCTCGTCGCCGATGGGCCACCGCCGCCCGCGAGGCCGGGCCGCAGTGAAGCGTCCGGCTCTGCGGGCGGCCCCCTACGCGTCGTCTGCGAAGCGCAGGACGAAGCGTCGTTGCCATGGGGTTTCCACGGCGCGCGGGTGGTAGTGCTCACGGACGTAGGCAACGGCCCGGTCCGGCGGCACCCCGTCGAGAACGGCCATACACGCCAGTGCTGTTCCCGTTCGGCCGCGGCCGCCGCCGCAGGCCACCTCGACGCGTTCATCCGCTGCCCGGGTCAGCGCCTCCTTGAACAGCAGACGAGCCTGGCGGGGATCCTTGGGAAGCCGGAAATCGGGCCAGCGCACCCACCGGGCGTCCCACTCGGTCCGTGGGGGCTGTTTGCCGAGGAGGTAGAGGGCGAAGGTGGGCACGGGTGCGGATGTGGGGCCTGAGGGGAGGGGGTGGCGCAGGCCCCGGCCGCGGACCAGGGCGCCCGAGGGGAAGCGTAGGACTCCTGGGTCTGATGCGCTCCAGTGCTCGGTCATACGCGCACTTTATCGATCGATCGGCCACCGTGCGGGTCGTTGGGACGCCAAATCATCCTGTGGGAGGCCGGGTTGGCATGGTCCGTGCCATGGGCCGTGCGGGGCCGGCGTTGCCTGCGGCCTGGTGTCGGCAGCATGATGCGGAGAATGACCACGAACCCGTCTTCAGTGTCGCCTGCCGTGATCCGGCTCGCGCGGTATGCGGCTGCGGAGCTGAGGGAGATCGTCGGGGACGACGATGACCCTTTCGGCGTTGCCGAGACCGGTCTGACCTGGCTGCCCAAGCAGGAGCACTTCGCCGTCCGACGGGACGGCCGCCTCGTGGCGCACACGGGTCTGGTGACGCTTCCCCTTTCGGCCGGCCCGGTCGAGACACAGGTGGTGGGGTTCGGCGGGGTGGTCGTCGCTCCTGGTCTGCGGGGGCACGGGCTGGCACGGCTCGTGGTCACCTCCGCTCTGCAACACGCCCGCACGATGGGGCCGCAGTACGGACTCCTCTTCTGCCGGCCGCACCTTGTCCCCCTCTATCAACGCCTCGGCTGGCGGACACTGCGGGAGGACGTCGAGGTCGAGCAGCCGGACGGGCCCGTGGTCATGCCGCTGCGGTCCATGTGGGTGCCACTGCGCGACGGGGCACAGTGGCCCGCGGGGCCGGTACGTCTGCGGTCCCTCCCGATGTGAGCGGTTCCTCCCGATGGGACCGGCGCACCGATGTGAGCGGCCCCCGATGCGGGCGGTTCCTTCCCGCCTCGGGGGGCCCGCCGTGATGCTTCGTGGCCGCCGGTCGTGAGCCCGGCGGCCACCTGTCACCTCCGGCACGCCCGCGGGCTCACCGGCCCGGAGCGGGCAACGGGACGGCCTGCCCCGTGACCCGCACCTGCGGGTTTCCGGGGTCGAGGTCGACGTAGAGATCGCTGGGCCGGCCCATGTCCTCGCCCTGCCGGATGTGCACCCGCAGCGGCTCCGTGACCAGCCCAAGGGCGCGCAGATAACCGCCGAAGGCCGCGGCGGCGGCGCCGGTTGCCGGATCTTCCACGACGCCGCCGACCGGGAAGGGGTCGCGGGCGTGGAAGTCGAGGCGCCCGGGGGCCGCGCGGTGGACGAGGTGCACGGTCGTCCAGCCATGCTGCCGCATGAGGTCGTGCAGCGCGTCGAAGTCGTAGTCGAGGGCGGCCAGTTGTGCCCGGCTCCGTACTCCGAGGACGAGGTGGTCGTTGCCCGCGAAGGCGATGTGCGGCGGGAGGTCGTCGTCCAGATCGTCCCTGGTCCAGCGCAGGGCCCGCAGCACCGGCGCCACCTGAGTGGCGTCCTCGGCCGGGTGGGAGTGCGCCGGCACGCTGGTGAGCGTGGCCTGTGTCAGCCCGTCGACGAGGCCGGTCCCCACCCGGATCTCCCCCGCGGGCGTGTCGAACAGCAGCTCGCCGGTTCCGTAGCGGGAGGCGAGGGCCACGGCCGTGGCGATCGTGGCATGTCCGCAGAAGGCGACTTCGGCGCGAGGGCTGAAGTACCGCAGGCGGTAGCGGCGGGCGGCAGTGTCATGGGCCGTGACGAATGCGGTCTCCGAGTACCCGACGTCCGCGGCGATGGCGAGCATTCGCGCATCGTCGAGGGATGCGGCGTCGAGCACCACACCGGCCGGGTTGCCACCCGCCGGGTCGGTGGTGAAGGCGGAGTAGCGCAGGACTTCGATGCTGTCGGAACTCTGGAGGGTGTCCGGGTGCGAGTCCCGGCCGACGGGGGACGCATGAGGCGACGTACGGGGCGACGTGTGGGGCGGCATGGGAGAAGTCATGGCTTCACGATGGCAGCGAGGCCCGATCGCGTCCAACGATGGTTTTCGCTCGGCCCCATCGGATATCGCGATAACGTACCTCCGGTGGACACCAGACTTCTGCGTACCTTCGTGACGCTCGCCAGGGCGGGAAGCTTCACCGCCACGGCTCGCGCACTCCATCTCGCCCAGTCCACGGTCACCGTCCAGATCCGCACGCTGGAAAAGGAGTTGGGGACCCCGCTGTTCGACCGGATGCCGTCGGGGACGGTCCCGACCCGGACCGGACTGCGGCTGCTGGAAGAGGCCGAAGAAGTGCTCGACGCGGTGGCCCGGCTCCGTGCGACGGCCGCGGCCGGGCAGCGTGATGCGACGGGCGGGGCAGTCGAGGGCCAGGTTGCCGTCGGCGCGGGTGATTCGCTGTGCTCCTCCCGGCTGCCCGGGGTGATCGCTTCCTTGCGGCACGCGCACCCTCGCCTGGACATCCAGCTGCACGCCGCCGGCACGGCCACGGCCGTGGACGGACTGCGCACCGGCCGGCTGGACATCGCACTGCTGCTGGAACCGGAGGTCGGCGAGAGCGATCTGCTGGCCCGCAGGATCGCGGACGAATCGCTGGCGTACGTGGCGGCGCCGGGTCATCCGCTGGCCGGACGGGCAGCCGGCTGGGAGGAGTTGGCGGGCGAAAGCTTCTTCGTGCACGAGGAGGGGTGCTCGTACAGCGACCGGCTCGTCCGCACACTGCTGGGCCTGCCCGGGGCGCCTCCCCGGATCACCCGGTTCGGCAGCATCGATGCCGCCCGGTCGTGTGTCGCGGCGGGTCTCGGTCTGACGCTGCTCCCCCGTGTGACCGTCGAACGCCACCTTCAGGACGGCCAGTTGGCGGTGGTGGACGGCCCGAGGGCGCAGCCGGTGCCCGTCCAGCTCGTCCGGCACCGCAGACGGTGGTTCGCGCCGGGCGCGCAGATCGTGGCCGAGGAGTTGACGCGCGCCTTCGCGGAGGCGTGAAGCCGTGGCAGAGGTGACCGGCAGCGCCGCTCCTCGCCGCCACCGCTTCACGGTCAGCTCAGGAGCCCTACGAGAGTTCGGTTTTGTCCTTCGTCCGCGTGGACGCCCGGCGCGTCGTTTGGACAGGCCCCGGCCCTCCGACACCGTGAAGACGTGCGCCCTCTACTCCTTCGCCTCGCCGCAGCGGCAGCCGTACTCCTGGCCACCAGCAGCTGCGTATCCCTTCCGGCCGACGGCCCGTTGCACGGTCCCGGTCGCGCGCCGGGCGGACGCACGGTCGCTCCGGCCCGGCCGTCCCCGTTGCTGCTGCCCACACGGGGGGCGTCGCACGAGCGGGTGGTGGATGTGGCGTCCGTGCGGCGGAAGGCGAAACGGCACCCGAAGATACACAAGCGAGATGAGGCCGCACCCCGGCATGCGGCGCCGGGAAACCAACGGCCGCGGGGCAGGGGACGGGCACTGCCGCGCCCCGTTCACGCAGCGCCGCCGAGGTCACGTCCGGAGCCGGGACGGGCGGCGCCCCGGCATCGGCGCCACACGGCCCGGGGCCGGGCCCAGTCCCCGGCCCCGGCTTCGCGAGAGCTCCCGCGGGCCTCGCGGCCCCGGCCCGGCATGGACTCCGGCGTGGTGTGCCGGATGGCGTCCGGCCACGTCCGTTCGGACCTTCTGCGGTTGTGCCGCCGGACGTACGGACGCTGAGGCGGTCCGTTCGCCTCTGCGCCGTACGCCCGGTGAGGCCGATGAGTGTGGATCAGTCCAGCCGGATGTCCGTCCCCGCCGACTGCTGACGGGCCGCGGCGACGACGAGGGCTGCGGCCGCCGCGTCCTGCACTGCCACTCCGACGGATTTGTAGAGGGTGATCTGGTCCGGCGAGGAGCGGCCCGGTTTGCTGCCCGCGAGGAGTTCGCCCAGCTCGGCGTGCACTTGCGCCTCGGTGATGACGCCGTCGCGCAGAGGGATCAGCAGGTCGTTGCTGCCCGCGGGGAAGGGCGCCAGCGCCGCCTGCCGTGACTCGACGCATACCAGTGCTTCGGCCACCGTGGCATCGTCGATCTCCCGGCCCTCCGGGTTGAACCCCACCGAGGTCACATGCACGCCCGGGGTCAGCCAGGAGCGGCGGATCACGGGGGCGACGGAGTGGGTGGTCGCGGCGGCGATCTCCGCACCGTCAAGGGCCTCGGCATAGGTGGTGCTCGCCTCAGCGGGGATGTCGAGTGCGGAGGAGAGGTGGCCGGCCAGGGCGGCCGCCTTCGCCTGGTCGCGGCCCGCCACACGGATGTGCCGGATCGGGCGGACCCGGCACATCGCCTCGGCATGCGACCGGGCCTGCGCTCCGGTGCCCAGGACCGCCAGCACCGAGGCGTCCTCGCGGGCCAGCAGGCGTGCCGAGAGCGCCGAACCGGCGGCGGTCCGCGCCGCGGTGATGGCCGTGCCGTCCAGCAGCGCTGCCGGTTCTCCGGTATGCGGATCGAAGACGACGATCAGTGCCTGGTGGGTCGGCACGGGGGTGTCCGCGTTGTGCGGGAAGACGGAGACCAGCTTGCTCATGAGCACCCCGGCCGACGGTACGTAGCCCGGCATGGCTGCCAGGAACCCGTCCCGTTCCGGCACCAGGGCGGCGACGCGGTCCGGCGAGGAGGCGCGGCCGGCGCTCAGGTCCGTCATCGCCGACGCCAGGGCGTCGATCAGCGAATCCATGTCGAGCAGCGCCTCGACCTGCGCACGCCCCAGTACCAGCATCCGTCTCAACCTCCTGATCACAGCGGTACGGCCGACGTTACGCCCAGCCGTGGCAGCGACCGTAGTCCCCTGCGTGTTTCGTTCGGCGGACGATCGGCGGGTGGACCTGACGAGCGCCATCGGGCGACGCGGTGCACGGCGATCACGCCACCCGGCGCGGTGGAGGTGTGCCACGGCGAGGCGCGGGTAGGCGCCGCGACAGCCCTGGGCAATGGGGCCCCGCCGTGCCGGACCGCAATACCGGCTGAGGATGCCATGGCGAGGGGCGACGACGCGGACGGCAATGACAGCGATGACGGCGCATTGTGGTCTCAGGAGCGGGCACACGAGGACAGCGAGCACAGCGAGTAAGACGAGTCAACACGGCGTCTGGACAAGGCAGTTGAGGACGTGCACGAACACAGAGCCCCCGGCGCCTCGAAGTGAGGGAACCGACCGCGCTCGGTCGCGGAGAACGGAGGTAACCATGGACTGGCGTCACGACGCGGTGTGCCGCGAAGTGGACCCGGAGATTTTCTTTCCCGTCGGTAACACCGGCCCCGCGCTCCTGCAGATCGAGGAGGCCAAGGCCGTCTGCCGCCGCTGCCCGGTGATGGGGCAGTGCCTGCAGTGGGCGCTCGAATCGCGCCAGGATTCCGGCGTCTGGGGCGGGATGAGCGAGGACGAGCGGCGCGCCATGCGGCGCCGGGCCGCCCGGAACCGGGCGCGCAGCGCTTCCGTGTAGCCGCAGCGCAGGTCAGGACATGGCGTGGTGGGTACCGGGTGTGCCGCCGGTGCGCCTGTACGCTTTCGTCGCCCCCAGGCGGTGGCCGTGTGTGCGGCAACGACACACGCTCTCCTGTGCCCGAAGGACGTCACCATGCCCACCGACGCACACCCCGGACCCCTGCGCGTCCTTGTTATCGGCGCCGCGCTGCGGGCAGGGTCGACCAATGCCCGGCTGGCTTCCCTCGTCGGACGCATGATGACCGAGGCCGGCGCCGTGGTGGACCTGGCCGCGATGCGGGAATTCGACATGCCGCTGTACGACGGTGATGTCGAGGCCGAGGGAGGCGTTCCGGACGGTGCTCTGGCGCTGCGTGACCGGCTGGAGCGCTGCGATGCCTTTGTGATCGCCTCCCCGGAGTACAACGCTTCCGTGCCGGGGGTCGTGAAGAACGCGATCGACTGGGTCTCGCGGATCCGGCCGCAGCCGTTCAAGACCAAGCATGCGCTGCTGGTGTCCGCGTCCCCCTCCCTGGTCGGCGGCAACCGGGGGCTGTGGGCGCTGAGGGTTCCGCTGGAGCATCTGGGCACCCGGGTCTACCCCGATATGTTCAGTCTTGCCGCGGCGCATCAGGGGTTCACCGAGGACGGGCAGCTGACCGATCCCGCACTGCAGGAACGCCTGCGGGAGACCGTGACGGCCTTCCTCCATCTGGTCGAGGCCGATGCACGCTATGTCTGTCTGCAACGCCGTTGGTACGAGTTCCCGGGCGACCGCACCGAGGCTCCCGTCACCCAGCGGGCGGAGGACTGAGCCGTTCCCTCCGCGGACGCGCGGCCCGGCGCAGCGCTCGGTCCGGGCCGTTGCGCGCCGGGGACGCGGCGGGTGAGGCCGTATCGGGAGGGAGCGCTGTGCCGTCCCGGGGGCGGGGCCTCAGCCGAGGGCGTCGACCAGGTCGGGGACGCGGTGCGCCAGGAGACAGTGCGCCGGATGACAGCGCGCCGGGAGCGGTGCGTGCCTACAGCAGGTGTTCGATCCTGATCGGCAGTTCGCGAGCGCGGTAGCCGGTCGCGTGGAAGACGGCGTTGGCGATGGCTGCCGCGGCGCCGACCATGCCGACTTCTCCGAGGCCCTTGACGCCCAGCGGGTTCACGACCGTGTCCGGTACCTCCACGAACTCGATGTCGACATCGGGGGCGTCGGCGTTGACCGGTACCAGGTACTCCCCCAGGCTCGCGTTCGCCCAGCGGCCGTCGCGGGGGTCGACCACCGTGCCCTCCAGCAGCGCTTGGCCGATGCCCCAGAGCATGCCGCCCATGACCTGGCTGCGCGCGGTGGCGGCGTTGAGGATGCGGCCCGGGGCGAAGGCGCCGACCATCCGGCGTACGCGGACCACACCGAGGTCCGGGTCGACGGCGACCTCGGCGAACTGCGCGCCGAAGGTGGCGAGCCCGTACGGCACGTCCGGGGGCGGCGGGCTCCAGCTGCCGAGGGCGTCCATGTCGGTCATGAAGTGGCGCTGCATCAGGTCGCGGTAGGACTCGACACCACCGGGCCGGTCCGGCAGCTCCATCCGTCCGTCGCGGACGACGACGGCGGCCGGGTCCGCCTGGTGCAGGGGGGAGGCGGGGTCGGCGATCGCCTGCTCGATCATCTGGTCGCGGAGCGTGGTGGCCGCGGTGTGCACCGCGGCGCTGATCATGCCGGCGCCTGCCGAGCCGACCGTCGCCGCGACGTTCGGCAGGTCGGTGTCGCCGTACTCGAAGCGGACGTTCTCGACGGGGATCCCCAGGCCGTCGGCGGCGACCTGGGTCATCGCGGTGGCCGATCCGGTCCCGAACTCCTGCGTGCCAGCCTGCACCACGGCGAAGCCGTCGGCATAGAGACGGGCCCTGGCACGTTGCGGCTGCATGGGGAAGAACACCGGGTATCCGGCGGTGGCCATGCCTTTGCCGATCAGCCAGTTGCCGTCCCGCTGGGAGCGGGGTTCGGGGTTGCGGGAGTGCCAGTCGAAGCGGGCCGCGCCGCGGCGGTAGCACTCCTCCGCGCCGTCGCTCGACCACGGATGACCGGTCCGGGGATCGGACTGTGCGTGGTTGCGCAGCCGGAGTTGTACCGGGTCGACGCCGATGCGGTGGGCGAGCTCGTCCATCAGGCATTCCATGGCGTACATGCCGGTGGTCTCGCCGGGCCCGCGGGTGAAGGTGGGTGTCATGGTGTTGCCGCGGATCAGCCGGTAGACGCCCTCGTAGTTGGGGCAGGCGTACGCTTGCGAGGCGATGCTGAGCGAGGGTTCGGCCCAGTCGTCGAAGGGCGAGGTCAGCGAGAGCTTGTGGTGGCGCAGGGCGGTGAGCCGGCCCTCGTCCGTGGCGCCGAGCTCGATGCGCTGCTCCTGCTCCTCGCGGTGCCCGCAGGAGGTGAACATCTGCTCGCGGGTGAGCGCCAGTTTGACGGGGCGCCGCACATGGCGTGCGGCCATGGCGGCCAGGGTGACATGCGGCCAGATCATGGCCTTGCAGCCGAATCCCCCGCCGACGTACGGAGCACGGACCCGCACCTTCGACGGAGGGATGCCCAGCAGTGCCGCCACGGTGCTCTGGCTCGCCACGATTCCCTGGGTGGCGTCGTAGAGGGTGAGCCGGTCGCCGTCCCAGACCGCTGTGGTGGCCGACGGCTCGATGGGATTGTGGTGGTTCGCCGCGAAGTGGTAGGTCACGTCGAGGCGTTGGGTCGCCGCCCGGAAACCGGCCTCGACATCTCCGCGCACGCTGCGTGCGGGAAGGAATCCCGCGAAGATCGCCTCGGGTTCGTAGGCCTGGTCCCGGCCCTCTTCGAGCGTGGTGACGGAGGGGCTGCGCTCGTAGTCGACACGGACCTGCCGGGCCGCGAACTGGGCGCGTTCGCAGGAGTCGGCGATCACCATGGCCACCGGCTGTCCGAAGTAGTGCACGGCTTCGTCCTGCATCGGGAAGAAGCTCTCCCCGGGGGCGGCGTGACCGGCCAGCGACGGCAGCAGATGGGGCGGGGCGGCGACTCTCGGCAGGTTCCGGTGGGTCAGTACGGCCAGCACACCCCCGGCGTTCTCCGCGGCGCGGGTGTCGATGCCGGTGACCCGGCCGCAGGCGGTGCGGGCGCCGACGAGAGCGGCGTACACGGTGCCGGGCAGGGTGTACTCCGCTGCGTAGCGGCCGCTTCCGGTGACTTTGGCCCGGCCGTCGACGCGCGGGAGAGGCCGGCCGACGGCCGTGAGGGTGGCGCCCGTGGTCATACCGGCCCGCCTCCTTGCGCGGCAGCGGTCTGCAGGGCACGGACGATGGTCCGCCGGGCGAGTTCCGCCTTGAACGCGTTCATCGGGCGGGTGACGGCGGGGGCCAGCTCCGCGCCCGCGGCCCGTGCGAACGCGTCCGCCTCGGCGCGCCGCCCCACGAGCAGGTCCTCGGCCCGGTGTGCGCGCCACGGCTTGGTCGCCACGCCGCCGAGGGCGAGCCGGACCTCACGGATCACTCCGTCCTCCAGCGCCAGCGCCGCGGCTGCCGACGCGAGGGCGAACTCGTAGGACTCGCGGTCGCGCACCTTGAGGTAGAGCGAGCTGCGCGCCACGGGGGCCGGGGGCACCTCGATCGCGGTGATCAGTTCACCGGGTGTGAGGGGGTGCTCCCGCTCGGGCGTGTCCTCGGGGAGCAGGAAGAAGTCGTCAACCGGGATGCCGCGGGAGCCATGGGCGCCCTCCACGTGCACGACGGCATCCAGGGCGACGAGCGCGACCGCCATGTCCGAGGGGTGGGTGGCGATGCAGTGGTCGCTGGTGCCGAGGATCGCGTGGCCGCGGTGGGCTCCCTCCAGTGCGGAACAGCCGCTGCCCGGAACGCGCTTGTTGCATGCGGATTCGGGATCCCGGTAGTAGGCGCACCGCACACGCTGCATCAGGTTTCCGCCCATGGAGGCCATGTTCCGCAGCTGGGCGGAGGCCCCGAGCAGCAGTGCCTGGGAAAGCATCGGAAAGCGCTGCACCACGGCCGGCGCCTCGGCCACCTCGCTCATCCGGGCCAGCGCGCCGATGAGCAGTCCCCCGTCGGGATAGTCCTCGATTCCGGCCAGGGGCAGTCGGTTGATGTCCACGAGGCGGTGGGGCCGCAGCACATCGAGGCGGAGCAGGTCAACTTCCGTCGTGCCGCCCGCCAGGTAGGAGCTTCCGGGGTCGCTGGTCACCGCCCGGACGGCAGTGGTCACATCCGTCGGACGGGTGTAGCTGATGGCACGCACGTCACTGTCCTGTCCTGTGGCCGTACACCTCGCGGATGGCGGAGCGGATGTGCGGATAGGCCGCGCAGCGGCAGATGTTGCCGCTCATCCACTCGGCGATCTCGCTGTCGGATCCGGCATGTCCTTCGTTCAGCACGGCGACGGCCGACATGATCTGCCCGGGGGTGCAGTACCCGCACTGGAAGGCGTCGTGCTCGAGGAAGGCACGCTGCATCGGGTGCAGTTCCCCGCCCTCGGCGAGGCCTTCGATGGTGGTCACTTCCCGGCCTTCGCAGGTGACGGCCAGCGTCAGACAGGCCAGCACTCTGCGCCCGTCGACCCAGACCGTGCACGCCCCACAGGTTCCCTGGTCACAGCCCTTTTTGGAACCGGTGAGAGCCATGTGCTCACGCAACGCGTCCAGCAGGCTGACCCGGGGTTCCAGGTCCAGGACGCAGGAGACGCCGTTGACGACCAGGTCCATTTCCACGCTGTCGGGCCCTCGCGTGCGCATGGCCGCGGACTCGGCCACGGACATTGACGCGCCTTTGTCTGCCACGACACTCACCTCGGAGTCGGTGCCTACGTCGAGCCTCCGTCCGGTCGTACGGGCTCGCAACCGGACGAAGGGCGTGGCGGCGGGCGTGGCAGAGGCGACAGAAGGCGTGACGCAGGTGTTCCGGGCGGGCGGGCGCGGCTGCACCCGGAGAGCCCGGACCGGGATACCCGGAGGCCCCGGACAGGTCCCCCTACGGGATAATGCGCAGCATGCGGATCTCAGCCAGAGCGGACTATGCCGTGCGGGCGGCGCTGCAACTCGCCGCTACCCGGGATGCGGGGCCGCTCAAGGCGGAGGCCATTGCCCAAGCGCAGGACATTCCGCATAAATTCCTCGAAGGCATCTTGAACGACATGCGCCGGGGCGGGCTCGTGCACAGCCAGCGCGGCGGCAACGGCGGCTACCGGCTGGCCAAGCCCGCGGAGGCGATCAGCATCGCGGATGTCATCCGCGTCGTGGACGGCCCGCTGGTGTCGGTACGCGGAGTCCGCCCGCCGGAGTTGTCCTACACGGGGCCCGCCGAGTCACTGCTGCCGCTGTGGATCGCGCTGCGGGCCAATGTCCGCCAGATCCTCGACGGCGTCTCCCTGGCCGATGTCGCCTCGGCCGAGTTGCCGGACCCGGTGTCCGCGCTGACCGAGGACCCGGCGTCCTGGTCCAACCCGTAGGGCTTCGTCCAGGCCCCTCATCGGGCCCCTCAGGGCTCCTTCAGGGCTCCCTCGGGATTCCGGGGTGCCCCTCCGTGTGTGGTCCGGATGCCAAGACCGGGCTGTCCATCCCTTGAACGCCCCTTGATCCGCCCGCAGTCCGGAAGCATTCTCTTTCCTATCAATCCAGTGGGAAAACTAGGGAATCAGGGGTGGGAGAAATGGGCGTGCGGACACCGGTACGTACCGATTCACCGGCAGGCCGGCCGGTCTCCCCGGCAGGCGGTCCGGCCTTCCCGGCCGCGCCGGAGACGCCCGACGGGACGGGGAACGGCGCCGTGCCGAAGGAATCCGCCGCTCGCCCCGCCTTCACGGAGCCCCGCCCCCCTGCCGAGGAAGGGATCCGGCTCCGCATCACCCGGGAGATCGCGGATGATCTCGCCGTCGACGCGCTCAGCCGCGACCGTGCGGGCAAGCCTCCGTTCGACGAGGCCGCACGGCTGCGCGAAGCGGGTCTGCCCGGCCTGCTGACACCGCCCGGACCTGCCAGGCGCGGCACCGACTGGCGTACCGCCTGCGCGGTCATCCGGGAGATCGCGGCTGCCGACAGCTCCATCGGTGAACTGCTGGCCCGGCACTATGTGTTGTCGTGGAGTGCCCGTTTCTTCAGCACCCCGGAAAAGGCCGACGGGCTCGAACTCCGGTCGGTGGCGGAGCAGTGGCTCTGGGGCGGCAGCACCGATCTCCCGGACCTGGAACCGACGGCGGGCCCCGATCTGACGCTCACCCCGGCCGGCGGCGGGTACGTCCTGCACGGGTGCAAGGCGCTCGCCGCGGGCGTCCAGGTCGCCGACCGGCTGATGCTCGGCGCGGTGTGCGCCGAGAGCGGTGAATCAGTGATCGTCTGCGTCGATCCGACCCACCCGGGGGTGGTGGCCGATGCCGAGCACGACCGTCTCGGCCAGCGGCTCACGGGCGCCGGGCGCCTGAGCTTCGATGGTGTCCCCGTCCCCGCCGACCAGGTCCTCGGTGCCGTCCCCCACGATGAGCACGCCGTCTCCCCCTTCGCCACGCTCGCCCCGCTGGCGCTCCGGCTCGCCCTTGTCCACGTCAGCCTGGGGACCGCCGAAGGAGCGCTTGCCGAGGCCCGGGACATCGACCGGGCCGCCTCGCGCGGCCGACCGGCCACGAGGTCGGACGACGGTGCGCACCCGCATGCGTACTCGGAGGCGTACTCGGATGTGTACTCGGACCGGACGGGTGGGGACCCCTACCAGCTGCTCGCCTACGGGGAGTTGGTGACGGCCGCCCACACCGCCGCGGCGGTGGTCGAATCGGCGACCGAGGCCTTGGCGCGCGGCTTGCTCGCGGGGCAGGAACTCGGTGTGGACGAGCGCGCGGACATCGCGGTCCTGGTCGCCGCGGCCGAGGCGGTCACCGGCAGGTCGGCGATGGACATCACGACCCGTGTCCTGGAACTCACCCAGGGCGCGGACTCCCCGGCCGGGGCCCTGGGGTTCGACAGGTTCTGGCGCAACGCACGTCTGCTGACGGCGCAGGCCTCCCCCGCCCACGCGCTCCGCGACATCGGCGACCACTATCTGAACGGTACGCACCCCGCCCTGACCCTGCGCGCCTGACGAGCTGCCGCCGACCGGGCGGAGTCCTCGGTTCCGCGGACACCGGGCGGAGTCCTCGGCCCCGCGCGCCACCGCGGGGTCACCCCGCCGCGCCACGGGGGTCATTCGCCCGGCACGGTCGGCGTAGCTTCGGAAGGATCCGTGCCGGGGGCTGCTACATCTCATGAGGGCGCCCCGAGCGGGGGCAGCCCCCGTAGGTCCTGGGAGGTGGCGCCGTGTCCGTATTGCGCAACGATTCCCTGCCGCCTCCCAGACGGGGGGAGCCCCTGCAGCGGCTGCTGTTCGGCGGGGTGTACGGCTCGGTGCTCGCCAGTGCGCTGGCGGCCGCGCTGGGCCATGAGGGGAACCCGGCGGACCCCGGGTACGACGCATTGTGGGTGGCGCTGTCGGCGGTGGCGTCGGCCGCCGCGCACGGCTACGCCCATTCCATCGCGCACCGCACGGACGAGGACTCCCAGGTCACCGCCAGCGCGGTGCGTTCCATGCTGACCGAATGGCCGCTGGTGGCCGCGATGGTGCCGACGATCGCGGTGCTGCTCGGCGCCCAGGCGAAGTGGTGGGGTGAGGCGAGCGCCATCGACGTCGCCCTGGGCTTCAACATGGTGGCGCTGTTCGGCTGGGGGGTGTGGGCGGCCCGGGTGGCGGGCCGGCGCTGGGCGGCGTCCTTCCGGGTCGGTGGGGTGGATGTGCTGATCGGGCTGTTCATCGTGGTGGCGAACGTCTTGAGCAAATAGGGGGCGGCGGCCGCCCGGCGCGCGCCGCACCCGGACGTCGGTGCGCCGGGCCACGAGGGTGACGAGCACGGCACCACAACACTTGCCCTCGCGGGGCCGCGGCGCCGCACCACCGCGGCACCGCGGCCGTCCGCCGCCGAGGAATCAGGTGAGGGGTTCCACGGCCAGCCAGGCGGCGATGGCCTGGGCAATGGGCTGGTCGGTCTCCAACTGGACGAAGCCGAACTGGCCGCCCTGGTTGCACTCGAGGAACCACCATGTCCCGTCCGGGTCTTCGGCGAAGTCAAAAGCGCCATAGGCGAGCCGGGCGGTGGACATATAGGTGGTCACCGCCCGGTGGACGGAGTCCGGCACCTCGGCAGGCTCCCAGGTTCCGTGCTGGCTGAAACGGCTGTCCACCTCGTCGGGATCGGCTTTCTTGCGGGCGGCGAACAGCTGCTCGCCGACGCAGGTCAGCCGGATATCGGCCTCCTTGTGGATGTGCTGCTGGAGCAGGGTGGGGCCGGCCGCGACGCCGCTGAAGTCCGCGTCCGGGCTGATGCGCGTGGTAGGCAGCACGAGCGGCGGGTCGCCGGGGTGCTTTCCGCTGACCGACTTCACCACGAGGTCCTGGTGGGCGGCGGCGAACTGCCGGGCGACCGCCGGGAACGTGGTGATCAACGTGGGGGGCACGAGGAAACCGCTGCGATGGGCGAGACGGAGCTGCCAGGGCTTGTTGCGTGCCTGCACGGACGCGACAGGGTGGTTCATCCAGCGCGCCGGGGTGCAGGAGAGCATGCCGTACAGCGCCTGCTCGGATTCCGCCGTGATCCAGGCGGACTGCTCCGGGGCGCGCGCCCCGGGAGCGCCGGGGCGGCGGACCCATACCGAACGCAGACTGCTGAGGCTCACCATGCGGGTGCCCGCTTTGAGGTATCCGTGGAAGTCGTCCCCGGCGTACTCCGCCGACAGGGCAACCCTTCCGGGCAGGTCGGCGGGGTCGAGGCGGACGAGCGGGACACCGAGGTCCTGCAGCGTGGACACCACGATGTCCGCCGTCAAGTCTTCCTCGCAGGTGAGGACCAGGACGGTCATGGGGGCGCTCAGTCGTCGAAGTGGGTCTTGGAACCGGCGGTGGAGGCGGTGGTGCCGGTCGCCAGCAGCACCGCCCGGCTACAGGTGGCCGGGCGCCCGTCCGGAAGGACGTTGAGTTGCCGCGTGGCGTCATAGCTGTAGGGGGTGGTCGTCGGCGATTTCACCGCCGGACGGGCGTAGCTCAACGCAAACGGTCGCATACCTTCTCCTTCGAAGCCCGGTTTCCGAGCCCTTGCCGCGGGGCACACTTGAAGGCCCCGTTTGATGACTCTGCACGGAAGACGCGACAATCTGGTCAGTAAGTTGCCTCATTTGCTCGTTTTCGGCGATCCTCTTGACTCAAATGCGGCGATCACGTACTCACCGGTCGTGCCAAGTACCGTCGTCGAGGCACGCCCTGACGGCCCGTTCAGGAAAGAGCGCACACCGATTGCCCACCCTGAAGGAGACTTCCCCGCACGCGACTTGAGCACGCGGAAGGGCCCCGGCACGGCGATCCGGGGCGGGGCGGAACCGCACGCCGGATCGTGCACACCGCTCGCTCCGCGCCCGCCGCGTGCACGACGGACGGGACGTGGGCATCAAGGTGTGCCATGTGGGGCTGGTGTGCGGGATTCGGTCCGCTATCCGGGCGACGGCCTCTCTTCGGCCGGCACCGGCAACGGCTCATCGGCCAGGATGGCAGTGACGAGCTTCACAGTCAGCCGGTGCCATGCGCGGGCGCCGCGGAGCATGGTGTGGCCGCCGCGCGGCATGGCGACCGTGTGGGCCCGGGCCCCCGACTGCCGGGCGCGGTCGGCGAAGAGCCGGGATCCTTCGGCCTCGGTGATCCGGTCACGGTTGTCGTGCAGCAGTACGACGGTCCGGTCGCGCAGCTGGGAGACGGGCTCCCCGGGCGGGCACCACGGGGCGAGCGCGACGATGCCGCGGACCGCCGGATGCCCGCCGGCGTGCAGGGCGGCCCTGCCGCCCATGGAGTGGCCGACGAGCACGACCGGCACGTCGGCGGCGAGCGCGGCCAGCTCGTCGAGCGCCCGGCGGGCGTCCTGGGCGGCGTCCGCCTGCGGGCCGTTCCAGCCGCGGCAGCGGTAGCGCACGGACGCGAGCAGCAGTTGCCGCCCGCCCGGTGCCCGGGTCATCGCGGAACCGAAGGGACGCATCCGCAGCGCGGGGAGGTTGAGCCGCGGAGGCGGAGTGCGGCCGTCCGCCCGGCCGCCGTGCAGGAGCAGCACCGCAGCCCGTGGCGGGTCCGGGTGGCGGTGGACGAGCAGCGGCCGGTGCGGGTTCCGGCGTCCGCCGCCGAAGCCGGGGTCCGTGGGCCGTTCCGGGCCGGTGGTCATGGGCGGGGGTCCTCCGGGTGGGGGTGTCGGCGCGGTGGCAGGGGAAAGAAACCGCTGGTGCGGGCCGTGTAGGCAGCGTAGCCGGGGCGGTCGGCCAGGTGGTTCTCCAGCAGTCGCTTACCGCTGCCGTGGAGGAGCAGGTACGACATCACCAGTGGCGAGACCACGGCGACCGCGGCGCTCTGCGGGGTGCCGCGGGCCGACAGGAACAGCCCCCACCAGACGAGGAAGTCGCCGGAGTAGTTGGGGTGGCGGGTCCAGGCCCACAAGCCGCGGTCCATGATGCGGCCCCGGTCGGCGGGGTTGGCCGTGAACCGGACAAGCTGGAAATCGCCGACGCTCTCGAAGACGAAGCCGGTCGCCCACACCACCCCGCCGGCGACGGCACCCGTCCCCAGCGGCACCGCAACGTACTGCGTCACCCGCACCGGGAGCGAGATCAGCCGCACCAACCCGCCCTGCAACAGGTACACCGTGCGCAGGGCGTAAGCGTCGCGGCTGCCGGGGGCCTTGTGCCTCCTCAGGCCGGGGCGGGGCCGCGTCCGGGGTGCGGCGGCCCGCTCACCGAGGATTCGGTGCCGGGGGCGGGGCGGATTGGTCTCGACGTTCCGGCCACCGCGACGCCTCGACGGACACCGGCGGCCGGCCCTGGAACGGCCGGCCGCCGGTGACCCGTCGTGAAACGTCAGCTCATACCCGCAGGATGCCCAGCGGCGGGCTGGTGGGACTGCTGGAGCCGCCCGCGGGTTCGGCCGTGATGCCGACTCCGTCCGCGCCCTGCGGTCCGCCGGTCAGCAGCATCGTGCCCGAGGATCGGCCGGGCTCGACGAGTCCGGCGGGCACCATCGTGCCGTTGCGGCTGTACCAGAGTTCGTACACCCGCTGATCCGGCAGTGCCGGCAGGCCGTGGTAGAGGAAGGCGGTCCGTCCCATCCGCCGGGAGGCCACCACGGTCCCGCTGCCCCCGCCCTTGAAGGCCGTGGTGTGGAAGGTGGCGTCCGGCGCGGTCATCAGGGCACTGACCTCGGCCGCCTGTGCCTCGGCGCGGGCGGTACGGTCGCGCTGCTGGTCGGCGTCGTAGCGGGCGTTGACGGCCAGTCCGCCGGCGACCGCGGCGACGGCCAGGCAGGCGGCGGCCGCGAAGTAGGGCAGGCGGCGGCGTGCGCGACGGCGCAGCGGGACCACCGTGGCCTCGCGCGGTACGGGCGGAAGCTGCCGGACTTCGGGAAGGGCCGCCATCACCCGCATCCGGAGATCCGCCGGGGGCACCTCGGCGACCGCCAGGGCGAGCCGGGCGGCGGTCTCCTGCAGCTCCCGCACTTCCCTGGCGCAGGCCTCGCACTGGGCGAGGTGGCGGTCGAACTCCGCCGCCTCGCGCCCGGACAGCGCCCCCAGGGCGTAGGCACCGGTGAGCGTGTGCAGATCGACGGTGTTCATGCCGACACCCCCAGGCAGTCGCGGAGCCGGATCAGCCCGTCGCGCAGCCGTGTCTTGACCGTGCCCAGCGCCGTGCCCAGCAGGTCGGCGGTCTCCCGGTAGGTGTACCCGCGGTAGTAGGCGAGCGTCACCGACTCCCGCTGCAGTTCGGTCAGCTGCCCCAGGCAGCGGCGCACCTGCTCACGCTCCAGCCGCCGTTCGACCTGTTCGCTGACCTCGTCGAAGGCCGCGGTGTAGGCGTGCACTCCGGCCCGGTGGTCACGGTCGGCCGCCGCCTGGGCCGAGCGCACCCGGTCCACCGCGCGCCGGTGGGTCAAGGTCATGATCCAGGCCATGGCGCTGCCCTGCCGCGCGTCATAGCGGGCCGCGGACCGCCACACCTCGATCAGCACCTCCTGTGCCACCTCCTCGGACTGGGCGGGGTCCCGTACCACCCGGCGCACCAGACCCAGCACGGAACCGGCAACTGCTGTGTAAAGACTCTCGAATGCTTGCTGGTCACCGCGGGAGACGCGGTCGAGCAGTGCTTCCAGCGCGCCGGAATGCGGCGCTGAGGATCGGTCGCCGCGGGCTGCGACGGGCATGGACACCTCCGGACGGTGACAGGGTCACCGGTGATTCGGCGCCGGGCGGCACCCGGATTGGTCGGAAGGGATTCTGGCCTACGCCGCGGCGGGCACCGCGGGCGGGCCCTCCGGTTTTCCCGCGCGTCGGACCCCGCCTCCCGGCCCCTTGCTGCGGAAGGATCACCGTCGGGCTCATCGAGGCACAGGGAGGTCCGGGCGT
Organism: Streptomyces sp. NPDC047049; assembly: GCF_040643995.1. Classification (NCBI taxonomy): domain Bacteria; kingdom Bacillati; phylum Actinomycetota; class Actinomycetes; order Kitasatosporales; family Streptomycetaceae; genus Streptomyces; species Streptomyces sp. NPDC047049. The sequence goes on along the minus strand of NZ_JBEYVM010000004.1, from coordinate 491,812 downwards.
GCGGGACGCGGAGGTCGTCATCGTCGGCGCGGGTGCGGCCGGGCTGTCGCTCGCCTACCGGTTGTGCGCACCGGCGGCGGGCCACCGGGAGCCGAGGGTGCTGCTCGTCGACGCCCCGCACGGGCCGCTCACCCCGCAGGAACGGACCTGGTGTTACTGGGAAGCGCCGGGCGGCGCCTTCGACTCCGTGCTGACCGCTTCGTGGGAGCGGCTTCGGGTGCACGGCCCCGACGGGGCGGCGACGGAAGGACGGCCCGCGCCCTTGCGGTACAAGATGCTGCGCTCGCGTGACTTCGAGGCCTTCGTCGGCGCCCGTCTCGCCGGCCGGAGCCATGTCGTCCGGGCCACCGCGACGGTGGAGTCCGTACGGGACGCCGCCGGCGGCGCGGAGGTACGGGGGCGCGACGAGGCCGGACGTCCGGTGGTCTTCCGGGCGCGCTGGGCCTTCGACTCCCGGCCCGGCGGCCGGCTCCCGCCGGCCCGCACCACCCTCCAGCAGCACTTCCGGGGCTGGTTCGTCCGCACCGGGCGGCCGGCGTTCGATCCCGCGACCGCGGATCTGATGGATTTCCGCACCCCGCAGCCCGCTCACGGCCTGTCCTTCGGGTACGTCCTGCCGCTGAGCGAGCGCACGGCGCTGGTGGAGTACACCGAGTTCTCCCGCCGCGTCCTGCACACCGCCGCCTACGAGCGGGCGTTGCGCCGGTACACCGCGCAGGTGCTGCGGCTGGACGGGTTCCGGGTGACCGCTGTCGAGCAGGGCGTGATCCCGATGACCGACGGCCGGTTTCCGCGGCGGGCGGGCCGCTCGGTGTTCCGCATCGGGACCGCGGGCGGCGCCACCCGTGCGTCGACCGGGTACACCTTCTCCGCCGTACAACAGCAGTCCGCGCACCTCGCGGCCGCCCTCCTGGCGGGCCGGCCGCCGCTCCCGCCGCCCGCGCACACGGCCTGGCACCGGGCGATGGACGCCGTGCTGCTGCGTGCACTTGACCGCGGCCGGGTGGACGGCGCCGAGTTCTTCACCGGGCTGTTCCGCACGGTGCCGACGGAGCGGCTGCTGCGGTTTCTCGACGGCCGCTCCCGCCTGTGGGAGGACTTCACCATCGGCCTGCACACCCCGGTGCTGCCCATGCTCCGTACCGCCGCCGAACTTCCGCTGCTGCGCCGTACGGGCCACGGTGCGGTGCGCCGGCCCGTCGCACGTCCCCGACGACCGGAGGAGAGCCGGCCATGACACCGCCGCACGAGGGCAAGCCCGGCCACGGGATGCGCCCTTCGGAAGAGAGCGTGATCCGCGGACGTGCGCGGGGCGGGGCCGCGCGGCACGGACGCGACCGCCGGGCGCAACGGGTGCCGGGGCCGCCGGGGCGGGAGCGGGCCGCGGCCGACGGCCCCGGTGTGGCGGTGGTCGGCGGCGGGATCGCGGGCCTCGCCGCCGCGACCGCGCTGGCCGAGCGGGACGTGCGGGTGACGCTGTACGAACGCGAACCGGACCTGGGCGGCCGGCTGGCGGGCCGGCCCGTGCGGCTCGCCGACGGCTCCACGGCGACCATGAGCCGGGGGTTCCACGCCTTCTTCCCGCAGTACTACAACCTGCGGGGGCTGCTGCGCCGGGCCGACCCGGGACTGGACATGCTCCGACGGCTGCCCGACTACCCGCTGCGCCACCGCGCGGGCCTGCGGGACAGCTTCGCGCGCGTGCCCCGGACACCGCCGTGGAGCGCCCTGGGATTTGTGGCGCTCAGTCCCACCTTCACCTGGCGGGACCTGGCGCGGATGCGCCCGGGTGCGGCCCTGCCGCTGCTCGACGTGAGGGTGCCGCAGGTCTACGAGCGGCTGGACGGCATCAGCGCCCAGGACTTCCTTTCCCGCATCCGCTTCCCCGAGGCCGCGCGGCATCTCGCGTTCGAGGTGTTCTCCCGGAGTTTCTTCGCCGACCCACGGGAACTGTCCGCCGCGGAACTGGTGTTGATGTTCCACATCTACTTCCTCGGCTCCAGCGAAGGGCTGCTCTTCGACGTCCCCGCCGAGCCCTTCCCGCAGGCGTTGTGGCACCCCCTCGGCCGGTATCTGACGGGGCACGGGGTGCGGCTGCGCACGGACACGGCGGTGACCCGGGTCGAGCCGGCCGCGGGCGGCGGGCTGCGGGTCGTCGCGCGGGGCGAGGCGCGCCGGTTCGACGCGGTGGTGCTGGCGCTGGACCCCGGCGGGCTGCGGCAACTCGTCGCCGCCTCGGACGGTTTGGGGGACGCCGCGTGGCGGGCGCGGATCGGCCGGCTGCGGACCGCGCCGCCGTTCCTGGTGTCGCGGCTGTGGCTGGAGCGGCGGGTGCGCGCCGACCGGCCCGGTTTCCTGGGCACCAGCGGCTACGGGTCCCTGGACAACGTCAGCGTGCTGGAGCGCTGGGAAGGGGAGGCGGCCCGCTGGTCGGCCCGTACCGGCGGCTCGGTGCTCGAACTGCATGCCTACGCCGTGGCCCCGGGAGCAGACCGGGCGGACGAACAGCGTCGCCTGGTGGAACAGTTGCACGCCGTCTACCCGGAGACGCGCGGTGTCCGGATCGTCGACCGGCGGCACGAGTGGCGCGCGGACTGCCCGCTGTTCCCGGTGGGCGGCTTCGGCGACCGGCCGACCGTGCACACGCCCGACCCCCGGGTGGTGGTCGCGGGCGATGCGGTGCGCACCCCGTTCCCGGTGGCGCTGATGGAGCGCGCGGCGACGACCGGGTTCCTCGCGGCCAATGCGCTGCTGAGGCGCTGGGGTGTACGCGGCCAGACCCTGTGGACCGTGCCGGACAGGGGGCGCTCCGCGGTATTGCGGTGGGCGGCACGGTGGGGGGAGCGGTGAACGGGGGCGCTCCCGGCCCGTCGAGGTGGCGGGCCGGGTCCTGTCTTCGAAGTCCCTTGCAGCAGGCGGAACTTCGAAGACAGGCAGGGCCCAAGGACGCCGGCCGGTGTCAGCCCGGGAAACGTCCGCTGCTGCGCAGTTCCCAGCGGCGCTCGGCATAGGCCAGGTCGTCCCGCCACAGCCGTCGCGAGCCGGCGCGCAGCAGCGGGCGCAGGGCGGGCGCGGCCGCGCGCGCGAGGGCGAAGCCGGGACGCCGGGAGGTGGCGACGACCGCCTCGGTGACCGCGGTGCGCGGCCGCCCCCGGTCGTCCGGGCCCAGCGGGGTGGCGTGGGTCTCCACCACGGAGCCCCGGCCCTCCCCGGCCACGATCCGCATCACCACCGTGCGCGGCTCGGGGGCGGTGAAGTGGGCCGTGACCGGCACCACGGCGCGCCCGGCGACCTTGAAGGAGACCTCGACCGCGATGCCGTCCGCCGCCTCCCCGCCACTGTCCGAGGGGGTGCCGGCCACGGTGAGGTCGACGAAGGAGTACGGGTGGAGCCAGGCGCCGTGCCACGGGTCGAGACGGTTGGCCATCACGTCCTCGGGATCGCAGCGGCCGGTGACGGTGTGCACCGCGGTGACGGCACCCGCCGTCCGCGGCCGGGCGGGCAGGACCGGCTCGGGCAGCGGCTGCTCCCCGCCGGCCCCGTCGAGGCGTACCCAGGCCAGCAGCCCGTCGTCGTAGGCGGGGAACGGCTCCCAGCCCGCGAACGGGGCACCGTCCAGGGCGAGTCCGTGCCAGCGGCAGCGGAGGATGCCACAGTGCACGGGGCTTCGGTCCAGCGGCGCGCCTAGATGCGGACAGGCCCCTGGCCCCGCCATCAGCCGGCCGGCCGGGTCGCGCCAGGCGACGACCTCGATACCGGCGACGGTGCGGCCGAATGCCCGGTGGACGCCGATGCCGCCGCTCGCGCCGAGGACGAACCAGTTGCCGGACGGGCGGGCGAGGGCGGCCTTGACGGCGTCGGCGATGCGCGCGGGTTGCGCGTCGCGCCAGGTGGGACGCTGCGCTTCCCACGGCACGGGCCTCGGCCGCAGCCGGAGCGGGAGCCGCGGAGGCCGGCGGGCCTGTCGGGTCATGAGGTCTCCTCCTGCGGGCGGTGTGGCACCCCGGCATGTCGCACGGCGGGGCGGCGGGCGGCGATCCGGGCGGCGGCGACCCGGGCCAGGCCGCCGGACGCGGTGGCCGCACGGCGTCTGCGGGAGACCACCGCGCGGCGGTGCAGCACGGCGTACCCGTCGTCGCGTACGGCATCGAGGATGGCGCGGTAGAGGACGAACGCGGTGCGGATACACGGGCGCGACACCGGATCGAGCAGGGCGAGGCCGGGCTCCGCCTCGCGGTAGACGCCGCGGGTGAGCTCGGCGGCCGCCGTCATGGCCGCGGTGATCCGCGGGTCGCGGTGGCCGGTGTCCCGGCTCCACCGCAGCAGTGCGCGGTCGACGCCGTGCGCCGCCAGCAGGTCGGCGGGCAGGTAGATCCGGCCCCGGTCGAGGTCTTCGCCGACATCGCGCAGGAAGTTGGTGAGCTGGAAGGCGATGCCCAGGGCGGCGGCGTGCGGTGCGGCTTCCTCCTGCGGCACGACCGTGCCGAGCACCGGCAGCATCTCCAGCCCCATCACCGCGGCCGAGCCGTGCACATAGCGCCGCAGGTCCTCGTACGTCGGGTAGTCCGTCACGGTCAGATCGCTGCGCATCGACGCCATGAAGTCCGTGAAGTGCCGGTGGTCGATGCCGTACACGGCCGTGGTGTGCGCCACCGCACGCACCACCGGTTCCGCGGTCTCTCCCCCGCGCAGGGCCTCCTCCAGGCAGCGCTGGAGGGAATCGAGCGCCCGTGCACAGTCAGCGGTGGAGCGGCCCGCTCCGGGTTCGTCGACGAGGTCGTCGGCCCAACGGGCGAAGCCGTACAGGGCGTGGACGGCCGGCCGTCGTTCCACGGGCAGCAGCCGGGTGGCGAGGAAGTAGGTCTTGCCGTGCCGGGCGTTGAGCCGGCGACAGTGGGCGTAGGCGTCGCGCAGAAGGGGGTCGGTGATACCTGCGGCGTCCAGTTCGCGAGCGGTCATGCCGGGATGCCTCTCGGGGTGGTGCGGGGCTGGCCTGCGGGGGAACGGGCGGGCCGCGGGCCGGTGATGCGGGCCGCGGCGAGCTTGCCGGAGATCAGGACGGTGGGGACGCCGACGCCAGGGGTCGTGCCGCAGCCCGCCAGCACGGCGTTCTCGGCGCCGCGCACGAGGTTGCGGGGGCGGAAGGGGCCGGTCTGCGCCAGGGTGTGGGCGGCGGAGAACGGTGTTCCGGCGGCGAGCCCCTGCGCGGCCCAGTCGGCGGGGGTGACCAGGTGGTGCACCTCGGTGGCGGCACCGATGCCGGTGAGTCCCCGGCGCTCCAGTACGGAGAGCAGGCTGTCGCGGTACCGGGGGGCCAGGTCGTGCCAGTCCCCGGCGCCCGGGCCGGTCTCGGTGTTGGGACAGGGCGCCAGGATGTAGTGCAAGTGGCGCCCTGGCGGGGCGAGTTGGGGGTCGGTGGCGGTGGGACGGGTGAGGAGCAGCGAGGGATCGCTCATCAGCCGGCCGGTGCGGGTGAGTTCGTCGAAGGTCCGCTCCCACGCGGTGCCGAAGGAGAGCGTGTGGTGCGCCAGCCGCGGCCAGGTCCGGTCGGTACCGGCATGCAGGACCACCGCGGAAGGCGCGTGACGGAGGCGGAGCGGGCGGCGGGGGCGCCGGCCGAGCAGCCGGTGGACGACCGGGAGGTCGGGGGTGAGGACCACCGCGTCGCAGGGGATGCGCTCGTGCGCGGTCACCACGGCGGTGATCCGGTCACCGCTGCGTTCCAGCCGGGTGACCGGGTGGCCGTAGCGGAAGACGGCACCGGCGTCGGCGGCCGCGTCCGCCATCGCCCGGGGCAGGGCGTGCATCCCGCCGCGGGGGAAGTACACGCCGTTGACCGTGTCCATATAGGCGATGACGGCATAGGCGGCCAGGGCACGCGCGGGCGGCACACCGGCGTACAGCGCCTGGAAGGAGAAGACCCGGCGCAGCCGCGGGTCCGGCAGGAAGCGGCCGATGCGGTCGTCGAGCCGGCCGAAGCCGCCGAGCGCGGCGAGGCGGACCAGGTCCGGGTGGAGCAGCTGCAGCGGTGAGTCGAAGTTGGCGTCGATGAAGCGGTGCCGCTGGACCGCGTACAGCTGCTGGAGCCAGTGCCGCAGCCGCCGGTAGCCGTGGGCCGCCGCGGGGCCGGCGAACCGTTCGACCTCGGCCTCCATCGCCTGGGCGTCGGTGTGCACGTCCAGCTCGCTGCCGTCGGCGAACCGGGCGCGGTACGCCGGGTGCAGGGCCCGCAGTTCCATCCGGTCGGTGAGGCGTTCGCCGACCGCGGCGAACGCCTCGTCGATGAGGTCCGGCATGGTCAGTACGGTCGGCCCGGTGTCGATGCGGTAGCCGTGGCTCTCGATCCGGCCGGCCCGGCCGCCGGGCAGCGCCTCGCGCTCGACGACCGTCACCCGCCGGCCGGCGCCGAGCAGATGCAGCGTGGCGGCCAGTCCGGAGAGGCCGGCGCCGACCACCACGATGTGGTCGGTGGGGCCCTTGACGGTTCTCATGCGCTGTCCCCTTCGGCTGAACTGCCCCCCTCGGCAAAACCGCTGTCTTCAGGCGGACCGGAAGACCAGCGCGGCGTTCTGCCCGCCGAAGCCCATGGAGAGGCTGGCGGCGGCGGACTGGGCCGTGGTGCGGGGCACTTTGGCCACGATGTCCAGGTCGATGGCGAGGTCGGTGTCCTCGTGGTTGGCGGTGGGAGGGATGGTGTCCCGTTGCAGGCTCAGGACGGTGACGGCCGCTTCGATGGCGCCGGCCGCTCCGATGGCGTGTCCGAGCGCGCCCTTGAGGGAGGTGACGGCGGGGGGCTCGGGGAAGACGCTGCGCAGCGCCTTGGCTTCGGCCAGGTCGTTGCGCCGGGTGCCGGTGCCGTGCGCGTTGATGTGGTCGATGTCCCCGGGCGCCGCACCGGCGTCCGCCAGCGCTGCGGTGAGGGCCGCCGCGGCTCCCCGGCCGTCCGGGTCGGGGGCGGCGTAGTGGTAGGCGTCGCAGCTCGCCCCGTAGCCGGCCAGCTGTGCGCGCGGGCGGGCGCCGCGGGCCTGCGCGTGGGCCGGGCGCTCCAGTACCAGGACGGCTGCGCCTTCGGAGAGGACGAAGCCGTCGCGTCGGGCGTCGAAGGGGCGGCAGGCGCCCGCGGGGTCCTCGCTCCGCCGGGAGAGGGCTCCCATGCGGTGGAAACAGGCCGCGGGGATGGCGTGGCACGCGGATTCCGCCCCGCCGGCCAGGACGATGTCGCAGGTCCCGGCGCGCAGCAGATCACGGGCGATGCCCAGGGCGCTGCTCCCGGAGGCGCAGGCGGTGGAGACCGCGAAGTTGGGTCCCGTGACCGCCAGGTCGAGCGCGATTTCGGCGGCTGCCATGTTGGGCACGCTGCGGGTGATGGCGAGCGGCGAGATGTCGAGCGGGCGGCCGGCCGCGAGCTTGGCGAACTCGCCAGCATAGCGCTCCATGCTGCCCGTACCCGTCCCCATGACCACCCCGATGCGTGCGGGGTCCCGGTCGGCCGGGCTGCCGAGCCCGGCGTCGGCGACGGCGTGCCGGGCGGCGAGGACCGCCATGGCAACGAAGCGGTCCAGCCGCCAGGCGGTTTTACGGCCGACCAGGGCGGCGGTGTCGAAGTCCGGCACCCGGCAGGAGATGTCCACCGGCAGACCCGCGAGTTCCGGGTCCCGGGCGGCGGTGGACCGGCCGGTGAGCAGGCCGTCCCAGGTGGCCCGGGCGCCGATGCCGGCCGGGGTGATGACGCCGAGGCCGGTGACGGCGGCCTCCCGGCACTGACCGGGCATCAGACCCCGCTGTTCGGCGCCGCGGTCAGAGCCGTGTCGGGGTCCCGGGCGTCCATGAGGGCCGCCAGTTCCTCGATGGTCGTCTGCAGGGGAACGTCGTCGAGCGAGATCCCGGTGCGTTCCTGCAGCATCAGCCCCATCTCGACCAGCGCGAGCGAGTCCAGCCCCAGGTCCTCGAAGGTGCGCTCGGGGGTGACCTGGGCCGGGTCGAGGTCGAAGGTTTCGGTGAGGGTGCTGGTGATCAGCTCGGTACGGGTGAGCACGGGTGACTCCTTCGGTGGGTGAGGCGGTGCCGGCGACGGCCACGGGCGCGGTGCGGTCCGGCGCGTACGCCGGTGCGGACCGGCACCGCGCGTCCGTTCAGCGGCAGCCCTGAACGCCCCCGAAGGTGCCGGTGCGGGCAGGGCTGTTCATCGCGGCTCCAGGCGGGCGGGCGGCGGCAGGCACACCGGAGGCCGGTGTACGGGGGCGGTCTCGCGCTCCCTACCTTCTCCGACCCGGTGCTCGGGCAACGGGCTTGAAGGCACCTCCGAACGAGTGACTTGTCGCTCTATCGGGCCGGGTGCGCCTCGTCCCCGGGCCCGGCCCCGGCCGCGGCCGGTACTGCGACACGGCCGTCCCCGGGGGCGCGGGTGTCGTGCGCACCGGCCGGCCGGCCGAGCCAGCGCGCGGCCGCGGCGGCGGTGACCAGCGTGACGGCTCCGGCGACCACGGCGGTGAGCGTCATCGCGTCCGTGAAGGCCCGGCGCGCGGCGGCCAGCACACCGGCGCGCAGCGGGCCGGGCAGGCGCATCGCCTGTACGGGGACGGAGAGCATGCTGTGTCCGGCCGCCTCCGTCACGAGTGCGGGAGCGTGCAGATCGGTGAGGGAGGTGGTGAGCCGGGAGGTGAAGACGGCCGCGAGCAGGGAGCCCTGGACGGCCACCCCGAGGGCGGAGCCGACCTGGCGGGTGGCGTCGTTGATGGCCGAGCCGAGTCCGGCTCGTTCGGTGGCGACCGAGCCCATCACCGATTCGGTGGCCGCGGCCGCCACCAGCCCGGCGCCGGCGCCCGCGACCAGTTGGAACGCCGCACAGTGCGGGTAGCCGGAGCCGGGCGTGGTGGTCGCCAGGACGGCGAAGCCGGCCGTCACCAGCATCAGGCCACCGACGACGGGGACCCTGCCGCCCAGCCGTGCCCGTACCGGCACGGCGCACACCGCCCCGAGCGCGAGTCCGGCCGGCAGCGGCAGCGTCCGCACCCCGGCCTGCCAGGGGCTGAAGCCGAGCACTCCCTGGAGGTAGAGGGTCAGGACGAACAGCGCCCCGAACATGGCGAAGGACATCAGGGCGAGGGCCGCGGCGGCCACTCCGATGTCCGGCACCCGCAGCAGGTGCAACGGGAGCATGGGGGCGGGGGCGCGCAGTTGGCGGCCGACGAAGGCGGCCAGCAGCAGTGCGGCGACGGTGAATCCGGTGAGTGCGGCCGGGCTGGTCCAGCCGCGGTGCGGACTCTCGGTGATGGACCACACCAGGACCAGCAGCCCCGCGGCCGACAGTGCGGCACCGGGCACGTCGAAGCCGGCGGGCCGCCGTGCACGGGACTCGGGCACCAGCGCAAGCGCCAGGACGATGATGACGACGGCCGGCGGCAGATTGATCCAGAACGCGGCGCGCCAGGAGGAGTGTTCCACCAGCCAGCCGCCGATGACCGGACCGCACAGGCCGCCCATACCGCCGACCGCGGCCCATGCGGCGATCGCCCGGCTGCGCAGCCGGGCTTCGGGGAACAGCTGGTGGAGGACCGCCAGCGTCGCGGGCATCAGCAGGGCCGCCCCGGCACCCATGCAGCAGCGCGCGGCGATCACCTGCCACGGGTGGCCGGCCAGCGCGCCGCCGAGCGAGGCGCCCCCGCAGACCGCCACTCCGCACACGAAAGAACGCCGCCGGCCCCAGGCATCGGTGAAGGCCCCCACGGCCAGCACCGTTCCGCCCAGCACCAGGGCGTAGCCGTCCACGATCCACTGCACCTGCGCGGTGGAGGTGTCCAGGTCGCCCTGCAGGTCGGGGACGGCGACATTGAGGACCGTCAGGTCCAGGCCGAGCATGAACAGGCCGAGGCACACCACGGCGGCCGCTGCCAGGCGCCGCGCGGATCCGGCCGCTCTGCCGGCCGGTGCTGCGGCCGTCATGCCGTCGCCACGGGGTGGTTGACGACGGTGCCGAGCGCACCGGTGAGGTGGTCCACCAACGCCTTCGTCCCGGTCTGCGGGTAGGTGTGCCCGCCGGGGAAGAGCCGGGGGCGTGCGGGTGTGGTGACCAGGTCGTTCCAGGCCCGGAGGTCCTGCACGGGGGTGACCGGGTCCTGCTCGCCGCCGTAGAGGGCCAGCGGTACGTCGAGCGGCGGCCCGGGGCGGTGCCGGTAGTGCAGGAGCAGCAGGCAGTCGGCCAGCAGCGGGGTGCAGGCCGCGGCCATCAGCCGGGCGTCGGCGAGCAGTTGCTCGGGGATCGGGCCGACGAGTTCGCAAAGGCCCGCCAGGCCGGCCGTCAGGCGCGGCGGCAGCCCGGCGCTGTAGGCGTCGAGATGCGGCGCCGCCAGCGAGGACACCGCCAGCAGCGAGGGCAGGCGGCCGTGGGTGCGCCGCAGATGCCGGATCGCCTCGTAGGCCAGCAGTGCGCCCGCGCTGTGTCCGAAGACCGCGAACGGGCGGGGGTCGGCCCAGTCGTCCAGCACCGCGGCCAGGCGGGCGCTGAGGTACGCGGGGTCGGTGAGCGACGGTTCGGCGGAGCGGGCCCCCCGGCCGGGCAGCGCCACGGAACACGGCTCGATCCAGGACGGCAGCAACGGCACCCACCGCAGATAGCAGTCCGGGCCGGCCCCGGCGGGCGGCACACCGTACAGACGCAGCGCCGCCTGCGGCCGGGCGTCGAGCACCACGCGCTGCGGCACCGCCGATGCCGCGACCGGGACCGAGGCCGACTCCTCCGTGAAACCGACGCCCATGACATCCGCCCTTCGCCTCGCGCTCCGCTGGTCCGGGTTCCCGCCCGTGCCGCGCAAAGCGCCCCGAACGGGGCGGCGTTCCACCGTGGCGCCGGGGCCGGCCCGGCACCACGGCCGACCGGCCGGCGGACCCGGGAGCCGTCCGGCCGGGCACACGGCCGATGCCCACGCCGACCCTGCACTCCCCCGCCCCCGCACTCCACACACCACGCACGAGGCCGCTCCCCTCTGACACCAACGGCGGCAGCCACCGGTGCCGCCACGCGAGTCCGCCGCGCGCCGTGGCCCCGCACTGATCCGTGCCGCTCGGCGGCCGGCCGGGGTGCGCGCCCGCGCCATCGCAGAGACTGACCCCCCCTCCATTGCGATGCTACATCACGAGAGTTATAGTCTCTAACGGAAGCGAGAGAGCGGAACGAAACAGCGGGACGCGACTCCTCTCGCCTCCCAGCTCCTGGCTCCACGGTCATCAGCCCCTCATCCACCGGCCACCGGCCACCGGCCCGTAAAGAAGGAATCGCCATGTCTGCCGCAGAACACTCCCTCCATGCAGTGCTGGGCGCCGGGCCCGCCGGTACCGCGCTCGCCGGCAAACTCGTCCGCCGCGGTCACGCCGTACGCCTGGTCAGCCGCTCGGCGCCGGACAACGCTGCCGAGGGCATCGAGCGGTACGCCGCCGATGTGAGCACGCCCGAGGGGGCGCTGGCCGCGATCGAGGGCGCCGCCGTCGTGTACCACTGCGTGAACGTCGACTATCACCGCCAGACCGAGGTGATGCCGCAGGTCCAGCGCGCGGTGCTGGCCGCCGTCGAGGCCACCGGCGCCCGCCTGGTCGTCCTGGACACGCTGTACCCCTACGGCCCGACGCACGGCGAGGTGATGACGGAGGACACTCCGTGGCGCGCGACCAGCCGCAAGGGGCGGATGCGGGCCGAGCTGGACGAGCGCTATCTCGCCGCCCACCGGGCGGGCCGCGCCCGGGTCGTCCTCGGGCGGTCGGCGGACTTCGTCGGCCCCGGCGTACTCAACTCCACGCTCGGCGGAGCGGTCTTCCCCGGCGCGCTGACCGGAGGGGAAGTCCTCGGCATGGGCGATATCGACCTGCCGCACAGCTACACGGACATCCGCGATGTGGCGGCCGGCCTCGCCACCCTCGGCGAGCACCCGGAAGGCGACGGCAGGGTCTGGCACCTGCCCACCGCGCCTGCCGCCACCACCCGCGAGATCCACGCGATGATCGAGGAGCAGGTGGGCCGCCCGCTGCGGCGCGTGGTCCTTCCCGAGCCGCGCCCCTTCGGGCCGTTCGATGCGGCCTTCATGGACGAGTACGCGGAGATGTTCTACCAGCACACCGAGCCGCAGGTCATGGACTCCGCGGCCTTCACGCGGACCTTCGGCGTCCACCCGACACCCCTGGGTGCCACCCTCGACGCCACCGTCGACTGGTACCGCGCGCTGCTGGCCGGCGCCCGGAGCTGACCCGGCCGCGGCGTGCCGGAGGCCCGACGCGCGGTGCGTCGGGCCTCCGGGCTGCCACCAGCGGTCAGGAAGCGCTGGGCGGCGTCGCCGACCAGGCCGTCACGGACAGCTTCCCGCCGTCGACGGCCTTGTCGAACGCCACCACGCCGTGCGAGTTGCTGCCGGTCGGGGACACCTGCAGGTACTTGGCCTGCACGGACGGGCCGGCGTGCGTCCAGACCAGGTCGGCGAAGGCGCTCTTGCCCGGCTTCAGGGTGACCCCGTGCGCGCCCGGGTCCTTGGCGAAGTAGGTGTCACCGTGGTGCGCGGTGGTCTTCAGGGCCGTGTGACCGGCCCCTTCCAGCGCCAGCCCCGGGTAGCCGCCTATCGCGCACGCGCTCGTGCCGGTGTTGGTCACCTTGAGGTAGGTGCCCTCGTGATTCATTCCGGCCTGGCTGGAACCCGCGCTGGTGGTCGTGACCTTCAGCGTCCCCGGCCGGCACGCGCCGGCCGCGCCGGATCCTGCCGCACCGGCCGCGGAAGCCATACCGGCGCCCGCTCCCACAGCAAGGGCGACAGCGGCGGTGACGGTGGCGGCGGTACGCAGACCACGGATGATCATCAGTCATCAACTCCCTTTTCTCCGGCACCCGGAGAAACCTCGGTGTGTCACACCCGCCGTCCGGCCCGCACGGCCCTCACCGGCCCCCACGACGACTCGCACGGGAGATCCGGCCACCGGACCGGCCGGCGGGTGCTGGTTCGTTCGTGACCCACCCTCGGTGCCGCCACTGGTGAACGGCTAACGCCTGGCTAACACCCGGAAAACCGAAGGACAGCCCCGGAAGAGCGGAGGAATGCCCTGAGCGGGGGAGGAAGTTCATGAGGGGGAAGCGCGCGAAGCACGGCAGGACAGTCCGCAGACCCGCACATGCCACACAGCGGCGCCCGAAAACGATCCGGATGAAGGCCTTCCGATCAGACGTGCGATGCTGGAGCACCCCTGATCATGGCAAGAAGTGGGAGTGTACGGCACCGTGAGGGCAGCGATACGGCGGGCTGGGACGAGCACCTGGGACCGCTTCGCGGCGTCCGACCCAGGGCTGCTGCGGCTGAAGGCGGGACTGCGGACGGTCGGGGCGATCGTGCTCACCCTCGTCGTCCTCGCCCTGCTCGGCACCGGAGTCACCCTGATGGTCGCGGGTGCCATGGCGGCCATGGTCGCCACCTTCGCGATCAGGGAGAAGGAGGTGCGCGGCCAGGCGATCACGCTGGCGCTGGGCCTGCCCGTCGCGCTGGCCGCCATGTCGCTGGCGGCGCTGCTGCACACCCAGGTCATCGCCGGTGATGTGTTCTTCGTCCTCCTGATCTTCGGCGCCGTCTACTCCCGGCGTTTCGGCGACCGTGGCACCGCGCTGGGCCTGATCGGCTTTCAGGTCTACTTCGTCTCGCTGTTCGTGCACGCCACCGTCCCCGCCCTCCCCGAGCTGTATCTGACCCTGGCCATTGCCCTCGCGTGCAGCGCGGTCGTGCGGTTCGCCGTGGTCCCGGAGACACCGCAGCGCACCCTGGGCCGGCTGCGCGAGGCCTTCCGGGCGCGTTTCGCCCAGCTGCTGGCCACCCAGCTGGAGCTGCTGGACGCCGGCCCCGAGGAACTGGACAAGGTCCTCGACGACCTGCGGCGGCACACCGCCCGGCTGCACGAAGCGGCCTTGATGATCCAGGGCCTCCTGGAGGAGGGCACACAGAGCGCCGCCGCGGCGGGACTGGTGCAACGCCGCGTCGCGGACGCCGAGATCGCCGCCGAACGGCTGGGCATGCTGATACTCAACGCCCGCAGCGCCGAGCGGGCGGACACCCTCACCATGCATCTGCCGCACGCCCCCGTGCCGGCCACGGCGACCCCTGCCCCGGCCGAGGACGCGGCGACCGTCACCCTGCGCCGGGACCTGAACTCCCTGCTCCTGCTGGTCGCCCGGCGCGCGTCCGACGACCGCGGCACCGCGCTCGCCCATGTACGCAACCGGCTGCTCGGCTACCGCGACGAGGACAACCTGCCGCGCGCCTCGCCCGTCGTCCAGGACGTCTTCCGCGGGGTCGGTGAGAGCGCGCGGGCCGTGCTGGGTCTGCGGCTGGCGCTGGACGGGCCGCAGGACGAGTCGGACGACACCCCGGCCACCACGCGCTCACGTGAAGAGTTCGACGCCGAGGACCTGGCGATCGTCGCGGCCGAGGAAGCCGAAGAGGCGGAGGAGGACCGCACCGGGCTCCAGCGTCCGACCACGCGTGCCGCGTGCCAGGTCGCGGTGGGCTCCACGCTGGCCATCATCGGCGGTGAGTTCCTGTCCAGCCAGCGCTGGTACTGGGCGGTGCTGACCTGCTGGGTCGTCTTCCTCAATACCGCGTCCACGGGCGAGATCCTGGTCAAGGGCTACCGCCGGCTGGTGGGCACGGTCCTCGGCGTGGTCGCCGGTGTCGCGCTTGCCGGGCTGGTCGGCGACCACACCTGGCCCGCGTTCGCCCTCGTGCTGCTCTGCATCTTCGGGATGTACTTCACCGCACCGCTGTCGTACGCGCTGATGTCCTTCTTCGTCACCGCGATGCTCGGGCTGCTCTACACCCTGCTCAACACCTACAGCCTGAGCGTGCTGGTGCTGCGCATCGAGGAGACGGCGCTGGGCGCGGCGTGCGGGATCATCGCCGCCGTACTGGTGCTGCCGGTCCACACCGACCGCCGCACGGACGAACAGCTGGGCACGGTGCTGGTCCGGCTGCGGGATGTCGTCTCCGCCGCGGTGGAACAGCTCAGCGGCGGGCCGGCCGTCGACCTGCTGGGCAAGGCCCGCGATCTGGACACGGCGCTGGACGACCTCCGTGCCTCCACCCAGCCGCTGACCCATCCGATCACCCCGCTGCGCGTGCGGCGGCGGACCGCCCGGTATCTGGTCGCGCTGCTGGAGACCGCCGCCTACCACGCCCGTTCCCTGGCGGCGACGGCGGAACTCGTGCCGTACAGCAAGACCATCGCGGCCGACCCGCGCCTGGAGCGGGCCGGCCGCCGCATCGGGCAGAACATCGACCTCATCGTCGCCCGCGTAGTGGAGGAGAGCACCGAGGGCGAGGTGGAGTCCGGCGTCAGCATCGCGGCGATGCTGGATGCCGCCGGTTCCGAGGCACTGCGTTCGGGCACGGTCACCTTCCGCGTGCTGCGCCACCTCCAGCGCCTCGACGAGGGCGTGGTGGGCATCGCCCGCCCGCTCGGCGTACCGGTGGCGAGCCCCAAAGGCGGCGGCAAGGCCGGCTCAGGGCCCCAGGCCAGTGGCGCAGCCGATGCCGCAGCGGCTCGTGGGTGACGCGGATCGCCGGGCCCTCGCGTGCTCGCACCGGTGGGCCCGAGCTGCAGCGCAGCCCCAGCCGCTCAGCTCGGTCCCCCGCTGATCACCGCGTCGACCTCCACTTCGACGAGCCAATCGGGATCGATGAACCGGGAGACCTCCACGAAGGTGCAGGCCGGCCGGACGGAGGAAAAGCGCTCGCCGTGGGCCCGTGCCGCATCCTTCCACCGCGACACGTCGGTCAGCATGATGCGGGTCCGCACCACGTCCTCGCTCGACGCCCCGGCCTCTTGCAAGGCCCGCTCGGCGATGTCCAGCGTCTCTTCCCCTCTTCCCGGGAAGCCCATGCCGCGGGTTCCGGCGGATGCCGGTGTTGCGCGGCCGAGGACTTTCAGTCGCCGCTGCCGGCGTCCGAGCGGCACGCGGGGTGGCCCCAGCCGTCCGGGTTCTTGGAGATGGGCTCGCCTGCCGCGTAGGAGCGGCCGCAGCGGCAGCGGCCGGGGAACTTGGCGTTGAGGGTCCGCGTCGTGTTGCCCGTTCGCCGCTTGGACGAGGACGTCGTCTTCGCCGCCGCGGCGGAGGCGCCCCGGCGCGCGCCGGCGGGCCGGGCGGGCGGGGAGGACGGCGGTGGCTGCGGGGAGCCGAGCTCGCTGCCGGCGGTCTCCTGGACGACCGCGGCCTGGCTGGCGGCCCGGTCGGCGAAGTCGTTGAGCGGATCGCCGTCCACTTGGTGCGCCGGTACGTACCGGAACTCCACGGAGCGGTCGGCGAGCAGCCCGTCGATGCGCATCACGAGTTCCTGGTTGGCGACGGGCTTGCCCGCGGCGGTCTTCCAGCCCTTGCGCTTCCAGCCGGGCAGCCAGGTGGTGACGGCCTTCATGGCGTACTGGGAGTCCATCCGGACCTCCAGGGGAACGCCCGGTTCGATGGCCGCCAGCAGGCGTTCCAGGGCCGTGAGTTCGGCGACGTTGTTCGTCGCGGTGCCCAGCGGCCCGGCCTCCCACCGCACGACGGCTCCCGCACCGTCGGCGATGACCCAGGCCCAGCCCGCGGGCCCGGGGTTTCCTTTCGACGCGCCGTCACAGGCGGCGATCACGCGTTCAGCCATGGGCGCGATCATGCCAGCCGGTGCCCCGCCGGGCGAAGTCGCCTCTGCCGCCGCCCGGTGCCGGTCAGTTGCCGGCCGTCTTCTCCGGGCGCAGTTCACTGGGCCGTACGATCACGAAACCCTCCCCGTCGAGACGGAGTTGGACGGCCTCGCCGGAGCCGCCGCGGAGCATCGAGCCGAGGCTCTGCGAGCGGTGGAGCGTGGTCTGCAGGCTGCTGCTCCAGCCGACCACGGCGTCGGTGTCGACGAAGACCGGGGACTGCGGGGACACGGGTATGACCAGGGGATTGCCCTCGCACATCACCGCCAGTTTGCCCTGCCCGCTGAAGACGGAGTTGAAGAGCCCGCCACCGACCAGGCCGGCGCCCTTGACGACCTTGATCTCGTAGGAGAGGGACGGGTCGAAGCACAGCACGTTGCGGCCGTTGACGGTGAGGCCGTCGCCGGGGGCGAGGTCGATGACGAAGCAGTTGGCGGCCTCGTGCGCGAACCACACCTCGCCGCGGCCCCGTACGGCCATCAGCGCCAGCCCCTCGCCGGTGACCGCCCGCTTGAGGAACTTGCCGACACCCTGCCCCTGCTTCTCGAATTGCAGATCACCGCGGTAGGCGACCATCGAGCCCTGCCGCGCATAACACTCGCCGTCCAGGGCGTACTTGATGGACTTGGCGTTCTGCTGGATCATGCCGGGCGCGGTGGCGGGCGTGGCCATGTTCTCGGCGGAGAAGAGATCGCTGTTCATGGCCTGCATGCTAAGCCGGGTACGGACGGCGCACCCCGGAAGGTCCGGCGGCCGCGCACGAGCGGTGCGGCCCGCCCGGTGCGGGCGCCGGAACAACGGCTGAAATCGGATCACGCGACCGTTGGCTTGTAAACAATCGGACACAAGAACACTCAAAATAGGTAAACCACAGCAGTCGGGCGCACCGTGCTCTAGCGTCACGTCCGACACGGAGGCGGTTGTATGGCCGGGGGGCTCCAGCCGCGCCGGAATGAGGGGACGACCAAGTGGGGGGCCATGGGGTTGTTCGAAGCTGCCGGGTCTCGGGTGATGGAATCACCTGCCGGAACAGCCAAGATGGATCGCGCGCCGCAGCGTAGCGAGTCGGGCAGGCACAAACCGATGGAACGCTGGCTGGTGCGGCTGGCGTGGGCCGTGGACGCCTTGGGCGCCCTGGTGCCGGTCGGCATGCTCTGTGCCGTGACACGGCAGCCGCAGCCGTGGCTCACGGCGGTGCTGGCCGGCCTGTCGTGGCTGGCCGTCGGCACAGCGAAGAATCGTTACACCAGACAGGAGCTGAGCAGCGGCAACACGGTACTGCCGGTCGTGCGGGACTGGCTGACCATGCTGGGCGTGCTCGCGGTCATCTGTGTCGCGGTGCGGATCGAGGTCGACCTCGGGGTCTGTGTGCTCGCCCTGCTGCCCTGCCTGGGACTGGGCATGCTCCGGCGCCGGCTCGTCCACCGGTATCTGCTGGCCATGCGCCGTCGTGCGCAGGCGCTGCGCCGCGTCCTGGTGGTCGGGGAGGCGGGCGCCGTCGATGTGGTGCTCGCGGAGCTGGCACACCGTACCGACCACGAGTATGTCGTCGTCGGCAGCTGTCTCGTGGGAGAGGAAGCCACCGACTCGGCGCTGCCCGTCCCCGCCCGGCTCGCCTGCGACGGGGAGGCACCCGAGGGGGCGCCGGACGGGGAGACCGTCCTCAGGTGCGCCGCGCAGCTCGACGCCGATCTCGTCTTCGTGGCGCCGGGGCGTCAGCTCTCCGCGGCGCGGGTGCGCCGACTGGCCTGGGCGCTGCACGACGGGGGTCGGAATCTGGCCATACTTCCGGGCCTCATCGATGTGTCACAGCACCGGGTCCGGCTCGCCAAGGCGGCGGGCCTGACGGTGATGCACATCGACCCGGCGGGCCAACGGGGTCTTCCGGTGATACTGAAGCAGGTCACCGACCGTTTGGGTGCCCTGCTGCTGCTCGTGCTGCTCTCCCCCGTCTTCGCCGCCGTGGCCGCGGCCATAAGGCTCACCACGGCAGGACCGGTGTTCTACTGGCAGATCCGGATCGGCCGGGATCTGATGCCGTTCCGGATGTGGAAGTTCCGCACGATGGTGGTCGCCGCCGACCGGATGCGGGGCGCGCTGGAGCGGGCGAACGAGCACGACGGGGCGATGTTCAAGATCCGGCGGGACCCCCGGGTGACCCGGGTGGGCCGTCTGCTGCGGCGCTTCTCGCTGGACGAACTGCCCCAGCTGTTCAACGTCCTGGCCGGCCATATGTCCCTGGTCGGGCCGCGGCCGCCGCTTCCCGAGGAGGTCGAGCGGTACGACGGGACCGAGATCCGCCGGTTATCCGTCAAGCCGGGGCTCACCGGTCTGTGGCAGGTCAGCGGGCGGTCCGACCTCTCCTGGGACGAGACCGTCGCGCTCGATCTGAGCTATGTGGACAACTGGTCCTACGGCAGGGACATCGGTGTGCTGGTCCGGACCGTGCGCGCCGTGGTGGACGGGCGCGGTGCCTACTAGCCACACACAGCTCCGGTGTGCGGCCGGCGCCTCGCCGTGGGGCGGGCGCCGGACGTACACCGGGGGACGGGCCCGCTCACACCCGGGCCGTCTCCTCCTGCCACGCCCGGTAGGTCCGTGCGATGCCCTCGGCCAGCGGGATGGTGGGCGACCAGCCCAGCGCACGCATCCTGCTGATGTCGAGCAGCTTGCGCGGGGTGCCGTCGGGGCGGGACGGGTCGAAGGCGATCCGTCCCTCGTACCCGACCGCGGAGGCGACGCAGGAGGCGAGGTCGGCGATGGTCAGGTCCTCGCCGCAGCCGACGTTGACGGTGTCGTCGCCGTCATAGCGGCGCAGCAGCACCTCGCAGGCCGCGGCCAGGTCGTCGACGTGCAGGAACTCGCGCAGGGGGGTGCCGGTGCCCCAGAGCGTGAGCTCCGCCAGCCCCTTCTCCTTCGCCTCGTGGAAGCGGCGGATGAGCGCGGGCAGGACGTGCGAGGTCTCCAGGTCGAAGTTGTCGCCGGGGCCGTAGAGGTTCGTCGGCATGGCGGAGATGAAGGAGGCTCCGTACTGCCGGCGGTAGGAGCGGATCTGGACCAGTCCGGCGATCTTGGCTATCGCGTACGCCTCATTGGTGGGCTCCAACGGCCCGCTCAGCAGGGCGTCTTCGGTGATGGGCTGCGCGGCGTGCTTGGGGTAAATGCAGCTCGACCCGAGGAACAGCAGCCGGCGGACCCCGGCCTGGTGCGCACCGGAGATGACACTGAGCTGGATGCTCAGGTTGTCCTCCAGGAACTGCACGGGGTAGGTGCTGTTGGCCATGATTCCGCCGACTTTGGCGGCCGCCAGGACGACGGCATCGGGCCGGGCCGCGCGCAGGAACTCCGCGGTGGCACCGGCGTCACGCAGGTCGAGTTCCGCGTGCGTACGGGTCACCACGTCATAGCCCTGGGCGGTCAGCCGCCGGGCGACGGCGGATCCCACCAGGCCTCGGTGGCCCGCGACGAAGACGCGGGCGGGTGTGGGCAGCAAGTCATCCATGGGGCGGATTGTGTCAGTCATCCCGATACGTCCACCGGCTATTTCAGGAAATATCTTCCGCACTCCGCTCTCGACCACCGGTCACGGAGCGGGTAGCGTCCACGACCCGCGGTCCGCCGGCGCGTGGGAATTTGACCGACCGATCCCGATGTACATCACTTCTCGTGGGGGGAAGCCATGCCGAAAACCGCGGTTATCACCGGTATTACCGGACAGGACGGTTCTTATCTCGCCGAATTGCTGCTCGGTAAGGGCTATGAGGTGCACGGGCTGATGAGGCGCTCGTCGAGCTTCAACACCGAGCGCATCGACCACATCTACCAGGACCCGCACACCCCGGACCGCAGACTGGTGCTGCACCACTGCGACCTCTCGGACGGGGTCGCCCTGGTGAACCTGCTGCGTGATGTGCAGCCCGACGAGGTCTACAACCTCGGGGCCCAGTCCCATGTCCGGGTGTCCTTCGACGCTCCGCTGTACACCGGCGATGTGACCGGGCTGGGCGCCGTACGGCTGCTGGAGGCCATCCGTGCCAGCGGGGTGCGGACCCGGCTCTACCAGGCCTCGTCCTCGGAGATGTTCGGCTCCACCCCGCCGCCGCAGAACGAGGCGACGCCCTTCCACCCGCGCAGCCCGTACGGCTGCGCCAAGGTGATGGCCTACTGGTCCACGGTCAACTACCGTGAGGCGTACGGCCTGTTCGGCGTGAACGGCATTCTCTTCAATCACGAGAGCCCGCGGCGGGGCGAAACCTTCGTCACCCGCAAGATAACCCGCGCGGTGGCCCGCATCCAGGCAGGACTGCAGGAACACCTCTACCTGGGCAACCTCGACGCCGTCCGCGACTGGGGCTACGCCCCGGAGTACGTGGAGGCCATGTGGCTGATGCTGCAGCGGGACGAACCCGACGACTATGTGGTGGCGACCGGTGTGGCCGCGACCGTGCGCGACTTCCTGCAGGCCGCCTTCGCCACCGTGGAGCTGGACTGGGAGCGCTATGTGCGCTTCGACCCGAAGTACGAGCGTCCCTCCGAGGTGGATGCGCTCATCGGCGACGCGTCCAAGGCCAAGAGCCTGCTGGACTGGTCGGCGAAGGTGCAGTTCGACGAACTCGCCCGGATCATGGTCGAGTCGGACGTACGGCAGCTGGCGGACGAGCTCTCCGGCCACCGGGTGCGGGTGGACCGATGACCTCTGCTTCCACCTCTACCAGCACCTCCGCCGCTACCTCGGCCTCCGCCGCCACCGGCCGCCGGCTGCGCGGTTTCACCGGCGCCTGTTACGACAAGGGCCGGGGGCTGCTGACCCAGGCCGCCTGGTTCGCCGTACTGAACCTGGTGTTCATGAAGTGGTGGTGTCCGCCGCGGCTGCGGCCCCCGCTGCTGCGGGCGTTCGGCGCCCGCGTCGGCGAACGGGTGCTGATCCGGCACCGGGTGCGGGTGCAGTGGCCGTGGAAACTGACGGTCGGCGACGACGTCTGGCTCGGTGAGGACTCCTGGCTGATCAACCTGGAGCCGATCAGCATTGCCAGTGATGTCTGTGTCTCCCAGGGCGCCGTGCTGTGCACCGGAAGCCACCAACGGCGCTCGCCCACCTTCGAGTTCGACAATGCGCCGATCCACCTGGCGGAGGGGTCCTGGGTGGCCGCCCGCGCCATGGTGCTGCGCGGTGTCACCGTCGGGGCGGGTGCGGTGGTCGGCGCCGGCGCGGTGGCCCACCGCGATGTGCCGCCGGGGGCCGTGCACACCACCGGGGGTGCGGTATGAGGGTCACCCATGTCGTGACCCTGGTCAGCGATGACGGGGCCTACGGCGGTCCGGTGAGCGTGGCCACCGGGCAGCTGGGCGAACTGGCCTCCCGTGGCCACGTGGTGGAGCTGGTCTCGCTGTGGCGGGGGCGGGGCGCGCCCCCGCGGTCCGTGGACGGCGTCCCGC
Source organism: Streptomyces sp. NPDC047049 (assembly GCF_040643995.1). Lineage (NCBI taxonomy): Bacteria > Bacillati > Actinomycetota > Actinomycetes > Kitasatosporales > Streptomycetaceae > Streptomyces > Streptomyces sp. NPDC047049. The sequence goes on along the minus strand of NZ_JBEYVM010000004.1, from coordinate 469,681 downwards.
TCCGGGCCCGGCCGGCGCGCACCCTGGTGCCGGGGCAGGGGTTCCTCGGCCTGTTCCACCCGGGGCTGCTGCCGTTGCTCTGGCGCAGTGCCGGACGGGCGGAGGCGCTGCATCTGCACGCCGGGCGCGATCTGGTCTCGCTGGCCGCGCTCGCGGTGGCCGTGGTGCGCCGCCGCCCCTTCGTGGTGCAGACACACGGCATGGTCCAGCCGCGCCGCTCGGCGGTGGCCCGGCTCTTCGACCGGGCGTATGTCCCGCTGCTGCGCCGGGCGGCGGCGGCACTGGTGCTCACCGACGAGGAGGAGGCCGGGCTGCGGCAGGTGCTGGGGCCGCGTGGCCCGCGCCTGGTCCGGCTCCCCAACGGAGTCCGTACCCGGCCCGGCGACGCGGACCGGAGCGCGGCCGATGTGCTGTTCCTCGCCCGCCTGCAGAGCCGCAAACGGCCCGAGGCCTTCGTCCGGATGGCGGCGCTGGTGCACCGCAAGCGGCCCGAGGTGTCCTTCACTCTGCACGGTTCGGACGAGGGGCGGCTCGCGGAGGTCCGGCGGCTGATCGCCGAGGAAGGGCTCGGCGAGGTGGTGACGTACGGCGGGGCCCTCGATCACGACGCCGCCGTGCGGCGGACCGCGCGGGCCACCGTGTACGTCCTGCCCAGCGTCGACGAACCGTTCCCGATGAGCGTGCTGGAGTCCCTGGCGGTGGGCACGCCGGTGGTCTGCACCGACAGCTGCGGTATCGCCCCGGCTCTTCAGCGGCGCGAGGCCGCTGTGGTGACCGACGGTTCGCCGGAAGCGCTGGCCGATGCGGTGCTGCAACTCCTGGAGGACCACCCGCTGCGGGAGCGCGTCGTCCGGGCGGGCCGGCAGGCCGTCGAGGAGGAGTTCTCGCTGGCGGCCGTGGCCGACCGGCTGGCGGAGCTGTACGGCTCGCTCGCCCGGCCCGGCACCGGGTGATCCGGGGCGGCGGGGACGGACACCGCCCCCGCCGCCCGCGGCTACCGCCCGGCCTTCGCGGTCTGCAGCAGCGCCATGACCCGCTCCAGACCGGCCCGGCTGCTCAGCCGCTGCTCGACGTACTGCGGGCCCCGGGCTCCCAGCCGGGCCGCCCGCGCGGGGTCGTCGGCGAGCGCCCGGACCTCCGCCAGCAGCGCCTTCGGGTCCTCCGGTGCGATCACCGACCCGGCGCCGGCGCGCAGCACCTCCTGGGCGGTCCCCCCTTCGGCGGCCACCGAGGCGATCACCGGCCGGCCCGTCATGAAGTACGAGGTGAGCTTGGACGGCAGGCTCATGTCCAGCACGGAGGCCTTCTGGGTCACCGCGAGCACATCGGCGGCGGCAAGCACCTCGGGGAACTCCGCGGCGTCGGCGGGCGGCAGGAAGGACAGCGAGGAGACGCCCGCGGCGAGCCGTTGCAGGTGTGCGCGCTGGTTGCCGTCGCCCATCAGCACGATCCGTACCGGCGCGGCCTCCTGATCGGCGAGCCGGGCGGCCTCGACCAGTACCTCCAGTCCCTGCTTGAGGCCCATGTTGCCGGCGTGCAGCACCACGGTCTCCTTCTCGGACCAGCCCAGCCGTGCCCGGGTCCGTTCCCGGTCGCCGCTCGGGCCTTCCACATGCGTCCAGTTGGGCACCACCTGCACCCGGGCGCGCGGCACACCCATCGCCGTGACCCGGTCCACGAACGATTCGTGCACCACCCCGACGACGGCCGCCCCCCGCAGGACCCTCGCCTCCACCGCTCCGGCGAGGACGGCGGCCCGGCCACCGCCCTGGATACCGCTCTGTTCGGCGGCGGCGCCCATCAGGTCCTGGACCACGACGACATGCGGCACCCCCGCCTGGCGCGCGAGGCGCGCGCCCAGCACTCCGCCGGCCAGACTGGGCATCTGGGTGAGCACCACGTCCGGGCGGATACGCGGTGGTCCCACGACGCCGTGCACCAGGATGCTGGCCTCGAACAGCGCGCGGCGCAGGGCGGTCTGACGCGGCGGCACGGTGTGGCGCCGCCGGTGCACCGTGACCCCGCCGCGGCGCTCGCGTACCCTCCACCGGCCGCGGTACCCCTCCGCCACCCGCCAGGCCGGGTAGTGCGGCATGCCCGCGAGGACATGAGTGTCGGCGCCGGATGCGGCCAAGTGCTCGGCTATCTGTGTCGAGTACGGCCCTATGCCGGTGTGTTCGGGCGCGTAGTTGGTCGAGACCACCAGCACGCACCGGCCCGCGAACGAGTCTTCCAAGACTGGCCCCCCTCAGGATGTGCGGTCATCGTAGGAGCCCGCCGGGGCCCGCGGGCTGTGAATTGGGTTGCGATTGTGTCCCGAAGGTGACCTTGTTTTCCCGATGTCCCTTAGATTGTGATCGCTGGTGGGGAGTTGGGGGGAGGTGAACCGATGAGGCAGGGGAAGCAGCCGGGCGCCGCGGCGCCGGTGCGCGGCATCGCCGCACTGGCCTGCTGGGCGCTGCTGCTGGTGGTGCTGCTGCCGGTGCTGATCCTGCGGTCGCTGGACGCCCGCCTCGGTGCCGCGCTCGTCGTGCAGTGCGTGGTGGTGCTGCACACCGGTGGGGCGCTGGCCCGGGTGCTGACGGATGTCCGGGCCCGGGTGATCGCCTTCGGCTTCTGGCTCTTCGCGTATGTCTGGCTGGGTCTCGCACCGCTGGCCATGCTCGCGACGGATGCGTATCCGCGGGGGTTCATGGTCGACGCGAACACCGCGTTCCTGACAACGGCCGTGGTGGAGACGGGACTTCTGGCCTACAGCGCGGGCTCGGCGCTGGCGTCCTGGCGGTCGTCGCGCTCCTCCGCGGTCCTCGAACCGCTCCTGGCCCGCCGGCTGTCGCCGGTGCGCGTGCTGCTGCTGGGCGGCCTGGCGCTGCTGCTGGCCGTCGTGCTCATTCCCGGCCAGGGCGGGGTATCGGCGTTCTTCCTGAGCCGGCAGGCGGCCAACGAGGCGGCGGCAGCGGCGCAGCCGGCCGCATCCGCGGACCGCGCCATGGCGGCCTGGGCGCTGTCGGTACCGGCGTTCTGGGCGCTGGTGGCGCTGGTGCACGTACCACGGTTCTCCGAGGGCGACCGGACGCTGCGCGGATTACGGTGGCTGCTGCTGCCGCTGCTGATCGCGGTGAACGTCGTGGTCAACAACCCCATCAGCCAGCCGCGTTTCTGGGCCGGGACGGTCCTGCTGGCGCTGGTCTTCAGCGCGTCCTGGCTGCGGGGGCCGCGCGCCTTCCGCTTCGGTGCGGCGGCCGTGGCGGCGGTGGTGCTGGTGGTCTTCCCGTACAGCGACTACTTCCGCTACGACAAGCGGGAACCGGTCCATGTGGTCTCGCTCGCCGAGCAGTTCACCGGCAACGGCGACTATGACGCGTTCCAGCAGATCGAGACGGGTGTGGACTACGTCCGTACCCACGGCTTCACCCCGACGGCGGCGCTGGGCCCGCCGCTCTTCTTCGTGCCGCGCGCCGTATGGTCCGGCAAGCCCGACGACGCAGGTATCCTGCTCGCCCGGCACGCGGGCTACACCTTCACCAATCTGTCCGCGCCACTGTGGGTCGAGACCTATATGTGGGCCGGTTTCCCGTCGGTCATCGCGGTCTTCGGCCTGGTCGGTGCGGTGGGGCGGCGCATCGACCTCCTCCGGCACCGGCTGCGGCGGCGCCGGGGCACCCTCGCGGCGCTAGTGGTGCCCGCCTTCGGCTTCTACCAGCTGGTGCTGCTGCGCGGCAGTCTGATGGCCATCGTGGGCCCGCTGGCGCTGCTGGTGTGCATCCCCCTACTGATCACCCGTAAGGCGGGACGGCGGGCCCTGCCGCCGGCCGCGCAGGAGACCGCGGGCGCACCGGCGTCCCCGGCACACCGCGTCACCTCACCTCAACCCACAGGAGGAGCACGTACGTGAGCGTCTTCGACGAGCCCGCGGAGGAGCCGGACCAGATCCGCGACCAGCTGCGCCAGCTCCTCCGCTATCGCGCTTTGCTGGTGCTCGGGCTGGTGCTGGGCATGCTCGGCGGCGCCGCCGTGTCCCTGCTGGGCGGCTCGACGTACACCGCGACGGGTGAGGTGGTGGTGCATGCGATCAGCACGGCGCCCTTCGAGGCCGGCGGTGTCTCGGTGGACAAGCAGATCAGCATGGGCACCGAGCGGCAGATCGCCCAGAGCGCGTCGGTCGCGGCCGGTGCGGCCAAGGCCCTCAAGCTGGATGCCGACCCGGCCACGCTCCAGCGCGATCTGCGGGTGAGCAATCCGCCCGAGACCCAGACCCTGATGTTCGAGTACAGCGCGGACTCCGCCGACCGGGCGTCCGCGCGGGTCAACGCCTTTGTGCATGCGTACCTCGACTACCGTCAGGACGCCGCGACCCAGCGGATCGACAAGACCGTCAGCAAGCTCGGTGAGGAACTGAAGCCGCTCCAGGAGCAGCGCAAGGTGCTGGACCGGCGGATCGCGGGGGCGAGCGGTTCGGGCCGGGCCACCGACGAGTCCGAGCGCAGCAACCTGGTGTCGGAGATAGCGGATCTGCAGGGCCGGATCTCCAGTCTGAAGTCCCTCGACACCACGCCCGGCGACATCGTCCGCAAGGGTGACCCGCCCGCCTTCCCGTCCAGCCCCGGTCTCGTCGTGCTGCTGCTGGCGGGCGCCGTGATCGGGCTGGTGCTGGGCATCCTGGCGGCCTGGGTCCGCTCGGTGCTGGAACCGCGGGTCCGGTCGGTGGCGGATGTGCAGGACAACCTGCGGGCGCCGGTGCTCGGCATCCTGCCGCGCCGGCAAGGGGGAACGGAGCTGCTGGAGGTCGGCCGGAGCGGGCGCGGCAACCGCGCGGAGGCCTACCGCACGATCGCCTTCCGGCTGGTGCACGACCAGCGGTTCGCCGGGCGGGGCAGTCTGCTGATCGTCGCCCCCCGGGAGAACGCGGACGCCGTGTCGGTCGCCGTCAACCTGGCCGGTGCGTTCGCCGAGATCGGCAACGACATCCTGCTGGTCGAGGCCGATCTGCGCACCCCCCGGCTCGCCCAGCGGCTGCCGGTGCACCCCGGCCACGGCCGTCCGGTGCCGGGCAGCTGGGCGGACGGCGAACGGCTCGCCGTGGACGCGGGCGTCGACGGGCGGTTCGATCTGCTGCCCGGCCGGGAGGTCCCCAACCCGGCGCGCACGCTGTCCTCTCCGCAGTTCGCCCGGCTGCTCAACACGCCGTCGGGGCCGAACGAGAACGTCGTGGTCATCACGGGACCGCTGCTGTCGCATGCGGACGGGCTGGCCGTCGCCAAGCAGGCCGCGGGCGTCGTGGTGGTCTGCGATATGAACGAGGTCCGCCGGGACGACCTGGACCGGGTGTGGGAGCTGATCACCACGGCCGGCGGGCACATCCTGGGCGCCGTCCTGGACAAGGGCGGCCACGGGCCGTCGCTGCGCCGGCTGGCGGACGGCGGGCCCACGCACCGCAAGCGCGGCCGCAGCCGCGGCCGCGCCGCCGTGGTGGCACCGCCGCCTCCGCTGCCCGGCCCGCCGCCGGCCGCCGCCGGCCCCGCGCCGGTGGGCAGCGGGCCCCTGGACGCCGACACCACCTCGCTGCGCAGGTGACGGCCATCCTCCCGGCGGACTCCGGCCGGCCCGCGCCGACGGCTCCCGGACCGGCCGCGGGCGGCGGGCGCGGGGTCGCCACGACCGCCCGCGGCAGTCTCTTCGGCCTGGCGGGCTCGGCGGCGAACGCGCTGTTCGGGTTCGTCCTCGTCGCCGTCGTCACCCACGGGCTCGGGGCCCGCGGGGCCGGCGCGGTCTTCACCGGCGTCGCGGCCTTCACCATCCTGAGCAATACGCTCAAGCTGGGGGCCGACACCGCCCTGGTGCGCTTCGTCTCCCGGGACCTCGAACTCAGCGGCGGGGGCGGGGTGCCGGGGCTGCTGCGCCTCTCGGTGCTGCCGACGCTGCTGGCGAGCACCGCGGGGGCGGCGGCGCTGCTGTTCTCGCCGGGGACGGCCGGCCTGCTGCTGCCCGATCTGCCACCGGGAGAGGCCGCCTCGCTGATCCGGCTGTTCGCGGTGTTCCTGCCGGTGACGACGGTGGCGTTGGTACTGCTCGGGGCCACCCGCGGGTACGGCTCGGTGGTCCCGTTCGTGGGCGTCGAGCAGATCGGCAAGCCGGCGCTGCGGGTCCTCCTCGCGGTGCCGCTGGTCCTCCTCGCGCCGAGTGTGACCGCGCTCTCGGCGGCCTGGCTGGTGCCGGGGGTGCTGGGACTGGTGGCCGCCTGCGTCTCGCTGCGCAGGTCCCGGCGTACGCATCCGGGCACCGGCCGGCCACCGCCGCGGGCACGGGAGTTCTGGGCCTTCGCCGGTCCGCGGGCCGTCTCGTCGGTGTTCGACATCACCGCGGCGTGGACCGGGGTGATCCTGCTGTCGGCGCTGGGCACCGCCGCCGAGGCCGGCGTGTACACCGCGATCGGGCGGCTGGTCACCGCGGGGACGCTGCTCCAACTGGCGATCCGGCTGGCGGTGGCCCCGCAGATCAGCCGGCTGCTCGCGGGCGGCGACGCGCCCGGCGCGCACCATCTGCACCGGCTGTCGACGCGCTGGATCGCGCTCTTCTCCTGGCCCGTGTTCCTGGTCCTCGCCGCCTACCCGCGGACCGTGCTGTCGCTCTTCGGACCCGGCTTCTCCGGTGGCGCGCCGGGCCTGGTGGTGCTGGCGGCCGCCTGTCTGGTGAACGTCGGCGTGGGCAACGCGCAGACGGTCATCCTGATGGCCGGGAGGAGTGTCTGGAATCTGGCTGTTGCCGGCGGCGCGTTCGTAGTGCAACTGGGCAGTGCCGTATGGCTGGTTCCGCGGTACGGGGTGCTGGGGGCGGCGGTCTCCTGGGGCCTGGCGATCGTGGTGGACAACGGCGCCTCGGCGCTGCTGGCCCGCTACCGGCTGGGCTTTCGCACCGTCGACCGCGGCTATGCGGGTGCCGCGCTGGTCGGCGTCGTTGCGGTGGCGCTCCCGGTGTTCGCCATGCGGACAATTCTCGGGGACAGCGTCCCTGGCGCGTTCTTGGGAATTGTTTTGTCCATTGGGGCTTTCGGGGCAGCCGTCTGGCGCTATCGTTTGCCGCTGGGGGTAGGGGAGTTCTTCGGTGCGCTGCGCAAGCGTGGTTCGGAAAACTCGCGGTGAACACCGGGCTCATTTCCGCACAGAAATCGTCTCGTTCCCGCTTCCTCCCCCGACAATTCCCATCGCGCCATGCTTCCAGGGGGGACCTGTGCGCCAAAGAAACAGAACCATCCATCTCGTGCTCGCGGCCGCGGTACTGGGTACCGCGTCCACGGCACTGACCGCCGGTCCCGCTCAGGCCACCGGTGAATCCACACTGACCGCCGATCCGCTGAGCACCTGGCAGACCGACGGCATCGTGTGGGCCATGGCCTACGCCAAGGGCATCGTGTACGTAGGAGGCACTTTCAGCCACATTCGGCCGCCGGGTGCGGCCCAGGGCACCGATGAGGTCGCCCGGACGAACTTCGCGGCCTTCGACGCGAAGACCGGCCGGCCGCTGCCGTGCGCCCCGGCGTTCACCGGCGGCACGGGCACCATCCGGGCCATGAAGGCCTCGCCGGACGGCTCGAAGATCTACATCGGCGGCTCCTTCGGCAAGGCCGGCCCGGTGGGGCGGTCCAACACGGCCGCCCTCAACACCGCCGACTGCACCATCGGGGCGGACTGGAAGCCCACGGTCAGCTCGACCGTACGGGCCATCGACGTCACCGACGACACCGTCTACCTCGGCGGTGGCTTCGGCACCGTCCAGGGGCAGACCCGCGAGCGGGTCGCCGCCCTGCGGCCCGACAGCACCCTGCTGCCGTTCAAGGCGACGATCCGGGGTTCCTCGGTCGGCAACGACCCCACCCCGGCGGTCAACGCCCTCACGGTCGCCCCCGCGCTCAACAAGATCATCATCGGCGGCCGGTTCACCTCGGTGAACGGGAGCCTGTTCGGCGTGCACGCGCTGGCCGGACTGGACGCGACCACCGGCAAGGTCGTCGACTCCTTCACCGGCTGGATCCCCAGCCGGTCGGCAGTCAAGTCGCTCGTCAACGACGGCACCAACTTCTACCTGGGTGCCGAGGGCACCGGCGGCGGGGTCTTCGACGGGCGGGCGGCCGGACGGCTGTCCGACGGCTCGCAGCTGTGGAAGGACACCTGCCTGGGCGCCACCCAGGCGGTGCTGCCGTACAAGGGCGTGCTCTACAGCGGGTCGCACGCGCACGACTGCTCCAACACCCCGGGCGGCTTCACGGACATCAACAACCGCCAGCACTTCCTGGCGCAGTCGATCTCCGACAAGACGATCCTGCCGTGGTTCCCGGACACCAACGACGGGATCGGCGAGCAGATCGGCCCGCGGGCGCTGACCATGGCGGACGGGATCCTGTGGGCGGGCGGCGAGTTCACCACCGTCAACGACGCACCGCAGCAGGGCCTGACCCGGTTCGCGGCGGCGCCGGACACCGGGGCGCCGCAGGTGCCGCTGCTCAGCGGTTCCAGCGGCTCGCGCGGAAAGATCACGCTGAACTGGAAGGCATCCTGGGACCGGGACAACGGCGTCCTGACCTACAAGATCTACCGTGACGGCACGTACCTGACCTCGCTCAACCAGGACTCGCGCTACTGGAACCGGCCCAACATGAGCTTCACGGACACCGTGGAGCCCGGGTCCCAGCACCGTTACTCGATCGAGGTCACCGACGGCACCAACGTCTCGGGACGCAATGGCCCGGTCTATGTGACCGCCAGGAACTGACCGCAGGTCACGTGGGGGTAATCAAGTGGGGGGTAAATGACGCACCGAGTAGGTTACGCACCCGGGGTCTACGACCTTTTCCACGTCGGACACCTGAATATTCTCCGGCATGCCAAGAGCCAGTGCGACTATCTGGTGGCCGGAGTGGTGTCGGACGAAATGGCGACGCAGGCCAAGGGGAAGGCACCGGTCATTCCGCTCACCGAGCGGCTGGAGATCGTGCGCAGTGTCCGGTTCGTGGACGCGGCGTTCGTCGAGACGGTGCCCGACAAATTGGAGACCTGGCAGCAGGTGCGGTTCGACGTCCTCTTCAAGGGCGACGACTGGCGGGGGACTCCCAAGGGCGACAAGCTCGAGCGGGATTTCGCGACGGTCGGGGTCGATGTGATCTATTTCCCCTACACCGTGCACACGTCGAGTTCCTTGTTGCGCAAGGTGCTCGACGGGCTTGCGCATCCGGCCTGAACCCGCCTGGTTGACCCCCGCCGCACCCGGGCAGCCCGCCCGGGTGCGCTGTCCGTCCCCGGCCGTCAGCGGCCGGGGACGGACAACTCGCGGTACCACTTGACCAGGAACGCCACCATGAAGAGCACATGGGCAACGAGCAGGCAGCAGTACAGCGCCGTGAACAGGTCCCGGCTGCCGAACAGCAGGAACATCGCGCAGAAGACCCCGTAGTCGACCGGGAGCAGGGCGACGGAGCGCAGCGTGGAGGCCGGTGCGGGTGCGGGTCCGTTCCCGTCGCTCTTCTGCCGTGCGGCGCGCCGGAGTTGTTCGGTGAGGATGCCGCCGAAGAAGACCACCACCGCGGCGAACTGGAAGACGACGGGAAGGAGCAGAGCGCGAGGGTCGGAGAATCCGAAGTAGCGGTAGAACGAGACCAGCACGGCCATGTGGACCGCCAGCATCTTCGCGCAGTCGACCACATGGTCCAGCCACTCCCCCGCGGCGCTGCCGGTCCGGGTCAGCCGGGCGAGCTGTCCGTCGGCGGAGTCGAGGGCGAAGCCGATGACCAGGGCCGCGAATATACCGGCCGCCACGGCGAAAGAGGGCCGCAGCGTCGCAATCATGACCACGCCGGCAAAGGTGAACACCGCACTGATCAAGGTGATTTGATTGGGTGTCAATTTCAGGGTGTAGCCCGCGGCAGCTAACACCCGGCCGGCCGGCCGGTTCACATAACGCGAGTACAGGGACACTCCCTTCGAGGATTTCTGGGCGGCCGACAGCTGTCTGATCGCATATCCGAACTGGCTCATGTCCCCCACCTGATGAATGGACCCCCGAAGGAGCAACATCATGGCAGGCAGAACCTCCCCGTCAACCGGTGGTGCCACCCGCCGGTCCGTGCTGGCGGGATCGGCCGCCGCGCTGGCAGCGGCCCTCACCGGGTGTGACGACTCCTCGCCGCCCCCTGCCACCCGGCAGTCGACCGACGATGCCAAGGTGCCCCCGGTCACCGGTCACAAGCCCAAGGGCAAGGACGTCATCGACGTGGTGGCGGATTGCGGCGCGAAGGGCGACGGGCGCACCGACGACAGCCGGGCGTTCGCCCGCGCCTACGCGTACGCGGCGGGCCGGGTGTGGGACCACATAGGCCGGACCGTGATCGATGTGCCGGCCGGGACCTATCTGATCCGCTCCCCCAACGCCCTGCTCAACGCCCAGGGGGGAAAGCTCAAGGCCAACGGCTTGCGGTTCCGCGGGGCCGGCAAGCGCATGACCCAGCTGCTCTTCGCGCCGCGGCAGGCCGAGAACTCCTATCTGTGCCGCAACGAGGACAGCTGGGCGAATGTGATGTTCGAGCAGATCGGCTTCGCCGCCGTCACCCCCGGTGCCTCGTTCTTCTACTCCTACTCGACCGGGCAGGCGCAGGACTACCGCTTCACCGAGTGCGAGTGGACCGGCGAATGGACCTACGGCGTCGCCCTCGACGGCAGCAACACCAACTCGGAGATGCGCTGGGACGCCTGCCGGGTGGGCGGCGCCTACCGCAAGGCGTTCCTGTACTCCGGACTGTCCCAGAAGTCGCTGAGCCGGCCGCAGCAGGACCAGTTCCTGAACTACTGGTTCAACGACATGAAGGTCGAGTACGCCTGGGGCAACTTCCTGGAGTTCCCCTACGGCGGCTCCATCACCTGCCGCGGCGGCTCCTACATCGTCACCGGCCGCCGTCCCGACGACTCCGGCGAATACGGGCACACCAGCACCTTCTTCCGCTTTCCGCGCGGTCCGCACCACGACTCCGTACAGCGCTTCCACGCCGAGGACATCCGCTTCGAGGTGCGCGACCCGGACACCGTCGTGATCGACTGCGCCTGGGACAGCGGGACGGTGCACTTCAACGACTGCGACGACACCGCCCAGGCGTTCAAGTCCTTTGCCCAGGAAAGCAGTCCGCACCGCTATCGCATCGGCGCCCAGGGCCCGCTGGTGCGCTACGACTCCTGCCAGCTGTCCGGGCAGCACGCCTACGAGGCGGAGAGCGGCGGGCCCGGCGCCCGGGCCCGCTACGACATGTGCCGCCTGCGCAACCACTCCCAGCAGGACTTCATCAAGGGCGCCGGCGACCGGGTGTCGTTCGTCGACTGCCTGGGGTCCTGAGCGGGCCGGCGGCGGTGGCGGGCGGCGGGCGCGGCGCGGGGCCCGTGCGGCAGGCGCCCCGGCTGCCGACGGTGATCAACGGCACACGTACTGGCCAGTAGCATTCTCCCGGCGCGGGCCTAGAGTGAGGGCCGAATGGCGCCGCCGGGCACCCGGCGGCGGCCCCGCCCTCCGAGCCGACCAGGGAGACTGCATGCGCTCTCCGAAGGACTTCTTCCGCCCGCTGGCCGTCGGGGCGCCGACCCCGGTACGCGAGGTACCGTTCCGGCCGTCCCGGATGATCCATTTCTTCGATCCGGGCAACGAGAAGATGGCCGCGAAGGTGCCGGCCATCGCGCCCACCGTGGACGTCCTGCTCGGCAACCTGGAGGACGCGGTCGCCGCCGACCGCAAGGAAGCCGCCAGGTCCGGTCTGGTGAAAATCGCCAAGGCCACGGAGTTCGGCGACACCCAGCTGTGGACGCGCGTCAACAGCCTGGACTCGCCCTGGGCGCTGGACGATCTGCTGACCCTGGTCACCGAGATCGGCGACAAGCTGGACGTGATCATGGTGCCCAAGGTCGAGGGCGCCGAGGACATCCACTACGTCGACCGGCTGCTGGCGCAGCTGGAGGCGAAGGCACAGGTCCGGCGGCCGATCCTGGTGCACGCCATCCTGGAGACCGCCACCGGCGTCGCCAACGTCGAGGAGATCGCCGGCGCCAGCCCCCGGATGCAGGGCATCTCGCTCGGCCCCGCCGACCTCGCCGCCAGCCGCCGGATGAAGACCACCCGGGTCGGCGGCGGCCACCCCGGATACCTGGTGCGGGAGGACCCGCACGGCACGGACGGTGCCGCGCCGCGGGCCACCTTCCAGCAGGACCTGTGGCACTACACCCTCGCGCGGATGGTCGACGCCTGTGCGGCGCACGGCATCCTGCCGTACTACGGCCCGTTCGGCGACATCAAGGACACCACCGCCTGCGAGGACCAGTTCCGCAACGCTTTCCTGCTCGGCTGCGTCGGCGCGTGGAGCCTGCACCCGGTGCAGATCGGCATCGCCAAGAAGGTCTTCTCGCCCGCTCCCGCCGATGTGGCCTGGGCCCGCCGGGTCATCGAGGCGATGGGCGACGGCACCGGTGCGGTGATGATCGACGGCAAGATGCAGGACGACGCCACGTACAAGCAGTGCCAGGTGGTCGCCGAGCTCGCCGACGCCCTCGCCGCCCGTGACCCCGAGCTGCGCGACGCCTACGCCGCGGCCGAAAAGGAGTAAGACCCGTGTCCGACGCGATCCTGCGGCCGCGCCGCTCCGTGCTCTACATGCCCGGCGCCAACGAACGCGCGCTGGAGAAGGCCAAGTCCCTGCCCGCCGACGCGCTGATCCTCGATCTGGAGGACGCCGTCGCCCCCGATGCCAAGGCCGACGCCCGGATGCGGGTCGCGGCGGCCGCGGCCTCCGGCGAGTACGGCTACCGCGAGGTGACCATCCGGGTCAACGCGCCCGGCACCGCCTGGCACGCCGACGACCTGCGGGCCGCCGCCGAGGCCGGTCCGGACGCGGTGGTGGTGCCCAAGGTGGAGTCCGCCGAGACCGTGCGGGAGGTCGAGCGCGCCCTGGAGGCCGCCGGCGCTCCGGACCACACCGCCCTGTGGGCCATGGTCGAGACGCCGCGCGCCATGCTCGACGCCCGTGCGGTGGCCGCGGCCGGCGAGCGGCTGACCGTGCTGGTGATGGGCACCAACGACCTGGCCAAGGAGCTGCACGCCGAACACGTCCCCGGCCGCGCGCCACTGCTGACCGGCCTGTCGCTGGCGCTGCTGGCGGCCCGTGAGAGCGGCAAGGTGATCCTGGACGGCGTGTACAACGACGTGAAGAACCCCGAGGGGTTCGAGGCGGAGTGCGTCCAGGGGCGGCAGTTCGGCTTCGACGGGAAGACGCTCATCCATCCGTCCCAGCTCGAGCCCTGCAACCGGGTGTTCGCCCCGTCGGCGGAACAGATCGCCCGCTCCCGGAAGATCATCGACGCGTTCGACGAGGCCACCCGCGAGGGACGCGGGGTCGTCACCGTCGACGGCCGGCTGATCGAGAACCTGCACGTCGAGGACGCCCGCCGGATCCTCGCCCTCGCCGAAGCGCTCGACGGGCGCGGGTAGGTCCGTGCCGTCCGCGGCCGTCCAGGGCCGTATCGGTGAATCCCATAATCGGACAGGGTGAACATGTGAGGCGGGCCGTTGCTCCTGCTAGGTGGATGCGGGGATCCGGGTTACCAACGTCCGGGGACCATCAATGAGGTGCAGGAGCACACTGTGAAGAACATGGCACGCGTCAATTTCGTGATGGCAGGAGCCTGCGGCCTGCTCCTGTCCGCAGGCGGATTCGCGCCCACCCTGGCGTGGGCCGGATCCGGCGGCGACGGGGTCTCGAACAGCAACACCATCGCCCGCTTCGACGCCAGGTTCAACTGCGGGCACCGGGCCAGGCTCTGCATCAACGGGCCGGTGCTCAGCGGAAACCCCGGGCGTTCGCAGAACGTCTATGTCTCCGGCTCCAACAGCAACAGCGGCAGCCCGAAGAACTCCCAGGGAAACACCAACGACGACAGCGGCGGCACCACCGGCGCAGCGAAGAAGTCCAGCAACAACATGCAGCACGTCGGCCACCACGGCACCCAGAAGCTGTGACGGCACTCTGATTCCCGCCCCGCCGGCCCCGGCGCTCTTGGGCCGGCGAGGTGCCGGAAGCGGAAGCGACGATCGCCCGGCGGATGTCCGCCGGGCGATCGTGTGACGCTCCGGGGCGTGACGGGTCGCGCCGGGTCGTGCCGGGCCCGTCAGCGCCTTCTTGTCCCGGTCAGTGGACCAGGAGTTTGAGGATCCGCTGCACGTTGTTGCCGCTCCCCGAGGAAGCACCGGCGACGGAGTTGGCGCCGTTGGTGGTTCCGTTGGTGTTGGAGAGATTGCCGCTGTTGTTCGGGTTTCCGTGGTTGATGAAGTTGCCGCTGTTGAGGCTGTTGCCGCTGTTCACCGGCCCGTTGATACAGGCGTGGGGCGAGGCGAGCACCGGCGACTTGTAGTGGACCTGGCCGAGACGGTTGTTGCAGACCACGCCTTGGACCGTGCCGGTCACGGTGCCGACATCGGCGTCCGCCACCGCCGAGAGCAGGGAGTCCGGGATGCTCACCGCCTGGGCGACTCCGGTGCCGAGCAGCACCAGCCCGCACGCCCCGACCATGCTTCCCGCCCGCATCATTCTTCTCACGTCGCTCCTCGCCGCTTCGTCCTTCTGCTGCCAGACGTATCGTGCTGCCGTTGCCGTCCCGCGGCCCCCTTCAACCCGCGGGGAGTCAAACGCCCGTCGGCCACAATCAGCCGGGTGGCCCAACCGTGCGCGGCCGGCCGCCCGGGGAAGGCGGCCCCGTCCGGCGCCCGGTCCGCGGAGCGGCGGCGCGGCCGGGCCGCCCTTCAGGTGGTGCTGTGCGGGTGGCAGGCCGTGGCCGAGCGGGGCGGCCACGTCTGGGGGTCGAGGATGCCCAGGACATAGGCGCGGGCGACGAGGGCGGGGCGGGTCGGGGCATCCAGGAGGTCGCGCAGACGGCTGAGGTGGTAGTCGACGGTCTGCCGGGAGAGGTGCAGCGAGGTGGCGATCTCCGCGTTGCTGCAGCCGGCGGCCAGCAGGGACAGGATGCGGACCTGACTGGCCGTCAGCTGAGGGTGTGCTTCATGGGCGAGCCCCTGGTGGGTGACGACCGCCCAGACGCTGGTGGCACGGTGCGCGTTCCGGCCGACCGTCGTCAGGTGCAGCCGGGCGCGACGCTGCCGGCCGCGGGCGTCCTGGAACACGGCAGAGGTCTGGATCCGCCGGCTGCGGCGGGCTATCAGATCGTGCCAGCTGCGCCGCAGCGCGCCTAACTCCGGGGCGGGCGCCAGCACGGTGTGCGCACGGCGGCCGACGAGATCCGACAGCCGGGTCTGCAGCAGCTCGGCGGCCGCGGCGCTCGCCTGCTGGATCCGCCCGCCCGCGGAGATCAGGGCGCAGGCCAGGCCGCTGTGATCGCGCAGTGCGTGCAGGTTCTCCTCGGCCTCCCGTCGCTGACGCAGGGCGCGGGTGTAGTCGCTGATGTCGACGTAGATGCCCGCGACACAGGTCTGGCCCCCTTCCCTGACGGGGAAGCGGTGGCCGACCGCCTGCCCGCTGGTGCCGTCGGAGCGGTGGTAGGTGAGGGTGTGCCGCACGGGCTTGCCGCGGGCGAGTACTTCCCGGTCCAGGGCGAGGACCTGCGGGGAGTCGGCGGGGCCGTCGATGTCCGCGACGGACGCGCCGATGACGTGCTCCGGTGTGGTCCCGTACAGATGGGCATAGGCGTGGTTGGCCCAGAGGTAGCGGCCTTCCGCGTTCCGGATGAAGGCCGCGGCGGGGGCGAGGTCCGCGAAGGCGTCGTAGCGGCGGACGCCGGGGGTCCGCGGGGCCACCTCCACCGCCAGCCCGCGGGAGCGGCCCTGCCGGGGCACGCCGAGGGGCCAGTTCACATCGAAGACACGACCGTCGAACTGGGCCTGCCAATGGCTGGATTCGGGTGCCGCGGCGGGCTCGGGGAGCTCTCTTCGCACCGTGTCGAGGAAGCGCTGGGCCGTCACCGTGTCGTCGAAGGCGCCACCGCCGCTGTCGATCACGCGCAGCTCACGATCGGCCTCCCACCAGGACACCGGAAGGTGTTCGAGCAGCGACTTCAAACTGGTCTCGTCCACGACGGGCCCCTTTTGTGGTGAAGAGTTCAACGGTTTTGGACGGCGCGCCACCGGCATGCGTATCCCTCAGCGCTGCGCGGCATGCCCGGTTCTCGGCCGATCTGGCGGCGTCCGCGCACCTCCAGGGCGCTGCGCACGCCATACGGCATCACGGAACCTTCACCGATGATCAACGGTATCCACAACTCTGGCATTTGCCTGAGCGGTTGCGGCCCGATGCGGGGAACGGTGTGCCGCATGGCTGCTTCGCTTGAAGCATGGCGTCCGGATGTGAGAGTCGGGCGTCCCCGGCCGTTTCGAAGGCCCCTACCACCCGTATGAAGAGGAGTCGGATTCCAGTGAGCAAGGTGCTGTTCGTGTATGCCAAGGGCGGTCCGCCCTTGGGGTACGCCCTGTCACGGGTCGCCGCACGGTCGGCAGTGCACCTGCTGGCACTCAGCGCGCTCCCGCCCACCGTGGCCGCGTCCGCTGACCGGCTGTGCGCCTCGGTGCTGAGCCCTTCCGAACCCGAACGGCAAGACCTGGTGTCGCTGATCGTCTCCCGGGCCCAGGCGGTCGGTGCGGACGCGGTCGTCACCTTCTCCGAGTACGCGGTCGTCGCGGTCGCCGAGGCCTGCGAGAAGCTCGGCCTCGCCGGTGCGGGCAACTCCTGCGCCCTCGCCCGCGACAAGCGCATGATGCGGCGCACCTGGCAGGACCAGGGCATATCCCAGCCCCGGTTCCGTCCCGTCGCCACCGAGCAGGATCTGCACGACGCGGCTGCCGCGCTCCGTTTCCCCCTGCTGCTCAAGGCCGCCTGGAGCGCCGGCTCCACCGCCCACCGGATCATCCGCCACGCCGACGAGGTACCGGCGGCCTGGGAGCGGGCCCGGGAGGTGATGGCCGAATCCGCGCAACTGGGGTACGCCGAACTCCATGTGGCCGGTGCCGGGGCGGACTTCCTCGTGGAGGAGATCGTCCAGGGCACCGCGTCGGAGTGGTTCGACCAGGAGGGCTGGGGCGACTACGTCAGCGTCGAAGGCGTCGTGGTGGACGGCGACTTCCGCCCGGTGTGCCTGAGCGGCCGGATGCCGACGGTGGAGCCGTTCACCGAGCGGGCCGGGATCACTCCCGCCGCGCTGCCGCACGACGCCCAGCGGCGCATCGTGGCCCTCGCGCGCGACGCCGTCGACGCGCTGGGGCTGCGCAACTGCGGTACGCACACCGAGATCAAGCTCGGTGCCGACGGGCGGATGTGGGTGATCGAGACCGCCGCCCGGTTCGGCGGGGCGATGACCGTCCCGCAGATCGAGGAGGTCTTCGGCCTGGACCTGATCGGCATGCTCACCGACCACCTGCTGGGGCGTCCGGTCACCTGGCCCGACGGGGCCCGTACCCCGCAGGAGGCG
The DNA here is from genome assembly GCF_040643995.1 of Streptomyces sp. NPDC047049. Lineage (NCBI taxonomy): Bacteria > Bacillati > Actinomycetota > Actinomycetes > Kitasatosporales > Streptomycetaceae > Streptomyces > Streptomyces sp. NPDC047049. The sequence goes on along the minus strand of NZ_JBEYVM010000004.1, from coordinate 452,195 downwards.
CAGGGCGCGGCCGGCTCGCTGGTTGTCCTGGCCGTCGACGGCGAGGGGGAGGCCTGGCCGGACCGGCGTATCTGGGACTTCCCGACCGTGCGCGAGGCGGTGCCGGTCAGCGCGGGCAGCCGGCTGTCCGTGGTGGCCGAGAACTCGCTGCCGGACGGGACGCTGGTACCGGTGTACGACCCGGCCGCGGGCGCCAACACCATGGCGGCGCTGTGCCTGCTGTCCGCCGCCGACCCGGAGACCGTGATCCGCGACTTCCGGACCCTGGTGGACGCCCTCCCCCACGTCCTCCCCCACGGCCCCGCGGAGGCGCAGTCATGACCACCACCGTCCTGCCTTCCGGCGCGCCGGGCCCGGTCACCGATCGCACCGTCATCGGCGAGAACCTGTCCCTGCCGCTCTTCCGCACCCTCTCCGGCGTCCTCGCCGGCCACCCCTACCTCAAGGTCGTGGTGGACCGCATCGAGAACACCTGGCACCTGCTCGACACCGCGGCCCACCCGTTCCACGTCAACTACATCGCCACCCGGGTGCTCGGCATGGAGCTGGCCGACCTGGACTCCTGCCTGGACGCGTTCAACGCCTCGGTCTACATGGATCCCGAGCGCCGCTTCCTGCTGGGTGTGCTCTCGCTGCACACCGACGAGGACACCGAGGGCCGGGAGCGGCCCTTCCTCGTCCTGGAGACGACCGAGGCCGACACCATGAACGGCCAGCTGCTGGAGGAGTTCTACACGTTCGTCCGCCACCGGGTCGACGGCCGGCTGCCGCTGCTGCTCAAGCCCGCGAACCACGGGCAGGAGCACGAACTCGCCGCCATCAGCGATGTCCATGTGCCCCGGATCCTGGGCCATGAGCTCTTCGGCAACCGCACCCGTACCCCGCTCAACCCCGGCGAGGCGGTCGGGCGGCTGCGCTACTTCCGGACCCAGGAGGAGTACGCGGCCGCCGCCGGCGGGCTCGGCTGGTCCGACATCGTGGCCATGGCGTCCCTGCCGGACGATGTGCCGCGGGTGGCGGGCTTCCTCAACACCGCGCCCGGTACACCGCTCTCCCACACCAATGTCCTCGCCTCCGGCTGGGGCATCCCCAACGCGATCGTCCGCGACCTGGACCGCCTCGTCGAGGCGGACGACCTGGACGGCGCCTGGATCCGCTACCGGGTGCAGGACGACGAGATCAGCCTCGTCCCGCTGGGCCATGCCCCGGCGCTGGAGGCCCCGGCCTGGCACCAGCAGCGGATCCGGATGGAACCGCCCCTGCTGGAGGACGTGCCCGCGCTGTTCCTGCACCGGCTGCGCCGCGCCGACCAGGACCGGTACGGCACCAAGGCGGCCAGCCTCGGGGAGCTCCATCACGTCCTCGACAGCCGCTCCGCCGACCTCACCGCCTTCTACGGGCAGCCGAGGCCGCCCCGTGCCGACCTCTACGGCCACCTCGCGGCCCGCCTGGGCGCCCCGGACGCGACGCCCGCCGAACTGCGGGACCTGGCCGCGGACTTCGTGGCCGGTACCGTCGCGGCGCCCGACGGCATCGCCCTTCCCTTCGCCCTGCAGCACCGCTTCCTGACGTCCTCGCCGGCCGTCCAGCAGGGCCTGGGCAAGCTGAAGATGGCCCTCGAACTCGACGCCGTCGACGTCCTGGACGCGCTCTGTCTGCATCTGCAGCAGCTCATCCGCAACACCCCCATGCCCGACGAGGTGACCCGGCAGATCACCCAGGCGCTGCCCGACGGCCCCGACGCCGGGGGCCGTCTCGTGGTGCGCTCCTCGTCCAATGCCGAGGACCTGCCCGGGTTCTCCGCGGCCGGGGTCTACGACTCGGTCAGCACCGTCCACGGCGCGGACGAACTCCTCGACGCGGTACGCCAGGTGTGGGCCTCCCTGCTGTCGCCGCGCAGTGTCCGGCTGCGCCACCAGGCGGGCATCTCCCTCGACGACACCTACATGGGCGTGATCATCCAGCGGTATGTGCCGGCGGAGCTCGGCGGGGTGCTGGTGACCTGCAACCCGACCCGGCGCACGGACTTCCGCAATGTCTACGTCAACTGCTCCCCCGGTTCGCCCGAGACGGTCGTCGACGGCACGACGCTGCCGCTGCAGTACCTGTACAACACGGTCGAGGGCGGCGGCCGCACCGTCGCGCTCGGTTCGACCGGCAAGGACCTGCCCGTCGGCACCCGGGAGAAGCTGGCCCGGCTGGCCCTGACCGGGCGGCTGCTCCAGTCGCACTTCAGCGACGGTGACGTGGACCATCCGCTCGACATCGAGTGGCTGATGACCGATCAGGGGGACTTCCGCCTGGTCCAGATCCGCCCCTACGCGCTGTGATCCGCCCGTTCGCCGGCCTGCGGGCGGCCCGTGGTCCCCGGGCCTCCGGGGCGTCCCTGACGCCCCGGGCCCGCCGGATCATCCGGCTCAACAACGGCTTCCAGCTGCTGTTCAACCTGTTGTGGTGGATGCCCGTCTTCTACGCCTACCAGCGGGAGGCGGGGCTCTCCGACGGGCAGATCTTCGGCATCCAGAGCATCTACTACATCGCGTTCTGCCTCTTCGAGATCCCGACCGGGATCGTGGCCGACCGGATCGGTGCCCGCAACTGTCTGCGGGCCGGTGCCGTCGTGATGACCGCGGCGAACCTGGCCACGGTCCTCGCCCCCAGCTACACCGGCTTCCTGGTGCACTTCCTGGCCATCGCCGCGGGCCGCTCGCTGACCTCGGGCGCCGCCAGCGCCTATCTCTACGACGGCCTGGCGGCCGAGGGCGCGGGAGAGCACTATCTGAAGGCCGAGGGGCAGGCGCGGGCGCTGGGGCTGGCCGCGAAGGTGCTGTGCTGGCCGCTGGTCGGTCCGTTGATGGCCCTCGCGCATCCCACGCCGTACGTGCTGAGCGCCGCGAGCGCGGCGGGCTCGCTGGTGTGCGCTGTGGTGCTGCCGCGGCAGGCGGCGCCGGCCGGCCGAGCCGAGGCGAAGGCGGCGTCGCGCGGCGGGCTCGTGTTTCTGCGCGATGCCGCCACGGCGCTGCGCTGTGTGTGGGCCACGCCCTGGCTCGCGCTGCTGATGGTGCAGGGCGTGGCGGTCTTCACGCTCTCGCGGATCTGCCAGGTGAACCTCTTCCAGCCGGTGCTGATGGATCACGGCATCCCGGAGGGGTCGCACGGCGGGGTGCTGGCCGCCATGACCGTCGCGGAGGCGGTGGCCTCGGCCCGTCCGCAGTGGCTGGGCTCGCGGCTGTCGCCGGTGGCGTGGGTCTCGCTGCTCAGCCTCGCGATGGCGGCCGCGCTGGCGGGCAGCACCCTCGGCGGGCCCTGGACCGTGGTCGCCCTGCTGTGCGTGTTCGCCGCGGTCACCGGGTTCGCCTATCCGCTCCAGCGCAAGCTGGTGAACGACGCGATTCCGGCGGGTGCGCCACGGGCCACCCTGCTGTCCGTCGAGAGCATCGTGGACCGGGCGGTGTGCGCGCTGGCGGCCGTGGCGGCGGGCGCCTATCTCTCCGCGGGCCGGCTGGACGCCCTGCTGTGGCACAGCGCGGTGGTGACCGGCGTGGTGATGCTGGTGCTGCAGCTGGTGCTGCGGCGTGCCCCGGGACGGCCGCGGAAGCAGCCGGCGCCGGACCCGGTTCCGGAGCTGGTCACCACAGCAGGAAACCCCTGAGCCGCACCGTCATACTGGGGACGTGCGGGGTACGGATACCGGGCGCTACGGCGAAGGTCTGTTCCGCCCGGAGGAGACCGGCGAGGCCGGTCGTATCGACCTGGGAGCGCTCGCCTACGACGAGGTGAGCGCCGCCCGGCTGACGGCGTTGGGGGCCGGTCCCGGCTGGAACTGCCTGGACGTGGGCGCGGGAACCGGCACCCTCGCACGGTGGCTGCTGGAGTCGGCCGGCGTCACGACGGTCCTCGCGGTGGACCGTGACACCCGGTTCCTCACCGCGGCCGGGATACCGGGCCTGACGACGCTGGACGCCGACATCACCGCCCCGGACTTCGGTCCCGGCCGGTTCCGGCTGGTGCACGCGCGGTTCGTGCTGATGCATCTGCGCTCGTGGCGCCGCATGATCGCCAAGCTGGTCTCGCTGGTCGCGCCCGACGGCGTACTGGTGCTCAGCGACGCCGTGGACCTGACGAGCGCCACCGCGCCGGGCACGCCGTACACCACGGTGATGCGGGCGATGTGGCAGGCGCTGCGGGAGAGCATCGGTACGGACATCTCCTGGGTGCCGGACTACCCGCAGCTCCTGCACGAGGAGGGGCTGTTCCACGTGGCCGCCGAGATCCACGTTCCCCCGTTGGTGCCGGACAGCGCGATCAGCCGCTTCTGGGCCGATACGTGGGGCCGTTCACGGGACGCCATGCTGGCGACGGGCCGGGTGGACGAGGCGCAGATCGAGCGGGCGGTGCAGGATTTGTCCTCGCCACGGTGCGCCGGCCTCTCGCCCGGAATGCTCACGGCTTGGGGGTGGAAGACCGAGGAGGCCGCCCGGGGCCGTCCCTGCTGACCGGGCGCGGCGCCCCTGATCGCTGCCGCGCCCGGCCCCGGGAAAGGGTGGTGCACCGCCGTCCCGGGCGGTGACGTTCAGCGCGCCTTGGGGAGTTGCTGGGTGGAGCAGTGGATGCCGCCGCCGCCCTCGCCGAGGTTGTCGACGGGCACGGGCACCACCTTCCGCCCCGGGTAGAGCTCCCTCAGGGTGGCCGCGGCAGCGCCGTCGGCCTTCCGGTCGCCGAAGCGGGGCATGATGACCGCTCCGTTGGCCACGTAGTAGTTCGCGTAGCAGGCCAAGAAGTCCTTCCCCCGGCGCCCGGTATCGGCCGGCTCGAAGAGTTCGACGACTTCGAGCCGCCTGCCCCGGGCGTCGACGGCGTGCTCCAGGATACTGCGGGCCTGTTCGTAGGCGCCGGTGAAGTCGTCGCGGGGGGCCTGGGGCGCCGGGGTGCTCAGGACCACGACGCCCGGTTCACAGAACCGGGCCAGCGCATCGATGTGATAGTCCGTGATGTCCTTGCCCTTGACGCCCTTCACCCAGATCACCGTGGTGGCGCCGAACAGGTCCTTGAGCGCCCGCTCGATGTCGTTGCGGGACTTGCCGGGGTTTCGGTTGTCGTTGACCAGCGAGCTCTCGGTCACCATCAGAGTCCCGTGCCCGTCACCCTCCACGGCCCCGCCCTCGGCGGTGATCGGTGCCGCGATCCGCGTGATCCGCTCGTCGTCCAGGACCGCGCGGGCCACCCGGCTGTCACGGCCGTGGGCCTGCTTGCGGCCCCAGCCGTTGAAGTGGAGGTCGACGCCGGCGATGCCGTCGGGCCCGAGGACGAAGACCGGTCCGCTGTCCCGCATCCACAGGTCGTCCACCGGGACCGGGACGACCTCCACCCCGGACCCGCACGCCCGCCGGGCCGCCGGCACCTCCCGCTCGTTGGCCAGGAGCCACACCGGCTCGAACTCGGCGATGGTCCGGGCGATACGGGCGATGTCGTCGCGTACGCCGCTGACGTCCGGCCCCCAGATGGAGCGGGTGGGCCACGCCATGTAGGTCGACTCGTGCGGATGGGCCTCGTCGGGCAGCCGCCATCCGCCGGCCGGCCCGGCGCCCGCGGGCACAGCCCGCTCACCGCGCGGCGCCGGCCCGCCGCCGTCCTGGCCACCACAGGCGCCCAGGGCCCCGCTCACGGCGGCGACGACCGCCGCTTGCAGTGTCTGACGTCGGGATATGTCCATGCCCAGCCCCCTGACTGAAATTTTGGTCAGGACGATCGTAGGGCATGATCGGAGCCGAGCCACCTCGATTCCTCGGACCGCGGGAGCATGCGATGCCGGACAGGCCCACCCAGATCCTCGAAGCCGCCGCCCGGCTGATCGCCCGGCGCGGCGTCCGCGGGCTGCGCGTCGAGGAGGTGTCCGCGGAGGCCGGCGTCTCGACCGCATTGATCTACTACCACTTCAAGGACCGCGGCGGACTGCTGCGCCGCACCCTGGAGTTCATCAACCAGCGCGCGGTCCGCTACACCGACGCCGCCCTCGACCTCTCCGACGATCCCCGTACCCAGCTCACCGAGATCCTGCTGCGGGAACTGCAGGACGTGCCCCACGTCAGGGAGAACAGCGCGGCGTGGGGCGAACTGCGCGCCACCGCCGTCTTCGACCCGGACCTGCGGGAACTGCTGGCCACCGCGACCTGCGAGTGGAACGACGACCTCGCCGAACTGATACTCCGGGCCCAGGCCGCCGACCCGGCGCTCGCCCGCACCGATCCGCACGCGGCGGCCGAACGGCTCACCGCCCTGGTCGAGGGCGTGAGCGAGCGCTGGCTGAGCGGTACCACCTCGCTCCGGCGGGCGCACGAGCTGATCCGTGGCGCCGTCGAGGCGGAGCTCCGGGTGGGCTAGGGCGGTCGGGCCCGCGCTCTGTGAACTCCGGCGGACCGGAGGCGGTTCCGTTCGCCCCGCCCGGCCCCGCGGCCCCCACGGCCTGCGGGGCCGGGCTCTTCTTCATGGTGGGGCGCCATAGCGGAGGAAATAAGCGCTTCGGTCAATAAGAGGACATCGACGACTGTTTTCGGTCGGATTCCGCTACGTGACGCTCTGTACACGACCGTCCGGCCGCCCCGCGCAGCCGTCACAGAATCCCACGGAATCCCCTTCTCACACCCAGGGGCGCCATGTGGCAGTCATACGGTGATTGCCTGGATCTGGCGAAGATTTTTCTGTCATGGTGAGTAAATGGTGAAGAAATCCGACCGAAAGTGTGCATCGGGTTTTGACCCCTGAGCGACCGTTCGGCGATCGTCCCTCATATGCCCGACATACCCCGACCCGCGACCGGCGGCCCGCTGCGCCTGCGCGACTTCCGTCTTCTGCTCGCCGGTGCCGCGGCCGGACAACTCGGCGCCCAGGTCACCCTGGTCGCCCTGCCGCTCGTCGCGGTGCTCGAACTCGACGCCCCCGCCTTCCAGGTGGGGTTGCTCACCGCCGCGGAGACCGCCGCGTTCCTGCTGGTCGGGCTGCCGGCCGGGGCCTGGGTCGACCGGATGCGCAAGCTGCCGCTGATGATCCGCGCCGATGTGGTGCGGGCCCTGACGATGGCGAGCATCCCGCTGGCCGCCGTCACCGGTGTGCTGACGATGGCGCAGCTGTACGTCGTCGCCCTGGTCACCGGGGTGGCGACGGTCTTCTTCGACATCGCCCACCAGAGCTTCCTGCCCCAGCTGCTGCCCAAGGACCAGCTGGTCTCGGGCAACGGGGCGCTGGAGACAATCCGTTCCTCGGCACAGGTCGCGGGTCCGGGCATCGGCGGCGGTCTCGTCCAGTTGCTGGGGGCCGCCCTGGCCATCGTCACCGACGCGGCCGGCTATGCGCTCTCCGCGCTGTTCCTGTGGCGCATCAAGCGGCCCGAGAGCCTTCCCGAACGCCGTCCGGACGCCTCGCTGCGCCGGGACATCGGTGAGGGGCTGCGCTTTGTGTGCGGGCACCGCCTGCTGCGCGTGATCGCCGTGACGACGGGGCTGGGCAACTTCTTCGCCGCGGTGCTGATGGCCACGCAGTCCGTCTTCCTGGTCCGGGTGCTGGGCCTGGTGCCCGGAGTGGTCGGCCTTGTGCTGGCCGCCTCGGCTCTGGGCGGCCTGGCCGGCGCGCTGTGCTCGGGCCGGCTCGCCGCCCGGTTCGGACAGGCCCGGCTCATCTGGCTGTCCCCGCTGGTCACCGGCCCGTTCGCGGTGCTGTGGCCGCTTGCCGGGCGCGGGACCGGGGCGGCGCTGTTCGCCCTCGGCTCCGGGGTGGTCTTCTTCGGCGTCGTGGTCTACAACGTGGCGCAGGTGAGCTTCCGTCAGACCGTCTGCCCGCCCCGGCTGCTCGGCCGGATGAACGCCACGCTGCGGTTCCTGATGTGGGGCACCCTGCCGCTCGGTGCCCTGGCCGGCGGTGCGCTGGCCGACGCGTTCGGGGCGCGGGTGGCGCTGGTGTGGTGTGCGGCCGGATTCCTGGCCGTACCGCTGCCGCTGCTGCTCTCCCCGCTGCGACGGATGCGTGACCTGCCCGCCACGGGGCCTGCCGAGGCCCCGGACGCCGACCCTTCGGACTCCGCCGGCGCGGCCGAACCCGCCGCCCTCGGCTGACGGCCGGCCACCGCGTCCGGCCTCACCCCTGCCACTCGCCCCTGCTGCCTGCCCCCGCGCACGGCCTTCCCGTCCGCCTCGTCCCGGACGAGGCAGCTTTGTCACGTCAGAGAGGATCACGTGCTCAGCATCACGAGCCAGTACCTGGCCCGCTACCGGCGACTCGACACCGGCGACGGGGCCCCGGTCCTGCTGCCCGTCACGGGCGCCCAGCGTCGCTTCGCACTGGTACGTGCCATGGACCCCGCCGGGCGGCCGGACCTCGTGCCGATGTTCTTCGCCTTTCCGCGCGGCACGGTGGATCCCGTACGCCTCACGGCGGCCGCGAACCGGCTCGCCGCCCTGCACCCCGTGCTGCGCTCCCGCCTCACCGTGCTGCGCGGTACGCCCGCGCTGCGCCCGGAGGAGCCACAGGTACCCGTGACCCGTCTGGCCTGCCGGTCCGGCGAGGACGCGGCCACCGTGCTGCGCCGCGCCCTGGGCAGTTGGGCCCCGCAGGGTGCGCCGCTGCGGCTGTTCCTGGTGCAGGACGGGCCGCAGGGGGCGGACGACGTGCTCGCCGTGGTCCTGGACCACGCCGCGTGCGACGGCCAGTCGCTGGCCCGGATCGTCGGAGAACTCGGCGCGGCCTACGACGAGGACGCCGGCGCCGAGCGGCCCTCCGCCTCCGAGATCGCGGCCGAGCTGGCCGCCTACCGGGACGCCGTGCTGCTCCAGCTCGACGCGGAGGAGCGCGCGGGCGCACCGGCGGCGATGGCGTACTGGGGCGAACGGCTGCGTGAGGTGCGCGAACAGGCCCCCGCGCCACGGCACCGGCCGCTCTCCGCCGGGACCGCGCCGAGCGGTGCGGCCGCGCTGCGGATACCCGCACCGCAGGCGGGGGTGCCCTTCCCCGAACTGCTGGGAGCCTGCCGGGCGGCCGCGGCGGTGCTGTTCGGAGCGGGCCATGTGGTGCCGCTCGGCTACCCGTGGGGCGGCCGGCCGCCCGCCGCCGCTCCGGTGCTCGGCTGCTTCCTCAACACCGTGGTCTTCCCGACCGTCACCGGGGACGCTCCCGCGGCGTCCGCCACGGCCGAAGCCTGGTGGGACGACCTGGACCATGCCGCCACCCCGTTCGACGCCGTGGTCCACGCCGCCCGCGCGGCCGGCTCCGGCTGGACCGGCCGGCTCGACGGCATGCTGACCGTCGACGACGCCCGGCGGCACCCGCCGCTGCGGCTGGCCGGGGTGACGGGCCGTGAGATCCATATCGACGGCAGGGCCGTGCGCAGCCCTTTCGCGGTCTCCGTCACCCAGGGCCCCGAACTGCGGCTGCGCATGGTGTGGGACCGCACGGTCCTCACCGACGACACCGCCGAGAGCGCCTTCAGCGCGCTCGCCGACGCACTGCGCACCCCGGCACCGACGGCCGGCTGACCCTCCCCGGGGCCCCGCCCCGCCTTTGCTCACCGACACCGACACCGCCGGACCGGCCGCGCGATCCGCGGCCGGCCTGCGCCCCAGGCCGGGCCCGACCACGCCCCGGCCGGAAAAACCCGCCCCGACGACCTCAGGGATCGCCCATGCTTCCGCTCTCCTCCTCGCAGGAGATCGTCTGGCTGCACGAACAGGTGCAACCGGGCAGCCGCGCCTACAACTTCACCGCCGCACTCGACCTGTGGGGCACCCTCGACACCGAGGCGCTGCGCCGCGGCCTCGCCGCCACACTCGACCGGCACCCCGGGCTGCGGCTGGAACTCGTCGCCGTCGACGGGGCGATGCCGGGGCAGCGGGTCGCCGAGGCCTGTGTGCCGCGGCTGCACACGGTGGACCTGAGCGGCGAGGCGGACCCGGAGGCCGCGTTCCAGGAGCTGCTGCGCACCGAGGCGGAGACCCCGCTCGACACCTTCGAGGCGCCGCTGCTGCGCTGGACGCTGGTCCGGCTCGCCAAGGAACGTCACCGGCTCATCCATGTCGAGCACCATCTGATCCACGACGGCCACTCGTTCGCGATCCTGCTGCGCGATGTGTTCAGCGTCTACCGGGGCCACGTCCTGGGCGAGCCGGTGGAACTGCCGCCCGCGCCCTCGTACGCCGACCACGTCCGGGCGAGCACCCGGGACGAGAAGAGCGGCGAGCGGCGGGACGGCCTGGAGTTCTGGGCCGGTGAACTGCGCGAGATGTCCTACGACATGCCGCTGCCCGGCCTGACCCGGCCCGGCTCCCGGCGCCGGCACCACGGCGGCCAGCTGCGGCAGTCGATCGGCGCGGATCTGGCGGAGGCGCTGCGCGCCCATGCCCGGGAGCGCGGGCTGACGCCGTTCGCCACGCTGCTGGGGCTCTTCGCCGAACTGCTGCGCCGGCACAGCGGCCGCTCGCAGATGGTGATCGGGACCGCGGTCGGCAACCGCCCGCGCGGTTTCGAGGGTGCGGTGGGCATGTTCGTCAACACCATCCCGCTCGCGCTCCGGCTGGACCCGGCCGCCCCGGCCGAGGAGTCCATGGACGAGGTGACCGACACCCTCATCCGTGCGCTGCCGCACCAGGAGGTGCCGATCCAGGAGCTGACCCGCACGCTCGGCCTGCACACCTCGGGCGCCGACAACCCGCTGTTCAGCGTCATGTTCAGCGCCCACGACGCCGAGCTGCCCGAGATCGACGTCCCCGGGCTGGACATCACCCTGTTCGAGGGCTTCAACACCGGCACCACCCGCTTCGACCTGGACGTGGTGCTGCTGCCGGACGACCGGCGCGGGGTCAGCCTCCGGCACGGCGCGGCGGGAATGACCCTGGTCTGGGACTACGACGCCGATATGTTCGGCGAGGACGTGGCGAAGCTGCTCGCCGGGCGGTTCCTGGACCTGCTGCGGGCCTACCTCGACACTCCCGGCGCCGCCCTGGCGGACCTGGCACCCCCGGCCCCGCCGCAGGCCCTCCCGGCCGCCGCCCCGCCGGCCCCGGCGCACGATCCGCTGGACCCGGCCGCCGCGCACGACCCGTCCCTGCCCGCGCTGCTCGTCGGCGCCCGCCGGATCACCTACGGCGACCTGGAGGAGCGGGTCAGCTCGCTGGCGCAGCGGATGCGGGCCGCGGGGGTGAGCGCCGGGCAGCCGGTGGCCGCCGTGCTGCCCCGTGGCGCCGATTCGGTCGTGACTTTGCTCGCGTGTCTGCGGACCCGTGCGGTGTACTGCCCGCTCTCGCCGAACGACCCGGCGGCCCGCCTGGAGATGCTGCTGGGCCGGCTGGGGCCGGCGCTGGTGCTGACCTCGGCGGACGCGCCCGTCACCCTTCCCGGCGGGCTGCCGACGGCCACCGTCGACGCCCCGGTGCTGCCCCAGGCGCGGGCGGCCGGGACCGTCCCCGGTGCCGCCTACATCATTCACACCTCCGGCTCGACGGGCATCCCCAAGCCCGTCGCCGTCGGCCGTGCGGCACTGGAGAACCATCTGACGGGCGCCGCCGACCGGTTCGGCCTGGGCCCGGGTGACCGGGTGCTGCTGTTCGCGCAGCCGACGTTCGACGTGGCCCTCGAAGAGGTGCTGCCGTCGCTGTACGCCGGGGCGTGCCTGGTCGCCCCCGAGCGCGAGGTGCTGACCGGCACCGAGCTGGCCGCGCTGCTGGTCGCCGCCCGGGTGACCGTGGCCAACCTGCCGACCAGTTACTTCCTCGCCACCCGCGCGGAGATGCGCCCCGTGCTGCGCGACGGGCACTGGGCGCCGCGGCTGCTGGTGCTCGGTGGTGAACGCCTCCCGGCGGACGTGATGCGTGCCTATCTGGCCGACACCGACAGCACCGTGCTCAACGTCTACGGCGTCACGGAGGCCGCCATCAGCTCCACCGTCCACGAACTCACCCTGGACGGCCTCACCGACGGTGCGGAGATCCCGCTCGGCACCGAGCTGCCCGGCGAACGGATCCATGTCCTGGACGCCCACCACCGGCCGCTGCCGGACGGCGCGGTCGGCGAACTGGCCATCGCCGGGGCCGGCCTGGCCGAGGGCTACGTCGGCAACCCGGAGACCACCGCCGCCCGGTTCATCGACGTCGAGGCCCTGGGCGGCGAGCGGGTCTACCTCACCGGTGACCTCGGCTACCGCGGCCGCGACGGGCTGCTGTACTTCCTGGGACGGCGCGACCACCAGATCAAACTGCGCGGCTACCGCATCGAACTGGAAGAGGTGGAGGCCGCCGCCTCGGCCGCGCTCGGCGGCCAGTCCTGCGCCGTCGTCCTGGACCGTGCGGCCCCGGGCGGGCCCCGGCTGGTCGGCTTCCTGGAGGGCACGGACGACGGCGCGCCGTGGGACGAACAGGCGTTGCACACCGAGCTGAGCCGACGGCTGCCGAGTGCCCTGGTGCCTGGGCGCTGGGCGCGGCTCGACGCCATGCCGCGGCTGGCCGGCGGCAAACCGGACCGCACCGCGCTGACCCGCCGGGCCGCCGCACTGGAGCCGGCCGCCCCCGTCGAGGAGAACGCCGACGCACCGGCGCAGCTGCCGTCCGATCCGGCGCTGCCCTCCGATCCGATGACGGAACTGCTCGCCGAGGGCTGGCGGGAGACCCTGGGCCACGGCCGCTTCGACACCTCCTCGGACTTCTTCCGGGCCGGCGGCCACTCGCTGCTCGCCGCGCAACTGGCGGCCTGGCTCGAACCGCGGCTGGGACAGCGCCCGCCGCTGCGGCTGCTCTTCCAGAACCCGGTGCTGGCCGACCAGGCCACCGCGCTCGCCGCCGTCGGCGCCCCCGCCGTGCCCGCTCCCGCCGCTTCGACCACCGTGACGGAGTCCCGATGACCCAGCCGATGACCGCCCGGACGCCGGCCCCGACGACCGCCTCCGGCAGCCGACTGCCCGCACCGCAGGGCTCGCTCAGCATCGCCCGCGGCCCGGCCCCGGCCACGGAGGGGACCCGTGGGGTGCTCTCCCGCTTCGAGGAGTGGGCCCGGCGCTCCCCCGAGGCCCCCGCGGTGATCGACGGTGCGCACCGCTGGACGTACCGGGACATCGACGCCGCCGCCGACGAGGCCGCACGGGCGCTGCGGGACCGGGTACGCCCGGGAGACCTGGTCGGCGTCTGCCTCGACCGTTCGGCCGCCCTCGTGGTGACCGCCGTCGCGCTCGCCAGGATCGGCGCCGTCTATCTGCCGCTGGGGCCGCGCCCCGGTGAGCGCCGTACCGAGGCCGTCACCGAGGACCTGAACGTCGTCTGTCTGATCGGCGATCCCGAGGTGCTGCCGCCCCGGCACCGGGGCGCCGAGCACCTGCCGCTGGCGCTGCCGGACGAGGGCACCAACGCCACCGCCACGGTGGTGGCGGCGTTCGCCGACCCCGGCGCCACGGCCCGTTCCGCACCCCCCGGGGCGTTCTACGCCGTGCTGACCTCGGGCTCCACCGGCCGTCCCAAGGCGGTGGCCGTCGGCGAGCCCGCGCTCGGCGGCGTGCTGGACTGGTACCGCGCGACGAGCGGGCTGGCCCCCGGCGACCGGCAGTCCCTGCTGATCGGTGTGGCGTTCGACCCGCATCTGATGGAGCTGTGGGCCGGGCTGACGTCCGGGGCGGCTCTGGTGCCCGCGCCGGACGAGGTCCGCTGGGACCAGGCGGTGCTGGCCGACTGGTGGCGGGAGTCCGCGGTGACGGCGGTGGTCGCGGCCACGCCGATGGTGGAGCCGCTGCTGGAGCGTCCCTGGCCACAAGACCTGACGATGCGTCACCTGTTCGTGGGCGGTGACCGGATGCGGCGCCGGCCCGGCAAGGACGTGACCTGCACCGTCCACAACTCCTACGGTCCGGCCGAGGCCACCGTGGTCTCCACCGTGTACGCCATGCACGGCACGGACGGCGCGGCGGGCACGGAGTCCGCGCCGCCGATCGGCCACCCCCTCCCGGGCGTGACCGTGGTCGTCGCCGACACGGACGGCCGGCCCGTCGCACGGGGAGCGGAGGGCGAACTCCTCATCGGCGGAAGCGGCCTGGCGCTCGGCTACCTCGATCCCGACCTGACCGCACGCCGCTTCCTGGCCGTGCCCGAGGGCGTCGATCTGCCGGGCGTGGAGCGCCTGTACCGCACCGGGGACCGGGTGCGGATGCCGGACGACGGTGCGCTGGAGTTTCTCGGCCGCCTCGACGACCAGGTCAAGATCAGCGGGGTACGCATCGAACCGGCCGAGGTGGAGGCCGCGTTCGAGCAGGACCCGGCGGTCCTCGGCGCCGTCGTCACCGCGCCGCGCAGCGCCGACGGTCACACCCGGCTGGTGGCGTACGTACGCCCGGCGGCCGGCGCCGCGCTCACCGCGGACGCACTGCTGCCGGCCGTACGCGCCTGGCTCCCGGAGCAGGCGGTGCCCTCGGACGTACGGATCGTGGACTCCTTCCCCCTGGACGCCAACGGCAAGGTGGACCGGGCCGAACTGGCCCGGCAGGCAGCCGCCGGAGCGCCCCGTCCCGGCGACGCCCCCGCGGACGGCGACGGGCCGGCCGGCACCACCCCCGGCGAGCGGCTGGTGCTGAGCGCCGTAGGCGATCTGCTCGGCCGGTCCGAGATCTCGCTGGGCGAGAGCTTCACCGGTGCCGGCGGCACCTCGCTGCTCGCCGCCCGGCTGCTGACCGTCATCGAGAAGGAGAGCGGTGTCCGGCTGCGCGCCCCCGAGCTGCTGCGCCAGCCGGACCTGCGCGCCGTCGCGCTGCTCGTCGACACCCGCCTCGCCGCCCGGCAACCGGCAGGAGCCTGAGATGACCACCCGCACCCCGTACTTGCCCGACCCCCGGAAGGAAGAGCCCGTGCCCACCGAAGGCGCCCCGCAGGACGAGCGCACCCCGGCCGGTGACCGCCCCGTGACCGTCCCGGAGGCCGGGCGGCCCACGCCCGCGGCCGGGCTGCCGGCCCTGGTGGCCCGGCATGCCGCACGGACCCCGCAGGCCCTGGCCGTGGCGGACGGCGACACCACGCTCACCTACGCCCAGCTCGTCTCCTCGGCCCGTGCGCTCGCCGCCCATCTGCGCGAGCACGGCGTGCGCACGGGTGACGCCGTGGCGCTGCTGATGCCGCGCTCCGCCCGCACGGTCGTCGCCCAGCTCGCGCTGTGGTGGGCGGGCGCCGTGTGCGTACCGCTCGATCCGGCGCATCCGCGCTCGCGTTCCGAGGCGCTGGCCGCCGACGCGGGCGCCACGCTGACCGTCGGCGACGGCAAGCTCCTCGAATCGGCGGCGCTCTCCGGTGCCACGCTGGCGCTGCCCGGTGAGCCGCTGGTGGACGGTGCGGACCTGCCCGGGGCCGAACTCGCGCCGGATGCCGCCGCGTTCATCATGTTCACCTCGGGCTCGACGGGCCGGCCCAAGGGCGTGGCCGTGCCGCACCGGGCGATCGCCGAGCTGGTCTGCGACCCGGCGTACCTCACCCTCACCTCCCGCGACCGGGTGCTCTTCCACTCGCCGATGACCTTCGACGCCTCGACGTTCGAGGTGTGGGGAGCCCTGGCCAACGGGGCCGCCGTGGTGGTGTGCACCACCGAACGGCCCTCGTTCGAGGACCTGGCCCGGCAGGTGGAACGCCACGGCGTGTCCGTCGCCTTCTTCACCACCGCGCTCTTCCACCAGCTGGCCGGCCGCCGCTCGCGGATCTTCGCACAGCTGCGCACGGTGATCGTGGGCGGTGAAGCGCTGTCCGCGCACCACGCCCGCGAGGTGCTCCAGGCCTTCCCCTGGCTGGAGCTGGTCAACGCCTACGGGCCGACGGAGGCGACGACCTTCACCACGACCCACCGCGTCACCCTCGCCGACTGCGACGGCCAGGTGCCCATCGGCCGGCCGATCGCGGGGGCGACCGTGCACCTGCTGGACGGCGACGGCCTGCCGGTCCCGTACGGGGAGCTGGGCGAACTGTGGATCGGCGGCAGCCGGCTGGCGCACGGCTACACCGGGCAGCCGGAGCTGACCGCCGAGCGCTTTTGCGACCACCCCGAACTGGGGCGTCTCTACCGCTCCGGTGACCTCGTCTCCCGGCGTCCCGACGGCTCCCTCGATTTCCACGGGCGGACGGACGACCAGGTGAAGATCCGTGGCTTCCGGATCGAACCGGCGGAGATCGAACACGCCCTGCGGGAGCAGCCCGAGGTGGCGGACGCGGCCGTGACCGTGCACCGCCCCTCCCCCGACGACGCCCGCCTGGCCGCCTTCGTGGTGGCCTCGCCGGGACCGGTGCCGCGCCCCGCCGCGCTGCGCGACCGGCTCGCCGCCGTCCTGCCCGCCCACCTGGCCCCCGACGAGGTGCAGGTGGTCGACGCGCTGCCGCTCACCGCCTCGGGGAAGGTCGACCGCCGCGCGCTGACCGACCTCGTCACCGCGGACCGGCCCGACGCGGCGGCCGGGCCGCTGGGTCCGCTGGAGCAGGCCGTCGCCGAGATCTGGGGCCGGTCACTGGGCCGTGCGGTCACGCGTCCGGATGCCGACTTCCTCGCGCTGGGCGGTCATTCGCTGCTGGCGCTGGCGGTCACCGACGACCTGCGCGAGGAGCTGGGCGTGGAGCTGACGCTCGCCGACTTCTTCGCCACCCCCACGGTGGCGGGGCACGCCGCGCTGGTCGAGCGCGCGCTCCTCGCCGCGCACAGCGATCTGCACCCCGGCGCCCCGGAGGACACCGATGGCCACTGACACCCCTGCCGCCGCGGCGCTCCAGGAGGAGCTGCTGCGCCGGGCCCGTTCCCGCGCCGCCCGTCCCGCCGCCGCGCCCGCAACCGTCAGCCAAGGACCCGCGCCGCTCTCGCATGCCCAGCGCCGTATGTGGCTGATGGACCGGCTGGGGCACGGCGATGCCTCGTACAGCGTGCCCTTCGCCACCCGGCTGCGCGGTCCGCTCGACCTGGACGCGCTGGCCGCCGCACTGACCTCGCTGGTACGCCGTCACGAGATTCTGCGTACCCGCTACGGGCAGCGGGACGGTGAGCCGTACCAGGAGGTGCTGCCGGCTCCGGAGGCGATCGCGCTGCGCGTCGTGGAGACGGACGCGGACGGCTCCGGCGCGCTGCTGGCCGAGGAGGCGCACCGCCCCTTCGACCTCGCCGCCGGTCCCCTTCCGCGGGCCCTGGTCCTGCGGCACGGGGAGCAGGACCACACGGTTTTGCTGACTTTCCATCACATCGCCATCGACGGCGCCTCGTTGGAGACCGTGGCCGGAGAACTGGCCCGGACCTACGCGGCCGTCGCCGGGGGCACCGCCGCCGAGGCGGAGCCGGCACCGGCTCAGTACGCGGACTTCGCACGCCGCGAGCAGGCGGCCACCGGCCGTCTGGAAGCGGGCCTGGACCACTGGGCCGAACGGCTCGACGGCGTCCGCCCGCTGCGTCTGCCCCGCCCCGCGCACCCGCCCGCCGACACCGGCGTCCGCCCGGCCGGTGTCCACACCGCGCCGCTCGCCCCCCGGGTGCCGGCCGCCCTGCGCGAACTCGGCCGCCGGCACCGGGCCACCCTGTTCACCGTGGCGCTCACCGCGTCCTTCGCCGCGCTGCACCGCTTCACCGGCCAGGACGACCTGGTGATCGGGGTCGCCGGCACCCACCGGCAGGGCCCCGAGATGCGCGGCCTGGTCGGACTGTGCGTCAACACCCTCCCGGTCCGCGTGAACACCGCCGGCGACCCGTCCTTCACTGTCCTTCTGGAGCGGGTACGGGAGGCACTGCTGGAGGCCCAGCAGCGCCGCGAGGTCCCGTTCGACCTGATCCTCGACCGCCTCGGCGCCGGCGCCCGCAACGCCGACGGGACGGCGCTGATCCGGGTGACCGCGGACGTCCTGGGCGCACCCACGACGCTGCGGCTGCCCGGCCTGGCGGACACCTACGTCGAGGTCGGCGCCGGAGAAGCCAAGTTCGACCTCTCCTTCGGCATGGTGGACACCGACGCCCCCGCCGGAATCATCCAGTACAGCCGGAGTGCGCTGGACGAGGAGGCGGCGGCCACACTCGGCACGCACTACGCGGCCCTGCTCACCGCGGTTGCCGACGACCCGGGGCTCCCTCTGTCCCACCTGCCCGGAGGGCCGCCGGCGCCCGGGGGCGAAACCGGCGGACACCCGGCCGAGGTGCTGCTGCGCTCGCACCCCGAGGTGGCCGAGGCCGCCGTGGTCGAACCGGCCGGCGGCCCGCTGCTGGCCTATGCCGTACTGCGCGGCATCGGCGGCCCCACCCCCGCCGAGCTCCGCTCCCGTCTGCGCTCGGCGCTGGCCCCTGACCTGGTGCCCGCCGCGGTGACCCTGCTGGACGCCCTGCCGCGCACGGCCGACGGCACGCCGGATCCGGCCCGCCTCCCGGGGTTCCCGACGGCCCCCGCGCCGGAGGGGGCGCATGCGGACGCCGTGACGGAGGGGTTCACCGCCCTCCTGGGCCACGCGCCCGGACCGGACGACGACTTCTTCCTCCTCGGCGGCCACTCGCTGATCGCCGTCCAGCTCGCCGAGCGGCTGCGCCAGTCGCTGAAACTGCCGCTGACCGGCCTGGACATCATGCAGGCCCGCACCCCGCGCGCGGTCACCGCGCTGCTGGCCGCACGTGAGGCGGAGCGGGCCGCCGCGCCCTCGGCCGTGTCCGTGCGCCCGCGGCGCACCCGCGAGGGCACGGTGCTGGTCACCGGCGGCACCGGCGGGGTCGGCGCTTTCGTGCTGCGCGAACTGGCCGCCCGGGGACGTCCGGTCCTGGCCCTGGCCCGCCCCGAATCGGCCCACCTCGTGGCCGGGGACGGTGTGGACGTGATCGAGGGCGACCTCACCGACCTCGACGGCCTGCGCAAGGCCGTGGAGGGCGCCGATGCGGTGATCCACGCGGCCTGCACCTTCACCCGTCCCGAGGTCGATGTGACGGCGATGGCCGCGATGGTCGGCGCCTGGTCGCGCGGCCCGTTCGTCTTCGTCAGCAGTGTGGACGCCTACGGGCACCCGGCCGGCGAGTGGGTCGCTGAGGAGTCCGCCTCGCGGCAGCCGCTGAGCGGGTACGGGCAGGCGAAGACCGACTGCGAAGGGCTGCTGCTGCGGGCGGCCGGCACCCAGGGCCGGGGAGGCGCGAGCGCCGTCCGCTCCCCGCTCGTCTGGGGAGACCACCAGCGGCTGCGGGACCAGTTGCGCTGGGGGGCGACCGGGGTGCTCTACCAGGCGGCGCGGGAGGGCCGGCCGATCGTCCTGCCGCGGCCGGGGACGCACGGCCATGCGTGGTACGGCGCGGCCTGGGTGCACGCCGCGGCCCTGGCCCGGGCCGTCGTCTCCTGTCTGGACTCGCCCCTACACGGCGTCGCCAATGCCGTCAGCGGCCACCTCGCCTGGCGGGAGCTCGCCACCGGGCTGACCGAACTGCTCGGCAGCGACAGCGAGATCCGGGAGGCGGACGAGGTCCACCCGGACCTCGACCACCGCTGGCACTACCAGGCCGACCGGCTGGCCCCGTCCCTGCGCGCCCGGCCGGGCGAGGACTGGCGCTCCGTGCTGGCCGCCATGACCGGACCTGCCGGGCCCTGAGGGCCGGCAGGTCGGCACGAGACGCCCGGTGACCCGTGGGGGGCCACCGGGCGTCTCCCGTTGCCGGCCCTCGGCGCCGGCGCGCGATCGAGTTCCCCGATCCGGGAAAATTCCGCCTCTCGGCCTGCCCCGCACCGATTCCCGGGGCCGGCTTGCGACCATGGGCGGGCTGCCGGGGCCGACGCCCTCCGGGCGCCTGACCGCCACCGGAGCGCAACACCCCGGTCCACCGGTACCGGTATCCGCGGACCTTCCGCGCGAGGACCCCACCGTCGCAAAGGAGCCCTGAATGAACGCCAGCACGGATCTGCTCGTCGACGCCTTCGGACGCATCCGTGAGGTCGTCGAAGACGTGGTCTCCGGGCTCGACCCCGACGAGCTCAGTACCCGCCCCGACGACGCCAATTCGATCGCCTGGCTGGTCTGGCACCTCACCAGGATCCAGGACGATCACCTCGCCGGGGTGGCGGGCACCGAGCAGATCTGGACCGTGGACGGCTGGTACGACCGCTTCGGCCTCCCCTTCGCGGCCGAGGACACCGGCTACGGCCACTCCGGCAAGGACGTGGCGGCCGTAGCGGACCTGAGCGCACAGCTCCTGACGGGCTATCACGGCGCGGTCCACGACAACACCGTGCAGTACCTCGCCGGGATCGACGACAAGGACATGAAGCGCGTCGTCGACCGCGGCTGGACACCGCCCGTCACCCTGGGAGTCCGCCTGGTCAGTGTGATCGCGGACGGTCTGCAGCACGCCGGCCAGGCCGCCTACGTCCGCGGCCTGCTCGGCCTGTGAGCGGTGCGCAGGCCGGCCGGTGAGGAGGGTGCGGGCCGGCTGCTGACGAGTGCGCGGGCCGGGCGGCGGTCACCGCAGCCTCATCCGCCGCGGGGCAGACGGTGCAGCTCCACACCGGTGAGCCGGCCCTGCGCCAGCTCCACCGTCATATAGGTGCAGTACGGCTGCCGGCGCCGGTCGGTCGGCGACCCCGGGTTCAGCAGGCGCAGCCGGTCGTCCGCCGTGGAGTCCCAGGGAATGTGGCTGTGGCCGAACACCAGCACATCGACCTCGGGGAACCGTGCGGCGCAACGGCGCTCCCGCCCCTGCGCGGGGCCCGTCTCGTGCACCACGGCGAACCGGACGCCCGCCAGTTCCGCGTACGCCACCTCGGGCAGCCGGGCCCGCAGCTCCGGGCCGTCGTTGTTGCCGTACACCCCGATCAGCCGCCGGGCGCGGGCCTGCAGCAGGTCCAGGGTGGCGGTGTCGACCCAGTCGCCGGCATGCACCACGACATCGGCGCGGGGTACTTCGTCGAGCAGCTGTGACGGCAGCACCTTGGCGCGCTTGGGCAGATGGGTGTCGGCGATGAGCAGGAGTCGCACGGGGCCTCTCCTCGGCGGTGCCACCAACGCGGGGCGCGCGGCGGTCAGTGTTCCTGGGCGGTCGGCCGCACGACGATCTCGTTGACCGCCATATGCGGCGGCTGGGTGACCATGAAGGTGATGACGCGGGCGATGTCCTCGGCGTGCAGCCAGCTTTCCTGCGGCATCCCGTGGGCCGAGGCGGCCTGGCTGCCGCCCCGTGTCATCTCCGTCGAGGTCATGCCCGGTTCGACGAGTCCGACCCGGACCTGCCGTCCGGTCACCTCCTGGCGCAGCGCCTCGCTGAAGGAGCACACCGCGTGCTTGGTGGCCGAGTAGACGCTGTTGTCCCTGCGGGGCACCCGGCCCGCGACCGAACTGACGGTCACCAGGTCGGCGACGCCCCGGGGCCCCTCGTGTGCCGCGCGCAGCAGATGCGGGAGTGCCGCGTGCGACATCCGCAGCACCGCCGTGAAGTTCAGGCCGACCATCCGGTCCCAGTCCTCCGGGTCGCTGTCCTCCACCGCGCCGCGCGCGCCAAAGCCCGCGTTGTTCAGCAGGACGTCCAGCCGCCCGAAGTGGCCGACGGTCTCCTCGACCACCCGCCGTGCCTGCCCCGCGTCACCGAGATCGGCCGTCAGGGCGAGGGATGCCCCTCCCCGCTCGCCGATGGTCCGCGTGAGGTGTTCCAGTCGCTCGCGACGGCGGGCGACCAGGGCGAGGGAAGCGCCCTCCCGGGCCAGCGCCAGGGCGGCGGCCGCGCCGATACCGCTGGAAGCCCCGGTCACCAGCGCCACGCTGCCCGACAGCGCCGCCCCGCCACCACCCGCCCCACCCTTTTCCTGACGCACCGTCACCGAATCCCCGGACGCTGAACCGCTCATCACCTTCCCACTCCTCCCGCCCGCTCTCTTCGGCCCGCTCTCTCAGACCGCAGCGGACGAACCCGGTCCGCACACCCGTACCCCGCCGAGCGCCCGCCGTCCCTCCCCCTCCGCCATCTGCCCCTTGCCCTCCACCGCCCTCCCCCGGCCGGCCCCCACCCGCATCCGCCACCAAGTCCCACCACGGACGGTGCGCACGCCATGACAGCGGGTATTACCCCCGGGAACCCCCCTTTGGCTCTGGGAGCTGCTCATGAAGCACACCCATCCCCTGCCGGGCGACATCGGACTCACCCGGATTTCCGGCGTCACCGGCCAGCTGATCCGCTTCGGACAGTGGATCAACGGCGACGGTTTCTCCGACTACGAACACGCCTTCCTGGTCCTGCCCGGCAACCGTCTGCTGGAGGCCGAGCCGGGCGGCGCCCGCATCCTGTCCCTCAGCGCCTACGCCGACGCGGACGTGGTCTACGTCTGCCCGGAACGGCTCACCGAGCGGCAGCGCACCGGCATCTGCGCCGCCGCCACCCGCTACGTCGGGGTCCCCTACAGCTTCCTCGACTACCTGGCGATCGCCACGCACCGCTTCCATCTGCCCGTTCCGGGGCTGCGCCGCTATGTCGCCAGCACCCGGCACATGATCTGCTCCCAACTCGTCGACCAGTGCTATCTGGACGCCGGTGTGCATCTCTTCGCCGACGGCCGCTGGCCCGGCTACGTCACGCCGATGGCCCTGTACCACCTGCTGGCCGCCTGACCCGGCCAGCCGCGCACCCGGCCCCGGCCACCGGCACGGTCCATATACGGCCGGGGCACGGGTGCACCGTTCCTCGGACCCTCGCGGTGGCGGGCCCCTATCATGGTGATCGCCAGGCCACCGGTGCGAAGGGGACGGGAAGATGCGACGGCAACCCGTACTTGTCTATGACGGCGACTGCGCCTTCTGCACGTCCTCGGTCCGGTTCGCAAAGCGGCGTCTGCGGCCGCGCTGTGACGCCACCCCTTGGCAGTTCGCCGACCTCGCACGGCTCGGCATCGCACAACGGCGAGCCGAACACGAAGTGTTGTGGGTGACCCCGGCCGGTTCCGTGCACGGTGGCGCCCAGGCCGTCGCCAAGCTGCTGATGAGCGCGGGTGGCGGATGGCCGGTCGTCGGAGCGCTGCTCACGCTCCCGCTCGTGCGGTGGGTCGCCCAGGGCGTGTACCGGATCATCGCGAGGAACCGCCGGCGGATGCCGGGCGGTACGGCGGCCTGTGCGCTGCCGCCTTCTCGCGGCGGACGCGGCAGGCAGTGAGCGTACGGCCCCTCTGAGCGGTGCCGGTCCGGCGCGCCTACGGCACGGCGTACGGACGAGACGGCGCCCGGTGGCGTTCCGCCATCGGGCGCGCTCTCCCCTCCGCAGCCGGGCCCGGCCCGCCCGGTCAGGGCTCAGGTGCCGGACTTACGGCCGTAGACGTAGACGTCGTCACCGTTCTTGAGCAGGGACCAGTACTTCTTGGCGTCGTTGCTGCGCATATTGACGCAGCCGTGCGAGCCGGGGGCCGACCAGACGCTGCCGCTGATGGAGTGGAACGCCTGACCGCCGTCGAAGAACTGGCTGTACGGCATGGCCACGTGGTAGATCGTCGACACATGGTGCAGGTGGCGCCAGTAGATCTTCTTGGCGCCGGTGCGGGTCTCGTACCCGTCGCGTCCGGTGCGGACCGGGACCGGCCCGAACACCAGCTTCGCTCCGTCCTGGATCCAGCTGAGCTGGCGAGTGAGGTCGACGCAGGCGATCCGGCCCTTGT
Source organism: Streptomyces sp. NPDC047049 (assembly GCF_040643995.1). Classification (NCBI taxonomy): domain Bacteria; kingdom Bacillati; phylum Actinomycetota; class Actinomycetes; order Kitasatosporales; family Streptomycetaceae; genus Streptomyces; species Streptomyces sp. NPDC047049. Next base: position 428,590 of record NZ_JBEYVM010000004.1, on the reverse strand, counting down.
TCGTGGGGCACTCATGGGCCTTGTTCGGGTTGCTGCCGGCCGCCTTCTGCTGCGCCACGAGGCTCATCACGCCCCAGGTGACGGGACCGGCGTAGCCGATGTTCGGGGTGATGCCGTGGCTGGTCTGGAAGGCACGGATCGCCCGGCAGTCGGCCGCCGACTGCCGGCCGTCCACGGTCAGCCCGAGGAACTTCTCGGCCTGCTTCTGATAGGGGCCGCGGCTCGCGGTGCAGGACGACGCGGTGGCGGCCTGGGCCGTGGAGCCGAAGGCCACCGACAGCGGGAGGGCCAGCGCCGTGAGGGCGAGCGTCGCGCCCGCGCGGCGTGCGGCGCCGGACCTCCGTATCCGCAGGTTCAGTTGTCTTTTCATGCCCCGTAGGACCGTTTGCCCGACCTGTCGGTTGCAGGCGTGACCGACCCGAAATATCTGATAGGCCGTGCCACGGTCCGACCGTCGTGAGCACACCCCGGTGGACCGGGGTCCGAACACGCCCTCCGTCATAACCTTCTGCGATCACGCGGGCACTTAATGTGCTCATGATGGCGGGTGGGCGCGGTACCCCGCGCGCACGGCCGGCCGCCTCTCCCGGCTCCGCCGGGAGTCCACCTCCGGAAGGGATGACGCATGATCTCCGATGCCCTGCGTGCCGAGTACGAGCACCGCTTCTCCACCTACGACACCGATGGCGACGGCTACCTGACCGCGCAGGACTTCACCGAGCGGGCACGCGTACTGACGGAAGCGGTGGGGGAACCGGCGGACTCCGCCAAGGCGCAAGCCCTCCATGAGGGGATGCGCAACACCTTCGACGAGCTCGCCGCCCTGGCGGACGTGGACAGCACGGGGCGCCTGGACCGGGAGCAGTTCGTCGCGGCGTTCGCCCGGGCCGGCGCGTCGGGGATGATCGGCAAGGTCGTGGGGCCGTCGGTCGCCGCGACCGTCGCCCTGGCCGATTCCGACGGGGACGGTGTGGTCAGCCTGGCGGACTTCACGGCCGTGCACCAGGCGGCCGGGTACTCGGCCGCCCAGGCGAAGGCGGCTTTCACGGCGCTGGACGAAGACGGCGACGGGCGGCTGATGGTCGCCGCGTGGCAGGCGCCCTGAGGAGCGGCGGCCGCCTCGCCCGGCGCCGCCGACGGGTGCGGCGCGCGCAGCCTGTCGATCACCCGGCAGCGCACGCCACGGCGCCGCAGCTCGGAGGCCGCCGTCAGCCCTACCGGCCCCGCCCCACGACCAGCACATCCACATCGGCCACGGCTGCCTCCCGGCGGGAATGCTCTCCTCTCCAATGCAACACGCGCCAGGGGTCTGTCCATCGCGCGCGGCCCCTTGCGCACGTCCCGTGGCGCGCGAGCGCACGCGGCCTCGCGGGGCTGCCGCGCCGCGCTATGTCCAGCGGGGCAACGTCACACCGTGCAGATTGCGGTAGGCGGCCGGCTGCGGGGAGGCCCAGCCCTCGAGGAGGGCGTCATCGACCTCGTACACCTCGATGCCGATCGGGTGGCACACCTCCAGTGGGTCCCCCGCGTCCGGTCCCCACAGCGGCACGGACAGATCGCCGCCCGGGCAGGTGGACAGCGCGCACAGCAGGTCGAGTTCGGCGAAGAACTCGAAGTGGTCGCCGGGCCGGGCCGGACAGGCCTTCATGAAGTACTGGTCGTCCTCGTTGAGTCCGGTGCACTGGAAAATGTTGAGGACGTCGTGCACGTCGAACTCCGTGAGCCCGTACGGCAGGACGGCGCGGACCAGGTTCGAGTGGCAGTGGAAGTCGAAGTCCTCGCCGGTGAGCATGCGGTTGACGTACGGGTCGCAGCGGGTGCCCAGCAGGTCGTGCACCCTGCCGCCCGTGTCGTCGGTGCCGTAGTCGGCGAGCGTGTCACCGGTGACGGTCAGCAGCGGGCGCAGGAAGGGGAGGGTGGACCACAGGCGGTCGTAGGTGCTGACGTGGGCGCGCTGCAGCTGACGGGTGCGGGACGCCCAGAGGCGTTCGCGCGGGTCGTGGCGGTTCCATACGTTGAAGTCACCGACCTGCGGCCCGTCCACGGTGACGATGCGGCACAGATGGCCTGCGGGTACCTCCCAGGCGCGGCCGGAGCGTATCGGGATGGTGAAGCTGTCGACCAGGCGGCGGCCGCCGGAGCTGCCGGAGTTGTCGCTGCCGGAGCGGCCCGAGACCCGGTCGTAGAAGGCCTTGTCGACATCGAGGGGGCCGCCCTTGGTGGCCTGGTAGGCGGCTTCGTTGGTGACCATCGGTGTGCTCGCTTTCCTGGGAGGCCCGCCGGGGTGGCAGGCGGGCGGGCGGTCGAAAGGGCGGACCGGGTGGGGTCATCGGGTCGGAGTCATCGGACGGGGACCATCGGGTGGGTGGGTCCGGGCTCGTTCAGGTGCAGCGGGCCGCGCGCACGATGTCGACGACCTGGCACTCCGAGTCGTCGAGGTAGCGGGCGAGCGCGGCGGCCGCTTCGGTGCGCCGCCCGGCGCGGAGCAGATCGCACAGCTCACGGTCGCGTGGCACCCATTGGCGCTGAAAACCCGGTTCATGCGGCACCTCGGCGAAGGCCAGGCGCAGTTGGGCGACGGTCGTACGGAAGAAGCGGCTGAGCCGTGCGCTGCCGAGCAGGTGCACCACGTCCCGGTGGAAGTCCAGCGAATGCGTGGCCGTGCGATCCCACCGGCCGGCCGCCGCGGCCTCTTCTGCGGCTGACACATACCGGTCGAGTCCGTCGAGCGCCGCCTGTGGGGCGGTGAAGCTCTGCTCCACGGCCCGGAGTTCCAGGGCCCGGCGAGTGGCGTAGATGTCATGGACGTCCTCGACATCGAGGCATTTGACCGCGGCGCCCTTGTAGAGCTGGTGGACGGCGAGACCTTCGTGCACCAGCAGCCGTACGGCCTCGCGCAGGGTGTTGCGCGAGACGCCGCACTCACCGGCGAGAGCCGCATCGCGCAGGGGGTGACCCGGCGTGAGCACACCGGTCGCGATCCGGTCGCGCAACCGGTCGGCGACCGCCTCGGCGGCGAGGTGTGGGGGTGCCACACCCGTCTCGTTCGTTTCATCAGCCACAGAACGAAGCTAACTCAGGATTGTTCAGCAATGTGCGGCAATCAAGAGATCCACATGGGTCACTGCACACCCGCGACGGCGCGTATGCGCAGCTCATCACCGTCTTACGTCACACTGGGCGCCACGCAAACACTCCACCCTCTGACGAGATCGTTCCATCATTTTCGGCCACATCGCCGTCGCCACCCCCCTTCCTTCGCCGCCCCCTTCCTTCGGCGCCCCCTTCCTTTGGCGTCCGCCCCCGCCGGTCTCCGCTTCCCCTGCCCGCACCCGTCCGCGGCGCCGGACCCCGGTAGGGTCGGTCCACCTCGCCGCACCCGTGTGCAATGCGCCGTTGCACCAGGGCAGAACGGACCGTTGCACCGCCACAAGCCCGTGCGCGGTGCATGCGGACCCGCGCAGCGCGTGCATCGAGTGCGCCGGTTGCGCTCGGCGGACACCCCCCGGGCCGGGCAGGTGATCACCGGCCGCGGGGGTGTGATGCGCCCATGGTCAGCCGGGTGCGCCCCAGCCCGTCTGAACAGGTGCGCACGGTCCAAGCACGGCCGCGCCACGGCGGCAAGGGTGCAGGCCGGGCCGTGGCGGCGCTACCGCGCGCTCTGCCGGGGCGAACTCGGGCCGTGATTGTCTCTTCCCCGTCAAATTCATGGCGCCGCACGGAAATCGCGTTTCGAGCAGCATTCGAACGCGTACGCCGCATACGCGCCAGGATTCCTGAATGACCGCCAGGCAACTGCGCGGCGAGCGACGGGAGTAAGGGCATGGAATTTCCGCAGGCAGCAAAAGCGCCTGCCCGGAGTGAATTCCGGGGCTATGGTGTCCGGGGCATCACGGCGGCAGCGGTCCTGCTCGCGGCCGGCGCGCTGAACCTGGCGTCCGGGCAGCCCGCCGAGGCCCGCGCCCGCGGGACCTGGGACCGCCTGGCCGGGTGCGAGAGCGGAGGCAACTGGCGTATCGACACGGGCAACGGGTTCTCCGGAGGGCTGCAGCTCGCCCACTCCACCTGGCACTCCTTCGGCGGCGGCGCCTACGCGACCCGGGCGGCGCGGGCGACCCGGTCCCAGCAGATCCAGGTGGCCCAGAGGGTGCTGGCCCGTCAGGGCTGGGGCGCCTGGCCGGCCTGCTCGGCCTCGCTGGGACTCAACTCGGCCGGCGCACACCGCACTGCGCGAAGTACCCCGGTGCGCCCCGCACCACCACAGCAGGCAGACCCCTCGGCCCGGGCGCGGGCCCGCCATCCCCAGCCCCGTCATCCGCAGTCCCGCCATGCACAGTCCCGCCCCGCCCAGTCCCATGAGAAGCGCTATAAAGTGGGCCGCCATCGGAGTACCGGCGGCTCGGTCGTCGTCAACCCCGGCGACACGCTGAGCGGTATCGCGTACGCACACGGCCTGGGATGGCGGGAATTCTACCGCCTGAACCGACAGGTCATCGGGGCGAACCCGCATCTGATTTTCCCCGGCACACGGCTCGCCGTACCACACTCCGGCGCCCACTGAGCGGGTAACGGCATATTCGGAATTCCCCTGGCCCGCGGGCCGGGGGAATTCCGCCAATTCCCCGTTCTTTCACGCCACGGCGGTGCGGGCGGAGCGGTCAGCCCGCGGTCGCGTACACGCGGTTGGCGAACTCCGCGATCTCCGCGTCGCTGAGGTTCTTGGCGAGGTTCGCCTCGGTGATCATTCCCACCAGTTGGTGGCCGCCTTTGACATCGATCACCGGCAGGCGCTTGATGTGGTGGTCCTCCATGGTCCGCAGGACCTCGGAGGCGTCCGCATCGGCGTCGATCCAGTGCAGCTCGCCGCTCATGGAACCGGCCTGCACCGTCGCCGGGTCGACACCTTCGGCACAACAGGTGATGACGATGTCGCGATCGGTGATCATGCCCGTGAGCCTGTTGTTGTCACCGCAGATGGGCAGGCAGCCGACCTTCAGATCCCGCATCATCTTCGCCGCATCCATCAACGATTCATGTGCACCCACACAACGCGCTCCGCCGGACATGATGTCGCGCGCTCGCAGCTTGCTGGCCATGATTCCTCCTGACTCAGGAGTGTTGGTTGCCCCGCTTCGATCACACCACGGATGGCCCCACGACGCTTCCCGGGACGGGACCCGGCCGCCGGGCGGCCGGCCCACACGTTCGGGGTGGCAACTACCCGCGCACGCAAGCGCCGTCATGGGACGACTGCGGGACCGGACGTCACCCGCGGGCGTAGTGTCAGCCTCTGTGACGACGTCGAATCCTTTCTTCGAGCCGAGTGATCTGCCCTACGCGCTACCGCCTTTCGCGCGGATCCGGAACGATCACTTTCTTCCCGCCTTTGACCGCGGCATAGCCGAGCAGCTGGACGAGATCGCGGCGATCGGTTCCTGCGCCGAACCGGCGACCTTCGAGAACACCGTGGAGGCGCTGGAGCGCAGCGGCGCCCTGCTGGGCCGGGTGTGCAGGGTGTTCTTCAACAAGGCGGCGACGGATACCGACGAGGAGATCCAGGCGCTCGAGGTCGAGATCGCTCCCCGGCTGGCCGCCCATGACGATGCGCTGCTGCTCGACTCCGCGCTGTTCGCCCGGCTGGACGCGCTGCATGGGCGACGCGAGCGGTCCGGATGGGACACCGAGCAGTTGCGGCTGCTGGAGCGGCACCACACGAACCGGGTCCGGGCCGGCGCCCGCCTCGCCCCGGAGCAGCAACAGCGCCTGCGCGAGCTGAACGCCGAGATCGCTGCCCGGAGCACCGAGTTCGGGCAGAACCTCCGGGCGGCCACTGCGGACGCCGCGCTCGTAGTGGACCGTGCCGAGGAGCTGGCCGGCCTGCCCGCGGACCAGATCGCGGCCGCCGCCGAGAACGCCCGCGCGCTGGGGCACGAGGGCAAGTACGTGCTCAGCCTGAAGAACTTCTCCCAGCAGACCGAGCTCGCCGCGCTGGACGATCCTGCGCTGCGCGAGCGGCTGCTCGCCGCGTCCCTCGGTCGCGGTGCCGGCACCAACGGCCCGGTCGCGGTCGCGCTGGCCGCCCTGCGTGCCGAGCGCGCCGCCCTGCTCGGCTACCCCAGCCATGCCGCCTGGGAGGTCGCGGACGGGACCGCCGGCAGCACGGACGCCGTCGAGGAATTGCTCGGCCGGCTGGTCACCCCCGCCACCGCCAATGCCGAGCGGGAGGGCGCCGCCCTGGCCGAGGCGGCCGGCGTGGCCACGATCCGCGCGGCGGACTGGCAGTACTTCTCGGAGCGGGTGCGCAGGGAGCGGTTCGCGCTCGACGCGTCGGTGCTGCGGCCCTATCTGGAGCTGGAGACCGTGCTGCACGACGGTGTCTTTCATGCCGCCGAGCTGGTCTACGGGATCACCTTCACCCCGCGCCCCGACCTGGTGTCGTACCACCCGGACGCCCGTATCTACGAGGTGCACGACACCGACGGCAGCCCGCTCGGGCTGTACATCGGCGACTTCCACGCCCGCGAGTCGAAGCGGGGCGGCGCCTGGATGGACGCCCTCGTCCCGCAGTCCCGGCTGCTCGGCCACCAGCCGGTCGTGGTCAACAACCTGAATGTCGCCAAGCCTCCGGCGGGCGAGCCGGTGCTGCTGACCTGGAGCGAGGTCAACACGCTGTTCCACGAGTTCGGGCATGCGCTGCACGGCCTGTTCTCCGATGTCCGCTACCCGCTGCTGTCCGGCACCCAGGTGCCGCGTGACTTCGTCGAGTTCCCCTCCCAGGTCAACGAAGTGTGGGCGGACTGGCCGGAGATCTTGTCCCACTACGCCCGGCACCACGTCACCGGCGAACCGATGCCGGCCGAACTGCCGGCCCGGCTGCGCGAGGCGGAGAACTTCGGCGCGGGCTTCCGGATGGTGGAGCACCAGGCCGCCGCGGTGCTGGACTGGGCCTGGCACTCCCTCTCCCCCGGCGAGGCACCGGCCGCCGACGAGGCCGAGGCCTTCGAGGCGGCCGCGCTGGAGCGCTACGGGCTGTCGGTGTCCGCGATCCCGCCGCGCTATCGCACCGGCTACTTCGCCCACATCTTCAGCGGCGGCTACGCGGCCGGGTACTACGGCTACCGCTGGGCGGAAGTGCTGGACGCCGACACCGTGCGCTGGTTCCGCGAGAACGGGAGGACGATCCGCGAGAGCGGTGAGATCTTCCGCCGGAAACTGCTCGGCAAGGGCGGCAGCGTCGACCCGCTGGGGGCGTTCCGTGCGGTGGTCGGCCGGGACCCGGACCTCGCGCCGCTGCTGGCGCGCCACGGGCTGGAGGGCTGATCCCGGCAGTGCCGCGCGGGCGCCGGGGGCCGGTGCGGCGAGACCGGCGGTTGCCGTGTGGCGGCAAGGGCCCGAAGACAGGTCCTGGAGCCGCCGCCGGGCCGTCGGCCGGTCTCAGCCGGCGGCGTACCGGTGCTGCCGCTCCCCGTGGAGGCGGCCCGGCGGGAGCTTGCGGCCGAACGCGACCAGCAGCAGGTCCTGGGCGGCGCCGGTCAGCGGTGTGCCGGTCCCGAAGGACCAGTCGAGGTCGTCGGCGCGAAGCTCGACACCGCTGAGGTCGGCTCCGAAGAACCTGGCGGACCTGGGGGTGACCTTCTCCAGGAGGAGGCGTACCCGGTCCTCGGGAACGCGGCGGCCGAGGCCGAGGGCGACCGTGATGTCCAGGCCGTGGACCACGTCGTGCCCCAGCGCCGACGCGAGGCCGCCGACGGGCGGTGTCCAGGGGTGATGTGCGTGGTCCCGCAGGAAGCCGGCGAGTTCACCCGTGGTGGCGGCCGCCGCGTCCCTGCGGGCGCACCGGTCGGCCATCCGGTGGATGCTGCCGCGGGCTCGGACGAGTTCGGCGGCCACCTTGGGGAGCGAGTAGCGGAACCCCATTGACATATGGGCCGCGACCTCGCGTACCCGCCACCCCGCGCACAGTGTCGGCGCCGCCCACTGCTCGGCCGTCAGGCCGTCCAACAGGTCGGCCAGTTCCCGGCGTTCGGCCGCGATCGCCGCTTCGATGTTCATCCGGCTGCTCCTCCCCCATGAGGGTTCCTCTCGTGAACTGCCTCCGGCTTCCAGGATCTTGTGCGCTCGTCCATAAGTCCAAGAGCTGGCTCTTCTCCTCTCTAGAATTAGCAGTTATGGAACTTCGGCAGCTGCAGTACTTCGTCGCGGTGGTGGAGGAGGCCGGCTTCACCCGTGCGGCTGCCCGGCTGCATCTGGCGCAGCCCGGGGTGAGCGCCCAGATCCGGCAGCTCGAACGGGAGTTGGGGCAGCCGCTCCTGGACCGCTCCGGCCGTACGGTGACCACGACGGAGGTGGGCCGGGCCGTCCTCGCCCATGCGCGGGCGGCGCTCGCCGCCGTGGACGAGATACGGCAGACCGTGGACGAGTTCAGCGGGCTGCTGCGCGGTCGGGTCCGGGTCGGCCTGGTCTCCGGCGCCGGTACCCGCAGATTCGATCTGGCGTCGCTGCTGGCCGATTTCCACGATGCGCATCCGCAGGTCGAGATCTCCCTCACCGAAGAGACGGCGGAGCGGATGCTCGCGGCACTGCTCGGCGGCGCACTCGACATCGCCGTGACCGGGCTGGCGGACGAGCGGCCACCGGCCGGCCTCTCCTACCAACTCGTGATCGACGACCCCCTGGTCGCCGCCGTGGCGCCGGGCGACCCCCTCCTGGCGGCGCACGCCGGCCGTACGAGCGTGCCGCTGGCCGCGCTCCGCGAGCGCCCGCTGATCAGCCTGCCGCGCGGCACCGGTCTGCGCGGGGTGCTCGAACGCGCCTGTGCACAGGCCGGGTTCCGGCCCCGCATCGCCTTCGAGGCGTCCGTCCTGCCGGTGCTGGCACGGCTCGCGGCCCGTGGCCTCGGCGTGGCCGTCCTCCCGGCGCTGCCGGCGCACGAGGCGTCAGCCGCCGGGCTGCGGACGCTGGAGATCACCGGGCCGCGGCTGCGCGGCCGGGTCGCCCTGGTCTGGCGGACGGAGGGGCCCGCCGGTCCTGCGGCCAGAGCCCTGCTGGGCCGGCTGCGTACCGCCCTTCCCGAACCGGGAAGCCGCAGGGAGCCGCCGGCCACGCCGCTCACCGGTGACGCCCGGTCCGCGGCGGACGGCGGCCCGGATCACCAGGCCGCGGGCGCGTAGTCCTTCAGGAAGCAGCCGAACAGATCCTCGCCCGCCTCACCGCGGACGATCGGGTCGTACACCCGGGCCGCGCCGTCGACCAGGTCGAGGGGGGCGTGGAAGCCTTCTTCGGCCAGGCGCATCTTGTCGGGGTGCGGGCGCTCATCGGTGATCCAGCCGGTGTCCACGGCCGTCATGAGGATGCCGTCGGTCTCCAGCATCTCCCGGGCGCTGGTGCGGGTGAGCATGTTCAGCGCCGCCTTGGCCATATTGGTGTGCGGATGGCCGGCGCCCTTGTAGCCGCGGCTGAACTGGCCTTCCATCGCCGAGACGTTCACCACGTACTTACGGCGTGCGGGGGCCGCCGCCATCGCCGGGCGCAGCTTGCTCACCAGCAGGAAGGGCGCGGTCATATTGCACAGCTGGACTTCCAGCAGCTCGATGGGGTCGACCTCGTCCACCTTCTGGATCCAGGTGTTGGTCGGGTGCAGATCCGGTACGAGGCCGCCGGCGTCGATCGCGGTGCCCGCCTCGATGCGGGCGGGGGTGGCGGAGCCCGTGGTCAGGGCGAGGGCGGTGATGTCCTCGGCACTCAGCGCGCCGGCGGTGGCGGAGGCGGCGGTGAGGGCGGCGGGCGCGCCGCTGCCGAAGTGGCCGAGGACGACGGAGGCGGGCAGCTCCCCGGCGGGCAGCGGGGCGGACTCGGCGGTGATCAGCTGTCCGTACGCCTCGGGAGAGCGGCGTACGGTCTGGGCGGCGTTATTGATCAGAATGTCGAGGGGGCCCTCGGCGCTCACCGTGTCGGCGAGCGCGATGACCTGGGCCGGGTCGCGCAGATCGATGCCGACGATCTTCAGCCGGTGCAGCCACTCCGCACTGTCCGGCATCGCCTTGAAGCGGCGGATGGCGTCGTTCGGGAAGCGGGTGGTGACGGTGGTGTGGGCGCCGTCGCGCAGCAGGCGGAGGGCGATGTACATGCCGATCTTGGCCCGGCCGCCGGTGAGCAGTGCGCGCCGGCCGGTGAGGTCCGTGCGGGCATCGCGGCGGGACCGGTTCTCCGTGGCGCACGGCGGGCACAGCTGGTGGTAGAACGCGTCGACCTCGACGTAGCGCGACTTGCAGGTGTAGCAGGACCTGGGGCGCTGCAGGATGCCGGCGATCTGAGTGGTCACGGAGCTGGTGAGGGCCAGTCCCTGGGTCTCGTCGTCGATCCGGTCGGGCGCACCGGTGGCCGTGGCCGCGGTCACCGCACGGTCGTTGGCGGTCTTGGCCGCCCGGCGTTCCTGCCGGCGGCGCTGCTTGACCTTGCGGTAGATCCCGGCAGTGGCGCGCCGTATCGCGATCGCGTCAGGGTGGTCGACGGGCAGCGCGTCGAGCTCCTCCAGCACGCTCAGGCAGACCGCCATCCGCTCCGAGTCGATACCCGTGCCATCGGCCCGGCCTGTTTCGGTCACCGTCATCGCCGCTGCCGCTTCCCTGGGATCGTGTGTTCTATTCACGCTTCGGCGGAACTTTACGTAGCGGGGGGCCGCGGCGCCAAACCCGGCGGGGGCGCTCGCGCTGGTGAGCGCCCCTGCCGAGGGGCAGCAGCGGCTGGGGGGGGCGCCGCGGCCGGTGAGCACCGCCCCGCCGCTCCGGGCCGGTCCACCAACACGGCCAAGGGGCCCGGCGCTCCCCGCACCGGGCCCCTCACCCTTGCCGACTCCCCCGCATCGACCGACGTCCACCCCTACCGACGGCCTTCTCTGTCGAGGTCCGTCCCTACCGACGTCCGTCAGCTCGCCGGGTCGTGGTTCAGCTCGATGTCGAACGCGCTGTTCCCGTCCGCCCCCAGGTGCAGCGGGGTGGCGACCGGCGGATAGCCGGCGGCGATCAGGGTGTACTCGCCGCTGTCGAGGTCGGTGAAGACGTACTCACCGTCCTGACCGCTGGTGGCGCTGGCCACCACGTTGCCCGCCGGGTCCAGCAGGGTCACCCGGGCGTCGTCCACCGGGCCGCCGCGCGCCGTACGGACGGTGCCGCGGACCTGGGCGCCGGGCGTCAGCCGGACCTCGTACCAGTTGCGGCTGCCCGAGGTGACCTCCACCTGGAGGGCGGACGGGCGGTGCTGCTCGGCGCTGACGGCCAGGGTGTAGCTGCCCGGGGTCAGCTCACCGAACGCGAAGCCGCCGTCCTGGCCGGCCACGCCCGAGGCCACGACCTCGCCGCGTACGTCGGTGGCCACGACGAGTGCGCCGGGCACCGGTTCGTCGCCCTTCTCCTCGCGGACCTCGCCGCAGAGACCGGCCGCGCCGCTGAGGGTCAGGTCGAACGCGACGGGCTCTCCGCCCACCACCACGGTCACGGCCTGCGGCCGGCGTGCCCCGGCGGAGCCGATCAGTACGTAGGTGCCGGCGCCCGTCGTGGGCAGGGCGTAGCCGCCGTCGGCCGCGGTCGACGTCCGGCCGAGCTGGCGGCCGCCGACGCTGATCAGGGTGACCGCGGCCTGCGCCACCGGCCTGCCGTCGCCGTCCCGGACGGTTCCCCGGATCACCGGGCCGCTGGTGCCGGTCGCGCGGTCCGCGGAGGCCGAGGGGGCCGCGGCGAGGACCGGTACGGCGTCGGCGGCCGGGGCATCGGCCGGCGCCTGCGGATCGGCAGCGCCGGTGTGTCCGGCCGCGTCCTCGGCTCCGTTCGCCGCGCCGTCGACGGCGTCCCCCGCGCCCTTGGCGGACTCCGCCTCGGCATCGGCCTGCGCACGTGCCTGCAGACCGGAGATCTGCCGCAGCGGCATCTCCTTGATGAACCACATCAGCACGAAGGCCAGGGCGACGACGACCGCACCCATCAGGAACACGGTGTGCATCGAGTCGGCGAAGCCGCGCTTGAACGGCTCGGCCAGCCGCGGATCGAGGTGCTGGATGAACGACGAATCGCTGAGCACGCCCGAGGAGTTGCCGTTGCCCGGGTGCTTGAGCATGTCCAGCACGGGCTTGTTGGCCGGGTCGCGCAGTACCGCGGGATCGTGCAGTGCGGCCTGGAAACGCTCGGTGGACGCGGCGTCCTTGAACGCCGAGGAGATCTTGTCGCCGACCGTGCTGAACAGCACGGACAGGAAGATCGCGGTACCTGCCGTGGCGCCCATCTGCCGGAAGAAGGTGGACGAGGCGGTCGCCACGCCCATGTCCCGCGGCGGCACCGCGTTCTGCACGGCCAGCACCAGGGTCTGCATACAGCCGCCCAGGCCCAGGCCGAAGACCAGCATGTAGACCATGGTCTCCCACAGCGGGGTGTCCCACTGGACCCGGAAGTGGAAGAGCAGCATCGCCGCGATCATCAGCGCGGTGCCGATGATCGGGAAGATCTTGTAGCGGCCGGTCTTGGCGGTGATCTGGCCCGACGCGATGGAGGCGATGAACATGCCCGCCATCAGCGGCAGCATTTCCAGGCCGGACTTGGTGGGGCTGGCGCCCTTCACGATCTGGAGGTACTGCGGGATCATCAGCATCCCGCCGAACATGCCCATACCGATCAGCACGGACAGCAGACTGGTCTTGCTGAAGGTCCCGTTGCGGAACAGCCGCATCGGGATCAGCGCGTCGTCGCCGATCCGGCGCTCGACGAAGATCCAGGCGATGATGCCGACGACCCCGATGGCGTAACAGGCGAGCGACCGGGACGAGTCCCAGCCCCACTCCCGGCCCTGCTCCGCAACGAGCAGCAGCGGTACGACGCCGACGGAGATGGTGAGCGCCCCCCACCAGTCGATGCGGTGATCGCGCCGGGTGTGCGGGATGTTGAGCACCTTCGCGACCACGAACAGCGCGATGATGCCGATCGGTACGTTGACCAGGAAGACCCAGCGCCAGCCGGTGATGCCCAGCAGTTGGTCCTGTCCGGCGAGCGCCCCGCCGATCAGCGGGCCGGCCACGCTGGAAGTGGCGAAGGTGCCCAGCATGTAGCCCTGGTACCGGGCGCGTTCGCGGGGCGGGACGATGTCACCGATGATCGCCAGCGCCAGCGACATCAGACCGCCGGCGCCCAGGCCCTGCACCGCCCGGAAGGCGGCGAGTTCGGTCATCGAGGTGGAGAACGTGCACAGCACCGAACCCGCGACGAAGATGCTGATCGCGGCCAGGTAGTACGGCTTGCGGCCGTACAGGTCGGACAGCTTGCCGTACAGCGGGGTGGCGATCGTCGAGGTGATCAGGTAGGCGGTGGTCGCCCAGGCCTGCTCGCTGAGGCCGTGCAGATCGTCGGCGATGGTCCGGATCGACGTGCTGACGATGGTCTGGTCGAGCGCGGCCAGGAACATCCCCAGCATCAGGCCGCTGAGGATGGTGAGGATCTGACGGTGACTCAGGATTCCGGGTTCGGGTATCGCCTCGGCTCCCGCGGCGGGTGGGGAGGTGGCTGTGCTCATGTACGTATGTCTCCCTGCTCCACGGCGCCGCCCTGGTCTCCCCCGGGGCCCAGCCGTGTGTGTTGTCGTTCTGCCATGTCTTCGTTGAGACGGCCCAGCAGCCGGATCAGGTCGGCCCGGTCCTCGGGCGACCACGGTTCGAGCAGCGCGGCCAGTTCGGCATCCCGCTGACGGCGGTAGTGCGCGAAGGCCGCGCGCCCCGCGTCGGTCGCCGCCAGCAAGGACCCGCGGCGGTCCTCCGGGTCGGGGCGACGGGTCACCAGCCCTCGCTCGACCAGCGAGCGCACCTGGCGGCTGACGGTCGACAGATCGAGGAACGCGTCGGCGGCCAGATCGGTCGCCCGCTGGTCCCCGCCGACGACCAGCCTGGCCAGCAGCACCCGGTCGGCGGCGCCACCGTCGGTCTTGGCGCGCTGTTTCCACGCGGCGATCAGGCGCGAGAATCGGACGATCTCCGTTCCCAGTCCGGCGGCCGCCTCGTCCAGCCCCGACGAGGCGGTGACCTGCACAGCAGCCCGGTCGCAGGCGTGGACCGTGCCCTTACTCATCGTCGTGATCCTTCGCGGTGCAGCGGTCGGTCCGCTGAATACATTGCTTGTATCCAGCAAGCATAGCGGCTGGAAGTGAGTGCTGCGCACCCCCGGCACCGGGCCATGGGAGAGGGGGCGGGCGGCAGAGAGGAAGAGGCGGGGGTGAGAAGGTACGTCCGGCGGACCGGCAGACCAAAGAGCCCTCCGCCCCCTCGACCGGCCGGGAGACCGCTGTGCACCTTTCCCCTGAACTACTCGCGCTGCTCCGCCGGCCGAGCACCTGCTTTCTGGCCACCTCGATGCCGGACGGCTCCCCGCAGGTGACCCAGACCTGGGTCGACACCGACGGCACCCATGTGCTGATCAACAGCGTCCGGAGCCATGTGAAGACCAAGAACATCGCCCGCGACCCCCGCGTGGCCGTCGCCGTCAGCGACCCGGACCACCCCGCGCGCTACTTCCAGGTACGGGGCCGGGTCGTCGAGACCACGACCGAAGGCGCGGTCGAGCACATCGAACAGCTCGCCCAGAAGTACCTCAACGCGCCCTACCCCTGGTACGGCGGCCGCGACGAGGAGCGGGTCCTCTTCGTCATCGCGCCGGAGAGCGTCAGCGGGACGGGCTGAGGCGCCTGTGGGATCAGCCCCGGACGAGGTTCGCGGGCCTGATGGAACGACGCCGGGGCGGGCGGCGGCGGGACGGCCGCCGGCTGAGCGGGGGCCGGCTGAGCGGGGTCCCGCGCCGGCTACGGCATGGCACCCTGGCCGGCGGACCGGTACCGCAGGACAGACGGAAGGGCATGACGATGAGTGCGGAGCACGGCACCCCCCGGCGGGCAGCGCTCGCGACCTGGCCGACGCCGCTGGAGCCGGCGCCGCGGCTGGCCCGTGCGCTCGGGCTCGGGGCGGACGACCTCTGGGTCAAGCGCGACGACCTCACCGGTCTCGGTGGCGGCGGGAACAAGGTCCGCAAACTGGAGTGGATCTGCGGTGCGGCGCTCGCCGAGGGCGTCACGACCCTGGTGACGACCGGCGCCGCCCAGAGCAACCACGCCCGGCTGACCGCGGCCGCCGGCGCGCGGCTCGGGCTCGATGTGGTGCTGGTGCTGGCCGGTGCGGCCGGCTCCACGGCCTCCGGGAATCTGGTCCTCGACGGCCTCTTCGGCGCCACCGCCGTCTGGGCCGGGGAAGTAGGGGGCGCACAGCTCACGGCCGCGGCGGAGGAGGTGGCCGCGCGGCTCCGGGAGCGGGGAGCCGTCCCGGCGCTGATTCCGCTGGGCGGTTCCAGCCCGGTGGGCGCGTACGGCTACGCCGAGTGCGGGCGCGAACTCCTCGGGCAGGCCCCCGACCTGGACACCGTCGTCGTCGCCCTGGGGTCCGGGGGCACGATGGCCGGCCTGGTGGACACCCTCGGCCCCGGCAAGGTGCTGGGCGTCGACTGCGGCGCGGTGCGCGACCCGGCGGGCACCGTCACCGGCCTGGTCAGCGCGCTGTCCGGCACCGTCCACGCGCCGGAGAGCCTGCGTCTGCGGCAGGACCAAGTCGGCGCCGGTTACGGCACGTTGACCGAGGAGTCGATGGACGCCCTGACACTGGCGGGCCGTACGGAGGGCATCGCGCTCGACCCCGTCTACACCGGGCGGGCGCTGGCCGGGCTGCGGGCGGCGGTGCGGGACGGAAGCGTGGTACCCGGGCGGCGCACCGTCCTGCTGCACTCCGGTGGCCTGCCCGGCCTGTTCGGCCACGGCGATGCCGTCGCCCGGTGCCAGGAAGCGCTCACGGTCCTTCCCGTCCACGGGTGAGCTGTCGGTCGGCGCTTGGCTGCGCGGCAAAGGCGTGAGACCGGCCGTCGTACGGCTCTGGGAGACCGGCCAACTCGCCCTGGCCGGCGGCTCCTACGAGCGCACCTCGCTGCTCGCCGCGCTGCGCAGGACGCCGAGGTCCACGGTGGCGACCCCTACGCCTACGAGGACTGGGAGGGGCTGCGGGTGGCCGAGGGCTCCGCGACGGTGGCGCTGCGCACGGCCGCGGAACTCGGCCGCCGGATCCGGAAGCACGTCATGCCGTGACATTCACGCGGCGCTCAGGTGTCCGCGCGTCCGGGCTCCGTACCGGCGTCGCGGGCGGCGGCCGGTGTCGTGTCCTGGGCGCCTGTCAGGTCCTGGGTCAGAGCGACGCGGGAGAGCAGCACCGCGCCCCACAGGACCAGTCCGACGCCCAGCGCCTCGGGCAGCAGCCACCAGCCGGCCCGTACCCGTTCGTCGAACAGGGTGACGCCCAGCGACAGGCTCACCAGCGCGTCGCCGAGCGTGAGGACCGGCTGCGAGGCGGTCAGCGGGCCGGACTGCATGGCGTTCTCCAGGAGGAAGATGGCCAGTACGCCGGTGGCCGCGAAGCCGTAGGTCTGCCAGGTGCTGAAGAACGCGGCGGGGCCGCCGGTCTGCCAGGCGTGGGTGGCGTCCTTCAGCATGGCCGCGGTGAGGGCGTACCCGACCGCTGTCGCCGCGGCGAAGCAGGCGGCCCGTACGCCGCCCGCCCCGCGGCGGAGCGCGGCACCGACCGCCGTGGCGATCACCGCGGCGCAGACCACCAGGGCGGGCACCCAGCGGTCGAACGGGGCGTGGGTGGTGCCGAGGGTGGGCGCGGCGGCGGCGAGGGCGGATCCGAGCCCGACGACGAGCAGCCCCACACCGATCCAGCCGGTGCGGGGGATCCGGCCGCCCAGCAGGACCCGTCCGATGAGCAGGGCGAGGGGCAGTTCGAGGACGAAGAGGGGCTGCACCACCGACAGTGCGCCCTGCGACAGCGCCAGCGCCTGGAAGCAGGCCGCGGCGACGACCGCGAGCATCCCGCCGAGCCAGACGGCCCGGTGCAGCAGATCTACGAGCAGGCCGAGGCGCAGTCCACCGGACAGCGGGACCGTTCGGGCGGCGCGCCGCTGCAGGACCGTGGCCAGCGCATTGCTGGCCGCCGCGAGCACGGCGAACACCACGGCCGGCCACGTGGTCACGGCCCACCTCCTCGTCGGCCGCCCGGACACCCGGCGGGGTCCGCGCCGCGGTGGTCGGGCGGCGGCGGGGCGGCGCTGCACTGGGCCCCGACGCTATCCGGCGGCCGGCCGGGACCGCCCGGCGACACGGGCGCCGGGGCCGCATTCGCCGGTCCGGACGGATGGTTCCCGGCTGCCGGGCGGCCGCACCCCCAGGGGCCGGGATCCGCATCCCCGGGTGCCGGGCGGCCGTCCCCAGGGGCGCCGTGCGGCCGTCCCCGGGGTGGCAGGCTGCGGGCGCAGGGGCGCAGGCCGGGCGAGCCCGGGCCTCGCCCGACCACCGGGGCACGCTGCATAAATCTCCCCAAACCAGGCATATTCCTGCTACCCGACATGGACGGCTGGTCAGGAATCCCTATGTCCTCTTTCTCTCCGCGATGGCCCCGATACGTCCAGTTCGCTCCGAGCGTCCTGGTCGCCGGAGGGCTCACCTGGGATGCGTTCTCACCGGCGGACTACTGGGGTGACCCGATGCTGACGGCCGCCGGCGTCACGGCCGGCGCGCTGCTCTCCCTGCGGCACACCCTGGCGATCGGCGCCGCCATCGTCGTGGGCGTCTTCGCGCTGACGGTCAAGGACGGCACCGCCGATAACCTCGAAGGCCATCTGGAGCTCGTCAACACCCTCTTCGCCGCGCTCATGGGCGTGGGGGTCAATCGGGTGATCGCCCGTTACGGACGCCATCTGGACGTCGTCCGTTCGGTGGCGGAGGCGGCCCAGCGTGCCGTGCTGCCCGCCCCGCCGGAACGCATCGGCCGGCTGGCCATCGCCGCCCGTTACCAGGCCGCGCAGAGCGAGGCCCGGATCGGCGGCGACGCCTACGCCGTCCAGCGCACCCCGTTCGGCGTACGGCTGATGATCGCCGATGTGCGGGGCAAGGGGCTCGGGGCGGTGAGCGCGGTATCGGTGCTGCTGGGTGCGTTCCGTGAGGCCGCCGAGCAGGAGCTGGATCTGAGGGCGCTGGCCGGCCGGATGGAGCACGCACTGCTGCGGGAGAGCGAGCACACCTCGGAGGAGAACCGGCTCGAAGGCTTCATCACGGCCCTGATCTGCGAAGTCCTCCCGGGGGCGGCAGGGCTGCGGCTGCTGAACTGCGGCCACCCCGCGCCCTACCTCTGCCACGACGACCAGGTGCGCGCACTGGAGGTCGACGATCCCGGCCTTCCCCTGGGGATGGGCGCCCTGGGCGCGGCACGGACCGGCCCCACCGACTGGCCGTTCCCGGCGGGCAGCACACTGCTGCTGATCACCGACGGCGTGACGGAGGCCAGGGACCACGCCGGAACGTTCTACGACCCCGCGACGCAGCTGTCGGACCACGGCCCGTTCCGGGGCCCCCGGGAATTGATCGACCGCTTGGCGGCGGATGTCGAGCACTGGACCGGCGGGCCGCGCGACGACGACATGGCGGTCCTCGCGATCACCCGCCAGGTACCGGGCCGCGGGAGACCCGCCCCGGAGGGAAGCGGCACCGAACACTGAGACGCGTTCGCAGACGCGACCGGTGCAAGGAAACCCCGGATCACCGCCGCCCGGCCCATCAGCCCAGGCAGCTCACCCTTGGGCCGGCGGACCACACCACAAGGCCCGCCGTCCAGCGGGAGTTCGGCGACCGCCCGGCCTCCGCGTCCGCCCCCCGCCCGCAGGCTCCCCTTGATTCATTCCGCGGCTCTTCCCGTGACCCGTTCCGTGACTCTTTGCGAATTTTCTCGTGTGCTGCCGAAAATCCGGTGAGTGGGATGAGAAGATCAGTCAGAGCATCAGCATCCGCACCGAGCGATCCGTCGCTCCCGCGCAGATCGGAGTTGATGTGTCCGACAACAGATCAACCCTGCTGAGTCAGCGCTCCGCCGTCATCTTCCTGCTCGGCGCCCTCACCGCTATCGGCGCCGGTGTGCTCACCTTCTTCAACGGCGGCACCCCGGCTTCCGCCACTCTCGTCGGCGGCGCCGCCTTCGGGGCCGCCGTCACCTTCTTCCATACGGTCATCGACTGAGCTTCCGCCGCGGCATCGGCACTCCCCGGCCCGGCGGCGCCCGGCGCCCTGGGTGCCCGCGCGTACGACTCACCGGAAGCGGGGTCCGCCGGGCCCACGCGCCGCTAGCGGAATCCGTGCCGCCGCATGCGGTGCGCTCCCGCACCTCAAGTGCCAAACTTGAGTCACCGCGCCCGGCCGCCGGCCGGGGCCCTTGTCGCCGAGGGGACCATCATGACCTGGGCATCTTGGACCACTGTCGGGATCCACGCCCTACCCGGCGCGGTGCACACCGCGGAGATCGGCGTGATCAACGGCGACCTGACCATCCATACGACCTGGTCGGACGACCTGGCTCATGTAGCTGTGCAATACACCGGAGCCGCGGACTGGTACACCATGGCCGGCAGCCCCGTCCCGTGCCATTCCGAAGAAGCCAGCCGCGCCTTCCACCAGGCCGTCGTCGAAGCCGCCCGCGGCGGAGAACGAGCCGAGGCCTCCCTGGAGGAACTTTTCCACCGGTAGCCCGCCACGGCCCGGACGGTCAGCACGGCACTGGACGGTCCGCACGGCCCGAACGATCAACGCGGCCCCCACGGGTCGGCGCGGCCGCTCCGGCCGGCGCGGCCCCACCGGTGAGCGCGGGGGCACTCTGATCACCGGTACCCGCAGGGTGTCGGGCGGCCGACGCCCTACGGCCCCCGGCACTACCTCGACGGCCGCCGCGTCGCCCACATAACCGGCCGACGGCCTTCAGCTCGCCGCCCCGGGGCTCCCCGCGTCTCTCTCTCCCCCCCCCGCGCCTCCCCCGCACCTCCACCTCCTCAGCGCCCGGCCCCGGCCCCACGCTGCCGCGCATCGACGCGCCTTCACGCGAAGGCCGTCCCGGACAGGGCGGGCAGGGCAGGCCGGACAGGGCAGTCGGCGTCGAATCGCCCGCGATTCACAGTTCGGCGCGGTTCCCGAGCAACCAAGTGGCGCCGCTCCATGTCTCTCCCCATGGAGCACTGTTGGTCATCTTCTGGCCACCTAAAGTTCGCCATTTGTTAAATCTCGCACATAAATCTCGCATTCTGATCATTTTGCTTTACATGCTCATGCCAGACATACCAGGGTTTGCGCGGGGCCCCACGGCCCCCGTGGTGCACAACAGCACCGCGCGTACGGGCGGTTGGCCAGCCGACCGCCCCCGCAGCGCTAAGGACCCACAGCAGTGCGTAGACCCCACATACGCGGGCACCGTCTGGCCATCGCCGTCGCCGTGACGACGGCCGCCACCCTCACCGCGGGGGCGGCGGGCAGCGCCTTCGCCGGCCCTGCGGCCTCGCCGGCCGCTTCCCCCTCCGCCTCAACTCCCGCTCCCCAGAAGGCCGTGGCAGCGGCCCGCGCCGCCGCGTACGCCCACGCCTCGGCCACCGGAGTCGGCAAGAAGGACACCCTCAAGGTCACGGACACGCTCATCGATCCGGACGGGCGAGCGCATGTCCGCTTCGTCCGCACGCACCGCGGGCTGCCGGTGCTCGGTGGTGACCTCGTCATCCACCTGACCGCCAAGTCGGCGTACGAGAGCGTGACCCGGGCCTACCGTCACCAGGTCGATGTGCCCGACGCGCACCCGAAGCTGTCGGCCGGTCAGGCCAAAGCCAAGGCCGCCGCCGTGGCGAAGGGCCGCGCCGGCGAGCCCGAACTGGTCGTGGACGCCCGCGCGAACCGGACCACGCTGGCCTACCGGGTACAGGTGGCCGACAGCCGCACCTCCGAGGCCGGCGGCGCCCGTACGCTCGTCCTCGACGCGGCATCCGGTGCGGTGCTCAGCAACACCGCGGCCGACGACTCCTTCCTGTCCCCCGCCGTCCAGGCCAAGTTGCGTGCGCGGGGCGAACGGCTCAGCCCCGCCACCGGGCTGGGTTCCACCGCCCCGGCCGCCCCGTCCGCCACGGAAAAGGCGGCCGGGAGCGCCGGCTTCCCGTCCGCGGCCACCGGCTCCGGTGCCTCCCTCTTCGTCGGCAAGGTGCCGCTGTCCACCACCCGGACCGCGCAGAAGTCCTTCACCCTCAAGGACCCCACCCGCGGGAACACCGAGACCCGGGACGCCGGTAATAAGGAGGCGAAGAAGGTCACCGACGGCAAGGCGTTCACCAGCACCACCAACCGCTGGGGCAACGGCACCACGAACGACCGGACCACCGCCGCCGTTGACGCCCAGTACGGCGTCACCAGCACCCTGGACTTCTACAAGAAGACCTTCGGCCGCAACGGCATCAAGAACGACGGCCGCGGGGCGCACGCCCTGGTGCACTTCGGCCAGAAGGTGGGCAACGCCTACTGGAACCCGGACTGCGGCTGCATGCTCTACGGCGACGGCGACGGCAAGACGTTCACCAAGCCCTTGGTCGTCCTGGACGTCACCGGCCATGAGCTCACCCACGGTGTCGTCGAGGCAACGGCCAACCTGCAGCCCACCCGCACCGACGAGGAGGGGAACGCGTTCGGCGAGCCCGGCGCCCTCAACGAGTCGCTGGCGGACATCTTCGGCAGCGCGGTCGAGTTCTCGGCCAACAACCCGAAGAACCCGCCGAACTACCTGCTGGGCGAGAAGCTGGGCCTCGACCAGAAGTTCCTGCGCCGCCTGGACAAGCCGTCCCTCGACAAGCTCGAGAGCACGGTCGACTACTGGTCGAAGGCGTCCTACGACACAGAGGTGCACGGCGGTTCCGGTGTCTCCTCGCACGCCTACTACCTTCTCGCCGAGGGCAGCGGCAAGAAGACGATCGGTGGCGTCGCTTACGACTCCGCCACCTACAAGGGCTCGAAGGTGACCGGCATCGGCCGGAACAAGGCGACGGCGATCTTCTACCGGGCGCTCACCCGGTACATGGTCTCCACGACCGACTTCCACGACGCCCGGGCCGCGACGCTGCACGCGGCCAAGGACCTGTACGGCGCCGGGAGCACCGAGTACAAGACGGTGGACAAGGCCTGGGCCGCCGTCAACGTCACGGCGGCCAACGCGCCCACCGCCCAGCACTGACCGTCCGGTTCAGGCGCACTGAAGGTGCCCCCGCCGCGCGCGGGGGCACCATGTGCGTGCCGTCCACGGCCCGGCCCGCGGGTCCTTGCCGCGGTTCTCGACGCCACGGCGAACGGGCGCCTACGTTGGGGACCATGATCAGCGATGCCACGGGCGGCCCCCGGCGGCTCGGCTATCCGGTAGCGGCGGGCGTGTTCGCGATCGGCATGGCCGGGACGACGCTTCCCACCCCGCTGTACGGGCTCTACCGCGAGCAGCTGGGATTCTCCGAGCTGATGGTGACCGTGGTCTTCGCGGTGTACGCCCTCGGCGTGATCACGGTGCTCCTCCTCGCGGGCCATCTCTCCGACGAGGTGGGCCGGCGCCCGGTGTTGTTCTGTGCCCTGGGGCTGTCGGCGGCGAGCGCCCTGTGCTTCATCTTCGAGGGCGGGCTGCCGATGCTGCTGCTGGGGCGGGTGCTGTCCGGGTTCGCCGCGGGGCTGTTCAGCGGCGCCGCCACGGCGTGTGTGCTGGAACTCGCGAGGCCGGGCCAGGAGGCGCGGGCGGGATTCGCCGCCACCGCGGCGAACATGGGCGGTCTCGGCTGCGGCCCGTTGCTGTCGGGCCTGCTGGCCCAGTACGCACCGTGGCCGCTGACCCTGCCCTTTCTGGCGCACCTGACGCTGGTGGCCGTGGCCGCCGCGGCGACCTGGCTCCTGCCGGAGACCGTCGGGCCTCCGCACCGCCCGCGGAGACTGCGGCCCCAGGGCCTTCGGCTGCCGCCCGAAGTGCGGGGCGTCTTCACCCCGTCGGCCGTCGCCGCCTTCGCCGGTTTCTCCCTCCTGGGGCTGTTCACCGCGGTCGCACCGAGCTTCGTCGGCCAGACCCTGGGCGTCCACAATCTGGCCGTCGCCGGCCTCATCGTCTTCACGGTGTTCCTGGGATCGACGGCCGGCCAGTCCCTCACGGAACGGATCGGTGTGCGCAGGGCCCTGCCGGGCGGCTGCCTGGTGCTGGTGGCGGGTCTCGTGCTCGTGGCCACCTCGCTGGCCGTGACCTCACTGCCGCTGCTGGTCATCGGTGCGGTGTGCGGCGGTACGGGCCAGGGCCTGGCGTTCCGCGCCGGCCTGACCGCCGTGGGCCGCGCGGCACCGCCCGAGCACCGCGGCGGCACCATCTCGGCCTTCTTCCTCGTGGCCTACCTCGGAATCTCCCTGCCGGTCGTCGGCGTCGGAGCGCTCACGCTGGCGCTCGGCCTGCGCGGCGCGGGCCTGGCCTTCTCCGCCTGCGACATCGCGCTCGCCGTCACCGTCGGCCTCTACGTCCTGCGCCGGCCACTGACGCCCGCCGGCTGACCTGTCCCCCTCTGCTCCGGGGGCGTTGAGGAAACCGTGGGGGATTCGTGGGACACGTGCGCCTCGGGCAGTGCCCTCAGGCAGTACCCGCAGACCGTGCCGTGCCCTCGCCCGGCCGGAGCCGCACCCCAGCAGGTTACGGAACAGGGCGGCGAGGACCTTGTCCGTGGTTTCGCCGCCGGCAGCCAGCAGCAGGCTCTCGGGCCCGTCCAGAGCGCTTCGTTGGGCGAACGGGCGGGTCGCCGGGATGCACCGCGGGGGCGGTCACCACTCGGATGGGCGGTCGCCTTCACTCTTCTGCCTTCCACGGCACGCTCTTCCGGCCGCAGCCGGAAACGCTGGGATCCGGCACATCCTCGATCCAGCAGCCTCCCTGCCGAGGCGGACAAGTGAGCATCGCATGACCGCACCACCCGCCCCCGGCCCGCTGGGCCGTCTTTGCCGTGGGCATCTCCCCGTCGCTCTCCTCGCCGCTCTGCTCGTCGCGGTGTGCGCCGCCTTCGGGTCGGCCTCGGCCTCGGCCGTGGACCGTGCCGCCAGGCCGGCCGCGAAGCCCGCCGAGGGGGGGACGGGGACCAAGCCCCTGGTGTTCATGGGCTTCGGCACGATGGCAGGTCTGACCCTGCTGGCCGGCGCGGGGCTGGTCGCGAGCGTCCGCAGACGGCGGGCAACAGCCCCCGGGCCGACCGCTGTTGAGGGGCCCGAGAGCAGCCGTCTCCCGGCCCCCGCGGCCATGTCTCGCGCACCGGTGAACGGCAGGAAGGGACCGACCCTCAAACGGTTCGACGTCCCCGGCTGACACAGACTCCGGGCCGGCGAGCAGCCCGGACATACAGCCGGTGCCGGCCGAAGAGGACCCCTGGTCCTCTCGGCCGGCACCGGCTGGACAGCGCTCTGGATTACCGCTTGTCGCCGCCGCCCCAGCCGCCCTTCTCGCAGCCCTCGCTGAAGACCGGGCCGACGTGGTGGAGGACGGCCGCGGAGAGCCAGCAGGAAGCGTAGTGACCGTGGTGGTTGTGGTGGTGGCGGTCCTTGCCGTGAGCCAGGGCGGCGCTCGCACCGCCCATGACGATAGTGGTGGCCAGGGCGCTGGCTGCGATCGCGGCGCGGATGCGCATGTGTGCTCCTCAGGAGGATCAAAGGGGTATATCGACGTTTTCAGGAATCACCTTCACAGAACCTCCCAAAACCTGACTCATCATTAATTGCGCAGGTCGGAGTAACCATTTCCCGACCCGCACAAAGGGCGCACCCGGTCAGGCCGACGCCGAACGGACCTCTTCCGCGGGGCTCGCACACTCCCAACGCCCTGGCGGGATGGGCCCGTTCACCCTCAGTGGGGTAGTTCTGCCACGAGGACGGGCGAACGCTCCTGACGTGGTCCAGTACGCCGGGAATTGCCTTACAGGTGTCGCCCGTTCGAGGTGACGAAGAACGGCGGAGAAAGTCACATCAATCATTTTTTTGAATTCGGCTGACCGTCGAAATGCGTGCGGCACATCGACAAACAACGACACCGAAGGTATGCCGGGTATTCAGTATTCAGCCGGCCCGGAAAGCGCGTCCGCCAGGCCTCAGGCTCCTTCCGGTGCCTCCCTGGCCGGCTGCCGTACGGGGTGTACGGCCGGTCGCAGGCCCAGGGTCACCAGTGCCACGGCCGCGGCGAGGAAGGCGGACAGCACCGCGAAGCCGGTCACGCTGGATCCGGTGGCGTCGGTCAGCCGGCCGACCAGGTAGGGACCGGCGAAGCCGCCGAGGTTTCCGAGGGCGTTGATCAGCCCCATCGCGACGACCACCACCTCGAAACGCAGCAGCTCGCCGGGGATCGCCCAGAACGGTCCGTACGGTGCGTAGACCGCGGCGGCCGTCACACACAGCAGCAGCATCCTGGGCAGGGCGCCGTCCACGGCCTGTCCCAGCAGCAGTGCGGCGATGCCCACGAGGAGCGGGACGGCCACCGCCTGGCGTCGTCTGCCCGTGCGGTCGGACCAGGCGGCGTTGGCGATCATCACGGCCAGTGCCACGGTGAACGGGATCGCGGTGAGCAGTCCGACCTCGGTGGACGAGCCGTCGTGCGTCAGCTCTTTGATGACCGCCGGCAGCCACAGGTTGAAGCCGTAGAAGCCGGTGATCCAGAAGAAGTAGACACCGATGAGGACGAGCACCGGCTTCTGTTTGACCGTGTCGAGGTACGAGCCGCCGCCCGCCGGCGGTTTGGCTGCTTCGTCGGCGGCGATCGCCCGCTCCACGTGGTCGGCTTCGGCGCGGGAGATCCACCGGGCCCGGGCCGGCCGGTCGGCGACCGTGAACCACCAGACCACCGCCCACACCAGGGGCGGGACACCCTGCAGCACCAGCACCCAGCGCCAGCTGCCCTGGTCGAGCATCCACCCCGACAACGGCGCCATCAGTACCGAGGAGAGCGGCAGGCAGGCCATCCACAGGGCGTTGGCCCGGGCCCGCTCCCGCAGCGGGAACCACGAGGCGAGCAGGATGAGTACGGCGGGCCAGACGCCGCCCTCGAAGAGGCCCAGCACGAAACGGGCCACGTAGAACTGCGACGTGGTCCGGACGAGGCCGGAGAGCGACGCGGCCACGCCCCACGCCACCATGAGGAGCAGCACGGTCTTCCGGGCGCTCCAGCGCTGGGCGAGGATCGCGGCCGGGATCTGCAGGAAGACATAGCCGAGGAAGAAGACGCCGCCGACCAGCCCCTTGTCGGCGTTGGACAGCCGCAGATCGCCGTGCATGTAGGGGAGGATGACGGAGACGTTGTTCCGGTCGAGGTACGCCAGCATGTACATGATGGCGGCGACCGGGATGACGTAGGCCCAGCGCTTGGCGGGCGGCGCAGGCGTCGCGCGTGCCGCGGGCGGTGACTGCGGGATCGGCTGCGGGCCGGTGTCCGTCACGGGGCGACCACCGTTCCGTAGGCGGCGCGGATCCGGTCGGTGAAGCGGCTGAAGCCGGCGGCGGCACGGAAGGCGGCGGCCATGGTGCCGTACGAGGCGCGGCCGCTCCCGGCGATGTCGAACGCGGTGCCGTGATCGACGGAGGTGCGCAGGACCGGCAGGCCCACGGTGACGGACACGGTGCCGTCGAAGTCGACGGTCTTGGCGGGGATATGGCCCTGGTCGTGGAAGTGGGACAGCACTCCGTCGAAGCGGCCTTCGAGGCCCTGGTGGAAGACCGAGTCAGCGGGGATCGGGCCCACGGCGCCCAGCCCCTCGGCGGCCGCCTTCTCCACCGCCGGGCGCAGGACGGTGATCTCCTCGTCGCCGAAGTGGCCGCCCTCGCCGCCGTGCGGATTGATCGCGGCCACGGCGAGCCGCGGGGCGTCATGGCCGAAGACGCGCAGTGCGGTGACGGCGTGACGGATGCTCGCGGCGACCCGCTCCTCGGTGATCTGGTCGAGCGCCTTGCGCAGCGAGACATGGCGGGTGGTGAAGAAAATCTTGAGGCCGCGGACCACGAACATGGTGTCGAAGTGTGCGGCGCCGGTGAGTTCACCGAGCATTTCGGTGTGGCCGAGGTGCCGTGAACCGGCGGCCCAGATCGCCTCCTTGTTGATCGGTGAGGTGACGATGCCGTCGACCTCGCCGGCCAGCGCGGCGCTGGTGGCGGCCTCGATCGCCGCCACGGCGGAACGGCCCGCCACCGCGTCGACCGTGCCCCAGGGGAGATCGCCGGGGGCGATCCCGAGGTCGAGCACGTCGATGGTGCCGGGCTCGAAGCGTGCCTCACCGGGGGTGCCGACCGCGTTGACCTCGACGTCCAGTCCGCAGACGGCGTGGCGAAGAGCAGACCGTCGTGGGGGCCGCCCACCAGATGCCCCGCGATGGCGAGCGGCAGCACCTCGGTCTCGATGGCGAAGCCGTCGGCGCCGAGTGCCGAGGTGACCGCGGCGGCGACATCGCCGCCCGAGGCGTACAGGCCGCCGGGGCACAGCTCGGTGACCGCGCGACGGGCGATCTCGGCGAGGGCGCGCAGGATGCGGGCGGCGGCGCACGGGGCGGATCCGGCAGCGGCCCCGGTGGCGGATCCGGTGGCGGTGGCAGGCGGGACGGGGGCCACCCGGACGCCCAGCACCGTGGCGCCCTCCGCTGCCGCCGCGCGCAACCGGGCCAGTACGGCGCCGGGGTCCGGGGCGGCGGGGTCCAGGTCGGCCCAGCGGGCGTCGAGCGCGGTTTCCGTGCGGGTGAGCTGGGTGCGGGTGCGGTCGGTGACACTGCCGACGACCGCCAGGATGCGGGCGGGCGGGCCGCCTGTGGGGCGCAGGCCCAGCTCACCGGCGAGGGCGGCGCCGAACGGGCCGGAGTCCAGCGCCACCCAGCGGAGCTGTTCCTCGGCGGCGAGGCGGGCGGCGGCCCTCGCGACCGTGTGCAGATGTGCGTTCTCGGTGGCGTCGCAGACCACGGTCTCGGCCGGGCTCTCCCGCAGCGCCGCGGCGACCGCGTCGGGCCCCCGCTCCACCACGTCCAGGGCGAGTTCGCCCGTGCTGCGCCTGCTCTGCGCGCCGAGCACGTCCGCGACCCGGGAGTGCCGGACGGGATCGAACGGGTCGCGGGCCACTGCCGTACGGGTCAGCGGGACGCCGTCGACCAGCTGCAGTCCGCCGACCGTGGTCCGGCCCGCGTCGGGGAAGGCGGGTACGGCCAGTGTCCGGATCCTGGCCGCGGGCTCGCGGACGGCCAGGACGTCCACCAGCGCGTCGAGTTCGCTGCCGGGGTTGCCCCGCAGCGTGGTGTCGACGCGCTTGACCACCAGGGGTGCCGTGTCCGCCGTCCCGGCGGCGGCCCGGACGGCCGCGGCGGCGCGGTCCGGGGGCAGGTGCCGCGATGCGGTGTTGACGACGAGGACGTCCACCCGGGCGGCGTAGCGCTCCACTTGGGCGAGGGCGCCGACGGTGACCGCCCGCAGGCCCAGTCGCGCATAGAGCGCGCCGGTGGCATTGCTGCCGGTGAGGTCGTCCGCGATGACGAGCACCTGGGCCACGAGGTCTCCTCCTGTCGGCTCCGGGGTCGTCTGCACACCCTGAAGTGACCGGACCACGCATTATTGATTGCGCGGTTCACGCAATTCAGGGTGGCGACTGGCCGAACGGACTGTCAAGAGGTGTGCGGCCGGGCGCTCCGGGCGGGCGCCGGACCACCGTCCACGGCGGCGCACACCGGCCATCCCTCGTCCGTGAAGGCGGCCAGCTCCCGCTCGCCGGCCCCGGAGACCAGGCCCGTGCCGCCCGGCATCGCCGCCCAGTAGGGGAAGCCCGCTCCCCCGCTCCCTCCCCCGCGGAGCTTGGAGTGGTCGGCGAGCACCCAGGCGGCGCGGGCGCACCCGGCCATCGTCTCCTTCAGCGCGGCCTGTTCGGGATCGGGGCAGTTGATGCCGAGGCGGGGATCGAGACCGTCGACGCCGAGGAAGGCGATGTCCGGGGTGAGCCGGCGCAGCGCCTGATCGGTCCGGGTGCCCAGCAGCGACTCGTTGGGGCGCCGCAGCCGGCCGCCGAGCACCACCACCTCCACCTCCGCGTCCGCCAGCTCGACGAGCGTGGAAAGGCCGTTGGTGACGATCGTGAGGTCGCCGCGGTCCCGCAGCTCGTGGGCCAGCCGGGCGACGGTGGTGCCCGCGTCGAGGAGGACGACATCGCCGGGGCGGACCAGCGCCGCGGCGGTGCGGGCGATGGCGTCCTTCTCGCCCCGCTGTTCGCCTTCCTTGTCGTGCCAGGAGCGCTCCACCGCCCGGTGGTCGACCGCGCCGCCGTAGGTCCGGGTGATCCGGCCGAGCGCGGCGAGGGTGGCGAGGTCCCGGCGGACGGTGGACAGCGAGACGTCGAACTCGGCGGCGAGATCGTGCACGCTGATGTCGCCGGCACCGAGGAGTTCCACCATCCGCTCGCGTCGGTGCCGGGTGGCCGAGCGTTCCCCACTGGTCACTTCGCTGCCCGCCTCCGCCTGCGTCGCCTGCCGGGCGCCCTGCGCGGGACACCCCCTGAAGTTGCGTGTTTCGCGCAATTCGAGGTTAGCAGTCGAGAAGCCGGCCGAGGAGTCCCCGGCGGGCGCCACCCGCCGGGGCGGGTCCGTGGTCAGGCGAGGATCTTCGCTTTGGCCTTCTGGAACTCCTCCTCCGTGATGTCACCGTGGTTCTTCAGGTCGGCGAGCTTCGCCAGGGCGTCCGCATGCCCGCCCGCCTCGTCACCGGTCGCGGCGGTGTCCCGGATATAGGCCCGCAGTTGCTTCTGCTGCCGTTCGGCCTGCGCGACCTCCCGTTCACTCATGCCGTGGCCCCGCGCGATGACATAGATGAAGACGCCCAGGAAGGGCAGCACGATCACCAGGACCAGCCACCCCGTCTTGCCCCAGTTGCCGAGGTCATGGCTGCGGAAGATGTCACCGATGATCCTGAAGAGCAGGATCAGCCACAGGACCCACAGGAAGATCAGGCACATGGTCCAGAAGGCGTTGAGCAGCGGGTAATCCATCACGGCCTCCTCAGGCACTCACTCGGCCCCCGGACTCGTCCGTCCCTTTGCTCAAGCATCCCCGCCGCCGGCCCGCTCCGCGACCAGATCGAGGCCGGTGAGCGCCTGTTCCGTCCAGATGACCTTGCCACCGCTCGTGTAGCGGGTCCCCCAGCGTTCCGCCAGCTGGGCGACCAGGAAGAGGCCGCGGCCGCCCTCGTCCATCGAGGCGGCCTGCCGCAGATGCGGAGAGGTGCTGCTGCGGTCGGAGACCTCGCAGATCAGGGAGGTGTCACGGATCAGCCGTACGCGGATGGGCCCCGCGGCGTACCGGATGGAGTTGGTGACCAGCTCGCTGAGGATCAGCTCGGCGGTGAACGCCCCCTCCGCCAGGCCCCATTCGATCAGCTTCCGTACCGCGGCGGCCCGTATCTGGGCCACGGCCGAGGGGTCGGGCGGCACGTCCCAGTCGGCGACGTGCTCGGTGTCCAGCACCCGCGTGCGGGCCACCAGCAGCGCGATGTCATCGCTGGGGCGCTCCGGCAGCAGAGCGCCGAGCACCGCCTCGCAGGTTTCTTCCGGTGTCCGGCCGGCCGGGACGGAGAGCGTACGGCTCAGCAGCGCCATGCCCTCGTCGAGGTCCCGGTCCCGGTCCTCGACGAGCCCGTCGGTGAAGAGCACCAGACGGCTCTCCTCGGGCAGTTGCCGCTGCCAGGTCTCGAACGGCAGACCACCCAGCCCCAGGGGCGGGCCGCCGGGCACATCGGCGACCTCCACGGTGCCGTCCGGCAGCACGAACACGGGCTGGACGTGCCCGGCGCGCGCCATGGTGCAGTTCCCGGACGCCGGGTCGTAGATCGCATAGAGGCAGGTGGCTCCGGTGACCGAGCCCTCGGCCTCCTCGGCGCTCTCGTCCTGGTCGATACGGGTGACGAGTTCGTCGAGGTGCCAGAGGATCTCGTCGGGCGGCAGGTCCAGGTTGGCGAAGTTGTGCACGGCGGTGCGCAGCCGGCCCATCGTGGCGGCGGCGTGCAGCCCGTGTCCCACGACATCGCCGACGACGAGCGCCACCCGGGCACCGGGCAGCGGGATGATGTCGAACCAGTCGCCGCCGACGCCGCCGAGCCCGCCGAGACCGGCCTGGGCGGGCAGATAGCGGTAGGCGGCCTCCACGGCGTTCTGCTCGGGCAGCCCACGCGGCAGCAGACTGCGCTGCAGGGTGACGGCCATGGTGTGCTCGCGGGTGTAGCGGCGGGCGTTGTCGATGCTGACCGCGGCGCGGGCGACCAGTTCCTCGGCGAGCGAGAGTTCTTCGTCCTCGAAGGGTTCCGGTTTGTGCGAGCGCCAGAAGATCGCCACACCGAGGATCACGCCGCGGGCCCGCAGCGGGACCGCGATCCGCGAATGGATGCCGTGCGCGACGATCTTCCTGGCCCGGCCGGGACTTTGCAGATGCCAGCCGGAGAACGCCGCCAGATCCGCTTCGAGGGCCGCCTTCCCGCTGGTGAGGCTGGCGCCGAGGGTGGTGGCCGGCTCGAACCGGATCAGCTTGCCGACGGGGTAGAGGCCGCTGTCCGCCGGGGCGCCGCTGGTGGCCGTCCGCCGCATCTCGATGGCCGCGCCGATGGGGGCCGTGGGCTCCTCGCCGATCAGCACGTCCTCGGCCAGGTCGACGGTGACGATATCGGCGAAACGGGACGCCCCGAATTCCGCCAGCTCCTCGCAGGTGCGCACCACGTCGAGCGTGGTGCCGATCTCCGTGCCGGCGTCGTAGAGCAGCTTCAGACGGCCGCGGGCCACATCCGCCCGGCCGGTGAGCGCCCGCAGCTCCGTGGTGTCCCGCAGCGTCGTCACGCTGCCGGGTGGTCCGCCCGCCTGGTCCGTGGAACGCTGGTTGATCGCCAGCAGCCGCTCGCCGACCGGGTGGACCTCGTCGGTGACGGCCCGGCCGGAGGCCAGCAGGCGGGCGGTGGCGGGGTCGAGCCCGAGGTCGCCGACCTGGCGTCCTTCGACGTCCGGCGGCAGGTCGAGCAGGCGGCGCGCCTCGTCGTTGACGAGCAGCAGACTGCCGTCGCCGGCCACGATGATCACGCCTTCGCGTACGGCGTGCAGCACCGCGTCGTGATGCTCGTACATCCGGGTCATCTCGGCGGGGCCCAGGCCATGGGTCTGGCGCCGCAGGCGGCGGGTCACCAGCGCCGTGCCGCCGGTGGTGAGGAGGAGAACGCCGGCGGCGGCACCGAACAGCAGGGGGAACTGGTCGTCGACGACACCGCTCACCCGCTTGACGGTGATCCCGGCGGAGACCAGGCCGACGACCTTTCCTTTGTCCTTGCCGCTGTGGCCGAAGACCGGCACCACGGCCTGGACGAGGGGCCCGATGGTCCCGGTGATCCGCTCGGTGACCACCCCGCCGGACAGCGCCGGCTTCAGCGTTCCGACGAACTTCTTGCCGATCCGGTTGGGGATCGGGTGGGTGTAGCGGATGCCCTGGGTGTTCATCACGACGATGAAGTCGACCTCGGAGCGCTTGCGGGCGGCCTCGGTCCGCGGCTGCAGCACCAGCGTCGGATTGGCGCTTTTCAGTGCTTCCTCGATGCCTGGCGCATTCGCGAAGGCCTCGGCCACGGCGACGGACCTGTTGCGGGCTTCGCGGTCCCCGTCGGCCCTGGACTGCAGCACGAGCGCCGCGATGGCGGCGGCGACGAGCAACACCACGATCGCCACCTGCAGGAGAAAGACCTGACCTGCGACAGTTCGCATCCTGAGAACCGAACGCGGGCGGCCGTAGCGTCCGGCCATGTCCTCTTTCTACACCTCCCGCATACGGTGGGCGAGCCGCGCGATGCGGAGCGCAGCAGCGGTCAGGGCCCGCGCTGCGCCGGGCGGCCTCACGGGCTGTTCGAGGATGGTCCCGTGATCCGGGGCCGGGCGCCAGAGGGCGGGAAGACCCCCGGGTAGGTTTTCCCGCTGCGCATATGCGAACCTCTTCGACGAAGGGGACATACGCGACGCCCCTTTCGCGCCACTCCACACGGAACAAATCGCCCAGAGCGTGCATGGTTCATGTAACTCTTCCCACAGGCCCGGCCGCTTGTCCGACGGGCGTCTGCCGGTCGGGTGAGCCGGGCGCGGGCACAACGTGCCTGGTCAGCCGCGCTCACCGGGGAAAGGGAGCCGGCCGGCCGGCGGCCGCGGGACCGCCGCGACGCCATCCGGCCCGCCGAGGCGGTATGAGACGTTCGTGGGCATGCATGTTCCCGAGGAGATCCGAGCCGAGGCGGCCGCGCTCATCGACCACCACGCGCTCGGACTGTGGAAGCCGAACGACGCCGACCGGCGAGCCGCCGTGGCGTTGTACCGCTTCCTCGAAACCGGTCAGCCGCTCACGGGCGAGCAGATCCGGTCCGCCCTGGCGCACGCGGAAACGGCGGCCGACGCGGACGAGCGGCTGCTGAAGCTGCTGCGGGAGACCGCGGGGCTGCTCGACGAGGGACCGGCCGCCGAGGGCCCGGCCGGGCGGGACGCCGTCGACCATGTATGCCTCCTGCTGGACGCGCTCGCGCTCTCCCGGCCCGCGGGGCAGTAGGAACCCGCCGGCCGGCGGAGAAGCGCCGGCAGAGAAGCGAAAGCCCGCCCGGGTGCCGACCCGGGCGGGCATCTGTGGTGCTCGGTGCCCTACGCGGACAGCGGGGCCGCGGACGGCTCCGGTGCGGGGGCCTGCTCGTCCTCGGGGACCGCGATCACCCAGTGCGTCTCCTGGCGCGGGCGCAGGTAGCACAGCCAGTACAGCGCGGCGACGGCCACGACGATGCCGGTGATGACCAGGCTCGTGGTGCTCTGCTGACAGAGCACCCAGGCCAGCACCACGATCAGCAGCGCCGGGACCGCGGGCCACAGCGGCATCCGCCAGGCCGGCCGGTGCTTGTGCTCCCCGCGGCGCGAGACCAGGGCGCCCAGCGCGACGAAGACGTACATCGCGGCCACGGCCACGCCGGTGACCTCGCTCAGGGTGTCGAGGTTGACGAAGCACAGGGCCGCACCGGGGACACCCACCGCGAGGGTGGCCGCCCAGGGGGAGCCGAAGCGCCGGCCGACGTGCGAGAAGACGCGGTTGACGCCCGTCGGCCAGGCCGCGTCACGCGCCGAGGAGAACACCACACGGGAGTTCTGGATCACCATCACGATCGCCGCGTTGATGATCGCCAGGGCGATGCAGAGGCTGACGAACGTACCGACGCCCGAGTTGCTCCACTCCTGCACCATCCCGGCGACGTCACCGGCGCCGAGGGTCTTCAGGTCGGGGGCGCCGAGAGTGATCGCGACCACCGGGACCAGCACCACGGCCGCGCCGATGCCCAGGGTCCACAGCACCGTACGGGAGACGTTGCGACGGGGGTTCTCCATCTCCTCGGCGAGGTACACGGCGGTGGAGAAGCCCTGCAGGATGAAGAGCGCGGTGGCCAGCCCGGCCACGATGAGGCCCGCGGTGACGGCGGTGCTGTGACCGTGTCCGGCGTCGATCACGGGGTGCACGAGCACGGAAGCGGAGCGCTGGGTGTGGGTGAAGCCGAGGAAGGCGACCACCGCACAGGCGACGACCTCCAGCACCAGGAAGATGCCGGTGATCCAGGCGTTGGCGCGCAGATCGAGCAGGCCCATGGCGGTGGCCAGCAGCATCACGGCGGCGGCGGTGTACTGCGGATCCAGTTGGATGATCGGTGCCAGATAGTCGGCGGTGCCCAGGGCGATGATGGGCGGCACGATCATGACGACGATCAGCGAAAGCACGAAAACCAGCCATCCGGCGAGGCGGCCCATGAGCGTGCCCACCATCGCGTACTCGCCACCGGAGCTCGGTATCAGCGTGCCGAGCTCGGAGTAGGTGAAGGCCACCCCGATACACAGCAGTGCCGCGACGGCGATGGTCAGTGCGGTGCCCGTGCCCAGGGTGGCGAACGAGTCCGGCACGATCACGAAGAGCGAGGATGCCGGGGTCAGACAGGACAGCGTGAGCAGGGTGCCGCCGACCACACCGATCGACCGGGTGAGCTGGGGGGCGCCGGAGGCGTCTTTCACCGTCGCACTGCGGGTGTCCCGCTCAGGAGCTGCGGAGGCAACGGGCGTGTAGGGCATATCGGTATCCGTATCCCATCGGTGCTGGCGGCAGGAGGGGGTGGCGTCTTGGCGGAAGAACACCGCAAAGCGATGCGAACCCGGACATCCTCAGGTCTCGCTTCGGTGACCGAATACAACCCCTGCCGACGACTCACGTCAAGGTCTTGTTAAGGCCTTTGGACAACGAAATCCGAAGCTCATCAAGGCCATCGGGGTGCTTATCCACGATGTATCCGCGGTAGACAAGCGGATTCCGCGTCGGAAAGAGCGGCATGACATCGCGCGGCTCACCGCCGAATCCGTAGCGGTCCCACCGAAACCCGCTGCCGTGCGGTCAGCCTCCGAGCGCGTGCACCCGGGCGATGAGCAGCGCGACATCATCGTGGTCGTGTTCGTCGCGCAGCGCGGCGAGGAGCCGGTCGCACAGGCCCTCCAGATCCCGCTCGGGCTCCGCCAGCAGCTCCAGGAGGGTGTCCAGACGTGTGTCTATGGGCTGGGCCCGGGTTTCGATCAGCCCGTCGGTGTAGAGCACCAGCAGGTCGCCGTCGCGGAGCGGAACCGTGGTCTGCTCGAAGGGGACGCCCCCGACGCCGAGCGGCGCACCGGTGGGCAGGTCCAGCAGCTCGGGCGGCCGGTCCGGGCGCACCACGATGGGGGGCAGGTGCCCGGCGACGGCGATCCGGCACAGGGCGCGGTGCGGGTCGTAGACGGCGTACAGACAGGTGGCGAAGGCCGGGTCGAGACCGCCGGCGATGTGGTCGAGGTGGCGGAGCACCTCGGCCGGGTCTAGGTCGAGATCGGCCAGCGCGCGGGTGGTGGTGCGCAACTGGCCCATGGTGGCGGCGGCGTTGATGCCACTGCCCATCACGTCGCCGACCACCAGCGCGGTCTTGTCGCCGGTCACGGGGATGGCGTCGAACCAGTCACCGCCGACCTCGCTGGCCGCCTGGGCGGGCTGGTAGCGGTAGGCGATCTCCATGGCCGTGGGCTGCGGCGGCCGGTGGTTCATCAGGTGGCGCTGGAGCGTGAGCGCGGTGCGGCGTTCGCTCTGGTACGAGCGGGCGTTGTCGATGCAGACCGCGGCGCGGGCGGCCAGCTCCACCGCGAGCACCGCGTCGTCCTCGTCGAAGGGCTCCGGGTTCCGGACGCGGTAGAGCGACAGCGCACCCAGGACCTCGCCGCGGGCGATGAGCGGTACGGCGAGGTAGGAGTGCAGCCCGGCCTTTCCCAGAAGGGCGGCGCCCCGCTCGTCCGGGGCGATGCGCGGCAGATCGTCCGGGCCGACGTGCGGGATGCGCACCGGACGGGCTTCGGTCACACAGCGGGTGATCAGCCGGTCAGCCTCGTAGGAGGCGATCTGGCCGGTGGGGTCGGCGGCGCGGACCGCCTCGGTGGAGTACGCCGTGGCCACGGCCAGCGCCCGGAAGCGGGCCGGACCGCCACGGGAGAGCGAGGTCGGGCGCCGGCCGTCGAGGACGGCGTCGAGGACATCGACCGCGGCCAGGTCCGCCAGCTCGGGCACGATGACGTCGGCCAGTTCGTGGGCGGTCTGGTCGACGTCGAGGGTGGTACCGACGGTGGCGGAGGCGTCGGCGATGACGGCCAGCCGCCTGCGGGCGCGGGCGGCCTCGGTGGCGGCGCGGTGCTGCTCGGTGACGTCCACGACCGACGTGGCCAGCCCCAGCACGCGGCCGTGCGGGTCCTCCAGCCGGTAGTACGACACCGACCAGGCGCGGTCGGCGTGGGGGTCGGCGGCGGTGCGGCCGACGGTGAACTGGTCGAGCAACGGGGTCCCGGTGTCGAGCACCTCGCGCATCCGGGCCACGATGGTGCCGGTGTCCAGAAAGGACAGGGCTTCTCGGACATCGCGGCCGAGGTGCTGGTCGGCGGGCAGGTCGTTGATGCGCTCCAGCGCCGGATTGACCATGACGAAGCGCAGCGAGGTGTCCAGGACCGCCAGGCCGATCGGTGACTGGGCGACGAGGCGTACGGACAGCGCCAGATCCCGTTCGACCCGCCGCAGCACGGCCTGGTCGGTGGCGATGCCCAGGGCGTAGGTCTCACCGCGCTCGTCCAGCAACCGCATATTGCGGAACTCGACGAGCCGGGTGGTGCCGTCCTTGTGCTGGACCGGGAAGACCCCTGCCCAGCTTTCGCCGCCCGCCATGACCTGGGAGAAGAGGCCCAGGACCAGATCGAAGTGCTCAGGGCCGACCAGCAGCTGCGCCGCGGGCCGGCCGAGTGCTTCCTTCGCGCTCCAGCCGAAAAGCTGCTCGGCCTGGGGGCTCCACAGGGTGATCCGCCCGTCCGCGTCCAGCATCACGGCGGCCACGCCCAGCACATCCAGCAGGCCGCCGGGCTGCCCCGGTGTGGCCCCGACCGGGGCGGCACCTTCGGGGAACGCGTCGGTCGCACCCATCCAGGCACTCCTTCCGCCGGTCATCGCGGACCGACAGCCGTGGCGCTCTCCGTACATCGGCCGGTTCTCGCTGCGCTTCCGTTGGTCTCCATCATCTCTCGACACGGGACGGACCCGCAGGGAGAGCGAGTTCCGCAGGGCATGGGCGACCCGTGCGCGAGCGAGCATTATCCGTCGCTGTTTCCAGGCGGGCGACCGTGTTGACGATATTCAGTGCGATGATTTCGGACGCGCTTTCGGGGCGGGTCCGTGGAGCGGCGGCGGACAGCGGACGGCGGGCATCCCGGTGCGCCCGCCAGGGGCTCTCCTCGTGTAACCGTCCGGCGTGGAGACCGACTTGGAGCCCGGCCCGGCGGCCGACTTGGAGATGTTGATCCGCGGCGACTATCCTGACATTTGGTTGCCTGTAGCAACCAAATCAATGTACATCACATCCGGCGTAGCCGACTGCGCCCGCCGGCGTCAGGAGGAAGCCTCACATCATGCCCAACGCCGCCCGGACATTCCGCACCTATGCAGAGGAGAACCTCGATGTACTTAGCGCCGACCCGGGGCGCGAAGTCCTGGTACACCAAGGCCGCCGCGTCACGGCAGGCGAGTTCCGCTCACTGGTCCACCGCATGGCACGGGCACTGTGCGCCCGGGGCGTCGGCCGCGAAGCGACCGTCACGCTCCTGAGCGGCAACCTCCCGGAGATCATCGCAGCCCGTTACGCGGCCAACCTGCTCGGCGCCCGGGTCAACTACCTCTACAACAAGCTGTCCGCCGAGTCCCAGGCCGCCATCGTCCGCGATGTCGAGACCCACGCCCTGATCGTCGACCCGCGCTATGCCGAACGGGCCGCCGAGGTCACCGCGTTGGCGCCGGTTCCGGAAGTGCTCGTCCTCGGCCCCGCCAAGGTGGGCACGGACCTGCTGGAGCTGGCGGCCGGTCAGTCCGACGAGCCGTTCGCGAGCCGGGCCCGGCCCGACGACGTCTGCACCATCCGCCACACCGGCGGCACCACCGGCCACCCGAAGGGCATCTGCACCACCTTCGAGCAGACACGCTGGTTCCACGGGGTGCTCCAGCAGCCGGAGTACCAGCGACGCCAGCTGGTGTGCACCACCCTCGCGCACGCCGCGGGGCTGATGGCCGACAGCACGCTGCACGCGGGCGGCACGGTCGTACTGCTCGACGACTTCGACCCGAGCACCGCGCTCGCCGCCATCGCACGCGAGCACATCACCGATGTCTTCCTGCTGCCGCCGCTGCTCTACCAGCTGATGGACCACCCGGACGCCCGGCACACCGACACCTCCAGCCTGCGGATGCTGACCTACGGCGGCTGCCAGGCGTCCCCGGCCCGGATAGCCGACGCGGTAAGGACGTTCGGCCCGGTACTGATGCAGGGCTACGGCCAGAACGAGGCCGGCGGCATCAGCGTGCTCACCCAGGAGGACCACGACCCGCAGCGCCCCGAGCGGCTGCGGTCGGCGGGGAAGGTGCTGCCCGAGGTCGAGGTGGCGGTCCGCGACGAATCGGGCCGCGATCTGCCGGCCGGTGAACACGGCGAGATCTGTGTCCGCTCCGACATGGTCATGAAGGGGTACTGGAAGCAGCCCGAGCTGACCGCCGAGGTCCTGCGGGACGGCTGGCTGCACACCGGGGACATCGGATTCCTCGACGACGAGGGGTACTTGACGATCGTCGACCGGATCAAGGACATGATCGTCGTGGTTGGCGGCCATGTGTACACGACGGAACTGGAGGACCTGCTGAACTCGCACCCGCAGGTACTGCAGAGCGCCGTGTTCGGGGTCCGCGACGCCGACCGCATGGAGCGGGTGCACGCGGCGGTGGTGCGGGCGCCCGGCAGCAGCGTCGACGGGCAGCAGCTGCGCGAGATGGTCTGCGCGGAGCGCGGGGCGATGTACGAACCGGCGCACGTCACCTTCGTCGAGGCGCTGCCGCTGACCGATGCCGGTAAGCCCGACAAGAAGGAGCTGCGACGGCGGGCCGAGCAGGAGGCCGGCACCGCGGGCTGACAGCGACGAGCCGCCGCAGCCGGGGGCTGCGGCGGCCTGTCAGTGCTACTGCCGGTCAGAGGATGCCCAGCAGGCCGAAGGGGAAGCCCCCGAAGCCGTAGCCGTAGTTGTCGTAGCCGCAGTGGCCGTAGCCGCCGAAGCCGTTGTAGCCGCCGAAGCCGTTGTAGCCACCCAGGCCGCCGAAGCCACCCAGGCCGCCGAAACCGCCCAGGCCGCCGAAGCCGCCGTAGCCGAAGTTGCCGTAGCCGTGGTGGTGGTGGCAGTGGTGCCTGTGGTGGTGACGACCCTGGTGGTGACGACCGTGGTGGTCGCTCTTGGAGGATGCGGCCGGCGCCTGCGGGGTGGCCGAAGCTATGCCGGCGAGCGGGACGACGGTAGCGGCGGCAAGGGCCGCGGCGGCCACGGAGCGGCCTATGAACTTGCGCATTGCGTTCTCCTGTTTGGCAGGAAATCTGACATTTGATGAGTACCGCGCCCCGCCGTAAACCCCGCAGACACGACGGACAGCCACTCCAACGGCCCCAAGAATTGCTCCGATAGCGGTAATAGACCGGTAAAGCGGTCTGGTGAAAGCCCTGGTCGGAGACCGATGACGCCGAGCGCCGCACCGTAGGTGCCGCCGCCGTCAATCGCCCCCGTGCGGCCGACGGTTCCGGCCGCGCGGCACGCGGCCTGCGTCGGCCCGCACGGCGCACGGAGTCAGCTTTCGCGGCGCACGGCGTCAGTTCTTGCGGGAGCGGCTCGGCTGGACCCGGGACGGCTCCCCCGGCATCTTCGGGTGGTCGGGGGGATACGGCATGTCCCCCAGTCCTTCGTCCGCCGCCTGACGGTCCGCGAGTTCCAGGACGGATTCCAGGCCGAAAGCGTGGTCCATCATGTCCGCGTGCACATCGCCGAGCTCGGCGAACCGCGGGGGGACCGTCCGCAGATCGAAATCCTCGGGCGCGGCGTCGGAGAGCTCGTCCCAGTGCAGCGGGGTGGAGACGGTCGCCCGGGGCCGGGCGCGCAGCGAGTAGGCGGAGGCGATGGTCCGGTCCCGGGCCATCTGGTTGTAGTCGACGAAGACCTTCGCGCCGCGCTCCTCCTTCCACCATGCCGAGGTCACCAGATCCGGCATCCGGCGCTCCAGCGCCCGGGCCAGAGTGATCGCGGCCCGCCTGACCTCGGTGAAGGTCCAGTGGGGCCGGATCGGGACGTAGACGTGCACTCCGCGGCCGCCGGACGTCTTGGGCCAGCCGCGCAGTCCGTGCTCCGCCAGCAGCTCGCGCAGGAGGTGGGCCACCCTGACGGCGTCCGCGAAGTCGGTGCCGGGCTGCGGGTCGAGGTCGATGCGCAGTTCGTCGGGGTGCTCGGTGTCACCGCGCCGGACGGGCCACGGATGGAACGTCAGACACCCCAGATTGGCCGCCCAGAGGACCGCCGCGGGCTCGGTGGGGCACATCTCGTCGGCGAAGCGGCCGCTGGGGAAGGCGATACGGGCGGTGGGCAGCCAGTCCGGCATCCCCTTGGGCGCCCGCTTCTGGTAGAAGAACTCGCCCTCGACGCCGTCGGGGAAGCGCTGCATGGTGGTGGGCCGGTCGCGCAGCCCCCGCAGCACCCCGTCGGCAACGGCGAGGTAGTACTGCGCCACGTCCAGCTTGGTGAATCCGCGCTCCGGGTAATACGTCTTGTCGGGGTGGGACACGCGCACGGTGCGCCCCGCGACGTCGAGTTCGACAGCTCCGGCTCCGGCCATGACTCCACGCTAGGTTCCGGGCGCCGCCGCCGCGCGCCGGGCGGGGCGGCGGCCGGCTTCCCGCACAGCGGCCGTCCCGGCGCGCGGGATACGGCGCCGGGCCTCAGGATCGGGACCATGGATCTGCCCGTCATGCCCCCGGTCTCCCCCATGCTCGCGAAGCCGGTGACCGCCATCCCCGCCGGCATGCTGTACGAGGCCAAGTGGGACGGCTTCCGCGTCATCGTCTTCCGGGACGGCGAGGACGTCGAGATCGCCAGCCGTACGACGAAATCGCTGACCCGCTACTTCCCCGAAGTGGTCACCGCGGCACGGGCCGAGCTGCCGCCGCGCTGCGTCGTCGACGGCGAGATCGTCATCGCCCATGACGGCCGGCTGCACTTCGAGGAGCTGCTGGAGCGCATCCACCCGGCGGACTCCCGGGTCCGCACGCTCGCCGAGCGGACGCCCGCCTCGCTGGTCGCCTTCGACCTGCTGGCGCTCGGCTCCGACGCGCTGCTGCACGAGCCGCAGTCGGCGCGCCGGGAAGCCCTGGTCGAGGCGCTGCGCCCGGCCGGGGCGCCGGTGTACACCGCGCCCGCGACGGAGGATCAGGAGCTGGCGCGCCGCTGGTTCACCCAGTTCGAGGGGGCGGGTCTGGACGGGGTGGTCGCCAAGCCGCTCGGTCTGCCGTACCGGCCCGGCGACCGCACCATGTTCAAGATCAAGCATGCCCGGACCGCCGACTGTGTGGTCGCCGGCTACCGGCTGCACAAGAGCGGGCCGGTGGTCGGTTCCCTGCTGCTGGGCCTGTACGACGGCGAGGGAGTGCTGCAGCACGTCGGGGTGTGCGCCTCGTTCCCGATGGCCAGGCGGCGTGCGCTGGTCGAGGAGCTGGCGCCGCTGCTGATGGACGAGGTCTCGGCGCACCCCTGGGGCGCGTGGACCGACGAGGCGGCGCACGCCTCCCGGCGGATGCCCGGCGGGCCCAGCCGCTGGAGCGGCGGCAAGGATCTGTCGTGGGTGCCGCTGCGCCCGGAGCGGGTGTGCGAGGTCGCCTACGACCACATGGAAGGCAGCAGATTCCGTCATACCGCCCAGTTCCGGCACTGGCGTCCCGACCGTACGCCGCAGAGCTGCACCTACGCCCAGCTGGAGGAGCCGGTGGGGTACGACCTGGGGCAGCTGCTGCCGGGCTGACCTCGCGGGTGGCTGCCGGGCTGACCGGGCGCGGCGCGGCGCGCCGGTGGCCACCGGAACCGGGTCAGGTGGGGTCACCGTCCGGCGGCCAGCGGCGCCGGCTCTCCCCCGGCGCCAGCCGGTCCACCACGTCGGCCAGTTCGCCGCAGGCCTGCTCGATCTTGCGGCGGATGGTGTTCTGCTCGGTGACGATCGCCGACAGCAGCAGTGCGGTGAGCGCCGCGGACGCGTTGAGGGCCTGCAGATTGACCATCGCCTCCAACAGGCTCTGGCCCTCGAACGGTCCGGTGCGTGCCGTCGCCGCCCTGATGACCAGCACGGACACCAGCAGCACACAGGGCGCGGCACCCGCCAGCTGGAAGCGCAACGCGGCCCAGACGATCACCGGGAAGACCAGGAAGAGCAACGACAGCTCGCTGCGGACCGCGATGACCGTCACCGCGACCGTGGCGACCAGCAACGCCGCCGCCTCCGCCCACCGGTATCCGGGGACACCGCGGGGCCACCGCATCGTGCGGCAGACGAGGACGAGCGGGGTGATGACGAGGATGCCCATCGCGTCGCCCGCCCACCAGGCCACCCAGGTCCGCCAGAAGCCGCCGCCCGGCAGGGCGCCTTTGAGGTAGAGCGTCCCGGTGCCCAGCGTCGCGCTGATCAGCATTCCGGCGAAGGCGCCGAGCGCGACCAGCGCCACCCCGTCGCGCAGCCGGTCGAGTGCGGTGCAAAAGCCCACCCGGCGGAGCATCCAGAAGGCGCAGACCGGGGCCAGGGTGTTGCCCGCCATGATCCCGAAGACCGAGACATCGAGCGGGTTGATCGTGGCGACGACCGCGAGGGTGCCGAGGGCGATGCCCGGCCAGGTCCGCAGGCCCAGGAGGAGCAGACAGCTCAGGGAGATGCCCGTCGGCGGCCACAGCGGCGTGACCACGGCACCCGAGATGACCACCTGTTCCAGCAGGCCGATCCGGGCGGACGCGTAGTAGACGCCGGCGAGGCCGAGGATCATCAGGGCGGCTGGTGCAAGACGGCGGAGTTCCTCGGTGCGCACCACATCAGCCATCAGACAACGCCCGGGGCCGGGCGCAGGCTGCGACACGCACTCCCGGCCCGCGCTTCACCCGGCTCCGGGCGGGGCCGCGTCGAAGCGCAGGACGAGCACCGCCGAGTCATCGGTGTGCCCGGTGAACTCGGCCACGCTGATCGCCACATCGGCCACGGTGGCCGGGTTGCCGTCGGCATTGGCGCTGACCAGGCGGGTCACCTGGGTCAGTCCCGCCTCTATCGGGAAGGAAGGGCCCTCGACCACGCCGTCGGTGAGCAGCACGAACGCCCCCGCGGTGGCGAACCGGCGGCGGGACACCGGGTAGCGCTCGCCCGGCAGGATGCCCAGCGGCAGGCCCCCGGGGTCGTCGGCGAGGCCGGAGCGGCCGTCGGTGGTGGCCCAGACAGCCGGTACATGACCGGCCCGGGCACTGCACAGCTCCCAGGCTGCCGGGTCGAAGCGTACGAAGGTGCAGGTCGCGAAGAGCCCGCAGTCGACCGAGACCAGCAGGTCGTTGGCCCGGCTCAGCACCTCGCCCGGGTCGGCGGCATGGCCGGCGACGGCCCGCAGCCCGAAGCGGATCTGTCCCATGAAGGCGGCCGCCTCGACGTCGTGCCCCTGCACATCACCGATGCAGAAGGCGAGCGACCCGTCGGACAGGCGGAAACCGTCGTACCAGTCGCCCCCGATGTCCAGTCCGTGCCGGGCGGGCACGTAGGTCGCGGCGGCGCGCAGCCCCGGTACCCCCGGCAGCGCCGCCGGCAGCATCTCGCGCTGCAGCGCCTCGGCCAGCTCCACGCGCGCCCGCTGCTTCTCGGCGCCCTCCCGCGCCTGGGCGGTCAGCCGTCCGAGCGTGGTCAGCAGATCGTCGGCGCTCGCCGACCGCGGGGGACGACGCCGCAGCATGGGCCGCTCCCAGGTGCATCGGTGTGCCCGCCAGGGAGCGTGCTCCG
Source organism: Streptomyces sp. NPDC047049 (assembly GCF_040643995.1). Lineage (NCBI taxonomy): Bacteria > Bacillati > Actinomycetota > Actinomycetes > Kitasatosporales > Streptomycetaceae > Streptomyces > Streptomyces sp. NPDC047049. Next base: position 384,191 of record NZ_JBEYVM010000004.1, on the reverse strand, counting down.
TACGGCAGTCCGCGGTGGCCGCCTGACCTGGCCTGATGGGCTCCGGTGGAGCCCGCCTCTCCCGGTTCATCTTATTTCTGCGGGGGGACTTCCGCTTGACGGCCGGGGGCGGGGCCGGGGGCGGGGCCGGGGGCCGGGCCCGGGGGCCGGGTGGCCAGGACGGGCGGCGGGCAGCGGGCGGCGGGCAGCGGGCAGCGGGCAGCGGGCAGCGGGCAGCCACCCGGACGATCAGGGCTTGGGGGTCGTCCCGCCCGCCGCCGCGCCGCCCGGCCGGCTCAGGCGTCCGCCGGGCGGGCAGCCACCAGATGCCGGACGCCGGACCGTACGGCCCAGAAGAAGACCGCCAGCGCCAGGACGGCCACGGTGATCGAGTCGTACGGCGCCGGCAGCCGGCCGGCCCCCCCGAACGTGCCCAGCCCGGAGAGCACTGTCAGGGCGACGAGGTAGACCACCAGCCAGGCACCGGTGCGGAGTTCGGCGCCGAGCGGGCGGCTCGGACCGGCGCCGTCGTCCTCGACGCGGACACCGGGGCGGCGCATGGCCAGGAAGATCAGCAGGCCGCCGAGGACCAGGGGCAGCGCGAGGCGCAGGTCGTCCCAGCCCGACCAGTAGACGAACTCGCTGGCCACCACGAAGCTGAGCGGGGCGATCCAGCGCAGCCCGGGGACCCAGCCGGCGGTGTGGCCGCCCGGCTCGGCGCGGAAGACCGCGACCGCGACCGCGGAGGCGGCATAGATCAGCAGGTACATATCACCCATGACGCTCACGATGTCCTGCCAGCCGCCGAACGGCAGCAGGAAGATCACGATGACCAGGAGGTTGATGGCCAGGGCCCGGCGCGGGATGCCGAACCGCTCGTTGACCTTCATGAAGTACCGGGGGATGGTGCCGTTCTTGGCGAGCGCGTAGGTGTGCCGCGCGTCGATCGCCACGCCGACGTAGGCCGACCCGCCGGGCGAGACCACCGCGTCCGCGTAGAGCAGGCTGGCGAGCCAGTGCAGGTTGAGGATCAGCGCGAGCTGGCCGAACGGCGAGTCGAAGGAAACCCCCTGCCAGCCGTGGCCGAGCAGATGCTCGGGGACGGTGAAGAGGAACGCCAGCTGCAGCGCCAGGTACATGGCGACGGCGAGGCCGATGCCGGTGAGGACCGCGGCGGGGATGGTCCGGCGGGGGTTGCGGGTCTCGCCTGAGAAGTCCAGCGGCGCCTGGAAGCCGTTGACGGAGTAGACGATGCCGCCGCCGGCCAGCGCGGTCAGGCAGGCGACGTAGCCGTACGGCGCGAAGCCGCCGTGGTCCGTGAGCCGGCCGGAGTGCCAGCCGGAGGCGATCAGCGCCACCACGGTGATCACCGGGACGACGATCTTGAACACCGAGATCAGGTTGTTGAGTTGGGCGAACATCCGCACCGCGAACCAGTTCAGCACCGTCAGCACCACGCTGAGTCCGGTGGCCAGGGCCAGGCCGGAGAGGGTGAGGGTCTGGCCGTTGTAGATGCCCGGGAGGTAGTGCGCGGCGTACTGCATGATCGCGCTGATCTCGGCGGCGGTGCCGCCCACCGACAGCATCGTCGACCAGCCGATGAGGGTGCCGACGAGCCGGCCGCTGGCGAACAGCGGCCAGCGGACCGTGCCGCCGCCCTCCGGACGGCTGGCGCCGAGTTCGATCATGACCAGGGCCACCAGGCCGCACAACAGCCCGGCCCCGACCCAGGACAGCAGCGCCGCGGGGCCGGCCGTCTGTGCCGCGTACATGGCGGCGAACAGCCAGCCGGAACCGACGATATTGGAGAAACCGATGCCCGTCAGCCCCCAGAAGCCCAGGTCACGGCGCAATCGGCGCTCCTGCGCCAGCACTTGTGGGGCGCCGGCCCCGTCGCCCTCACCTGATACCTGACGCTCCGTCACGAAAGCGGCCTCCTTGATTCGCTGTTCCGGCTCGCCGGACCCTACTCGACGATCGCCGAAGAGGAATCTCCCGCTCCACCAGCGGACACTTCCTGCACACAGCGCATCGGTCGAGCACGCAGCGCAGTCAGGGAATACCGGAGGGTGCGCCCCGTTCCGTCACGGACGGCCCGCGGCCGGCGGCCTCACCCGATTCATCCGACCCGGTCGACCGGGACGCCGAAGGTCGTCGCCAGGCCGTCCCGCCCGGCGTCGGTGAGATGCACGACGCGGCGGTACGTCCCGTGGCGGAGCCATTCCAGGGCGAACAGCCGGGCGGTGAGCGCGGCACCGAGCGCGCCGGCCAGGTGGTGGCGCCGCTCGGCCCAGTCGACGCAGTAGCGGACGGCCGCCCGGCGCCGGGGGAGGCGGTCCGTCTCGACGCCGAAGGCGGTCAGCTCCTGGCGGCCGTGCGGAGTGAGGACGTAGACGACGTCCGTGGCGGCGGCACCCGCTTCCGGGGCCGTGGCACCCGCGCTCGGATGGGAGTCCGCGCTCGGGTCCGTCGCACCCCCGCTCCGCACCGTCCGCTCGGCGGCGAGGATGTCCCGCTCCTGGAGGGCGCTCATCACCGCGACGCCGAGCCGCCCCGCCAGGTGGTCGTAGCAGAGGCGGGCGCGCCACAGCGCCTTGGCGCGGGTGTCGGCGTTCAGGGACCGCACCGGCAGGGGACGGGCGATCGCGGCGAGCTGTTCGAGGGCGCGGGCGACATCCGTGGTGGCGAGCCGGTAGTAGCGGTGGCGGCCGTCGAGCTCGACGGTCAGCAGCCGGGCGTCGAGGAGCTTGGCCAGATGACCGCTGAGGGTGGAGTTGCTGACCCCGGCCTCGGCGGCGAGGGCGCTGGCCGGCAGCGCGCCACCCCCGGCGAGGGCCAGCAGCACCTTGGCGCGGGAGGGGTCACCGATCGCCGCCGCGACATGGGCCACGTCGGTCTCGGTCGGGGCATCCATGTCCCCGACGGTACGCCGCGCACGCTTCGGCAGAGGGCGAAACGTCCTCCCGCTCCGGCCGGCCCCGCGGGTGCCCCCCTGGCGCGAGAACGTTTCGGCGCCTGCCGTACGGATCCGGCAGAACACTGGCCGTATGCCCACGCTCTGCGCACCCACCACGGCACCACGGACCGCGGACCGGCTCACGCCGCTGCCGCTCGTCGCCGTGTGCCTGGGGTACTTCATGGTCATCCTGGACGTCACCGTCGTCACGGTCGCTCTCCCGGCGGTCGGCACCGCCCTGCACACCGGAGTGACCGGCCTCCAGTGGGTGGTGGACGGCTACACCCTGGTGTTCGCCGGGCTGCTGCTCTTCTGCGGCGGACTCGGCGACCGGCTGGGCGGCAAGGCGGTGTTCCTGAGCGGCCTGGTGGTGTTCACCCTCGCCTCCGCCGGGTGCGCACTGGCGCCCACCACCACCGTGCTGGTCCTGGCCCGGCTGGTGCAGGGGCTGGGCGCGGCGCTGATGGTGCCGGCCTCGCTGGCACTGCTGCGGACCGCGTACCCCGGCCGGGCGGCGCGGGCCCGCGCGTTCGGCATCTGGGGAACCGTCGCGGGCCTCGCCGCCGGGGCCGGTCCCGTCCTGGGCGGCATCCTGGTCGCGGGGCTCGGCTGGCGGGCGGTGTTCTTCCTCAATCTCCCCGTCGGCCTCGCCGCACTGTTCCTCACCTCCCGTCACGTCCCCCGCTCCCCCGGCGGCCGCGGCCACCGGGGCCTGGACCTCCCGGCCCAGACCGCGGCGGCGGTGTGCCTGGCCGGCCTGGTCACCGGATGCATCGAGGCCGGGGCGCTGGGCTGGACACATCCGGCCGTCCTCGGCGCCTTCGCCGGGTGCCTCGTGGGACTCCTCGCGTTCCTGGTACTGGAGCGGCGCTCCCCCGCGCCGATGCTGCCGCTCACGCTCTTCCGCGCCCGCGCCTTCTCGGCCTCGGCGGTCATCGGCGTGCTGCTCAACACCGGCTTCTACGGGCTGCTGTTCCTCGCCCCGCTGTACTTCCAGGGGGTGCACCACTACAGCGCCCTGCGCACCGGATGCGCGCTGCTGCCCGCGGTCGGTGTGGTGGCCGCCGGCTCCGCGCCGGCCGGACGGATCACGTCCCGCACCGGGCCGCGGCTGCCCATGGTGGCGGGCCTGGTGGTGGGCGCGGCCGGGCTGGCCGGCTGGCTGGTGGCCGGCCCCGGCACACCGTATCCGGCGCTGGTGGCGCCCATGGCCTGCGCCGGCTTCGGCACCGCGCTGACCATGCCGGCCTCCACGGCGGCCGTAATGGAGGCCGCGCCGGGCGAGCGCAGCGGTGCCGCGGCCGCCGTGTTCAACGCCGCACGGCAGATCGGCAGTGCCCTCGGCGTCGCGCTCTTCGGCACGCTGGTGGCCACCGGTCTCGTGCCGGGCCTGCACACCGCGGTGGGCATCGGCGCCGCGGGCTTCCTCCTTGCGGCGGTCCTCTCCGCCTGCTGCATCCCGGGCGCCGGCCGGGCCGGCCGCCGGACGCGGGAGCGGCGGACGTGAAGGGGCGAGGCCGACGGCCGGGCGGGAGTCGAGAACCGGAGTGCGCCAATCGGAGGTGCGCCGGCCGGAGGTGCGCCCGCCCGAGGTTCAGCCGCAGCTCCAGCAGCCCGACCAGCATGCGGTGTGCCGGGCGTGGTGCCGCCGGGCGGCGGACCGCTCCTCGGCGTGGCCGGGCTCGGCGAGGGCGCGCAGACCGGCGAGTTGCGCGCACAGCACGACGCTGATCGCCGCGATCTCCTCGGGCTCGGCATGGCCCCGCTCGATCCGCAGCCAGGATGCGGGCGGGCCATCGAGCGGCACCGCCTCCTCGACCGGCGCGGCGTCATCGACGGCCGGGCCCTCGCCCGCGGCCGAAGCGTCCCCGGCCGCCGTGCTCTCCTCGGTGGTCCCGCGCTCCTCGGTGGCTCCGCTCTCCTCGGCGCGGGTGCCGGCTGCGACGGGTGCGGGCTCGCCGGTGGCCGGGTCCGCGCCGACGGCCGTGCCCTCGTCGGTGACGGCCGCTGCGCCGAGGGCTTCACTCGCCTCGGTGGAGGTGCCGTCACCGGCGGGTCTGGCCTCGTCGATGACTGTGCTCGCGTCGGTGGATGTACTCATGTGGGGTCCGTCGGATCGGTGGTGGAGCGCGGTAGGCGACCGGCGGCCCGGCGTTGCGCTGTGCCGTGTCCGGGCAGGTCACAGGGCCGACGCTAGAAGCGCTCCGGGGCCCTGTCGCGCGGGGAGCGCGTCTGCTGCGCCATTCGGACGACCGGCCCGTGGCCAGGGCGTGATATCCGGCACCGGAGCCGTGTTGCTCCCGGCCGTCGCCCCGTGGGCGACGAGCATCGCGCACAGGTTGGTGCCAGGCACGCGGCTTCCGGACGACTCAGCAGTCAGGATGGGCGGGACCATGAGATGTGATCAGGCCGGGGACGAACGTGCCCCTGTGAGCGACGACGGACGCCGGGGCTTTCTCAAGTGCGCGGCGGGGCTCGCGGGTGTGGCGGCCGCGACGGGGCTCGGCGGCCAGGCGGCCGCCGCTGCCGCGGACCGTTCCGCGAACGGGCTCCGCGAGAACGGGGGACTGCCCGACAAGGTGCCCTTCCACGGCCGGCACCAGGCCGGCATCGTGACTCCCCAGCAGCTCTTCGCCGGATTCGTCGGCTTCGATGTGATGGCCGAGAGCCGCGAAGCCCTGACCGGTCTGTTCCAGAAACTCACCACGCGCTGCCGGGTGCTGACGGACGGGGTGAAGCCGCTGGACGAGCAGGTCGCCGCGGAGCGGCCCACCCCCGACTCACTCACCATCACGCTCGGCGTCGGCGCCTCCCTGTTCGACGACCGGTTCGGGCTCTCCGGCCACAAGCCCCGCCACCTCAAGGCCATGCCGGCGTTCCCCGACGACCGGCTGGAGCCGGCGCGCTGCCACGGCGACCTGTCGCTGCAGATCTGCGCCCAGCATCCGGACGCCATCGTCCATGTACTGCGCGATCTGGCGCGGGAGACGCACGGCCTGCTGCGGCCCCGCTGGCGCGCGGACGCCTTCCTCAACCCGTCGCGGCCCTCGGGCTCGCCGCGTACCTTCGTCGGTTTCAAGGACGGGATCGTCAATCCGGACACCGGCTCGTCCCGGGAGATGAACCGGCTGATGTGGGTGACCCCGCCCTGCGGGGAGCCGGACTGGGCGCTGGGCGGCAGCTATCAGGTGCTGCGTCTGATCCGCTTCCACATCGAGAAGTGGGACAAGGTGCCGGTGGCCCGGCAGGAGCAGATCTTCGGACGGCGCAAGGCGAGCGGTGCGCCCCTGGACGGCAAGGAGGAGAACGACCCGCCGAGGTACCGCGACGACCCGCACGGCCAGAAGATCCCGCTCGACTCGCACATCCGGCTGGCCAACCCGCGCACCGAGAAGACCGACAGGTCCCGCTTCCTGCGCCGGAGCTACAACTACGACCAGGGCTTCGACCAGTCCGGACGGATGGACCTGGGGCTGGTCTTCTGCGGCTACCAGCAGAACCCGGAGCGGCAGTTCGCGACCGTCCAGCGGCGGCTGCGGCACGAGCCGCTGGCCAAGTTCATCACCCCGCTCGGCGGCGGCTACTTCTTCATCCTGCCCGGGGTACGGGACGCCGACGACTGGTTCGGCTCCGGGCTGCTGAAGAAGACCTGAGCAGGAGGGACACCCACGCCGAGGGCGGCACCGGTTCCGGTGCCGCCCTCGCCCGTACGCCGGGGACCCGCTCAGCAGATCCGCGGCAGCTGCTCCCCCAGCGGCAGGTCGACCACCCGGGTGCCGCCCAGCGGGGTACTGGCCACCACCATGCCGGGGTGGGTGGCGACGGCCTCGCCGATGATCGCGGCGCCGGCCCCCAGCGGATGGGCGCGCATGGCGTCCAGCACGGCGTCGGCGTGCTCACGGGGCACGAAGGCCACCAGCTTGCCCTCGTTGGCGACGTACATCGGGTCCAGGCCGAGGATCGCGCAGGCGTTGGCGACGGCCGGCGGGACCGGGATGGCGCGCTCCTGGATGACGATGCCGGTGCAGGAGGCGGTGGCGATCTCACACAGCGCGGCGGCCAGCCCGCCGCGGGTGGGGTCGCGCAGCACATGCAGATCGGGGGTGACGGCGAGCATGGTCTCGACGAGGCCGCCGAGGGCCGCGCAGTCGCTCTCGATCTCGACGCCGAACTCCAGGCCCTCGCGGACGCTCATGATCGCCACGCCGTGCAGGCCGATGTCGCCGCTGACGATCACCACATCGCCGGGGGTGACGCGTTGCGGCCGCAGGTCGACGCCCGCCGGGATCAGCCCGATACCTGCGGTGTTGAGGTAGACGCCGTCACCATGCCCCGCCTCGACGACCTTGGTGTCGCCGGTGGCCACCTCGACACCGGCGGCCCGCGCGGCCGCCCCCATGGCGTCGGCGACCCCGGCCACCACAGGCATCTCCACGCCCTCCTCCAGGATGAAGCCGCAGGAGAGGTAGGCGGCCCGGGCGCCGCTCATGGCGAGGTCGTTGACGGTGCCGTTGACGGCGAGGTCGCCGATGCAGCCACCGGGGAAGAAGAGCGGCCGCACGACATAGGAGTCGGTGGAGAACGCGAGGCGCACGCCGCCGAGGGACACGGCGGCGGAGTCACCGAGCTGGGCGAGGATTTCGCCGCCGAAGGCGGGGGCGAAGATCTGCTGGACGAGTTCCGCGGACAGGGCGCCGCCCCCGCCGTGCCCCATGACGACACGGGGCTGGTCGCGGAGCGGGGCGGGACAGGTCCAGCCGGAGATGTCGACGGTGGGCAGGCCGCGGTCGGCCGGGGTGGGACCGCCGCCGGGGGTGGGGTGGAGGGTGTCAGACAACGGGGCTCGCCTCCTGGGGGGTGGGCGTGGTGCCGAGTCGGCGGTAGAGGTAGTAGGCGGCGCAGGCGCCCTCGCTGGAGACCATGGTGGCGCCGAGCGGGGTGCGCGGGGTGCACAGCGTCCCGAAGGCCTCGCACTCGTGCGGCTTGATGAACCCCTGGAGGACTTCCCCGCTGCGGCAGGCGGCGGGTTCCCTGGTGGCGATGCCGTCGACGGAGAAGCGGTACTCGGCGTCGTAGTCGCGGTAGCGCTCCGACAGCCGCCAGCCGCTGGCGGGGATGGTGCCGATGCCGCGCCAGGAACGGTCGGTGACCTCGAAGACATCCGCGAGCATGGCCCGGGCCGCCGGGTTGCCCTCGCTGCGTACGGCGCGGGGGTAGGCGTTGTCCACGGTGTGTTCGCCGCGCTCCAGCTGGCGCACGGTGCGGCGGATGCCCTCCAGGATGTCCAGGGGCTCGAAGCCGGTCACCACGATCGGCACCCGGTGGCGTGCGGCCAGTTCGGGGTACTCCCCCATCCCCATCACACTGCACACGTGCCCTGCGGCGAGGAACGCCTGGACCCGGCAGTCCGGCGAGGTCATGATGGCCTCGATCGCGGGCGGTACCCGGACGTGCGAGACCAGCAGACTGAAGTTGGGGATGCCGAGCTTACGGGCCTGATACACCGTCATGGCGTTGGGTGGTGCGGTGGTTTCGAAGCCGATACCGAAGAAGACCACCTCGCGGCGCGGGTTCTGCTGGGCGATCTTCAGCGCGTCGAGGGGGGAGTAGACGACCCGTACGTCGCCGCCCCGGCTGCGCACCTGGAACAGGTCCCGGTCGCTGCCGGGGACGCGGAGCATGTCACCGAAGGAGCAGAAGATCACGTCGGGCCGGGCGGCGATCTCCAGGGCCTTGTCGATGACCTCCAGGGGTGTCACACAGACCGGACAGCCCGGTCCGTGGATCAACTCGACCTGTTCGGGCAGCAGTTGGTCGATTCCGTGGCGGATGATGGTGTGGGTCTGCCCGCCGCAGATCTCCATCAGGGCCCAGGGCCGGGTCACCGTGGACCGGATGTCGTCGAGCAGCCGGCGGGCGAGCTCGGGATTCTGGAACTCGTCCAGGTACTTCACCGGCCCGCCTCCTGCGCTCCGTCGCCGACCGCTGCCGCGGGTGCACCGCGCACTCCGGCGCCCGCCCCGGTGGCGGCCCCGGCGCCCCTCTCCTCCCCTTCCGGGGGCGCGGCCGCCGCCTCCCAGGGATCGCCGAACTCCTCCTGCAGCAGGCCCAGTTCCTCGAACAGGGCCAGGGTCTTGCGGGCGGACTCCTCGTCCAGCCGCTGCAGCGCGAAGCCGACGTGGACGATGGCGTACTCGCCGACCTCCAGGTCGGGGACGTACTCCAGGCACACCTCCTTGACCACACCGCCGAAGTCGACGGTGGCCATCCGGGTGCCCTCCCGTTCCTCGATGTCCAATACCTTGCCGGGTACCGCCAGGCACATGGGCCTCTCCTCGTCGTGAGTACGTTGCGTCTGTCGCGCCGTGACGCCGCTCAGCGCGCGGCGGCTCCTGCGGTGCGCGCCGCCACGACGATCTGGCCGAGCGCCAGTCCGCCGTCGTTGGGCGGGACGCGGCGGTGGCGCAGGACGGTGAAGCCGTCCTGTCGCAGGAGGCGGGCGGCGGCCTCGGCCAGCAGGGTGTTGGCGAAGACGCCGCCGGTCAGTGCCACGGTCGTCAGGCCCGTGCGCTCCCGGGCCAGCGCGCAGCCCCGGCGGACGAGGTCGGCGACCGCGGTGTGGAAGCGGGCCGCGATCAGCGCCGGGCCGGTGCCGGCGCGCAGGTCCGCGACGACGGCGGCGAGCACCGGCGCCGGGTCGGCGACGGTGTCGGCACCCGTCGTGCCCAACGGTGCGGCGCGCAGCGCGAACGCATAGCCGGGCCCGTGGTCCTCGCCCGCGGTCAGGGCCGCGGCTTCCAGGGCGACCGCTGCCTGGGCCTCGAAGCCGGCGTGGTGGCAGATCCCGGCCAGTGAGGAGACGGCGTCGAAGAGACGGCCCATGCTGGAGGTGGGCACACAGTTGAGGTGGCGCTCCAGCTGACGGGACAGCAACTGCCGCTCCTGCGGCGGGCAGGCGGCCACCGGCGGCAGGTCCGCGGCCCAGTCGAGGCCGGCGGCGCGCAGATGGGCCAGGGCCATCCGGTAGGGGCGCCGTACGGTGGTGTCGCCGCCGGGCAGCGGGACGTAGGCGAGCTGGCCGAAGCGCCGGTAGCCGTCGTAGTCGGCGAGCAGGATCTCGCCGCCCCAGATGGCGTGGTCGTCGCCGTAGCCGGTGCCGTCGAACGCGACGCCGATGACGGGGTGGCCGTCGGGGAGGCCGTGTTCGGCCATGGCGGCGGCGATATGGGCGTGGTGGTGCTGGACGCGGACCAGCGGCCGTCCGTCGGTGTGGCGCCGGGCCCACTGCCCGGAGCGGTAGCCGGGGTGCCGGTCGGCGGCGAGCACCTGCGGGCGCACCCCGGTGACCGTCTCCAGGTGCGCCTCGGCCTCCTCGAACGCCAGCTGGGTGGCCAGGTCGTCCATGTCGCCGATGTGCGCGGACAGCCAGGCGCGGTCTCCCTCGGCGACGCAGAGCACGTTCTTGAGGTCGCCGCCGGTGGCGAGCGCGGGCCGGACCGGAACCGGGAGGCGTACGGGCAGCGGGGCATACCCGCGCGAGCGGCGGAGGAACAGCGGCTCCCCGTCGCTGACGCGGACCACGGAGTCGTCGCACGGGATGCGGATCGGCCGGTCGTGGGTGAGCCAGGCGTCGGCCAGATGCACAAGGCGCCGTACGGCTTCGTCGTCGTCGGTGACGATCGGTTCGCCGGCGACATTGCCGCTGGTCATGACGAGCAGCCGGGGCCCGTGGGGGTCCCCCCGCCGGAGCGGCGCCGAGAGTGGGGGAGGGTCGCCGGGCAGGCCGAGCAACAGATGGTGCAGCGGGGTGTACGGCAGCATGACGCCCAGGTCGGGGCTGCCGGGGGCGACGGCGTCGGACAGCACCGGAGCATCCGGGGCCGGTACGGGGTCCCGGCGGCGGCGCAGCAGGACGATGGGCCGTACCGGCCCGGTGAGCAGGGCGCGCTCCTCGGCCCCTGCGCGGACCAGGTGTGCGATGTCGTCGACATGGCGGGCCATCAGGGCGAAGGGCTTGTCGCCCCGGGCCTTTCGGCGGCGCAGCAGGGTGACGGCGGTGTCGTTCGAGGCGTCGCAGACGAGGTGGTAGCCGCCCAGGCCCTTGACCGCCACGATCGCGCCGTCGGCGAGCAGCCGGCGGGCACCGGCGACCGGGTCGGGACCGGGCTCCGGGACGGGCGGGCGGGTGCGGTCGGCCGGGTCCGTGGTCAGCAGGCGCAGCCGGGGGCCGCAGTCGTGGCAGGAGATGGGCTGGGCGTGGAAGCGCCGGTCCGCGGGGTCCGCGTACTCCCGTGCGCAGCGGGGGCACATCGGGAAGCGGTCCATGGTCGTCAGCGCACGGTCGTAGGGGACCCCGGTGACGATGGTGAAGCGGGGCCCGCAATGGGTGCAGGTGAGGAAGGGGTGCCGGTGGCGGCGGTCGGCCGGGTCGGCCAGCTCGGCGAGGCAGGCCTCGCAGGTGGCGGCGTCCGGGGAGACCAGGGTGCGGGAGAGGCCGTCGGCGCGGGAGGGGAGGATGTGGAATCCGGTGTCGCCGGTCACCGCGACGTCCTCGGCGTCGACGGTCTCCACCACGGCCAGCGGTGGCGCATCGGTACGGATCCGCCGGCCGAACGCGGCGAGCGCGGCGGCGGCCCCCTCGACCTCGGTGACGACGCCCTCGCCGGTGTTGGTCACATGGCCCGTCAGGCCCAGTTCCGTGGCGAGGGTGTGGACGAACGGGCGGAAGCCGACGCCCTGGACGACGCCGCGCACGGTGATCCGGCGGCGTTCGGCGGCTGTCGCGGGGGCCGCCACGGCGCCCGCCTCGGCCTGCCCGGTGGTCATGAGCGGCCTGAGGCCACGGTGTCGGGGTCGGGGTCGGTGGTGTGCGGGCGGCCGCCGTCCTGGGCCCGCGGGGCGTGGGCGTGCTCGCGGTGGTGGCCGTGGTCCGTGCCGTGGGTGTGGTCCCCGTTGTGGCTGTGGTCCCCGTGGTGGGTGTGGACCGCGCCGTGGAGGTGGGCCCCGTCAGGGAGGTGGCCCTCGTCGCGCGGCTGGCCGTCCCCGGCGTCATGGACGTGATGGGACTTACGGGTCATGACCGGGATGTGCACCGGCGCCCCGTCGCGCGCGGCCAGCGCCCGGTCGACCAGGACGCCGTCCCCTTCGCCCCGGCGCGCCGAGGTGAGGACGACCTCGACGCCGGGGTTGATGCGTTCGACGTTGGCGCGGAACTCCGCCTCGTCGAAGGAGACCGCCTCGGCGATATCGGTCTTGGTGACCACCACCAGATGGGCGAGCCCGAAGGCGGTGGGGTACTTCAGCGGCTTGTCCTCGCCCTCGGTCACCGACGCCAGCACGATGCGCAGCGTCTCCCCCAGGTCGTAGGAGGCCGGGCAGACCAGGTTGCCGACGTTCTCGATGAACAGCAGCCGGGTGTCGGCGGGCAGCCAGCCGTGCAGGTGGCCGCCCAGCATCTCGGCCTCGAGGTGGCAGAGCCCGTCGGTCAGCACCTGTTTGACGGGCACGCCGGAGCGGGCGAGCCGTACGGCGTCGTTCTCGGTGGCGAGGTCGGCGGTGAGCGCCGCGACCGGGATGCCCCGGCTGTGGGCGAGGGTGAGTTCCCGCTCCAGCAGGGCGGTCTTGCCGCTGCCGGGGCTGGAGAGCAGGTTGACGACCGCGGTGCCACGGGCGGCCAGGTCCTCGCGCAGGGTGTGGGCGCAGGCGTCGTTCTTGGCAAGGACCGCCTGTTGCAGGTCGACGACACGGCACATGGTTCAGCGCTCCTCAGCGATCGGGGCGGGTGCCGGGGCGTCGTTCCAGCACACACGGATGATCTGCAGTTCCCGGCCGGACAGCAGCTCGGTCGTCGCCCCGCCGCATCCGGGACAGCTGAGCCGGGGTGGCATGCCCACCGGCCAGGTGTCCGCGCAGGCGCCGCAGCGGGCGCGGGCCGGGACGGGTTCGGTGATGAGCTCGGCGCCCTCCAGCACCGTTCCGGCGCAGGCGAGTTCGAAGGAGAAGGCCAGCGCGTCCGGGACCACCCCGGCCAGTTCGCCGACCTGCAGCCGGACGCTGTTGACGGTGGTGGCCCCGGTGGGCCGATCAGCGTTCTCGACCTGGTCCACGACCGCGAGCGCGATGGACATCTCGTGCATCGGTCCCTCTCTGGTGCGGGCACGACCGGGTGCCGCCCGGCTTCATTAGACGGCGGGCCCCAAGGGCGGCTGCGGTGCCTCGCCGGGGTGGCGCGGTGGCGTACACCGTTCGGTGCAGCGCCACCCGTCACATGGACCGGATGCGCAAATAACGCCTGACGTCGGGCAGTACGGCCTTGAGGACAACGGCGAGCGTGGCGGCGAGTGCCCCGCCCAGGGCGAGCTTCAGCATGGTGTCGTGTTCCTCTCATCGCTGGTGTGCGGTGCGTCGGCGTCCGGTGCGGGCGCCGTGCCGACCAGCCGCAGGATCAGCCCCACGGCCTCGTCGACCGCGGCGTCGACCGGTTCGCTGAGCCCGATGCCCTCGGTGACATCGGCGGGTTCACAGCCGACGACCAGGACGCGCTCCGGGCGCCGGCCGTCGGTGCCCGCGCTGAGCGTGTCGAGCAGCGCGAGCACGGTGTCGGGGGTCATGTGGTGACCGTCGAGCGCGGTCTCGTGGGGAGGGGCGCCGGCCGGAGCGGTGGCGTCGAGGAGGTGGACGGTGCCGGGTTCGGCGCCGCGTGCGGAGGCGTCCACCAGCAGCACCGTGTGGTAGCCGTCCAGCATCTGGTAGGCCAGGTGCACGCCGCGGACGCCGATGTCGACGACCTCGGCCCCGTCCCGCAGCCGGTGCTCGCCCAGCCGTCGTACGACCTCGACACCGAATCCGTCGTCGCCGAGGAAGATGTTGCCGACGCCGGCGATCAGGATCTTGGCGGGCGGCCCGGCGACCGGCGCTTCGGCGTTCACGCGTCCTCCAGGGGGGCGATTTCGTCGGGTTGGAAGTACAGGAACCGGCCCTGCTCGCGCCGGATGTCGACGCCCGGATCGCCCTCCACGGTCACCGCGAGGTGCACTCCGCCGTCGACGTCGTGCAACACGGCCTCGACATGGGCGGTGCGGCCCTGGAGGAAGAGGTCCTGAGCGTCGGTGCGACGGAGTCCGGGCCGCAGCAGCACCCGGCTGCCCGCGCCGACCGAGTGCCCGTCGACCGTGATCCGGTCGCGTACGGGGTCGACGCTGCGGTCGCTCTCCGGGTCCCACCAGGGGGTGTCCGGGCGCAGGCCCGGCACGTCGGGCGTCAGGTCGTCGGGGGCGGCCGGGCCAGGACCGGTGACCTCGCGCAGTGCCCGTACGGCGCCGTGCAGACGCTCCAGCACCTCGGGCGGCATGGTGTCGGCGAGCTCGATGACCTCGGCGGCGCGGGGGTCGGTGCCGCGGGCCTCTCGCTTCTCCTGGTCGGTCAGGGCCGCGGTGCGCAGGGCGAGGATTTCGTCGATCTCCAGAGCGTCGTAGAGCGCGCCGGGGCTCTCGGGGGCGATGGCCGGGTGGTCCTCCAGGATGATCGGGGAGGACAGGACCACATCGGCGCGGCCCGCGTCTCCGGCCAGCACGGGCCAGGCGTGCTCGTTGCGGCAGGCCGCGATGGCGCCCGTGGCCCACTCCGGCGGGTCGGTCATGGACACGAACGAGCCCGCGCTCAGGCCGAGGAAGAGATGGGCGCCGACCAGCGAGTGCGGCAGCGCCGCGTCCCGGTCGGCGCCGGTGTCCTCCGGTTGCCAGCCGCTGGTGTTCTCGACGGTCGCGGTCAGCCGCAGCGCCGCGTAGGGGCCGTCGAGTTCGCTCGCGGTCAGCCGCACCCGTCCGTGGAGCTCCGCGCGGCGGCGCACCAGCCTGCCGACGAGGCGGCCGTCCGCGTCGTGCACCGGCTCGGTCTCCTCCCCCGCGGGCCGGGTGAACGGCACGGTGACGCCTTCGCCGGTCAACTGGGAGATGGCGGCCGCGAGCGGGACGCGCTCCTCGACGCCCTCGTCCCAGGGGACCAGTACCCGGTCGGGCAGTTCGAGTTCCGCGACGGTCTCGAACTCGCCGTCCGGGCACAGGCGTTGGACGGTGCGCCGCTGGGCGTGCAGAAAGCGCAGCTCGGCCGAGAGCCGGGCCCCCGACCTGGGCTCCATGAGGCATTCGGTGCGCTGGAAGGAGTGCTCCGCGCTCCGGGCGCCCCAGTGCGGCGGTACGAGGACGCCGAACTGCCAGCGGAGTTTGTTCTTGGCGGCGGAGGCGCGGTACGGGTAGAGCACATAGCCCTCGAACAGCACGGCGTCCGCCACCTGGCGGGCGGTGGCGAAGCGGTCCGCCGTCTCGTCGGGCAGGACGCTGGTCGTCACGGCGCGGTCCTTTCGATGGCGGGGTGGACGGCGGCGGTGCGCGCGGCGGCGGTTCCGGGGAACAGCCTGGCGCGCGGTGCGGGCGGTTCGGCGTCCTCCGCGGTCGCCAGCAGCGACTCGACGGCCGTCTGCCAGGAGGGCAGAGCGTGCCGCGAGCGGTAGGCGAGCAGCGCGTCGAGGGTTTCGCGCGGCAGCCGGAGCCAGCCGCAGCCGGGGAAGTGCGCCTCGGTCATCTCCTGCCAGACGTCCACGGGCATCCGCACGGACGCTTCCTTGTTCCAGGGCACCGGCTCGACGTGGAAGCCGCCGCTGCCGGCGAACACCGTGCCGGAGAACAGCAGCAGCAGCGGGACCTCGCCGTCGCGCAGCGCACGGAAGTAGCGGCCGGCCGCCACCTCCAGGTCGTAGCTGCACGGGACCGGGAGGTCCAGCTCGGTCTCACCGGTGAAGCCGGGGACGACCAGGGAGACCTGGGCGAGCTGCAGGGGCTGCAGGGTGCTGCCCCAGCGGGAGCGTGCGCCGAAGAGATCGCTGAGCGCTTCGGCCTCGTCGGGGTGGTAGCCGCGCCGGGCCGGTTCGATGCGGAGCTGGCAGCGCAGCGCGACGGCGTGCACCCGGGCCTCTTCGGCGGCGGTGATCCGCAGCCGGAAGAGCAGGGTGGGGGCGGCGGCGTAGCGGTCGGCGCGGACACCGGTGCACTCGAAGGACAGATCGGTCACGGCCGGTCGTCCTCCTTCAGCTCTCTGGCCCTGCGGGCGACCTTGGCGAAGAAGTCACCGAGCGCGGTGCGGGCTTCGGCCCCGCCGTCGAAGCCCTGCCACAACAGGCGCATCCGGCCGACGAGTTCGTAGCAGACGTCGACGGGCACCAGATAGCAGTCGATCCGGCCCTCGGAGCGGCGCAGCAGCAGCGCCTCCACATCGGGCCGGAGGAGGCCGGTCAGCCGGCTGGCGGCGAGCACGCTCTGCCAGGTCGAGGCGTCGAGTTCGCTCTCGGTGGCGCCGGCCGGGCTGGGGTAGAGCGCGACCAGCCGGTCGGGGTCGGCCTGGCGCAGGAAGAAGACGACGCCGACGGGGATCTGGAGGAGGTTCCAGGCCGCGTCGTCGAGGGTGTGGCCGGGGTCGACGAGATAGCGGTCGGGGACGGTCTGGAACTGTCCGCCGCCGGCACCGGGCCGGTCGAAGAGCAGTGCGCAGGGGGTGCAGGCACAGGCCAGCGCACGGCGTTCGGTGTTCACCAGGTGGCGGTGGTTGTGCTCGGCCAGCACGACACCGCACAGTTCGCAGCGATCGGGGGCGGGCGGTACCGGGGCGCGGAAGCGGCGCAGGCCGCGGTGGGCGGCCGCCGGTCCGAGCCGCGGGGACGCCGCCTGCCGGCCGCTCACGGGGCGGTGGCGGCGGTCGGCGGACGACGGGAGATCTGCAGCAGCGCCGGTTCGGTCCGGTCCCCCGCGGCCTCCCACCGCACCGAGGTCACCTCGGGCGCGAAGCAGGACACGGCGGCCTCGACGGCCTGCTGGGCCTGCCGGTTCGTGCTCGGACAGCCGCAGCCTCCGCCGTCACCGGCGCGCAGTCGCAGCTCCCCGCTCTCCGCGTCGAACTCCGCGACATCGGCGGGGTGTTGACGGCGGACGCTGTCGAGCGCGCGGCCGATGCGTGCCGCGGTGTCCTCGGGGTGCAGGTCGTGCAGCACGAGCAGGCTGGTCACCAGGTCATCGCTCAGCAGCGCCGCCCGGGGGCCGCCGCCGTCCGTCCCGCCGCCCACCAGGTGCATGATCCGGGCGAGTCCCGCGCCGTAGAAGTCCATCAGGAGCCGGACCAGTTCCTCGGCGGCGGCGCTCGCCTCGCGGTCGCGCCCGGCGAGGTGGTCCAGCACTTCTTCGACGCGCCGTCCGGTCGTCTCGGCGTTCGGCACGGCACTTGGGGGCGCGGCGCCCTGGGGAACGCCCGCTTCGGGGGCGGCGGCCGGCGCCGCGGTGGCCCGGGCGCTCATCCCGACAATCCGCTCAGGCCGGTGGGCACATGCATCTTCTGTACGGACTTGCCGTCCCCGACGTACATGTGGACGCCGCAGGGCAGACACGGGTCGAAGCTGCGCACCGTGCGCATGATGTCGATGCCCTTGAAGTTCTCCGGGGAGTTCTCCTCGAAGATCGGGGTGTTCTGCACCGCGTCCTCGTACGGGCCCGGGGTGCCGTAGGTGTCGCGGGTGCTGGCGTTCCACGGGGTGGGCGGGTACGGGTGGTAGTTGGCGATCTTGCCGTCCCGGATGACCATGTGGTGCGAGAGCACGCCCCGCACCGCCTCGGTGAAGCCGCAGCCGATGGACTCGTCGGGCACCTCGAACTTCTCCCAGGTCTGGGTGCGTCCGGCCCGGACCTCTTCGAGTCCCTGCTCGGCGAAGTGCAGTGCCATGGCCGCCGTGTAGGCCTGGAAGTAGGTGCGGGCGCGGTTACGCTCCAGCGCGTTGCTCCACTTGGGGATCTTCCATTCGAAGCGGGCCTCGGGCCTGGTCATGCTGCGCGGCAGGTCGATGGTGACGCTGTGGCCGGTGGCCTTGACGTAGGGGGTGTCGACGAGCCCGGACAGCGCGGTGGACCACAGCCGGGCGATCGGGCCGCCGCCGGTGTCCAGCGCCAGATGCTCCTTGCCGTCGAACCAGCGCGGGGACATCACCCAGCTGTACTTGTCGTTGAAGTCCCGCTTCTGCGGCGCGGGGATGGTGTGCTGGTTCCACGGGTGGCGCGGGTCGACGGGGTTGCCGAGCGGGTCGTGGGTGACGAACAGCTCCTGGCCTGCCCAGTCCTGGTAGTAGGAGCTGCCCAGCAGGATCCGGATGCCGAGGTTGATCTCGGTGAGGTCGTTGGTGACCAGCTTGCCGTCGACGATGATGCCGGGGGTGACGAACATCTTCCGCCCCCAGTCCGTCATGTTGCGATAGGTGAAGTCGCAGTGGTCGGGGTCGTTGAGCGCTCCCCAGCAGCCCAGCAGCACCCGCCGCCGGCCGACTTCCTCGTATCCGGGCAGCGCCTCGTAGAAGAAGTCGAACAGGTCGTCGTGGAGCGGGACGACCCGCTTCATGAACTCGACGTAGCGCATCAGCCGGCTGAGGTAGTCGGTGAAGAGCTGGACGCTGGCGAGGGTGCCGACACCGCCCGGGTAGAGCGTGGAGGGGTGCACATGGCGGCCCTCCATGAGGCAGAACATCTCCCGGGTGTAGCGGCTGACCTGCAGCGCCTCGCGGTAGAACTCGCCCTCCAGGGGGTTGAGGGAGCTCATGATGTCGGCGATGGTGCGGTAGCCGTGCTCGGCCGCGTGCGGGGCCTCGGTGCGCTGGGCGAGTTCCCAGACGCCGGGGTTGGTCTCGCGGACCATCTTTTCGCAGTAGTCGACCCCGACCAGGTTCTCCTGGAAGATGTTGTGGTCGAACATGTACTCGGCGGACTCGCCGAGGTTGATGATCCACTCCCCCAGGTGCGGGGGCTTCACCCCGTAGGCCATGTTCTGCGTGTAGACGGAGCACGTGGCGTGGTTGTCGCCGCAGATACCGCAGATCCGGCTGGTGATGAAGTGCGCGTCCCGTGGGTCCTTGCCCCGCATGAAGACGCTGTAGCCACGGAAGACGGAGGAGGTGCTGTAGCACTCCGCCACCCGCTTCTGCTTGAAGTCGATCTTCGTGTGGATGCCGAGGCTGCCCACGATCCGGGTGATCGGATCCCAGGACATCTCCGTCAGACCGCTGCCGTCACCGGCCGCCTTTGTCTTCGGTGCCATCGTGAGTGCCGTGCCCTTTCGTTGCGCGCGGAAGTGAGGTCGGACGGAGGCCCGGAAGGAGCCGGACGGCTACGGGCGGGGTGCGTTCACCACGGTTTGCGGTAGCCGGTGGTCAGTTGGTCGCCGCGATGCCGCCACTTGGGCTCGTGGTCGACGGTCTTGGCCGTGATGCCGCGCAGCCGGCGGACGACGCTGCCGTACGCGGCGCTCGCGGTGCTGGAAACCTTGCCGCCGGGCGGCTCGTCCATGAACGGCATGAACTTGTCGGGGAAGCCGGGCATCGTGCAGGCGATGCAGATACCGCCGACGTTCGGACAGCCGCCGATGCCGTCCATCCAGCCCCGCTTGGGCACGTTGCATTTGACCACGGGACCCCAGCATCCGAGCTTCACCGAGCACTTGGGCGAGTCGTAGGTGGTCGCGAACTGGCCCTGCTCGTAGAAACCGGCCCGGTCGCAGCCCTCGTGCACGGTCGCGCCGAAGAGCCAGGTGGGGCGCAGCTGGTCGTCCAGCGGGATCATCGGGGCCGAGCCCACCGCCTGGTAGAGCAGGTAGGTCAGCGTCTCGGAGAAGTTGTCCGGCTGGATCGGGCAGCCTGGCACACAGACGATCGGGATCCCGGCCTTGGAGGTCCAGTCCCAGCCCAGGTAGTCGGGCACGCCCATGGCTCCGGTCGGGTTGCCCGCCATCGCGTGGATACCGCCGTACGTGGCGCAGGTGCCGATGGCGACCACGGCGAGCGCCTTGGGGGCGAGCCGGTCGATCCACTCACTGGTGGTGATCGGCTGACCGGTCTCGGGGTCGTCACCGAAACCGCACCAGTAGCCTTCCGGCTTGATGGATTCGTTGGGGATGGACCCCTCGATGACCAGCACGAACGGGTCGATCTCGCCGCGTTCACCCTTGAAGAACCACTCGATGAAAGTGTCCGCGCCCTGGACCGGGCCGCATTCGAAGTCGATCAGTGGCCAGTGGACGGCGATCTTGGGAAGCCCCGGCAGCACACTGAGCGCGATCTCCTCAATGCTCGGCTGGGTCGCCGCGGTCAGCGACACGGAGTCGCCGTCGCAACTCAGGCCGGCGTTGATCCAGAGAATGTGGATCGGGGACTCGTCCTCGGCGGACGGCTTTCCGTTCGCAGCGGCCTGGGCGGCCACGCTCGAAGCTGCAGACATGGGGATGGCTCCTCGGCAGATATGCAACGAAAGCACTCATTCAAGGCTTCCATCCACCTTGGTAACACCGATCCGGAGCGCCGGGGCGGTCACCAGGGGCCATTGCGGTGACGCTCCCCGGACCCCCTTCCGCGGCTACCCGAGCCCCCTCCCCGCCGCGGAACGCCGGGAGCCAGGTGACCGCGCTCGCGGCCGCCCGGCTCCCGTGTCCCCGTACAGCGGGTCAGCCCAGTCCCCCGGCCTCCACCGCGGTCACCTCGAATCGTCCGCCGCAGACCCGCAGACCGGCACTGCCCGTGGTCATCGGCTCCTTGGATCCGGGCGGGTAGACGAAGACGAGCTGCGAGCGGTCCCAGCACGGGGTGTCCGAGACGCCCTCGTTGAGGGTGTGCAGCAGGACGTGTGCGCTCTGACCCGGCTGGAGCCGCACGGCGCCGCCGGAGCCGCCCCCGCGGGTGGCGGGCTTGCCGACGGCCGAACCGTCCCGCTTGATCAGCGAGACCCCGGGGTAGCCGCGCAGCGAACAGGCCTTCTTGCCCTTGTTCGTGAAGACGAGCGGGTAGCGGATGTTGCCCGCGCCGATGTCGGAGGCGCCCAGGCGCAGCGACATCTGGTCGGCGGTGCAACGGTCCGACGCCGTCATGGCGGAGGCCTGGGACTGTGCGGCGCTCGGGGCCTTGCCCGTCGGCTTGCCGCCGGGGGAGGTCTCCTTCGCCGAGGAGGCCGAGGGCCCCTGACCGTTTGACTGCGGCCCTGCCCCGGTCGGCTTGCTGCCGCCGGCCGACTGCGAGCCGTCACCGCTCTGCTGGTCGTGGGACGTGACGGGCGCGGCGTTCGACGAGGGGCGCGAGGTGGCGTCGGGCCCACTCTGGCAGGCGGTGAGCCCCAGCGCCGCGACGGCGATCAGCGATCCCGCGGCGACACGCCGGCCGCGGCCGAGTGTCTTGAAGGTGAGCGACATAAGTGTCCCCCTCGTCTGGTAGGTGCGAGCTCTCGTCGTAGGTGCGTACGGTCCGGCCCATGCTCCTGCCAGCGTGGCCTCGGGCACTGCCGGTCCGCTAACGAGGCACTAACACACCACTAACGAGCCGGGGCGCTCGGCACGCCGGTCCCCCCGGGAATCGGTGTGACCAGCCGGTATCCGGGGCGTGTCGCACAGAATCGCAGAGAATTCCCGACTTGCGGATACGCCACCGCCAGGTTCGGCCGTTCCTTCGATCGAGATCACCGGCCCCATGGGCCCCGGCAGGCTCAGCGGCCCCATGCCAATGTCTACGAGGTCCGCGCCATGGCCCGGCCACCCGGCCTTCGTGGACGCGGACATCGCGCTGCACGCGGCGGCGGTCGAGGCCGCTGGACCGGTGACCTGCGCCGCGCGGCCCGCGAACGGCGCCTGCCGATTACCGCCGAGCCCCCGGCATTGGACAGGATGGGCGGCATGACCGAGATCCGCACCCCCCGCCTCATCCTCCGCCGCTGGACCGACGACGACCTCGCCCCCATGGCGGACATCAACACGGACCCGTTGGTCATGCGCTGGATCGGCGACGGCTCCGTCCTGAGCCTGGAGCAGACCGCCGAGGAGATCGAACGGTGGGAGGAGGAGTGGGACGACGAGGGCTTCGGCCTCTTCGCCGTCGAATTGCTCGCCTCGGGCGAACTCGCCGGATGCGTCGGTCTGTCCGTGCCCGGATTCCTTCCGGAGGCGGCGCACGAGGTGGCGATCAGCTGGCGCTTCGGACGGCAGTACTGGGGCCAGGGCTATGCCTCCGAAGCCGCCCAGGCGGTGCTGGAGTTCGCCCTCCAGGACCGCGGCCTGGACCGTGTCATCGCCGTCAACCGGCTCGGCCACGAGGCCTCGGACAACGTCCTGCGCAAGCTCGGTATGTCCTTCGAGCGGGAGGCGACACATCCGGAGTACGGCCATGCGCTGACGGTGTACAGCATTGATCTCACGGAGTACCAGGCCTGAGCGGGGCCTGGCGCGGGGCGGCCCAAGAGTCGGGCGGGGCCGCCCACGCTCCGTGCACCGTACGCCTGGGTCAGCGGGTGGCCGCCGACGGCTGGGCGAGGTCCAGGTCGAGGATCTCGTGGGCGCCGCCGGCGAGGGATATCGGGACGGCGTGCGGCGGGAAACCGGCTGCCGTGAGGGTGTAGTGAGCGCCGCTCAGCTCGGAGAAGGCAAAGGCGCCGTCCGGTCCGGTGACGGTGTGCCCCGCGACGGCGCCGTCCTCGACGAGGGTCACGGCGGCATCGGCGAGCGGCCGGCCGTTCGGGCCCCGTACCGTGCCACGGACGGTGGCGGTCGGCTGCAGGCGGGCGTCCTGCCGTTCCGGCTCGCCACCGGAGAGTTCGACGGCACGGGCCTGCGGCTGGTGGCCGGGGGCGCTCAGCACCAGGGTGTACGGGCCGGGCGGCACAGGGGCGAGGTCCCAGCTCCCGTCGGTGCCGGAGGTCGTACGGGTCACCACGTCGCCACCGGCATCGGTGAGGACGATGCCTCCGCCCGCCAGCGGGGCACCATCGGGGCCAGGCCCCCCGAGCAGCACACCGCCCAGCCGGCCGGTGCCCGCGAGGATCAGATCGACCCGGGCGGACACGTCCCCGCCTTGGTACATGGCCGAGGCGGCATACGGGGTGTGGCCGGGCGCGGCACCCGTGAGGACGTAGGTGCCCACCGCGGGTGCCGCGAGCGCATAGCGCCCGTCGGCGCCGGCCGTGGTGACACCGGCCTGCCGCCCCTGGCGGTCGATCAGGGTGATGCTCGCACCCGGTATCGAGGTACCGGAGGTGTCCAGGACCCGGCCGGAGAAGCCGGAGGGGGACCCGGTCGTCCCGTTCGCGGTCGTCCCGTTCGTGGTCGTCCCGGTTGCGGTCGGCACGGCCGCCCCGTCCCGTGCGTCCGGTACGGCCGCATCGGCGATCTCGGCGCCGGCACCGGCCACGCCCGCGGCACCACTGTCACCGCTGTCACCGCTGATGCCGCTGATGCCGTTGTCACTGCCGATGCCACCGTCACCGCCGTCCGTGCTCTGCGCGACCAGGGTCGGCCGGGACGCCTGGCGCGCCGAGGGCAGGAAGGCGGCCAGGACGGCACCGACGATCACGGCGGCCGTGGCGATCAGGAAGGAGACCCGGAACCCGGCCATCGTCGGCACCGTGGCCGGCCCCATCCGCTGGGACATATGGGCCAGCACCATGCCGATCACGGCGCTGGACACCGAGGTGCCGATCGAGCGCATCAGGGTGTTCAGACCGTTGGCCGCGCCGGTCTCGGAGGGGTCGACGGCGCCGATGATCAGTGCGGGCAGCGAGGAGTACGCCAGGCCGATGCCGGCGCCGAGGACCACCGCGATGATGACGGTCTGCCAGGGGGCCGTCATCAGGCCGAGACCCGCGCCGTAGCCGATCGCGATGACCAGCATGCCGATCAGCAGCGAGACCTTGGGGCCGCGCCGGGCGGCGATCCGCGCGTACAGCGGGGCGACGAGCATCATCGTCAGGCCCAGCGGCGCCATGCACAGGCCGGCCACCACCATGGACTGGCCGAGGCCGTAGCCGGTCGACTCGGGCAGCTGCAGCAACTGCGGGAGCACCAGGGAGACCGCGTAGAAGGCCACCCCGACGGTGATCGAGGCGAGGTTGGTCAGCAGGACCTCGCGGCGGGCGGTGGTCCGCAGATCGACCAGGGGGTCGGCGATGCGCAGCTCCATCACGCCCCACAGCACCAGGATCAGGGCCGCGATGCCGAACAGACCGAGGGTGGTGGGCGAACCCCAGCCCCAGTCGCTGCCCTTGGTGATGGGCAGCAGCAGGGCGACCAGACCGGCCGACAGCCCGAGGGCGCCGGCCACGTCGAAGCGTCCCGGGGCACGCACCGCGCTCTCCGGGACGGTCAGGAAAGTGAGCAGCATCGACAGCGCACCGAGACCGGCGGCGCCGAAGAACAGGGCGTGCCAGTCGGCGTGTTGGGCCACCAGGGCCGCGACCGGCAGTGCGAGCCCGCCGCCCACACCGATCGACGAGCTCATCAGGCCCATGGCCGAGCCGAGCCGTTCGCGCGGCAGCTCGTCGCGCATGATGCCGATGCCGAGCGGAATGGCGCCCATCGCGAAGCCCTGCAGCGCCCGGCCCACGATCATGACGAGCGGATCACTGGTGAATCCGCAGATCAATGAGCCGACGACCATGACGGCGAGACTGGTCAGCAGCATCCGCCGCTTGCCGTAGAGGTCACCGAGGCGCCCCATGATGGGCGTCGAGACAGCACCCGCGAGGAGAGTGGCCGTCATCACCCATGTGGCGTTGCTGGGAGCCGTGTTGAGCAACACCGGCAGGTCCTTGATGACCGGCACCAGCAGCGTCTGCATGACCGCGACCACGATGCCGGAGAAGGCCAGGACCGGGACGATGGCACCGCGGGCTCTGCGGTGCCCGGTCGTGGCCGCGTCGGGCACCGGGGGCTCGGCAGCGCTGCCCGCCGCCCTTCCGGGGAGCTGGTCCGTCGTCATCTGGGTCATGCGGGCGGCCTCCAGGGCGGCAGAGGTGAGCTTCGGTGGAAGTGGGGTGGGCACGGGTCGTGAGAGCGGCGGAGCAGGGGTGAGCCGCAGCGTTCGAGGTGTGGGGCGCCCCCGGACATCGGCACGATCAGGCCACGGATACGTGCATGCCGAACGTTTTATTGCGGCGGTCTATTCCGCGACAGTGGCCGCCTTCGCTCCCCGGCGGCCGTGATCTGCCTCACTCCGCCCCGCTCCAGACTCCCCCTCGCCCCGTTCATCGGGCCTCCCCCGGACTCGTTCTCGACGCGCGGACTCCGCTGAACCCGCCGAGCCCCAGTGAACAGCACACCACTGACAATCCCGTCCGGCGGAAACCTCCGAAGGCCGCCGCCCGGCCGCCCGCCCACCGCTCCCCGCACACTCGTCCGCCTGTGACGAGAGGCGCCGTGGGAGCCCCCACGACGCCTCTGACCTGCACCGTTTATGCACGACACGCACACAGCTCAGCACTCAACACCGCATACGCGGTATGTTTTCGCCCCCGCCCGCGCCGGGCACTCCACGCCGCCCGGCCGCCGCGAGCCGCCCGGCCCGAGGCAGCGGAGTCAGCTCACCGCGGCATCGATCCCGGCATCCGCCGGCGCCTTCCCCTGCAGGGCGGCATCGAGTTGTGCACCGCGCTCAGAATCCAGCTTGAGTTTGGTGAGGACGGCCGGAACCGCGACGCTCGGGAGGGTGTGCTCGAAGAAGACGGTCAGCCGCTGGCTGAGATCGGCCCGGTTGGTGAAGGCCTGGGACATCATCTGCAGCCCGGCGAAGGCGCCGACGTACAGCTCCGCGGTCTCCCGCACGACGATGCTCTCCATCACTTCACCGCGGTCCTTCGCCTCGTTCAGCAGCCCCTCCACGAACACGCTCCACGAGAGCATCGACTGCTTGCGGTCGAGGTGGTTGGAGCCCTGTTCGACCGCCAGCCGCGCCGCCCCGCGCTGGATCGGGTCACTGCGCAGCCGGTACGCCAGCACCTGGCCCGCGTCGACGAACTCCTGCAACTTGATCTTCTGCGGCTCGACGGCGATGTCCAGTACGTGCTCATCGAGAACCGCGAGCGCCAACTGCTCCTTGGAGGCGAAGTGGAAGTACAAGGCGCCTTTGGTGACGCCTGCACGGTCGAGGACTGCGGCGATGGTCGCGCGGTCGTAGCCGAGGTCGTCAAAGACCGCGGCGGCCGCCTCCAAAATCAGTCGCCGGGTCCGGATCGCGCGGTCCTGTTGCGCCACAGGACGCCTCCTGTCTCTCGTGTTTTCCATGTTCGCATCAGTTAGCTACCGCTCAATTCCCCCCTGGGTCAGCCGCTTGCCGCAATTCGACACCCGGCGTTGAAAACAAAACCGGATGGTACGTATCTTATCAGCGATGCACCTCTTCCCGTAGAGACGCCTGGGGGCACTCATGAGCGACACGATGCACGTCAGCGGCACGGTTCAGCCCAGGGCTCCACATCAGACGCACGCGAAGGGGAATCACCGCGCGGCCGCCGGAGACCGCCACGACCCTTGCGTCCCCCGGGAGTTCGTTCACCGGCCCATTGTCGACGACATTCTGGTCACCTCATGGCGCCGACTGGACGACTCCCACTTCGCGCTGACCGCCCGATGGCCGCACGACCACGGGTACTTCACTCCGGTGCACGGCCGCCACCACCTCATCCTCACCGGCGAGACCATCCGCCAGGCGGGGCTGCTCCTGTGCCACACCGAACTCGGCGTACCGGTCGGCCACCACTTCATCCTCGGCAACCTGGTCTACACAACCCACCCCGAACACCTGGCCGTTGGCGGCGGACCCACCCGGCTGACGATCGATGTCACCTGCAGCCGGATGCGCCTGCGGGGCGGCACGCTGTCCAGCGGCCACTTCACCATGACCATCCGCAAGGCGGGCCGGATCGTCGCGACGGGCTATTCCGATGTCGCCGTCGCCTCCCCTGCCGTCTACCGCCGGATCCGCGGCGAACGCGTGGCCGCACGCCGCACCCTGGGCCCGCCGCCCGCCCCCGTCCCGCACCAGCTCACGGGCAGCGCCATGGACAGCGATGTCCTGCTGTCCCCGGCCGACAGGTCCAGCGGATGGGAACTGCGCATCGCGCCCGGCCATGGCGCGATGGTGAATCCGGCGAATGACCACATCCCGGGAATGCTCCTGCTCGACGCCGCACAGCAGGCCGCCCGGGCGCTGACCGCACCTCAGGTCTTCGTGCCGTACGCCTTCGGCACCGAATTCCACCGCTACGCCGAGCACGGCATCCCCTGCAGCATCGTGGCCCGGCACGTCCCCTCCGCGCTCCCCTCCACCACGACGGTCCAGGTCACCGGCTCCCAGGAGGGCAAGCCGGTCTTCGTCTCCACCCTGACCGCGCTGGACGCCCAGCGTTGAGCGCACACCGCACGAGGCACAGCACTCTCGGCAGGGTCTCCCCACCTCATGAACCACTGGACCGCGCGACCTGGGATGCCGTCCGCCGCGAGTGGTAACGGCTCTTGAGGCACGGACATCGGACTCCCCTGCTGTCCCACCAGCAAGTAATCGGCGGCAGCGTGCCACCACACGTGAACGGAAGGCCAAGAACGATCATGGGTGACCTCAAGGGGAAGACCGCACTGGTGACGGGCTCCAGCCGCGGCATCGGCCGGGGCATCGCCCAGCGCCTCGCGGAGGACGGTGCGCTGATCGCCGTCCACTACGGCAGCAATGACATCGCGGCCGAGGAAACGGTCGACCACATCACGCGGGCGGGCGGCCGGGCATTCATGGTCGGCGCGGAACTGGGAGTTCCCGGGGACGCCGAAGCCCTCTTCGCCGCCTTCGACGCCGAACTCGCCGCCTCCGGTACGGAGCCCGGCCTCGACATTCTCGTCAACAACGCAGCTCAGAACTTCCCCGGGCGCCTGGACGCGGTCACCCACGAGGAGTTCGACCGCACCCTCGCAGTCAACGTCAGGGCCCCGTTCTTCCTCATCCAGCACGGTCTGCGACGGATGCGGGACGGCGGACGCATCATCAACATCTCGTCGGCGGTGACCAGCACGGCCCACCCGACACAGATCGCCTACAGCATCTCCAAGGGCGCCCTGGAAACGCTCACCCGCACCCTCGCCAAGGACGTCGGCGCGCGCGGGATCACGGTGAACACCATCGCACCCGGCTGGGTCGAGACCGATGTGACGGCGGAGCGGCGGGCGACGCCGGAGGGGCGGGCCGCAATGGCGGCCTACTCCGTGTTCAACCGCATCGGCCGCCCCTCCGACATCGCGGACGTCGCCGCGTTCCTGGCGTCGGACGCGTCCCGCTGGATCACCGGCCAGCGCTTCGACGTCACGGGCGGCTCGATGCTCTGACCCTCGTCCGTGCGTCCCTGCCGCTGCTCGACGAGGATGCGATTGCGGTGCGGCCCGCCTCCGGTACGGCGGACTCAGCCGGCGTCCGGCCCGGCCCCCTCGATGCCGAGGAGCTGCCGCTTGCGTACGGGCCCGCCCGCGTATCCCGACAGCGAGCCGTCGGCGGCGATCACTCGGTGGCAGGGCCGGACGACGAGCAGCGGATTCGCGCCGATCGCCGTACCGACGGCGCGCACCGCTCCCCGCGCCGCACCGATCCCGGCCGCGATGGCCCCGTACGTGGTCGTGGTCCCGTACGGGACGGCCTCCAGGGCCCGCCACACGCGCCGCTGGAAGTCCGTGCCCCGGGTGTCGGCGAAGGTGAGGGCGAAGCGGGTCAGCTCCCCGTCGAAGTAGGCGCGGAGCTGACGGGCGATCTCGGCGAAAGCGTCCGGGGCATGCGTCCAGCCGTCCTGGAGGGTCGCGCCGCCCTTCTGGCCGGGCACGCTGAGCGAGGCGAGCGCGGTGCCGCCGGGTGCGGCGGCTGATTCCTCGCCGGCCAGCAGGAGTTCACCCAGTGGGCTGTCGAGGGTGGTGTAGAGCGTCATGGTCCGGTGCTTTCCGTGGTGGAGGGGCGGGGGTGCGCCGGTCCGGCGACCGGCACGTTCCAGAAGTGGTGCAGGGCGTACGAGCGCCAGGGGCGCCAGGCGTCCGACCGGGCGGCCAGGCCGTCCGTGGGGGCCCCGGCCCGGCGCATTCCGGCCACTACGGCCGTATCGCCGGTGAGCAGCACATCGGGGTCCCCGAGGGCGCGCATCCGGATGTAGCCCGCGGTCCACGGGCCGATGCCGCGCAGGCCGAGCAGCGCCCGTTCGGCTTCGTCCCGGTCGGCCCCGGCGTCCAGTGTGACGGTGCCGTCGGCGAGCGCGGCCCCGAGGGTGCGCAGGGCCGTCCGACGCGACCCGGGCATGCCGATCTCGGCGAGCGATGCCTCCGCCAGATCGGCGGCGCGGGGGAAGAGGTGGGTGAGTGCACCGGACGGCTCCGGCAGCGGTTCGCCGTACGCGGCGACCAGCGCGCCGCCGAGAGCCCGCCCGGCCGCGACCGAGACCTGCTGGCCGAGCACGGCGCGGACCGCCAGCTCGTCCGGGGCGGCGGCCCCCGGGGAGCGCAGCCCGGGATGGCGGTCCACCAGCCCGGCCAGGACGGGGTCTTCACCCAGCCGCTCGGCGACCGCGTACGGATCCGCGTCCAGGTCGAAGAGGCGGCGCACCCGCTGCCCCGCGGTGGTGAGATCGCGCAGTTCGGTGAGGCGCAGCCGGCAGTCCAGCCAGCCGTCTCCGGTCGCCTCGTCGACCTCGGCGATACCGGTGCCGTGCGGCAGCCGCAGGGTGCGCCGGTAGGTGCGGGCCCCGGGCTCGCCGCTGACCTCCTCGATACCGGCGATCGCGCGCCGCTGGAGGTGGTCGAAGACCTGCCGCGTCGCGTACGGGCCCCGGAAGGCCAGCCGCAGCGGCAGCACCCCGGGCGTACCGTACGACCCCGGCGGGGCGCCGCGGACCGCTTTCCCGGCGCGGCCGGCCCGCAGCTCGCCCGGTGTGAGCGCGTAGATCTCCTTGATGGTGTCGTTGAACTGGCGCACGCTGGCGAACCCGGCGGCGAACGCGATCTCGGCGGCCCGCAGGCCGGTGGTCTGCAGCAGGACCCGCGCGGTGTGGGCGCGCTGTGCCCGCGCGAGCGCCACGGGGCCGGCGCCGAGCTCGGCGTTCAGCTGCCGCTGCACCTGCCGGGCGCTGTACCCGAGCCGGGCCGCCAGCCCGGTGACCCCTTCCCGGTCCACCACACCGTCGCCGATCAGCCGCATCGCCCGCCCGACGACATCGGCGCGGGCATCCCACTCGGCGGAGCCGGGCACCGCATCGGGGCGGCAGCGGCGGCACGCCCGGAAGCCCGAGCCCTGGGCGGCCGCGGCGGTGGGGAAGAAGGCGACGTTGCGCCGTCGGGGCGTGGTGGCGGGACAGCTCGGGCGGCAGTAGATCCCGGTCGTGGACACCGCGAAGAAGAAGGCGCCGTCGAATCTGGCGTCCCGGCTGCGCACCGCCTCGTACCTGCTGTCCTCGCTCATCACAGGTCCACTGTGCCGCAGGCCGGGCGGTGGTGCTGGCGGAAATCGGACGGCGTGCTCGATCCCGGCGAAGGCGTCTCGCGCCGGTCCTTCCCCGGTCTTCCCCCACTCTTCGCCCCGGTCAGGCCGGTGGCATCGGCCAGTCGTCCAGCGAGCCGCCGCGCCATTCGACGAGCCGGGGGTCGTCCAGCGCAATGTCCTCGGCCGGACCGGCGACACCCGCGCGGCGCAGGAATTCGGCGACATCGCCGCGGCCGTGGGCCAGGCCCACGATCTGCCCACGTACGGTCACCCGTCGGCCGCCCGAGGGGGTCGGCGGGTGCACGATGACAGGCGGATGCTCGGACATGCATCCAGCGTGCGCCGGGCTCTGTGGTCGCGCACTTCGGCAGCCGCCATGAGCAGCAATCCTTGTCCCTGCAAGCACTCACCAGCCGGCCGGTGGCCGGGGCCGCGCGGAGACCGCTCCCAGCGCCCCGCAACCGGCCTCCGCGACGGAATCATGAGGCCGACCGTGAACAACCCCCTGGACTCAGCCGAGTTCTCCCGGGACCCGTATCCGCTGCTCGCCGCCCTGCGGGCGCGCGGCCCGGTACAGCGGGTACGTACGGACAGCGGCCGTACGACCTGGGTCGTCACCGGCTGGGCGGAGGCCAGGGCGGCGCTGGCGGACGCCCGGCTGTCGAAGGACACCGCCCGCTATTTCGCCGACCGGCCCGGCAGCCGCCGGCTGGCCCCCGCCGTCAGCCGCACCATGCTCGCCACGGACCCGCCGGACCACGGCCGGCTGCGGAGGCTGGCGATGAAGGCGTTCACTCCGGCGGCCGTGGCACGGCTGGAGCCCCGTATCCGTGCGATCGCGGAGGAGCTGGCCGACGCACTGGCCGCGCGCGGGCCGGCGGACCTCGTCGAGGGGTTCGCCGAGCCACTGCCGATCACGGTGATCAGCGAGCTGCTGGGGGTGCCGGGGCCGGACCGCGCGGCGGTCCGGCGCTGGTCCCACGACCTGTTCGCCGCGGCGGACCCGGGCGCCGTGGACCGCGCCTCGCACGCCCTCAGCGACTACATGACGCGGCTGATCGCGGCCCGGCGCGAACACCTGGGGGACGACGTCCTCAGCGGCCTGATCGCCGCCCGGGACGAGGCCGACCGGCTGTCCGAAGCCGAACTCGTCTCCCTGGCCGTGCTGTTGGTGGTCGCGGGGCACGAGACCACCACCCATCTCATCGGCAACGGCATGGTGGCGTTGCTCCAGGACGACGCGCTCCGCTCCCGTCTCCGGGCCGATCCGGGTCTGCTCCCCGCCGCGGTCGAGGAATTCCTGCGCCACGACTCCCCGATCACGCTCGCGACCTTCCGCTTCGCCACCGAAACCTTCGACCTCGGCGGCGCCCGGATCAGCGCGGGAGAGGTGGTGCTGGTCTCCCCCGGAGCCGCCAATCGCGATCCCGCACGGTTCGTCGCGCCGGACGAGGTACGCCTCGACCGTCACCGCCGTACGGAGCGAACGGAGCGAACGGAGCCGGCGGAGGCAGCGGAGTCAACGGAGTCAACGGACGGACGGGACACGGACGCTCCCGCCCCTCCGGACCGTCCCCGGCGCCCCCGCTCCCCGGAGGGAGTCCCGGGCCCCGACCGCCCCGGCGGTCATCTCTCGTTCGGACACGGCCCGCACCACTGCCTCGGTGCGCCGCTGGCCCGCCTCGAGGCCCGCATCGCCTTCGAGGTGCTGCTGACGCGTTTCCCGGGAATCCGGCCGGCGGTGGAGAGTTGGGACGCGCTGGAGTGGCGTCACACCCGCCTGATGCACGGGCCGGCCGGCCTCCCGGTGGTCCTCGGCCCGTGACGGCGGACCGGCGCCGTGACCGCCCTGCGGCAGTCACGGCGCCGCCGGTCATGACACCGGTGCGCGGCGGGCGGTGTCAGACCTTGAGCTGCTTGCGTCGTACCTTGTGCTGCTTGCGTCAGACCTTGAGCGGCTTGATCGCGGTGGGCGCATGGCCCGGCTCGGTGGCGATGTCCTCCCACTCCTGGACACTGGCGATGTCGCTGCCGCTCATCGAGATGTTGGTGATCCGCTCGAGGATCGCCTCGACCACGACCGGGACGCGGTGCTCGGCGGCCAGCTTCTTGGCCTCCTCGAAGGCGGTGCCCAACTCGCTCGGGTCGGTGACGCGGAGGGCCTTGCAGCCCAGGCCCTCGACGACCTTGACGTGGTCCACGCCGTAGACGCCCAGCTCGGGGGCGTTGATGTTCTCGAACTCCAGGTTGACCTGGAAGTTGATGTCGAGGTTGCGCTGGGCCTGGCGGATCAGGCCCAGGTACGCGTTGTTCACCAGGACATGCACGTAGGGGATCCGGTGCTGGGCGCCGACGGCCAGCTCTTCGAGCATGAACTGGAAGTCGTAGTCGCCGGAGAGGGCGACGACCGGCGTCTCGGGGTCGGCGGTGGCCACGCCCAGCGCGGCCGGGATGGTCCAGCCGAGCGGGCCAGCCTGGCCGCAGTTGATCCAGTGGCGCGGCTTGTAGACGTGCAGCATCTGCGCACCGGCGATCTGGGAGAGGCCGATGGTGGTGACGTAGCGGGTCTCCGGGCCGAAGGCCTTGTTCATCTCCTCGTAGACGCGCTGCGGCTTCATCGGGATGTCGTCGAAGTGCGTACGGCGCTGCAACCGGGCCTTGCGCACCTGGGTGGCGGCGGCCCAGTCGGAGCGGTCGGGCAGCGCGCCCGCTTCCTTGAGTTCGCGCGCGACCTCGACGAACAGCTCCAGCGCGGCCTTGGCGTCCGAGGCGATGCCGTAGTCCGGGGCGAAGATCTTGCCGATCTGGGTCGGCTCGATGTCGACGTGGACGAACGTCCGGCCCTGGGTGTAGACGTCGAGCTTGCCGGTGTGGCGGTTGGCCCAGCGATTGCCGATCCCCAGGACGAAGTCGGACTCCAGGAAGTTCGCGTTGCCGTAGCGGTGCGAGGTCTGCAGGCCGACCATCCCGGCGTTGAGCTCGTGGTCGTCGGCGAGGATTCCCCAGCCCATCAGGGTGGGGACGACCGGGATGCCGGTCAGTTCGGCGAACTCGACCAGCAGCTCGGAGGCGTCGGCGTTGATGATGCCGCCACCGGCGACGATCAGCGGCCGCTGCGACTCGCCCAGGAGCGCGAGGGCCTTCTCGACCTGGGCGCGGGTCGCGGCCGGCTTGAAGGGCGGCAGCGGCTCGTACGTCTCGGGGTCGAAGTCGATCTCCGTCAGCTGCACATCGATCGGCAGGTCGATCAGGACCGGGCCGGGCCGCCCGGAGCGCATCAGGTGGAAGGCCTGCTGGAAGACACCCGGGACCTGCGCGGCCTCCATGACCGTGGTGGCGGCCTTGGTGACCGGGGCGGCGATCGCGGCGATGTCGACGGCCTGGAAGTCCTCCTTCTGGATCACCGCGGTCGGCGCCTGGCCGGTGATGCACAGGATCGGGATCGAGTCACCGGTCGCGGAGTAGAGGCCGGTGATCATGTCCGTGCCGGCCGGGCCGGAGGTGCCGATGCAGACGCCGATGTTGCCCGGGTGGGTGCGGGTGTACCCCTCGGCCATGTGCGAGGCGCCCTCGACATGGCGGGCCAGCGTGTGGTCGATCCCGCCGGCGCCCTTGAGCGCCGCGTAGAAGGGGTTGATCGCGGCACCCGGCACTCCGAAGGCGTGGCTCACGCCCTCCCGCTTGAGGATCTCCACCGCGGCACGAGCGGCTGTCATTCGAGGCATCGAGTACTCCTGCGTCGACCTGTCACGGGCAAGCTCCAGCGAAGAGCCGGAGGAACGTAATTCCGCATCATGGAATCAATGTTTTGCTTTATGGAAGGAAAGTAGAGCGCGGCGACCCACCCGTCAAGAGGAGGCCGGGCCTCCGGCGCGGGGGCCGGCAGCAGGCTCAGGCGGGGCGGGTGCACGGTGACGCACCACGGAGGCACGGGCAGCCACCACGGGCGGCGGACGGGAGGCAAGGGGCAGCCCATACGGCCGGCGGCCGTACGACGCGACACGGCGGAGCCCCACCACAACTCCCTTGCGGTGGGGCTCCCTTACCGGAGGCAGTGATTACCACTTACGGCAACCAGCCCATTGTTCGCGTCCTCAGGCGCCGTCATTCGGCGAGGGGAACGGCCGCGGCACCGGGAAGCAATGCGCCGTTACCCGCCGAGAGCTGCGGCGAGGTTATGGGTTTCGCCAACTCAAGACATGACACTCGCCCGCCGCCGGCTACGACGCCGACATCCGCACCGACGATGACAAACCGCCCCTCACCCGCTGGTTGAAGGTTGCATGAGCACTTTTCGGCGCCCCGCGGCAGGCCCTCCGCAAACATCGGCCCCCGGTCATGCGCGCCGCATGCCGCCTGGGCGCACCCGGGCTCCTGCCGCACCCCGGCGCCCCCTCGGCGCACCGCCGACGCATCCCCGCTTGCCCCCGGCCACCCCGAGCGGTCCCCCGGCATCTCCCGTAACCGCATTTTGACGCCCGGAAGAAACGGCACGCGAAAAGCCCCGCCCGAAACCGGACGGGGCCCGCACACAAAACAACTCCGCGCGCGGCATGGCACGCACACCTCAGCGGATCGGCATTCCCGAAACCGTCCGGGCGATCACCAGCCGCTGGATTTCACTGGTGCCCTCGAAAATCGTGTAAATGGCTGCGTCGCGATGCATCCGCTCGACCGGGTATTCGCGGGTGAAACCGTTGCCGCCGAGGATCTGTACGGCCTGGGCGGTGACCTTTTTGGCGACCTCGCTGGCAAAGAGCTTGGACATGGAACCCTCGGCGGAGGTGAACGGCTTACCGGTCACCGCCATCCAGGAGGCGCGCCAGACCAGCAGGCGGGCGGCGTCGATCTGGGTGCGCATATCGGCGAGCTGGAAGGCCACGCCCTGGTTGTCGATGATCGGGCGGCCGAACTGGGAGCGGGTCTTGGCGTACTCCAGCGCCTCTTCGTAGGCCGCACGGGCGGTACCGACCGCCATCGCGCCGACGGCCGGGCGGGAGGCCTCGAAGGTGGCCATGGCGGCGTTCTTCAGGCGCTCGCCACCACTCCTGGCCTTCTCCCGGGCACGGGCGAGACGTTCGTCCAGCTTCTCCTTGCCGCCGAGCAGGCAGTGGCCGGGGACCCGGACGTCCTCCAGGACGACCTCGGCGGTGTGCGAGGCGCGGATGCCGTGCTTCTTGAACTTCTGCCCCTGGGAGAGGCCGGGGGTGGCCGGGGGAACGATGAAGGACGCATGCCCCTTGGAGCCGAGGCCGGGGTCGACGGCCGCGACGACGACATGGACGTTGGCGATGCCTCCGTTGGTGGCCCACGTCTTGGTGCCGTTGAGCACCCACTCGTCCTTGGCCTCGTCGTAGACCGCGCGGGTGCGCATCGCGGCGACGTCCGAGCCGGCATCCGGTTCCGACGAGCAGAAGGCCGCGACCTTCACGTCGTCGACGTCGCCGTACATCTGCGGGATCCAGGTGCCGATCTGCTCCTCGGTGCCGTTCGCGAGCACCCCGACGGCAGCGAGTCCGGTGCCCACGATCGACAGGCCGATGCCGGCGTCCCCCCAGAACAGCTCCTCCATGGACATGGGGATACCGAGACCGGTGGGGTCGAAGAATTGCTGGGCGTAGAAGTCCAGCGAGTACAGACCGATCTTGGCGGCTTCCTGGATGACCGGCCAGGGGGTCTCCTCGCGCTCGTCCCATTCGGCGGCGGCGGGGCGCATGACGTCCGCGGCGAAGCCGTGAACCCAGTCACGGACTTCCTTCTGCTCGTCGTTGAGCTCCATGGTGAACTCGGCCATGTCCCCTCCACTGCTGCCTGGCATTACTGTTGTTACTAGCGGTAACCCGCAGTGTGTTACTCGCCAGTAGGAGATGTCAACTCCCCTGAGAACGAATTCGCCGTGGAGATCGGGTGTTACGTTGCGCGAGCGCCACGGATTCACAAGGGTGGGGAGCACGACCATGGAAAGCACCGAGCACAGCGGCCGCCAGCAGACGGCGACCGAGCGCAGACGGCGGGAGCTGCTGGAGGCCGCCGAGCGCATTGTGCTGCGCGACGGCCCGGACGCGTCGATGAACGCCATCGCCGCCGAGGCCGGCATCACCAAGCCGATCCTCTACCGGCACTTCGGCGACAAGGGCGGTCTGTACCGCGCCCTCGCCGTACGGCACACCGACGCCTTGCTGGCCAATCTGGCGACCGCGCTGGACGCACCCGTCCTGCGCCGGGACCGGGTCGAGGCCACCCTCGACGCCTACCTGCTCGCGATCGAGGCCCGGCCGCAGGTGTACCGCTTCCTGATGCACCCGTCGGACGAGGACAACGCGTCGGAGTCCGGCTTCGACGTCGGACGGCACTCCGCACCACTGCTGCGCCGGCTCGGCGAGGAGCTGGCCAAGGTGATCACCGACCGGCTCGACCTGGGACCGGGCGGCGAGCTGCGGGCACGCGTGTGGGGCCACGGCATCGTCGGCATGATGCACGGGGCGGGCGACTGGTGGCTGCGCGAACGCCCTTGTTCACGCGAGCAGTTGGTCACCCAGCTGGCCGATCTGCTCTGGGGCCGGCTGGCCGCGGTCGAGGACCGCGAGGGCGGCCCCGGCTTCTGAGCCCGGCTTGTGCGCCCCGGCTCTTGAGCGCCGGAGGGTGAGACGAGGGAGGCGCCCGGCCGTTCAGCGGCCGGGCGCCGCCGTCGCGGCCCACGGGGCCCTGGCCGCCGCGCGCAGCGCCCGGCGGCGGCGCAGCCCGGTGAGGTGGTCGACGTACAGCCTGCCGTCGAGGTGGTCGCACTCGTGCTGGAGGCAGCGGGCGAAGAAGCCGGTGCCGGTCACGGTCCTGGGCTCACCGGTGACGTCGAACCCGGTCACCACGGTGTGGTCGTGGCGCGGGGTGCCGGCCTCGATGCCGGGCACCGAGAGACAGCCCTCGGGCCCGCGGATGACCGGGCCGTCGGTCTCGACGAGCCGGGGGTTGACGAGGTGCCCGAGATGGCGGCGGTCCTCGTCGTCGGGGCAGTCGTAGACGAAGACCCGCAGCGGGACGCCGATCTGATTGGCGGCGAGGCCCACACCGTGTGCGGCGTACATCGTCGCGTACATGTCCTCGACCAGCCGGGCCAGCTCGCCGTCGAAGGCGGTGACCT
Source organism: Streptomyces sp. NPDC047049 (assembly GCF_040643995.1). NCBI lineage: Bacteria > Bacillati > Actinomycetota > Actinomycetes > Kitasatosporales > Streptomycetaceae > Streptomyces > Streptomyces sp. NPDC047049. The sequence goes on along the minus strand of NZ_JBEYVM010000004.1, from coordinate 346,799 downwards.
CCCGGCAGGGTGCGGTCAGGGCCGGATCGCCGAGCAGGCGCAGGGGGCGGATCCGGCCGGAGGAGCCGGGGATGGTGCGGTCGGGCATGGGGTAAGCGTACGGTCCGGCGCGCCCGGGATGTCGCCGGACGGGTGGCGGGGTTCGGGCCCGGGGCCGGATCTCGATAGGCTGATCCCCGACCGAAGCCTCGGCCGGTCATCGGCTGCGGAGGAAGCGTTCCACCGGCAGCCTCAGGGCAGGCGGGCGCCGGATGCAAGGAGGATCAAGGACGATGGCAGGCAACACGGAGCCGCTGTCGCCGCGGGCCAAGCTGGCCGTGACGGCGGGCAAGGCCGCGGCGGCGGTGTCGCGCGCGGCGGGCCGCGGCAGCGGATCGGTGATCGGTGGCCGGGTGGCGCTCAAGCTCGACCCCGACCTGCTGGCGCGGCTGGCACGGCACTTGGACGTCATCCTGGTGTCGGCGACCAACGGCAAGACGACCACGACGCGACTGATCGCGGAGGCTCTGCGGGCCAGTGGGCCGGTGGTCTCCAACGCGCTCGGCGCCAACATGCCGGCGGGTATCACCTCCGCGCTGGCCGGTGGATCGGACGCCAAGTACGGCGTCATCGAGGTGGACGAGAAGTACCTCGCCGGTGTGGCACGCGATGTGACGCCGAAGGCCATAGCGCTGCTGAACCTCTCGCGCGACCAGCTCGACCGCGCCGCGGAGACCCGGATGCTGGCCGAGCACTGGCGGGAGGGCCTGGCCGGCTCCAAGGCCCTGATCATCGCCAACGCGGATGACCCGCTGATCGTCTGGGCGGCCTCGTCGTCCGCGAACGTGGTGTGGGTCGCGGCCGGGCAGGAGTGGAAGGACGACGCCTGGTCGTGCCCGTCCTGCGGTGGTGTGATGCAGCGGCCGAGCGATGACTGGTTCTGCGCGGAGTGCGGCTTCCGCCGTCCCACGCCCAGCTGGGCGCTCTCCGGCGATCATGTTCTGGACCCGCACGGCAGCGCCTGGCCGATCAAGCTGCAGCTGCCGGGGCGCGCCAACAAGGCGAACGCCACCACGTCCGCCGCAGTCGCCGCCGCCTTCGGGGTGCCGCCGCAGGTGGCCCTGGAGCGGATGTTCTCGGTGCAGGCGGTGGCCGGGCGCTATGACGTGGTCACGTTCATGGAGCGGGAGCTGCGGCTGCTGCTGGCGAAGAACCCGGCCGGCTGGCTGGAGACGTTCTCGCTGATCGACCCGCCGCCGACCCCGGTGATCATGTCGGTGAACGCCCGCGGTGCGGACGGCACGGACACCTCCTGGCTGTGGGACGTCGACTACACCCGGCTCGCCGGGCACCCGATCTTCGTACTCGGCGACCGCAAGCTGGACCTGGCGGTGCGCCTGGAGGTCGCGGGGCTGGACTTCCACGTGTGCGAAAGCCTCGACGAGGCGGTGGGGATGGCGCCGCCCGGACGGATCGAGGTCATCGCCAACTACACCGCCTTCCAGGACCTGCGCCGGCGCGTGGGCAACTGAATGCGGTGCACCGACGTGAGGGACAAGGACGAGCGAGCATGAGTGACAACAGCCTGCGCCTGGTGTGGATCTACCCGGACCTGCTGAGCACGTACGGCGACCAGGGCAACGCCCTGGTGGTGGAGCGGCGGGCGCGCCAGCGCGGCCTGGACGTCCAGCGCCTGGACGTACGGTCCGACCAGCAGATTCCCACCTCCGGCGACATCTACCTGATCGGCGGCGGCGAGGACCGGCCGCAGCGGCTGGCGTCCGAGCGGCTGATCCGCGACGGCGGGCTGAGCCGCGCGGTCTCCAACGGCGCGATCGTCTTCTCGGTCTGTGCCGGGTATCAGATCCTGGGCCATGAGTTCATCAACGACCTCGGGGAGCGCCAGGAGGGCCTGGGGCTGCTGGACGTGGTCAGCACCCGCGGCGAGGCCGAGCGCTGCGTCGGCGACGTACTCGCCGACATCGACCCGCAGTTGGGGCTGCCGCCGCTGACCGGCTTCGAGAACCACCAGGGCGTGACGCACCTGGGCAAGACCGCCCGGCCGTTCGCCAAGGTGCGGTTCGGCAAGGGCAACGGCGTCGGCGACGGCTACGAGGGCGCGTGGAACGACACCGTCTTCGGGACGTACATGCACGGCCCGGTGATGGCGCGCAATCCGCACATCGCCGACCTGCTGATCAAGCTGGCGCTGGACGTCAATGCGCTGCCGCCGGTCGAGGACCGCTGGTACGAGGCGCTGCGTCAGGAGCGGATCGCCGCGGCGACCCAGCCTGCCTGATACCGCTTCGTCCCCGTTCGGACGGTTCGCCGATATGTGACGCGTGCCGGAATTGAACCCTTTTCATGCGCCCGCAGTCCCGCACTGCGGGCGCACGTGTGCCCGGTGGCCCCGCGCTTGTAGGGTGAGCGGAATCCAACCGGACGACGGGGTCCGGGCCCCCGGTTGAGTTGCAGAGGGTTTTTCGAGCAATGCGTATTGGTGTACTCACCTCCGGCGGCGACTGCCCCGGTCTGAACGCCGTCATCCGCTCCGTCGTCCACCGCGCCACCGCCGATCACGGCGATGAGGTGATCGGCTTCCGTGACGGCTGGAAGGGCCTGCTGGAGGGCGATTACCGCAAGCTCGACCTCGACGCCGTCGGCGGCATCCTGGCGCGCGGCGGCACCATCCTGGGGTCCTCGCGAGTACAGCCCGCCCATCTGCGCGACGGCGTCGAGCGCGCCCGTGGCCACGTCGCCGACCTGGGCCTGGACGCGATCATCCCGATCGGCGGCGAGGGCACGCTGAAGGCGGCGCGTCTGCTGTCGGACGCCGGGCTGCCGATCGTCGGCGTACCGAAGACCATCGACAACGACATCGCCGTCACGGATGTCACGTTCGGCTTCGACACCGCGGTGGGGGTCGCCACCGAGGCGCTGGACCGGCTCAAGACCACCGCCGAGTCGCATCAGCGGGTGATGATCGTCGAGGTGATGGGGCGGCACACCGGCTGGATCGCGCTGCACTCCGGTATGGCGGCCGGTGCGCACGCGATCGTGGTGCCGGAGCGGCCGTTCGACATCGACGAGCTGACCGCGCGGGTCGCCGAGCGGTTCGAGGCCGGCAAGAAGTTCGCGATCGTGGTCGTCGCCGAGGGCGCCAAGCCGCGCGAGGGCACCATGTCCTTCGACATCGGCGGCAAGGACATCTACGGCCACGAGCGGTTCGCCGGTGTCGCCCGGCAGCTCTCCGTGGAGCTGGAGGACCGCCTCGGCAAGGAGGCCCGCCCGGTGATCCTCGGGCACGTCCAGCGCGGCGGCACTCCGACCGCGTACGACCGGGTGCTCGCCACCCGCTTCGGCTGGCACGCCGTCGAGGCCGCGCACCGTGGCGACTTCGGGATGATGACGGCGCTGCGCGGCACCGACATCACGCTGGTGCCGCTGGCCGAGGCCGTGGAGACGCTCAAGACGGTGCCCTCGGAGCGCTACGACGAGGCCGAGTGCGTGCTGTGACTGCGCTGATCTCAGCGCGATAGCTCCGTGCGGCACGAACCGCCCCCGGCCACGGGCACCGATATGCGGCCCTGCCGCGTGGTGTGGCCGGGGGCGGTTCTAGTCTTGTCGCCGGAGCATTGGTACGAATCAGGAGCGAGCGGATGGATCACAGCGGGCACGGCATGGACGGCATGAACATGGATCTGCCGCCGTTCACGCTGTCGCGGGGCCTGGAGTTCGGTGGTGATCCGTTCTTCCTCGTCGGCTGTCTGCTGGGACTCGGCCTGTACGGCTGGGCGGTGCTCCGGCTGCGGCGGCGGGGGGATGCCTGGCCGGTGGGCCGGACCGTCGCCTGGGCGCTGGGCGTGGTGACGGTGGCCCTGGTGATGTGCACCAAGCTCAACGACTACGGCATGGCGATGTTCAGCGTGCACATGGTCCAGCACATGGTCATCAGCATGCTCTCCCCCATCCTGCTGCTGCTCGGGGCGCCGGTGACGCTGACCCTGCGCGCGCTGCCGACCGCCGGGCGCGGCCGCAAGGGACCGCGCGAGCTGTTGGTGGCGCTGCTGCAGAGCCGCTACCTGCGGATCATCACGCACCCGGCGTTCACCATCCCGCTGTTCATCGCGAGTCTCTACGCGCTCTACTTCTCGCCGCTGTTCGACTTCCTGATGGAGTCCCGGGCCGGGCACATCGGGATGATGGTGCACTTCCTCGCGGTCGGCCTGGTGTTCTTCTGGCCGATCATGGGCGTCGACCCGGGGCCGCACCGGCCGGGCCATGTGATGCGGATTCTGGAGCTGTTCGCGGGCATGCCGTTCCATGCCTTCTTCGGTATCGCCCTGATGATGGCCAGCGAGCCGATGGTCGACACCTTCCTGCACCCGCCGTCCTCGCTGGGGATCGAAGCGCTGGCCGACCAGTCGGCGGCCGGCGGTATCGCCTGGGCCTTCAGCGAGATCCCGTCCGTGGTGGTGCTGATCGCCCTGGTCTTCCAGTGGCACAAGTCCGAGGAGCGTCAGTCGCAGCGCGCGGACCGGGCCGCCGACCGCAACGGCGACAAGGATCTGGCCGAGTACAACGCCTACCTCGCCTCGCTCCACGCACGGAGCCGATGACGCGCACCGCTCTGGCGGTACGGGCCGCGGCCGGGGACGATGGTCCCATGGCCGCGGCCCGCGGCATGAGTGCCCGGGGCCGCCGTGAGGAGGTTGCGGGTATGCCCGGATCTGCTAGGACGATGGCCGTGTGCACGGTGGGCGGGCTGGTGGTGGCGTCCGCCTACACCGTGGCGATGGGTGCCAATGGCTGGCTCTGGTTCTGCTGGGTGGTGCTGGCTCTGGTGACGATCGGTGTGGCGGCGGCGCGGCCGGTCTGACGGGTGTGGTGCGGCGCGGCCGGCCGACCGGCGTGATGGCGGCGCGGACGGTGCGACCGGCGTGGTGGCGCACGGGGCGCCGGTTCGAACCGGTCGGTGCGGCGGGGAGGCGCGGGCGCAGCACCTCGGAAGCGTCAGAAGCGGAACAGCGGCCCGGTCGCGGCGTCCATCGTGCAGGCGTTGGCGAAATCCTTGTGCCAGTTCACCGGGACGCCGCGCCAGGTGCCGATCGCGGTGGCGGTCATCGGGTCGTACTCCCTGGTGCAGGCCTGCGGGTGGCCGGGCAGTGCGTCCAGGTTCCCGCGCGCCCAGGTCAGCGCGTCGCAGGCGGCGGCCGCGTGCGGATGTCTGCCGTGGATGTCCGGGCAGTTGAGCCGTACCCCCCGGCTCCAGGTGTTGCCGGCCCCGGACACCGTCAGCAGCAGGCCCTGATCGCCGGCCGGCAGTTCATCGGCGTGCGCCGGACCTGCGGAGAGCGTGCCGAGCAGGGCGGAAGACAGGGCGGCGAGCGCGGACACGCCCACGGTCAGGGTGGTCCGGAGGGATCGGCGTCTTGGGCTCACGGGCATCGATGTCTCCTGGGAAGCTCGGTGGGATCGCTGCGGGAGCCTGACGGCGAGGCGACGACGCGTGGCGCCCGGCGGCTCCAGGCCACCTCGCCGGACACCAGCCGGCAAGCGGCCACGCCGCGGGGTCGCCCGTACGGACCTTCGATTGCCGCCCCTGGAGACAAGGGCGGCCGGCAGCGGAGGAGGCGGCTCCGCTGCCGGCCGCCCGGACCGGGGTTACCCCACACGCTCGATCCGTGCGTTGCGGATCAGGAACTTCCCCTCCTCACGCACCTGCTCGAAGGCTGCGTTATTGAGCAGGGCACAGCTGCCCGAGGCCGACGTCACGGAGACCGTCGTCGACTTGTCGTTGTCCAGGTTGGTCACCTTCAGTTTGGTCCCGACGGGGAACTGGTCACTGGATGCCGCCGGGGCGCCGCTCTCGCCGGAGAGGGTCACCGTCGAGCCCTTGCAGACCACATCACCGTCGGCGGGCGGCGGGGCGGCGGAAGCGGAGGCGTCACCCGAGGCTGACGGGTCCGCCGAACCCTGAGGTGCCTCGGAGGCGGGCGGGGCGTTGGAGGCGGGCGGCTCATTGCCCGTCGGCGGAGCGCCCGCGGCGTCGTCCCCGCCCTGCCCGGCCGAGCAGCCGGCGGCTTTCTGCTTGACCTGGATCTCCTTGATCACGGCCTCGCGGTTGGCGATTCTTGCCGCCGACTGGGCGTCCGGGTTCGCCTTCTGGTCGGCGATGAACTTCTCGTTGTTGCTCAGGGCGGTGGCCAGTCCGTCGCACGCCACGGAGGCCTGGCTGGTGCCGGCGGTGGCGATGGCGATGCCGCCGACCAGCGCGGCGGCACTGACGCCGATGATGATCTTCTGACGCGTGCCGACTCTCTTCTTCCGGGACATCTCTGACTCCTGTCCTCGGCCTGGACCCTGGGTTCAGGCTCGGTCTCTGGGCAATACGGCGAGTCAACCCCGGTGCATTCAAGGCGAGTTCAAAGTTGTCCGCGGATGCCAAAGCGGGTACCGAAGTGACCTGCGGGCCTGCGAGGATGTCCCGGTGCGCGTGCTGATGCCGGTCCCCGACCGCGATTTCGATGTCACCGAGGTGGCGGTGCCCTGGCGACTGCTCACCGATGCCGGCCACCGGGTCGTCTTCGCCACCGAACAGGCCGGTACCCGGCCCGCATGCGATCCGCGGCTGCTGACCGGCGTCCTGTTCGGACAGCTCGGCGCCGCGGAACAGCCCCGGCGCTTCTACGAAGAGCTCACCCGGAGCGAGGAGTTCACCGCGACCGTCGGCTGGGCGGAGCTGGCCCCGGAGGAGTACGACGGGCTGATCCTGCCGGGCGGGCACGCACCGGGCATGCGGCAGTACCTGGGCTCGGAGGTGCTGCGGCGGCAGATCGGCAGGTTCTGGGCGCTGGACCGGCCGGTCGGGGCGATCTGCCACGGTGTCCTGGTACTGGCCCGGACACCGGAGGCGTCCACCGGCCGCAGCCTGCTGGCGGACCGGCGGACGACCTGTCTGCCCAAGTACATGGAGCGGTCGGCATACCTGGCCACCGCATGGCGGCTGGGCCGCTATTACCGCACCTATCCGGCCTATGTGGAGGACGAGGTCAGGGCCGCACTGACCGGCCCGGACGCCCGCTTCGAGCGGGGGCCCAGGGTCCTTGCCGCGCGGGGCACCGCGACCGACGACTCCGCTGCGTTCGTCGTCCAGGACGGGCGCTACCTCTCGGCGCGCTGGCCGGGGGACGCCTACCTCTTCGGACGCCGGTTCTGTGCGCTCCTGGAAGCCGGTGAGCGCTGAGGCGCCGGCTGCGACGGACCGGCCTCGCTCCATCAGTGAGCGTGCACATCGGTCCGCATCCCCTTCAGCTTCTTGCCGGGCCGTGGCGTATCACCGGGGCGGGGCCACAGGGCACCAGGCACCGGCCACCAGTCACCAGTCACCAGTCACCAGTCACCGGTCACCGGTCACCGGTCACCGGAAAGGAGACAGCATCGATCCGGCCGAAGGTGGTTACCGGCGACGACACTTGTCCATAAACTCACTGGTCGTCCCCGGGCGCCCCGCGTGGCCTGGAACGATGTAGCCGCCCGGGTAAGCCGACCAAAGGGGAGCTGTCCTGTGCTCTACCAGGTGCTGAAGTACCTGCTTCTGGGGCCGTTGCTGCGGCTGGTGTTCCGGCCGAGGATCGAGGGGCTGGCTCATGTGCCGGAGGAGGGCGCGGCGATCATCGCGGGCAATCATCTGTCGTTCGCCGATCACTTCGTGATGCCGGCGATCGTGCCACGCCGGGTGACGTTTCTGGCCAAGGCCGAGTACTTCACCGGACCCGGTCTGAAGGGGCGGCTGACCGCGGCGTTCTTCCGGGGCGTCGGGCAGATTCCGGTGGACCGGTCCGAGGGCCGTGCCTCGCAGGCGGCGATCTCTTCGGGTCTCTCCGTGCTGCGCAAGGGCCGGCTGCTGGGCATCTACCCGGAGGGCACCCGCTCGCACGACGGCCGGCTCTACAAGGGGCGTACCGGCGTCGCCTCGATGGCCATCAAGGCCGGGGTGCCGGTGGTGCCGTGCGCGATGATCGGCACCTTCGAGGCGCAGCCGACGGGCCGGCGGCTGCCGCGCATCATGCGGATCACCATCCGCTTCGGCGCACCCCTGGACTTCTCGCGCTATGCGGGGCTGGAGGACGAACGCCTGGCGCTGCGTGCCGTCACCGACGAGATCATGTACGCCATCCTCACCCTGTCCGGCCAGGAGTACGTGGACACCTACGCGGGCGAGGCCAAGGCCGCGGCGCAGGCGCGGGGGCGGGCGCACGGACGGCGGGGGCACGGCAAGGGGCCCGCGGGCTGAACGGAGGCCCAGGTCCCGGGCGTTCCCCTTGCGCCGAGGGCGAACCGTACTGCCGCCGCCTGCTGACGCTCCGTAGGGTCCGGTCATGACTTCAGGCAGCGCAGTGGTGATCGGAGCGAGCGGGCAGATCGGACGGGCGGCGGTGCGGGCCCTGGCACGGGACGGCTGGGAGGTGCGGGCCGCGTCCCGGCGCGGCGGGCGCGATGACTCCTGGCCCGAGGAGGTCCGCCCCGTGGCCGTGGACCGGGAGGACGACGCGGCGCTGGCCGGGCTGCTCGGCGACGGCTGTGACGTGCTGCTGGACTGTGTGGCATACGGGGCCCAGCACGCACAGCAGTTGACCGCGTTGGCGGACCGGATCGGTTCGGCGGTGGTGATCTCCAGCGGCTCGGTGTACGCGGACGGCCAAGGGCGCGGCTTCGCCACCATGGGCGAGCCGGACGGCGCCCCGGCCTATCCGCTGCCCCTCCCGGAGTCCCAGCCGACCGTGCCACCCGGCGACGAGGACTACTGCACCCGCAAGGCGGCCCTGGAGCAGGCGTTGCTGGCACAGGGCGAGAGGCTGCCGGTGACCCTGCTGCGGGCCGGCGCCATTCACGGGCCGTACAGTCCCCTCCCCCGTGAGCTGTACTTCGTCAAGCGGGTCCTGGACGGGCGCCGGGTGCGGGTGCTCGCGTACGGCGACAGCAGTTTCCACCCCGTGCACGTGGACAACCTCGCGGAGCTGGTCCGGCTGGCGGCTCGCCGGCCGGGCACCCGGGTGCTCAACGCGGGGGATCCGCAGGCGCCGACGGTCGCCGGTATCTCGGCGGCGGTGGATGCCGTGATGGGTGCGCCCCGGAGCGAGGTGGTGGCGGTGGACGGTGCCCCGCCCTCACCCGGTGTCGGCGACACCCCGTGGTCGGGCCCGCACCCCATCGTCTACGACCTGGCCGCGGCGGAGCGCGAGTTGGGCTACCGCGCGGTGACGACGTACGAGGAGTCGCTGCCGGAGACGGTGCGATGGCTGACCGACCGGGTCAAGGGGCGCAACTGGTGGGAGGTGTTCCCGATGCTGGCCGGCGTCTACCCCGACGAGAAGCTGTTCGGCTATGCGGCCGAGGACCGCTGGCTGGCGGAGCGGGGCCGGCAGGGCTGAGGACAGCGGCGGGCCGGCGGCAGGCGGGCCGGCGGCGAGCGGCTGGCAGGCAGGCAGGCAGGCAGGCAGGCAGCGAAATCCGATCGCGCGGCGCGCCACCGGCCCTTACCTTGATCACCATGACGCATCGGATACGGGGGTGCCGACGATGAGCGCCCGGCTGCGTGGCATCGCACAGGAAACGGAACGGATCGTCGCGGAGGGTGCCTACCGCGCACCGGACGGACGGCTGGTGGAGATCGCGGCGGCGGTCGCACGGGCGCGCGCTGAGACGCGGTTGTACGGCCCGGAGCCGGTCGCCGTGGCCGGGCCCTCGCCCGCTGTGCGCACGGAGTTCGAGGTGACGGGGGAAGGCAGCCTCACCGCCGGCCGGCGGCTCGCCGAGACGGGTGAGGGTCCGCTCGCCGTGCTGAATTTCGCCTCCGCGCGCAATCCCGGCGGCGGATATCTCAATGGTGCGCAGGCCCAGGAGGAGGCGCTGTGCCGGGGGTCGGCGCTCTACGCCTGTGTGCGCGAGGCCCCGGACTTCTACGCCGCTCACCGGGCGGATCCGAGCCCGTTCTACAGCGACCGGGTGATCCTCTCCCCCGGTGTACCGGTCTTCCGCGACGACCGTGGCACCTTGCTCGACGTGCCGTACGAAGCGGGCTTCCTGACGGCGGCCGCGCCGAACGCGGGGGTGATCGCGCGGCAGCGGCCGGGCGAGACGGGCCGGGTGGCGGCGGCACTGACGGTGCGCGCGGAGCGGGTGCTGGAGGTCGCGGCGGCCGCCGGGCACCGTCAGCTGGTGCTCGGCGCCTGGGGCTGCGGGGTGTTCCGCAATGAACCGTCCGACGTGGCACGGGCCTTCGCGGCCGCGCTGCTGGACGGCGGCCGCTTCGCCGGCTGGTTCGACCGCATTGTGTTCGCCGTGCTGGACCGCCGGGAGGACTCCCCCACCAGAGCCGCCTTCTCCGCGGTGTTTTCGGCGTAAGCAGCAGTGGTGGTGGGGCGGTGGGGCAAGCCGGGCCGAGCGGGCCGGGCACCCTCGCGCCCCGGTGACGGAAGCGGCGGCCGGGGGGTTTCCCGGCCGCCGCTCCGTACCGTCACCTCACGCCGTCATGTCATGACGGCATGACCTGCCGGTGGTGTCCCCGCCGTTACCAGGCAACGCCCGGAAGGTCGGAGGCACCCTTGGCGGCGGCCTTCCCCGTCGACTTGCCCGGCTGGGGGGTGGCGTGCGGAGCGCACGTCACGTCCTTCGCGTCGGTCTTCCCTTCCAGGAAGTACGCGTCGACCCGGTCGTTGATGCAGGGGTTGACCTGGCCGGTGACACCGTGCGATCCGGCGTCCCGCTCGGTGATCAGACGCGAGCCCTTGAAGCGGTGGTGCAACTCGACCGCACCGTCGTACGGCGTGGCCGCGTCACGGGTGCTCTGCACGATCAGAACACTCGGCAGCCCCTTCCCGGTCCGGACCTCGACCGGTCGCTGCTGCTTGGCCGGCCAGGTGGCGCAGGGCAGGTTCATCCAGGCGTTGGACCAGGTCATGAACGGTGCCTGCTGGTGGATGCGGGTGTTGTCGCGGTCCCACTTCTGCCAGCTGGTGGGCCACTTGGTGTCGTTGCACTCGACGGCCGTGTAGACGGCGTTGCCGTTCTCCGCCGCTTTGTTGCCCGCGAGATCCAGCAGGTTCGGGCCGGCGTTCTCCACCAGTGGCTTGGTGTTACCGGAGACGTACGCGCTCCAGACCTCGGCGACCGGGGCCCACATGGAGTCGTAGTACGGCGCGTTCTGGAAGAAGCCGGTCAGCTCGGCGGGGCCGACGACACCGCTGATGGGGTTCTTCTTCGCGGTCGCGCGCAGCTTCTCCCACGCCGCCTGAACCTTCTCGGGGGTGTCCCCGATGTGGTAGGTGGCGTCGTTCTTGGCGACCCACTTCTTCCAGTCGCCCCAACGGGTCTCGAAGGCGACGTCCTGGTCGAGGTTGGCCTGGTACCAGATGTTCTCGCGGGCCGGGTTGACGACGCTGTCGACGAGCATCCGGCGCACATGGCCCGGGAAGAGCGTCCCGTAGACGGCGCCCAGGTAGGTGCCGTACGAAACTCCCAGGTAGTTGAGCTTCTTCTCACCGAGCCCGGCCCGGATCACATCGAGGTCGCGGACGGTGTTCTTGGTCGTCATGTACGGCAGCAGGCCGCCGCTGCGCTCGGCACAGCCGTCGGCGTACTCCTTGGCGAGCTTGCGCTGGGCGAGCTTGTCGGCCTCGCTGCCCGGCACCGGGTCGGCCTTGGGTGCCTTGACGAACTCCTGCGGGTCCATGCAGGAGATCGGCGCGGAGTGGCCCACGCCCCGGGGGTCGAAGCCGACAAAGTCGTACGCCTTGGCGGTCTTGGCCCACAGGGCGCTCTTGTTGGTGATGCGCGCCGGGAACTTCATGCCCGAACCGCCGGGTCCGCCGGGGTTGTAGACGAGGGCGCCCTGACGTTCCTCCTTGCTGCCGGTGCTGACGGCCCGGTCCACCGCGACCTTGATCGTGCGGCCGTTGGGCCGTGCGTAGTCGAGCGGGACCGTGACATAGCTGCACTGGATGGGCTGCTTGAGGCCCCAGTCGGCGGGACAGGCCTGCCAGTTGATGCCTTTCTTGGCCGCGCGCGCGGCGGCGATCGCCACACCGCGCGCTTCGGCAGAACCGCGCTGGTGCTTGTCGCCCGCGCTGGCGGGCGTGGCGGATATCGCTCCGGCGAGGAGCGCGCCGGTCACCAGGGTGCCGGCGGCGCCGAGCGCTGCTGTTCTTCTCACGTGGCTGATTCCCCCTGCGTGGGATGCACTGGTGGCGGGATGGTTCACGGACTTACGGAGGGATCCTGACGTGTGGCCTCCCCTCCTGAACAGGCCTGACGCACACTTCTTTACCAACCTGTAGGTTTTTTCGACGCCGCCGGAGGCGGTCCGCGGGAGTACGGGCGGCCGCCCGGCCGCGGAGTGCCGCGAGTGCCGCGCCGACGCCCCGGTGGCGCGGACACGGACCCCGCCGAGCGGCGGCGAACGGCCGGAGAGCGCAGCGGAACCTCACCATTCCGGCCAACGAATCAGGGCGTCCGGTCGGAATCCCGTGTCACCCCCACCCCACCCGTGGGACGCTCAACGGGGCTGCGATGACGTGGCGTTGACGGGCCAACAGCGCAGCTCGCTGCCGGGTGAGGCCATTCGGCGCAGGGTTCACCACCCTGGCCTGACCTGCTGAAGTGCGGAGCGGCGCAATGGCTCCCGGAGGGGCGCGCAGGGGCGAGAATTCGTCAATTGCCGTGGACCTGCCCATCGGGCATGTGCCAGTCGCACGCCTTCAGTAACCTTCCGTGAAGGCTCTCCCACTCACCGCCACAAGGGAGGGCTTCGGCGTTTTCACGCCGCGTCCGGACCGTCGCGAAGGAGAGCCGAAGTGCCGGGAATCGATCAGGTGTTGTCCCAAGCAATGGGGATCCCCGGCGTCCGGTGCGCCGGACTGATCGACTGGACCAGTGGTCTGACTCTCGGCACGGCCGGGCAGGCACCGCATGACGATCACGACGCGGCCGCCGCGGACACCGCCGAGGTGGTGCAGACCGTCGCGCGCAACGCCACCTTCGACACCACCGGCGCCGCCGGCCCGGACCTCGAAGACCTCATCATCACGGCTGCGGGAAGCTACCACCTCATCCGTTTTGTGCACACGGCCTTCGACAGCCAGACCTATCTCTACCTCTGGCTGGACCGCACACAGGCCAATCTCGCCGTCGCCCGGCTCCGACTGCGCGATCTGGCGGCGGAGCTGGTCGCGTCCTGACGGCGCGCCCCGGTCACACCGCACGAACGGTAAGGGAACCGCCATGGGCCTGCCCATATCTCCTCACCCGCCCGCCCCGGCCGGGCTGCTCGACCGGTGCGCCGCCGAACGCGTCACCGGCGCCCTCAGCGGCCCGCACGGCTGCCTCTACCTTCTCGACGGTGCGGTGTACTGCATCGAGAGCACCACCGCCCCCGGACTCGGCCCACGGCTCACCGCGTCCGGCAAACTGCCGCCGCAGGGCTGGCAGTACGCCGCCGAAACGGCAGGGCCGCAGCAGGACGGCGGCCAATTCCTGGTCAGCGAGGGCTGGCTGTCGCAGGGGGAGCTGGAGATATGCCACCTCGCCGCGCTGCTCGACGCCGCGTTCTTCGCCCTGCCACTGGCCCCCGAGGCCACTTCCTTCACCCCCGGTGCCGGGCACTGGCTGGGCGTCATACGCCCGGTCAGCGTCGTCGCCCTCCAGCAGGCGACGGCCCGCCGCCGCCTGCTGCTCGACCGGCTCCTCCCCTGGTCGGCGGTCGACTCCTCACCCGTCGTTCCCGTCAGCCCGCGCATCCCGGCCCCCACCACCGGCCGCCAACGACGGCTGCTCGACCACGCCGACGGCCGGCACACGCCCCATGAACTCGCCCGGGCGCTGGGCCAGTCCGCGTTCGGGACCCTGCTCGACATCCGCCGCCTCGCCGCCGTCGGCCTCGTCCACGTCCCCCGGGCGCCCACCCCGCTCCCCCGGCGGCGGCCCGGCGCCTGCCTGAACGGCCCCGAACCCGTCGCCGCAGGAGACACCCCCGCGGCCTGGCACCTACCGGCACCGGATGTCCTCGATACCACCGATCCGGATATTGCCCTCCTTGTCCGACTGCGTACGGCGTTGGAGGAAAACCTGTGAGCCCTTGCGCACGAAGACCGTGCACCCCATGAGGCGCGTCATCAGAAGGCACGCCGTGAAAAGGAGACTGATGACGATAGAACCCCGGATACGGGAGGAATTGCATACGCTGCGCGATCAAGTACGCCATTTCCAGGGCGGGATGGTGGCGAGCGTGGACGGCATGGTGATCGCCCATGATCTGCCGGATATCGAGCCGGACGGCCTGGCCGCCCTCACCGCCGCGGCGATCGGCGTCGCCAAACGACTCACCGACGCGACCGGACAGGGCGCCTTCGAGGAATCCCTGACGCGCGGCGCCGACGGCTATATCGCGGCCTATTCGGCCGGACGGCGGGCGGTGCTGACCGCCGTGGCAAGCCCGGACACCAACGTGGGGCGGCTCCATCTGCAGGCCCGAAGGGCCGCGGAACGGATCGGCGCCCTGGTGGACGCACAGCCCCGCCGGTAGGCGTTCCCCGCCCGCACCCGCACGACCGCAGTTCCCGGACGTCCGGAGACCCGCACACCGCACACCGTGAACACCCGGCTTAACCATCAAGGAATCGAAAGGTCTGAACCCCTCATGGCTCAACTGGAAACCGCTCTCGCCGACGCGATGTCGACCATCGAGGGCGCGGTCGGCGTCGCCCTCGTCGACTACACCAGCGGAATGGCCCTGGCCACCCTGGGCGACAAGCAGGCTCTGGACCTCAATGTCGCGGCGGCCGGCAACACCGATGTCGTACGGGCCAAGATGCGCACCATGGAGATGCTGGAACTCCAGGGCGCCATCGAGGACATGCTCATCACCCTGACCGGGCAGTACCACATCATCCGACCGGTGACGGGAAAGAACGGCAGCGGCCTCTTCCTCTATCTGGTGCTGGACCGCAAGCGCGCCAACCTTGCGCTGGCGCGCCTCCGCCTCGCCCGCTTGGAGGCCGATCTGGAGGTGTGAGGCGGCGCGGCCGCCGTCACTCGGCGGCCGCACTCCCCACGGCCGCGCTCCCGGCGGCCTCGTCCAGCAGGCGCCGCAGCCGCAGCGCGTCCGGGGCCACGGCCGTGGCCAGGGCCCCCGGGCCCGCAAGCGGCGCCAGGACGCCCTGCCCCACGGCGCCGTCGGGCCGCTCGCCCGCCGCGCCGCCGAGCAGCCGCACCTCGACCGGTCGCTCCTCGAACTCCGGCCCGATGACCAGAAGTTGGCCGAGAGCGCGGTGCCCGTCCAGGACGGCCGAGGTGTCCCAGCCGGGGACGCCGGGCCCGTACGCCGTCTCCTGGTCGAGCAGGGTCCGGCCGGCCCGGCGGACGGTGAGCCGGCTGCGCAGGGCGCCGGTCGGCTCCCCGCTGCGGCCCAGGACCTGTTCCTCGCGGAGCACCAGGCATGCGGTGGGGGCCAGCTCGACGGTGGTGGTCATCCGCAGGTCGCTGCCCGCCGCCGAGATCAGCGGTTCGGGCAGCCAGTCGAGGCGGGCGCCCTCACCCACCGTCAACCACACGTCGTAGCGGGCGTGTTCCCCCGTACGGCCGGGCAGCGCGACGGTCGCGGCGGCGGCCGTGAGGTGCAGGGCGCTGCCCGCCTCGGCGGTGGCTTCGATGCCCAGCCGGTCGCCGCCGAGCGGGGCGCTCATGGCGCCCACGACGCAGACCCTGGCCTGGTTTCCGTGCCCGCGGATACGGCGCAGGGCGAACGGGCCGTCGCCGTCGAGGACGGGCAGCCGGGTGATCCCCTGCCCGTCGGCCCGCGCGACGATACGGGCGGTGGCGCACAGCCCGGCGACGGCGCGGCCCGCCTCCGGCGTGGGGAGTGCGAGGGTCATGCCGGGCTCGCGGTCCAGCCGGCCAGCCGTCCGCGGACCCACTCCGCCACCGGCCGCACGCCGTTCTCCGACTTCAGAGCGGTGAAGGCCACGGGCAGCTCGCCGCGCTGCGCCTTGGCGTCGCGGGCCATGCCCTCCAGGTCCACGCCGACGTAGGGCGCGAGATCGGTTTTGTTGATGACGAGCAGGTCGGCGGTGGTGACGCCGGGACCGCCCTTGCGCGGGATGTCATCGCCGCCGGCCACGTCGATGACGAAGATCTGGGCGTCGACCAGGCCCTTGGAGAAGGTGGCGGTGAGGTTGTCACCGCCGGATTCGACCAGGACGAGATCGAGCGGGCCGGCCGCCTCCTCCAGGTCCTCGACGGCTTCCAGGTTGGCGGAGATGTCGTCGCGGATGGCGGTGTGCGGGCAGGCGCCGGTCTCGACGGCGGAGATCCGTTCGGCGGGCAGGACGGCCTCGCGGAGCAGGAATTCGGCGTCCTCGCGGGTGTAGATGTCGTTGGTGACGACGGCGATGGACAACTCGTCGCGCAGGGCGCGGCACAGCGCGGCGACGGTGGCGGTCTTACCGGTGCCGACCGGGCCGCCTAGACCGATCCGCAGGGCGCGGCGGGTGCCGTCGGAGCGTACCGGGTCGGCGGCGCTGTAGGTGTGGCGCTCGCGGAAGGTGTCCTGGTGGTCGAGGTGCATGGTCACTCCGGTGGTGGGTGCAGCGGGGCGGGTCGGGTGGGGCGGCCGCCCGGGTCAGGACGCGAAGAGCCGAACCGGCCAGGCGGCGTGCTGTTGGGCGGTGATGTCGAGCAGCGGCGCGGAGGCCGCGGGCAGTGCGCCGGTTCCTTCGGCCGCGATCCGCAGCGCGGCCTCGGTGGCCTGCTGTGCGACCTGGTCGAGCTCGGCGGTGAGACGTGCGAGCACGGCGGTGGCGTCGAAGGGGTCCAGGCTCAGCAGCCGGACGGCCGCGGTGGCCGGGCCGCTGATGTTCTCGTAGGCCACGGCGTATGCGGCATCGAGCGGCGGCAGACCCGCGGAGCGGGCGGCCAGGCCCAGGACGACGGGCTGATGGGCGCCCCGGGGACGGGCCGCGGCGAGCGCGTCCAGCGCCTGACTCGGCCAGGTCGCACGGGCGGCCCGCATCATCTGCCGGCCGAGCCGCCGGGCGACCTGCCGCAGCGCGGGTACGGGCGTACGGGCGTCGGCGGCGTCGTCCAGGAGGAGCGGGTCGTGGCCGTCCGCGGCCGCTGCGGCGAGCCCCGCGGCGACCAGGCCCGCGGTGTGCAGCCGGCCCCGGCAGAAGGTCTCCAGGGTGGCGGCGTCCTTGATGCGTCCCGCGGTGACGGCCGGTTCGGCGCCGCCGGAGTGGGCGTGCCCTCCGGCGGGGAACCGGCCGTCGGCGAGGACGAGCAGCGCTGCGCGGCTCATCGGTGGTACGTGTCCTTCATCGCGGTGCTCATCGGGGTGTTCATCAGGGTGCTCATCGGGTCGCTGATCGGGGTGTTCATCGGCGCGCCTCCTCGGGCTCCTGGGGGCTCCGCGGATTCCTCGGATGCCTCGGATGGCTCGGTAGCCTCAGAAGAGGAAGTACCGCTGGGCCATGGGGAGTTCGGCGGCAGGCCGCGGCTCGATCACCTCGCCGTCGATGGTCACGGTGAAGGTGTCGGGGTCGACATGGACGCGCGGCAGGGCATCGTTGTTGCGCATGTCGGCCTTGGTGAGGCCGCGGGTGCTGTGGATCGCCTCGAAGGGCTTGTCCAGCACGAGGCGTTCGGGAAGCGCGTCCTCCAGGGCCTGCCGGGAGACGAAGTTGACCGAGTTGCCGCCCGGGGCCTTGCCGGTGGCGCCGAACATCGGCCGCGGCAGCACCGGCTGCGGCGTGGGGATGGAGGCATTGGCGTCACCCATCTGCGCATAGGCGATCTGGCCGCCCTTGATGACCAGCTGCGGTTTGACGCCGAAGAACGCCGGGTCCCACAGCACGAGGTCGGCGAGCTTGCCGTCCTCGACGGAGCCGACGACATGGTCGATGCCCTGGGTGAGGGCCGCGTTGATGGTGTATTTGGCGACATAGCGGCGGGCCCGGTGGTTGTCGGCACGGCCGTCGCCCGGGAGAGTGCCGCGGCGCCGCTTCATGACATGGGCGGTCTGCCAGGTGCGCAGCACCACCTCACCGATCCGCCCCATGGCCTGGGCGTCGGAGGACATGATCGAGATGGCGCCGAGGTCGTGCAGGATGTCCTCGGCCGCGATGGTGGAGGGCCGGATCCGGGACTCGGCGAAGGCCAGGTCCTCGGGGACGGCCGGGTTGAGGTGGTGACAGACCATCAGCATGTCGAGGTGTTCCTCGACGGTGTTGACGGTGTGCGGCCGGGTGGGGTTGGTGGAGGCCGGGAGCACATTCGGCTCGGAGACCATCGCGATCATGTCGGGGGCGTGGCCGCCGCCGGCACCTTCGACATGGAAGGCGTGGATCGTACGGCCGGCGATGGCCGCGAGGGTGTCACCGAGGAAGCCGGCCTCATTGAGGGTGTCGGTGTGGATCGCGAGCTGGGCGCCGCTCTCCTCGCAGACCGTCAGGCAGGCGTCGAGGACGGCGGGCGTGGCGCCCCAGTCCTCATGGACCTTGAAGCCGAGGATGCCCGCCCGCAGCTGGTCACGCATCGAGGCGAGGGAGGTGGTGTTGCCCTTGCCGAGCAGTCCGACGTTGACCGGCAGGGAGTCCATCGACGCGAACATCCGGGCCACGTGCCAGGCGCCGGGGGTGATGGTGGTGGCCTTGCTGCCCTCGGCCGGTCCGGTGCCGCCGCCGATCATCGTGGTGACGCCGGAGGCCAGCGCCTCGTCCGCCTGCTGGGGGCAGATGAAGTGGACGTGGGTGTCGATGGCACCGGCCGTCAGGATCTTGCCGTTGCCGGCGATGATCTCGGTCTCCGGGCCGATGACCAGGTCGGGGTGGACGCCGTCCATGGTGTCGGGGTTGCCGGCCTTGCCCAGGGCGGTGATCCGTCCGTCGCGGATACCGACATCGGCCTTGACGATGCCCCAGTGGTCCAGCACGACCGCGCCGGTGATCACGGTGTCGGGGGCCCCCTCGGCGCGGGTGGCGCGGGACTGGCCCATCGATTCGCGGATCACCTTGCCGCCGCCGAAGACGGCCTCGTCGCCGGCCCTGCCGGGCCCGCCCGCGCGGTCTTCGGTGATCTCGATGACGAGGTCGGTGTCGGCGAGCCGGATCCGGTCACCGACGGTCGGGCCGAGAAGGTCGGCGTACGCCTGGCGGGTCAACTCAGCCATCAAGGGCTCCTCCGGTCTCGCCCCGCAGGCCCACGACGATGCGCTTGCCCCCGAGGGGGACGAGCTCGACCTCGGTGGGGATGCCGGGCTCGAAGCGCACGGCGGAGCCGGCCGGGACGTTCAGCCGCTTGCCGTGCGCGGCCGCGCGGTCGAAGTCGAGGCCGGGATTGACCTCGGCGAAGTGGTAGTGGGAGCCGACCTGGACGGGGCGGTCGGCGGCGTTGAGGACGGTCATGCGCGTGAGGGGAAGGCCTTCGTTGAGGCGCACCGGCTCGTCGGCGTAGAGGATCTGTCCCGGGATCATGGTCTGCGCTCCCGTGATCAGTTGATGGGTTCGTGAACGGTGACGAGCTTGGTGCCGTCGGGGAAGGTGGCCTCGACCTGCACGTCGTGGATCATCTCGGGGACGCCCTCCATGACCTCGTCGCGGGTGAGCACCTTGCGGCCGGAGGACATCAGCTCGGCGACGGTGCGGCCGTCCCGGGCGCCTTCGAGGATGTGCACGGTCAGCAGGGCGATCGACTCCGGATGGTTCAGCTTCACCCCCCGGGAGCGACGTTTTTCGGCCACGTCTGCCGCCACATGAATCATCAAGCGTTCTTGTTCATGCGGGGTCAGCTGCATACGTTCCACCTCACAGTCTTTCAGCCCGGACGCATTCGCCCAGGTCACAGGCGTGGACACACCCTGTGACGATAGATGTACCACGCAGTAATTAAAGGAGGAGCAAACCGACTTCCAGCACTTGGCCATCAACAGCCCCAGGTCCGGAGAGTAGTTCGGCGGGATTTCATCGGCGTTACGACCAGGGGCCTCTTCGTGTCCCCTCTTACGCCTGATGTAACGCGGTGTCATTACCGTCCGTTACGGCGCGACAACGGATTCCCGGGGCCGCTCGAACCCCGCCTTTCCCCCGCACGCGCGCGGCTCCGCGTGGCGAAATCCGCTCCCCGAGGGCTGCGGAGACCCGAGGGAACAGACCCCTCCCACGCCTCCCCCATCGCCATGATCCAGACATAGCGGGCAAGGCCCGCTCCGCGAACTCAACTGTCCGGTATGCGCTCTTGACGGTTTCCGGAGTGATCGCAATTCTCATGTGCGCGTCAATCCATGACGCGCATCGAATCAGCTCCATCCCCCCACACCAGGAGCCACATCGTGACTCGTTCCACCCGAATACGCCGGGCCGCGCTGGCCTCGGGCGCCGTCGCCGCCCTGGCCGCCACGCTCTTCACCACGGCCGGCGCCTATGCCGGCACCGCGCCGAAGGCCGCGCCGGACATCGACGTCAAGGCCGTCAAGGGCGACCTGGACCAGTTCCAGTCGATCGCCGACGCCAACGGCGGCAACCGCGCCCACGGCAAGCCGGGCTACAAGGCGTCCATCGACTTCGTCAAGGAGAAGCTGGACAAGGCCGGCTTCACCACCAAGGTCCAGGAGTTCGACGGCGGCGGCACCAAGGGCTACAACCTCGTCGCCGACTGGCCCGGCGGCGACGAGAGCAAGACCGTGATGGCCGGCGCCCACCTGGACTCGGTGCCCGCCGGACCCGGCATCAACGACAACGGCTCCGGCTCGGCCGGCATCCTCGAGGTCGCGCTGGCCGTCGCCAAGGCGGACCTCAAGCCCACCAAGCACCTGCGGTTCGGCTGGTGGGGCGACGAAGAGGACGGCATGGTCGGCTCGCAGGCCTATGTCGACAAGCTCGGCGCCGACAAGTCGAAGATCGACTCGTACCTCAACTTCGACATGATCGGTTCGCCGAACCCGGGCTACTTCGTCTACGACGACGACACCCGCCTGGAGAAGGTCTTCAAGGACTGGTACGCCAAGAAGAACATCGCCACCGAGAAGGAGACCGAGGGCGACGGGCGCTCGGACCACGCCGCCTTCAAGGACGCGGGCGTGCCCGTCGGCGGCCTCTTCTCCGGCGCGGACTACAAGAAGACCGAGGAGCAGGCGAAGAACTGGGGCGGTGAGGCGGGCAAGGCGTTCGACGCCTGCTACCACCAGGCCTGCGACACCTCGAAGAACATCGACGACAAGGCGCTGGACACCAACACGGACGCCATCGCCAGCGCACTGTGGGAGCTCAGCTCCTGAGCCACCCGCCCCACCGCACGGTCAGCAGTCGCTGAACCGTCAGCTCTCGCGACCCGGCCGCCGGTCCCCGGCAGCCGGGTCGCGGTGTTCTGCCGCGATACCGAAGCGCCGCCGTTCGCCCGGAGCAGACGGGAGGTGCCGCACGGACGAGACCGTGCTGATCACCTGCTCCTCCTCCGCACCCTCGTCACGCTGCCCCAGCTTTTCAAGTAGCTGCAGGTCAGCGGCGGACACCAACGCCACCAGCGGCTTGCCGTGACGGGTGACGACCACCCGCTCGCCGCCGTAGACGACGCGGTTGATCAGATCCGCCAGCTCCGCTCGTGCTTGCGTCACCGGAATTTCGTAGGCCATGCTGCTAGCCTACGTAATGTTTACCTGGTCTACCGTGGTCCGTGGCGACAGCGAATGTCCAGGTCAGAGGTTCTCGCGTGCTCCCGTGCGCTCTCGTTTGTGAGAGATGCGTGAGACGAAGAGTCTTCCGGTCGCACTGGATCCTGGCGGGTCCGG
The DNA here is from genome assembly GCF_040643995.1 of Streptomyces sp. NPDC047049. Taxonomy (NCBI): domain Bacteria; kingdom Bacillati; phylum Actinomycetota; class Actinomycetes; order Kitasatosporales; family Streptomycetaceae; genus Streptomyces; species Streptomyces sp. NPDC047049. Next base: position 324,988 of record NZ_JBEYVM010000004.1, on the reverse strand, counting down.
TGCGGCGGAGCGCCGCGCTCCAACGGCCCCGCACGGAGTTCCGGCCAGGCCGGTGCCTGCCCGTCGACGCACCGGAGGCGCCAGTCGATCAGCTCTGCCCTCACCCCCGGAACGTGTTCGAAATCAGGGGCGGTGTAGGCGGGCACGAGCGGGTCGTCGGGGCGGGTGACATGCACCGGCCCGTCCCGCCGGCGTCCTGGGCGTTCCCGCTTGCCGCGTGCGCCCCGGGCCCGGCTCGTCCTGGGACCCGGTCGGTCCCTGCGTGCCTCCCTGCCCCCAGGGACCAATCAGGTATGCGAGCCACACGGGCTCTGCGTGAGGTCTTCACGCGCGGGCGCGTGGTGAGCCCGCTGTCGTTCACCGACACCGGCCCGTCAGCCAGCCGCATCGCAGCGTAGGCCGCGGAGTACACGACAGAGCTGGGCCCGGATCCCCAGCGGATCCGGGCCCAGCACGGGCTTCGAGGTCATCTCGCTGCCCCTTTTGCGCTTACCTTCGCTCCCCCGCCTTCGGCAACGGCTCACGCGGCCGCGAGGGACCTGCCGGTCACCCAGCAGATTTGGCAGCTGTTTCAGGCGAGGACGACCGGCTCGCCGCTCAGCGTCACACCTGCGCGACGCAGCTCGCTGATTGCAGCGCTGGTCGTGTCGGCGGCAACGCCGGCGGTGTAGTCGAGCAGGACCCGTACCGCGAAGCCCGCTCGTACGCCGTCCAGTGCGGTGGCCTTGACGCAATGGTCGGTGGCGATGCCCACGACGTCGAGATCGCTGACGTCGCGGGCACGCAGCCAGTCGGCCAGCGACGTGCCGTCCTGGGCCGAACCCTCGAAACCGCTCTTCGAGGCGGAGTGCGCCCCCTTGTAGAAAACCTCGTCGACGGACCCGGAGACGACAGCGGGCGCGAAGTTCGGATGGAACTCGCTTCCCTCGCTGCCGACGACGCAGTGCACGGGGAAGGAGTTGTCGAAGTCCGGGTGCTCGGAGAAGTGGGCCCCCGGGTCGATGTGGTGGTCGCGGGTGGCGACGATATACGCGTAACTCCCGTCAGCGCGCCCAGCCAGATCGGCGATGGCGGCGCCCCTGTCCGCACCGCCCTTCACCGGAACACTGCCGCCCTCACAGAAGTCCTTCTGCACATCGACGACGATCAGAGCACGGCGCACAGCTCCACCCTTTCCTCGCAGGAACCCATGCCCATATCCCTGCCCATCCGCTATGAACCGGCGCACCACGGGGCCCCGTCATTCACCCGACCAGCCCGGTCGGCACGCGCTTGGTCCTCTCTGCCGCACGAGTTCGGCCAGCTCGTCGCCCTCCGGACGATCTGACGGAGTGACCGGTCGGGGCACGCGGATCATGGTGATTCGACCGAAAGGCAACGCTGCCAAGTGCGGCGGCCAGCCGCCAGAGCCGGCAACAACAGAGCCGAGTGGACGGCGCAGCAGCGGAAGTCGCTGGTCAGCCAGGCAGAGCGACACGTGCTGACCTGCACAGCGGGAGGTGATCTCGAGATGCCCGGGAACGATCAGCCGTGCAACGCCATATGACGCCAGCTCAACGCATTCCGCCGGTTGACCCCAGCGGGCAGCCGAGGCGGTGCCCGGAGGCTGACCGTTGATCAGTTGTGCCCCTCCACCTCGGCGGTGGCCTTGAGCAGGTGATCGACGACGTCACCGAGGCTCCCGCGGTTTCGGTATGCGGCACGCTGACGGTCGGCCCCGTTACCCTCGGCCCGCAGGCGCGCCCAGCCCGCGCGGACCAAGTCCAGATCACCGTGGCGCGACAGGGCGGGCCGCAGCTGTACCAGTAGCCTGCCCACGAGAGTGGTGGCGGGGACAAGGCGTCGGGTGTGCAGATCGATGCCCTTGCCTGCCAGTCCGTCGCGTGCCGCGCGCCAACAGGCGGCACGCAGTAACCCCGGTCGCGGACGGAAGGCGGGCTCGGTGTCGGTCAGGGCGGTGGCGACCAGCGCTTTGACGATTGCGGCGAGCAGGACGGTGTCCTGGGCGGTGGACGCGGCGTCGGCGACTCTCACCTCCACGGTGGGCACGTGATGGGAGGGTCTGATGTCCCAGTACAACCCTCCGCGGTCCATGATGGTTCCGGTCGCGGTCAGATCGGCAACGAGGTCGTCGAAGTGGGCCCGCGACTCGAAATACGGCGGAGGGCCGGCGGCCGGCCAGCGGGCCCACGTCATCGTGCGCCAGCTCGCGTACCGGGTGTCGCGCCCCTGCCAGTACGGCGAATTGGCCGACAATGTGATGAGGACCGGAAGCCAGTTCCGCAGGTGGTTGCTGACCCGCAGTGCCTGGTCCAGGTCCGGAATCCCGACGTGCAAGTGGCAGGCGCAGACGCTCTGTTCGTCGTCCAGGGCACCGAATGTCGCGATGCTCTGCGCGTAGCGGGACTCCTCGGTGAACGGCGGTGGTAGTAACTGCCCCAGGACGGGCGTGCCGCTGGAGACGATGCCCAGCCCGTGGCGCGCGGCGGCTCGTGCCACCGTCGCCCTCATCGACCGGATTTGGTCGGCGAACTCAGCGAGACTGGTGTGCGGGTCGGTCCGCACCTCGACCTGGTAGCGCGTGATCTCCATGGTGACCTGGTCGCCGAGCTCGGCGGCGGCATCGGCCACCACCTTCTCGGACTCCGGGCTGATCTCCCGGGAAACCGGGTCGACCAGCAGGTATTCCTCCTCTGCCCCCAACGTCAACCGCTCGGTGCCCCACGCGGCCGTGGGCGCGGCATCGGTGCCGACCGGGCGGGCGTCTTTTCGGATCGGCCCTCGATGCTCCCCATAAGGCATGTAATCATTCTGTCACAGAGAGCAATCCCCCGGCTTCCCCGTGGAGGGCACGTGCGCGAGCAGACACAGCTCCTGATCGCCGGCGGGGGCCCGGCAGGCTCGACCGCGGCCACGCTCCTGGCACGGCAGGGTTTCGACGTGCGGCTGCTGGAACGCGACCGCTTCCCCCGCTACCACATCAGCGAGTCCCTGCTGCCCTCTCTCCTGCCGATCCTTGACGCCATGGACGCCCGCCACCTGGTCGAGCATCCGCTTCGTCCGCAAGACCGGAGCCTTCTACGGCTGGAGCGGGCAGGCATGGCCCCTGGCTTCGACGAACCGGGCCGACCATCCCCCTACAGCTTCCAGGCCATCCGCTCGCAGTTCGACCACCTCCTGCTCAAGCACGCCCAGGACCAGGGTGCGCTCGTCCAGGAGGAAACCAGGGAGGAGGGCGGGTGAGCGAGATCCCCCCGTTTTGACGATGCCGGCCGTCAGGCGGTGAGCTCCTCGCAGTGTCGCGGGAGGCGGCCCGGCCGGCAACTCCTGATCCGGCGGCTACTGCACCGCGATTCGGGCGGTCGGGGCCTGGCCCGCGAGCACCGAGCGGATGCGCTGCTCCAGTACGCGCGCCCAGTCCTCGGCCGACGGGCTGTCGCCCGAGCGGGGCGTGTGGACGAAGACCTCCACAGGGCCGACCTGCATACGGACGTTTGTGAATCGGTCCGTGTCGTAGCTCAGGCTGTCGTCGCCGATGCCGGACTCCTCGGGGGAGAAACACGACCATAAGGCCCGCGCCCGGGTCATGTTCTCCGTCACGAGTTTGACGCGGTCCGGTTCGGTGAGCTCGGCATCCAGGTTGTCCGAGTCCATCAGGACCTTGAGGGAGAAGTCGGCGCCGTCGCCCTTGTCCTCGTTCCCGACGCTGGAGCCCACCAGGTCCTCGGAGCCGTTGAGGTCCGTGGCCTCCAGCGCAGTGGCCCCGCACGCGGCCGCGTCCTCGCCCTCCTTGACGGCGTCGGCGGCGTCCCGCCAACCAACGGAATGTTCCCCGGACTTGACCCATCCGGCGGGCAGTTCCCCCTTCTTCGGCAGCGCCGCGATGAGCCCGTCGCTCGTGGGGACGCCGTCGTCGAGCAGGGGGTCGGCCGGAGCGGGCGAGGAGTGTGCCGGTGTGGGCGATGAGTTCGTGGTCCCGTCGGAGCGCTTCGGAGACGTCGCCTTCCGGTCGCCCTTGTCGTCGGAGCAGGAGGCGGTTCCCGCGATCACCGAAGCGGCGATGCCCAGCCCCACCACTGTACGCACGACTCTGCCCCGCCTCATCGCTCCACAACCCCCCGTATTCCCGACGCGGCCATGTATCGAAGTGCTGCATAGTAGCCCGCAGTTCCCCAAGTCATAAGGGGCACAGGTCAGTTGTGCGGAGACGGTGGCCAGGGCTCGCGACGGCCGCCACCGAGCACAAAACCGACGGCGGTGTGTTACCAGCGCTTGAGGCCGTGCTCGCCGAGTCGGAGGCAGTAGCCGCCGAAGCGCTGGTTCGCGCACGGGGTGGATGTTCACCTGAGGTTCAGACGAGACACGCGGGTTCCGCGACTCGACACGGAACTCGCCCCCGCACCGGGGATCGAAAACAGGCACTTTAGAACATGTAGGACACGGTCTAAGGCGGCGCGCAGGTCGGGGGGCTCAGCGGGCGCCGCGGGGCGGCGGCCGCCGTCAGCGTCGGCACCGTGATCCGCGACGGCTACGGCGGCCCCGGCACCTGCCACGCCCTGTACTGCGCACTGTCACGCCCCGAGTTCACCGGATGCCGCGTACGTCGGGCCGAGCGCCTGCCGTGTGGGGCAGGCGCTCGGCCCGGCCGGGGCGCCCGGCGTCCATGGCATGGGTTCAGCTGATCGTGTCAACCGGCCGGCACGTGCGGTGCCGGATCCAGGCGGTGCCGGCCGCGACTGCGGCGGGCATGGCCGCGAGTGCCACGGGGAAGGCGAGGATACCGAGTTGCCCGAAGACGATGGCGCCGAGAAGTCCGATGCCGCCGCCGACCAGTGCGGCTGCCACCACGATGAGCGGCAGCGTCCTGAGCAGCGCCCGCCGGGTGGCGTCGCGTCCGGCCGCCAGGTGGTGTTCGAGGCGGCGTGACACGCTGCGCAGGACCAGCCAGTAGGCGGTGGCGGCGCACAGCGCCCAGCCCGCCCACATCCACCAGGCGTCGAGGGTGCTGCGGCAGCCGAGCACCTCCCCGTCGGGCCCTGTCCCCCAGCCGGCGCAGGGGTCCAGGAGATGGGACCAGGACACCCAGCACAGGAGCACGGCGAGCAGGGCGGGCAGGGCGGCGCCCTTGGCCGCCGCGGCAGCGGTCTCCTTAAGGCGCCGGTGCTGCACGGGCAGCAGATCACGTTCCATCGCCCAGGAGGTCGCCAGCGCCTCGATGTCACCGCCTATGTAGTCGGCGACCGACCGGCCGTCGAGGTCGGCGGCGACCAGGTCCGCGCTCAGCTCCTCCGCCATCTCCTCGGCCGCAGCCTTGTCGACTCCCAGGCGGGACCAGGTCTGCTTGGCCTGGCGGGTCGCGTTCTCGACGGTCAGCGTCATGATTCTTTCCTTGCGTTCTGGTTGATGATGGAGCCGATGCTCGTGGCGAGTTGGTTCCAGTCGTGGCTCCACGACCGGAGTGTCTCCATGCCTGCTTCACTGGGCCGGTAGTAGGTGCGGGCGGGCCCGCCGTCCCCGCTGCGGCGCTCCACCTCGACCAGTTTGCGCTTACGCAAGCGCGCCAGCGCCGGGTAGATCGATCCGTCAGCGACCTCCAGCCCGGCCTCGGCCAGCCGGACGGTCAGCTCGTAGCCGTAGACCGAGGACTCTGCCATCAGGGCCAGCAGGCACATGTCCAGCACCCCTCGCAGCCACTGAGCACGGGGGGTGGATGTCTCTTCCATGAGGCAGTACCTTACACAGCATGAGTCTTGCTCTGCAAGCTAGTGCAGTGCAAGGTAGCGTGCGTCAACGACAGCGTGAGCACCCCAAGAGACCGGCACAACAGTCCCTTGACCTGCGAGTTCAAGTTGGCGGAGGCTCCATCCCCCACATCCGGCTCACTCGTGCGCACTCGCTCGCGGGTGAGCCGGCCGCCGCATACCGGGCAATCGACGACGCACTGGCCGCCCACGGCAACAGCGCCCCCGCCGGCGCCGACCTGCCGTCGCCGTACTGGGCCAACGCGGGCGAGAACCACCAGGCCGCGGCGTCAGCCGCCTTGAGCCTGCACGATCCGGCCCGCGCCCTGGAGCATGTCACCGCCGCCGTGACGCACGCCGACCCGTACGACGTGGGTTACGCCCACCATGACCCTGCCGGGGTCGGCTCACCTCCGCCTGTGGGGGAACTACTGCGGGAGCAGATCAGGGCGTCTGAAAAGGACGAGATCCCGCAGCATGCCTGACGCGCGCGGCCGGCCCGCCACCCCTGACGCGGGGCGGCGGTTGCGCGGTGCTCGGGCGTCGTCGCGCTGACTGAGCGCTTCAGTCGGCGAGCTTCGCCGGCTGAAGCGCTCGGCGCGGGGCGGGTCCGTTACCGTCTTGGTCCTGCGATGGCGTACACCACGGTGCCGATCGCGAACAGCGCCCACGCGGTCCCGGTGGACGCCGTCGTGGCAGGGGAATAGATCATCCACATGACCACTTCCCCCGCGGTGCCGCCCGGAGGCGGTCCGAAGAGGGTGAACGCGAGCCAGCCGGTCGGCAGGGTCCATGCGAACTGTGCCCCGCACAGCGCCGCCCCGAGCGCGGCCAGGCCGACCAGGCCCGCGCTGTCCCGGACGACGACCTCGGCGGGGGCGAGCTTCACTCCCGCCGCCTGGACCGTCAGCAGCGCCGCACCGGCGCACGCGCCGGCCAGCAGCACGTGCGCCGCCCGGCGGGGCATCCACCGGATCGCGGCCGTCCTCTCCAGCACGACGTCCCACCCACCGAGCCCGACGGAAGCGGCCGCCACGTTCGCGGTGAGGAGCAGGACCGCCATCGCCTGATCCACCGGTCCTGGGCCGTGGAGGGCCCACACCGCCAGGGCGACGAGCGCGACCGCGGCGGCCGAGGCGGGCACCTGCCGTGAACGGGCGTGCAGGATCAGCCACCTCATCGCGTCGCCTTCCCCGCCAGCACCGCAAGCTGGTGGTCCGCCGGGCAGGAGAGGGCGGCGGTGTGCAGTTCGGCGATCCGCGAGCGCTGCTCGGCCGGTGACAGCGCCATCAGCCTCTGCCAGGCGACCTCGGCGTCCGGCCAGATCGTGCGCAAGTACGCGTCGCTGCCCCTCTCCGCCAGCGGTCGGAGCCGGGAATCGTGCAGGGCCCAGCTCACGGCGACGCTCTGGACAGGGACGTTGCCTTGCCCCCCGCCCTCCCAATCGTTGTTCCCGTAGCAGCTGGGTGCCAGACCCTGGGCGATCAGCGCGCGGGTCAGTTTCTCACCCGTCGCATCGGCGAGCAGCCGGTCGTCGAAATCGACCAGCACCACATCGCCGGAGGGTTCGCGTTTGCCGGCGATCGCGCGCAGCCTGGTGTCCTCCCGCACCGCGTTCGGCGCCTTGTCACCCAGGACCTCGTGCAGCACGCGCAGCGCCTCCTTGCCGCGTCGTGCGAACTCGGGCAGGCGTGCGCGATTCGCCTGCGTCACACACACCGGTCCGTCGCAGACCAGGGCGGCGGCGGCCTTGTCGACGACGTAGGTGTCGCGTGCAGCGACCGGGAGGACCAGCAGGGCCAGGGCCGCACCGGCCAGGACTGGGATCACCGCGAGCAGCCGGGCCCGGCGGGTCACGGCCGACAGCAGTGCGAAGCCGGTGGCGAGCAGGCCGAGCAGCCAGAGCGTCTGACCGAGGTGCACGGAGCCGGACAGGGTCAGCAGCATCTCCCGCGGCTCCGCGGTCACCGGGAGCAGCTGGGCGAGCCGGTTCGGCGCGACGCTCGACGGCAGTGTCTCGTCACTGTTCTGCCGTAGAAGGGCCGTCAGCATGAGGAAGAACAAGACCAGGCCCGGCGGGGTGAGCACGGAGGGCAGGGCTCGCGCGACGCCCATGCCGAACACGGCCCCCGCGACGAGGGCCAGCGCCGCCACGAGTGAGATCGGCAGCCAATCGAGCGGCGTGTAGGTGGTCCGGCCGAGGGCCACCTGGACCCCGCCCACGAGGACCAGGAGGCCGAAGCCCGACGCCAGCGCGAGCGCCATCGCACCGGCCGGCAGCGCCGCACGGCGCCAGGCCGGCCGCGGCACGGTCGTCAGCAGTTCGGCCATCCGCGAGCGGGGTTCGCGCAGCCCGTAGACCGCTCCCGTGCCCACCGCGAGCGGCCACAAAAAGGTCAGCAGGGACCGGGTCCACAGGGCCATGGAGGTCCACTGGGCCGTCCACCCCGCGGTGCCCCTCCACCAGAGCCCGTCGTACAGACAGAAGATCGCCAGGCTGCCGCCCAGGACGACGATGCCGGGCCACGGGGCGACGGAGCGCTTCAGCTCGATGCGCAGAACACGTCCGGTCACCAGGCGCCTCCCCGCTGCCCGGAGTTGCGGAGCAGCGCCGAGTAGCCACGCTCCAGGGGGCTGTCGCCCGGGAAGTCGGTGCTGCCCGCCGCGGCCAGGTCGTCCGGCGTGCCCTGGAAGACGAGGCGGCCGTCGGCGAAGAGCACCACGTCGGAGCAGGCCGCCGCGACGTCCTCGACCAGGTGGGTGGAGACGACCACACAGGTGTCGCGGCCCAGTTCCTGGAGCAGCTCGCGAAAGCGCAGTCGCTGCGCCGGGTCCAGGCCGGCCGTCGGCTCGTCCAGCAGCAGCACCGCGGGGTCGTTGACAATGGCCTGGGCGATGCCGGCCCGCCGCACCATGCCGCCGGACAGGGTCTTCATCCGATGGTCGGCGCGGTCCGCCAGGCCCACCCGTTCCACCGCTCGCTGGACGGCCGCGGGGACGTCCGCCTTCGGGACCTCCTTCAACCAGGCCATGTACTCGACGAACTCGCGCACCGTGAAGCGCTTGTAGTAGCCGAAGTCCTGCGGCAGGTAGCCGATCCGGCGACGCAGGGCCCGGTGGTCGACCATCCTGCCCAGGGAGGTGCCGAGCAGCTCCAGTTCGCCCTCGGTGGGGCGCAGCACGGTGGCCAGCGTCCGGATCAGGGTGGTCTTTCCCGCGCCGTTGGGCCCCAGAAGGCCGTGGGTGCCGACGTCCAGGGAGAGGTCCAGGCCGTCGACGGCCATCTTCTTCCGTCCGACGCGTACTCTCAGGCCACTGGCCCGGATCTGCCCGGCATAGGTTTTCGGCGCGGTGTCGGCTGCGCTCGTAGTGGGCGTCATGCGGTAGTCCCTTGCGAGGGTCGACGATGGTTTCACAGCGTTGAGTACACGTTTCTGCGGGCGATCACGGCGCCGATGCCGAGCGCCAAGAACAGCCCCCACGCGGGCAGTTGGTCCGGCTGTAGGACACGCTCCAGGTCCACGGGGCCGTGGTCGGTGGCCCACGCGAGTACCACGACGACACCCCAGGCGCCCACCAGCCCGGTGGCGGCGCGGGTCACGCCGACCACGCTGCCCAGCGCCAGGGCGGTGGAGGTGAAGGCCAGGGAGGGCAGCAGCCACTGCGCTGCCGACATCGTTCCGGTCAGCCATCCCTCCACCACGAGCGCGGGCAGGACCACCACGAGAACCGCCGCGGTGCGCCGGAGGAGCAGGGGCAGGCCGGCTCGGGCGGTCGAGGCCGTCAGTTCGTGCGCCGGGTCCAGGCCGCGCGACCACGATGCGGCGACACCGCACAGCGGCAGCACGGGTGCGATCGCCACCACGGGAGAGACGCCGCCGAGGAACATGGGGGGCGCCACTGCGTCCAGCAGCAGCGCCATCAGGGTGACGAGGACGGTCATGACCAACCACGGGGCCATAACCGGCGTCAGCCAGGCAGCGACCCACCTCGGGCGGTGTCGCCGCGAGGGCGCCCTGACGGCCGCATCCAACTGCGGTTCCAGACCGGCCCGGACGGTGTCGACGAGCGCGGCGATACCGGGCGCCTCGGTGGCCACACAGGCCGCCAGGTGGCTCCGGCACAACGCGCAGGTCTCCAGATGGGCCTCCAACGCCCATACCGTGTCCGCGGCCATCGTCGCGTCACCACGTGCGTAGTCGTCGATCAACTGCCTCGACGCGTGTTCCCCGCTCATGTCAGCGCCTCCCGCATCGCGATCCGGGCCCGGCGGGCGCGGGTCTTGACCGTGCCTTCGGGCAGTCTGAGCAGGATGGCGGTCTCCCGGATGGAGAGCCCGTCGAGCACCGTGGCCCGTAGCACTTCTCGGAGTTCCGGCGCCAGCCGCCGCAGGGCGTCGCCGACGTCGCCGCCGACGGTCCCGGCGAGTGCCTCTTCCTCCGCCGCGGGCACCACCGCCCGCTCAGCAGCGGCGACCGGCGGTTCGGCGTGGTGGGCACGGCGCCGGAACGCGTCGACGAGGCGACGCGCCGCGATCGTCCACAGCCACCCGACGGCCGTCCCGCCGACCGCGCTCCCGGCGAACGCGTCGGCCGCGCGCCACACCGCCAGGTAGGTCTCCTGCATGACCTCGGCGACGATCTGCTCGTCCGCGCAGCGGCGGCGCAACCGCACCGCCAGCCACGGCGAGGTGCGCCGGTACAACTCGTCGAACGCCCCGCGGTCACCTCTGGCCACCAGCCGGACAAGGCGTTCCTCGTCCAGTTCGTCCAGTGCTCTCCTGCGTGATCTCACACCAGCCAGACGCCCGGTGCGGCGCGCAGGTTCTGGATCTACTGTGAACTGAGTCACAGCCCTCGCGGGCCAAGGTGTACGAGCTGGTCCGTCGCGGGAGCCCCCGTGCCGTGTGCTGCGCGTCGGCCGTAGTGCATGTGTCGTGACCGCTCCCCTGCTCCGCGTGCTCGCAAGCGGAGAGCCGGAGTACAGGAGTTGCTCATGCGGACATTTCCCGTGGCGATGCCGTCCGGGGGGTCGGCCTTCGGGAAAGCGATCGGGTTCGAGGCAGACAGGCGAGGCCGTGGCCACGATGGCACGCCCACGCCCCTCTGCTCGACAGGGGCGGGGGCGTGTGACTTCGTGCGGCCCGGGGTCGACTCAGCGGCGGTACATCACGTACAGCTTGCCGTCATGCGAGGCTGCTGTCGGCTCGTCCATCAGGCTGCCTTCGATACGGGAGATCGCGCCCCAGCTCGTCTGGTAGGACGACGCCCACAGGCGGCCGTCCGTTCCGCGGAGGAAGAGCCACATCTTGTTGTCGTGCACAGCGAGGGCGGGCCGGTGTGCGGTTTTCCAATTGCTGGGGTGGCCTCGGTCCGTCCACTCGGCGCCGCCGGGCGAGGTGCTCGTGTACACCCTGTGATCCATGCCCCGGGCGATCCGCCACAGGTGACCGTTGTAGGGGGTCATCGCGACGGGGCTGTCCACCGACCATCGCAGGTTGTTGTTGTACCGCCGGCTCCACTCTGTGCCGTCATGCGTGTTGAGATAGAGGCGCCCGTCTGTGCCGACACGCGTCATCCACAGGCGCCCCGAATATTCCGGCGCCAAAGCAGGCGCCAGGTCCGAGTCCGAACCGTCGAACGTCGCCGAGGAGTTCCAGGAGGACGTCGCCTCGTTGAAGGTGTTCCAGTACAGCTTCTTGTTCGTGCCGGTGACGGCGTAGTAGAGCCTGCCGTGGGCCACCGCGAGTGCGGGGGCCCAGTAGGTGAGGTCGCCCCCGGTCGACTGAGGGGTGCGCCAGTTCTGCCCTTCCAGGCGGGTCACCGCGTGGACGCCCCGCTCGGCGAAGAGCCGCTCAGCGGCCTGCAGCAGCGCCTCGCGCGTCGCCGCGACCTGCTCATCCCGTGGCATCTGCCGCTCCCCGTCCCTCTTCGAGCTGCGCACCCGCCAGCCGCTGGTGGACCTGCGGACCACTGTGCGAGGTCGAATCCGACAGCCCCTCGCCCCATCACGTTCTGGTCCTGCCGTGACAGAAGAGCCGCGAAGCGGTGGTCCCACATGTCACCAGCGAGATCGGATACCGCCAGCATCAGCACGTCGATGAACGCCTCCGTGCCGCCATGGGACAGGGGCAGACTCTGTTCCCCACCACCAAATACGTTCCCCACCGAGCCACAGTACGACGTCTGGGTGCTCTGGAACTGCGGCCGTGCGAGGGCGGCGCCCAGCTCTCCCCGCTGGCCACCGGTCCGGTCAGCGGAGGCCGGCGCGCCACGGGCGCCGGGTGTGCCGGGATCGCGCTGTGTGCCTCTGACAGTCACACGTCAGCCGGAGGCGGCTCGTTGCTGTCAAGATTGCACCGCCGGTCTTTCGGGCCGCGAGTTCCGGTCATTGGGTCTGTCCTGCAACTGAGCGCCAGCAAGCTGGGTGGGCCGGTGAATCCGCCGGACGACCTGACGAAGGGACTCGTTTCCATGCGGCTAAGAAAGTGGGCGTCGATGACCGGCGCTGTGCTCTTCGCGGTTACGGCACTGAGCAGCTCGGCGACAGCGGCGCCGGTAGGCGCGCCTTCCACGGCCTCCGTGTGCGGGGAGGCGTTCTATTCGAGCCGTAGCGAGGGGCACGCCTGGATCCGGTACTGCGACAACAAGACGTGGGCGTGGGCCGACGTGACGGATGACAAGGCGGACGGCAGGTGTCCGAGGCTAACAGCCCAGCTGATGTCCGGCGGGTACGTGCACTCTGCAGGAGTGGGCCCGAAGGGCTCGACTCAGTACCGGGAGGTCTGGGCTTCTGCCGGCAACCCGATCTACGTGGCGGGGCTCAGCTGGGTCAGCTGCTGACTCCCTGAGCACGCCTTCAGCGCCGCACCGGCTTGTACCAGGAGCATTCGAAATCGGCGTCGGTTGAGACACCGCACGATCCGGTCGCCGACTCATGCGCTCACTCGCCAACCGAAGCGCTTGGTCACACGTGTGCCGAAGCACCATAGTTGTCACCATCGGCATCCGCTGGCCTGCGGCTTCGGTAGGACAAAGCATGGTGGCGGTCACCGATGCGGCGCGCTACCTGTCACCAGCGGCAAGCGAAGCAGGGGCGGTGTCACCGCGTTCGGCTTCTGGTGGGAAGGGTACCGAGCGGCGGCCCTCGGCGATCACCGGCCACATTTCGCGCGCCGTACGCGAACCCCGCTCGTCCTCGACCATCAGCAGATCCTGGCCCTGATCGCGGCCGCGGGCATGGTCTGACTCGGTAGGGGCGGACCTCGTGGTGAGGTCAGCGGCGACACGGCCGTCGACGCCGGTCAGTGGCGACATCCGGTCCCCGTCCATCGGATCCGCGCCGACCTCAATCCGCAGCATGTCCCGCTGTTCGACAAAGGCAACAGCGCGACACCGTGAGCGCGGTCGGTGCTGCAGTCAGGGCAAGCGGCCCCACTCCGGGAGACCAGGAAGCCGCTGACCAACACCAGCCCGGTCGCCAGGGGGGCTTCGTGCAATGCCTCGGGGGTCCTCATGTCCGGGTGTGAGTAGTTGCGGTACAGGAAGTGCCGCTGAGATTGATCACGGTCCGGCCAGCACACCGGCCGGGGGCTCCGCAGGAGTTCGATGAAGGCCCGCAAGGCGGACTCTGTGGCTGGCTACAGTCCGCTCGTGCCGGTGGAGTTTTTGACTGACGAACAGGCGGAGGCGTACGGCGCCTTCACCGGGGTGCCCACGCGTCCGGAGCTGGAGCGCTTCTTCTTCCTGGACGACGCGGACCGTGATCTGATCGCGCTGCGTCGCTCGGGCGGGCACCGGCTGGGCATGGCGGTGCAGATCGGGACGGTCCGTTACATCGGCCGGTTCCTCGGGGACGATCCGCTGGCGGTGCCGTGGGAGGTCGTGGAGTACCTGGCCGGGCAGCTCGGCATCGAGGAAACCTCGTGCGTGAAGCGGTACGCGGAACGGCGCAGGCCGCCGTACGAGCATGCGTGGGAGATCCAGGATCGGTTCCAGTACCGCGACTTCGGCGACCGGAAGTGGGGGCGGGAGTTCCGGGCCTTCCTGTACGGGCGGGCATGGACGCACGCCGAGGGGCCGGTGGCGCTGTTCAACCACGCGGTGACGTGGCTGCGCCGGCACCGGGCGGTGGCCGGGGCGGTCACGGCGGTGGAGGCCCTGGTGCCGGAGGACGACGGGTCGGCCGAGGCGGCGGAGGGTGGCGGCCGGGCCAAGGTGTCGGTGGACAAGTTGGGTGCGGTGGGTGAGCCGGAGTCGCTGACCTGGCTGAAGCAGACCACGGAGGCGATGCTTCCCAGGGTCGATCTGCCGGACCTGTTGTTCGAGGTCCACTCCTGGACCGGCTTTCTGGACTCCTTCAAGCACGTGTCCGACCGGCCCACCCGCATGGAGGGGCTGCTCGTCTCCCTGGTGGCACTGCTGGTGGCGGAGAGCTGCAACATCGGCCTGACCCCGGTCATCGACGCCACCCACACCAACAAGGCACTGACCCGCTCGCGGCTGTCCCACGTGGATCAGAACCACCTGCGCGCGGACACTATCGCCGCAGCGAACGCCGCGCTGATCACCGCGCAGTCCCGTATCGAGCTGGCCCAGATATGGGGCGGTGGGCTGCTTGCCTCTGTCGACGGGCTGCGCTTCGTCGTCCCCGTCAAGAGCATCAACACCGCTCCCTCGCCCAAATATTACGGATACAAGCGGGGACTGACCTGGCTAAATGCCGTCAATGACCAGGTCGCGGGGAGCGGCGCGATGGTCGTGCGCGGTACCCCGCGCGACAGCCTGTTCACCCTGCTCAACCTCGACGGCGGCGTGCGCCCCAAGATAGTCGCGACGGACAACGCCTCGTACTCCGACATGCCCTTCGGCCTGTACAAGATGCTCGGCTTCCGCTTCGCTCCGCGCTTCCGCGACCTCTCGGATCAGCGGTTCTGGCGTGCTGACCTGCCCGACCGTGAGGCGCCGGCGGCCGGATACGGGCCGTTGGAGGCCGTCGCCTGCAACAAGGTGAACCTCAAGCGGATCGCCACGCACTGGCCGGACATGCTCCGCGTCGCCGGGTCGCTCATCACGAACCAGGTCCGGGCCTACGACCTGCTGCGGATGTTCGGCCGCGAGGGCCACCCGACCCCGCTGGGTGCCTCGTTCGCCGAGTACGGGCGCATCGACAAGACCATGCACCTGCTCGCTCTGGTCGACCCGGTCGACGACACCTACCGCCGGCTGATGAACCGGCAGCTGACGTGCAGGAGTCGCGCCATCGGTCGGCCGCGCGATCTGCCACGGCGGCCGCGGCCAGATCCGCCAGGCGTACCGCGAGGGCCAGGAGGACCAGCTCGCCGCCCTCGGCCTGGTCCTCGACGCCGTGGTCCTGTGGAACACCCGCTACCTGGACGCCGTCGTCGCCCAGCTCCGCACCGAGGGCCACGACATCAAGGACGAGGACCTCGCCCGCCTCTCCCCGCTCAAGGACCGGCACATCAACTTCCTGGGCCGCTACCTGTTCAACATCACAGCCAGCGGCCCCGGCCAGGGCCTGCGTCCCCTCCGGGACCCGGATGCCTTCGAGGACGACGCGGACGACGAAGGCTGACGAGGACTGCACCTGGACTCGCCGCCGGATCACTCTCGGCCTCTTCGGACGTGGGGCGCCCATCATTCTGACCTGTTGGATGGCTGAGCTCGCGGCTCATGCCTGACGGTGTTCCGGATTCGACGTATGGATACCGTTTTCGAGCGTGCGGATGACAGTGGAGACGATGCCGTGCCTCGGCAGCCCACAGGCCTCGGCGTCCTGGTACCCGGTGTACACCAGCGACCAGAGCACACGTTGGATCCAGGCGGGAGCGACGTCCGGGTCGAAGGCGCCTTCGGCTTGCCCGCGCTTGATGAGAGTGAGCACCGGGTCATCGAGAGGCTCCGGTGTCTTTGCTGCGCCGCGGCCTTCCAGAACGCGTGGATCGCCGAACAGGAATACCAGCCGCTCGCCGACCGCCACCATCGCCGTGACCAGCCTGCGCATCGCCTCGATGGGGGAGCCCTGGTCGATGGCCGCGCCGGCCACCGACTCATCGATCGCTGCGATGGAGTCCTCGATGGCTGCGCTGATGAGCCCGGTGCGGTCGGAGAAGTAGCGGTGCAGTGTCGTGCGGCCGACGCCGGCGGCGTCTGCGATATCCGCCAGCGTGGCGTGATAGTCACGGCCGAGCACAGAGGCGGCCGCGCTGAGGATGGCGCGGCGGGTACGACTGCGCGTTCGTGCTCCTGCCGCCTCGGATCCAGGCTCCTTCATGCTGGTCACTGTACTACCGGACTCCAATAAGTTACATCACTGATCATTAATGGAACATCAATGTTCCATTAGGTGATACGTTCGTCCCCCAGGTGACCTTTGCTCAGAGGAGGAACGGCGATGGCCCGCGGAGACCGGCGTCACCCTGAGAACGTGGCCGGAGACTGGTTCGTCGACGACCGCTGTATCGGCTGCGGAGGTTCGGTCTCGCTCGCGCCGACGCTGTTCGGGCCGGCAACCGACGGCGAGCATTTCGTCATGACCCGCCAGCCGGCCACCGAAGGCGAGATCCTGCAGGCACAGCTCGCTGCCGAGGTGTGCCCGTCCCGGTCGATCGGCACCGAATCCGGCGTGACGTGGCGGCGACACCACCCCTTGGAGATCACACCCGGCACCTGGCGGACGGGCTCGAACTCGCCCAAAACCGCAGGCGGCAACGCCTTCCTCGTGCAGCGCACCGAGGGCAACCTCCTCGTCGACGCGCCGCGCTTCACCCCGTCGCTCTGCGCCTGGATGGAATCGCTCGGTGGAATCACGGCGATCTTGCTGACGCACCGCGACGACGTCGGCGACGCCGAGCGCTATGCCGATGCATTCGGCTCTGAAGTGGTCATCCATGCCGCCGACGCTGACGCTGCCCCGTTCGCAGGCCGGATCCTGAGAAGTGCCGAGACCTGCGAGGTTGCCGCCGACGTGCTGGCGATCCCCACCCCCGGGCACACCGAGGGACACGTTATGTACCTGAATGACGACGGCACCCTGTTCACCGGCGACTCGCTCGGCTGGGACCCCTATCGTCATGACCTCAGCGCAGAACCGTCCGTGTGCTGGTACTCCTGGCCCGCCCAGGTCGGCTCACTCCAGCGGCTCGACGGCTTCAATTTCGCACGGGTCGTTCCCGCCCACGGCACGATGAGCCCGACGCTCGAACCGGGCGACATGCGCCGGCGGCTGCAGGCGCTGGTCGCCCGCCTGCAGCGCGACCTGGCGGACGAGTAGCACGCTCCACTCGCACGGGTTCGCGGCGCTGACGCAAACCCGTCCGAGTGGAGCGTGAGGTGTGGGCGGTCGGACGGTTCCCGCGTTGCCAGGCGCTGCCGGAGTCGGCAGTTGGCAGGCACGCGGCACCGCTGAAGCCATCCCGGGGGCCACCACGCCGACCGGTACGACCCCACCCGCGTGACGATCTTCAAGAAACCTCTGAGGAAGTCATCCGCGCCGCCCGCGACCTGCTGCCCGACCCCGGCCGCTCGATCACCTCGATCGCCAAGCTGCTGGGCGTCTCCCCCGGCACCCTCTACAACCACATCCCGGACCTCCGCGGACTACGCGCCGGCGCCGTACCCCGTCAGGCTCCGACGAAGTAGACCAACTCCAGCAAGATCAATCTCGGCGGCACTTTCTGTACGCCAACTACTCACACCCGATGCCGGCGATCATGGCCAGGATCGAGCCTGCGGCCACAGCCGTCACCGCGGCGACCACGGCTGCCCCAAAGCCCCCGACCACGGCGTAGCCGAGTACCGCGGATTGGGTGCTCGCGGCCGAGATGGCTCGAGGGCGGCCCGGTCGGTGTACTCGACGGCCTCGCCGGGCGGGCGTGGCAGTTCCTCGTGCCGTCAGATCCAGATGGCGGGCCGCCTCGACGTTTCGGACAGGCTTCTCGCACACACCGATCCCGGCTGCCTCTATGTGCGAGGCAGCCGGGATCAATCAGCCCGCTGAGCCACAGAGCATGTGCCCATGAGGTACGACCAGCTTCTTCAGCTCGACTTCAGTGCGCCGCTCGTATGGATGGGCAAGGAGCCGTTGCGGCATTCGTCGGCCACAGATGACTGTGCTTGCTTTTCACGGGCGGCTCGCTCCGGCCGACTACTGCCCAGCGGGCTTGGTGGCAGTGCACGCGGGGTCCGTGGAGTCCGTGGTGCATTTCTTGATGACGCTGTGGGCGTTGTCGACGCCCTCGACCGGCAAACTGACGGTCATGTGGTGCGTCCATGTCGACCCGACCTCGTTGCTGAATGCCCAGTCGCCGGCGGTCGTCTTGAGGGCGAGGGCGCGCGCCAGCCACGCTGTCTGGCCGGGCGGAACGTCCATGCTGACGCTGGTGCCCGATGTCTCAGTGGTGGTCTGACTCTCGGTCCAGGTGCGCTGGTATCCGGCCTGGGCGGCGGTCTGCAGGGGGCTCTTAGCCGGTCCGAGCGTGAGATTGACGCCGAGGGTCTCCGATTGGCTGATCGCGTCCGCTGTGGCCTGCGACCAGTTCATGGAGCAGCTCATGTTGCCGCCGGTAGCCCCGCTGGAGTTCGTGCAGACGGGGGAGGCCCCGTCCTTGTCATTCGAGGTGGAAACGAGTTTGTAGGGCCCGAGTTGGGCGGGCTTGGAGCTGTCGGTGATGGTGTACGAACTCCCCGTGATGACGCCGGACCCCTTGTTGTGCTGGGTCAGGGCGTACTGGGTCGCCATATCAATGACGGTCGGGCCGCTTGCGCCGTCACCGGGGGCCGCAGTCGCGGTCCACTTCTCACCGGCGAATGCATTCCCTTTGCCCGCTCCTTGTGCGCAGGTAACGGACCCCATCGGGAAGGCTTTACCGTCTTGCCGCGCGCTGTCGGGGCCCTTCAGCGTGATGCATGTGTCGTCTTCGACGCGCCGAATCAGGTAGGTGTCGGCCACGGTGTCGGTGACCGGTTGGGCGTAGAACAGCTGTTTCTTGTCGTTGGCATCGCAGATGTTCGACAAGGCGAGGTAGCCGTCTCCCTGCATTGCGACGCAGCCGCTCTTGCCGGGGGTGTTATTGGAGATTTGGAAGCTGCCGTCGTTGTTGGGGTTGGGCTTGAAGCTCCACTGATTGCTTGCCACCGTACCGGTAGTCCGCCCGATGAGGTCATTGCTGTCCGATGAGCCGTCATTCTGCAGATCGACGGGACCATTCGCGCTGAGGGGCGAATTCGGATCTGCAGGCGGGGAGGTTTCGGGGGGAAGGGACTTGAGGGTGATGCATCCGGTTTTGGAACTCTTGTCACACGAGGGGTCGGCTGCATGAGCCGGTGGGGCGGCCAGCAGTGACAGCGGTACGGTGACTGCGGCCACAAGGAACGCAGGTATCCTTCGCATCGCATTTCGCGGGACTTGTTGAGTGAGCACGAGTTGTTTACCTTTCGTCTCTTCTTCGCGTTTCCGGCAGCGCGACCACCTGACGCTGAGGCGGCCGCGCAGCAGACGGTTATGCATCCGGTGAAATGGGGGCTGCCGCTTGTTGCACGATGCCCAGCGCCGTCACCGGGACTGCCGGCGCCGCGACGGTCGTTCGCGGCCCTGGCCTCTGAGGGGTCGTCTCAGGGGTCATGATTTTGGTCCTCGTATCTTCCGGTGACCTGCGCTCTTGAGCACTGGCCCGGGAGCCCTCTCCGCGTGCCAGCCGCCCGGCATGAGGAGAGGGAACGATTGGCAAGCAGGCCATCCAGAGCGTCAATGTCCGTCAAATGTCGGTTGATATGTCGCGCGGCGTGGAGTTCGGTACCAGAGCGACAGGGGCATCACGATGCGGGCAGACGGAGGAATCGGTCGACCGATTCGGGGCCCGGCGCCGGCTCTGCCGTGGCGTGGGCGGCCACCCAGGCGGCCGACGTCCACGGCTCCGCCGACGCGGTCGCCGGGAAAGCGAGGCCCGCACCGGCCACCGTGCCGCACAGCATCGCCGCGGTGAGGCTCTTCTTCACAAGATTCTTCCTGGACATGCTTCTCCTCTATAGGTAGGGGTGGGCAGTTTTCTCCGGCCCCGAGGCGGGTCAGATGGCCGGGGCCACCGTGGAGGAAGCGGCCGCCACTGGCACAAAGGATGCGTCAACACGGATTTCATGAGCAGCTCATAAAACCGCTACCGGACGTGCCTGGTGTGCTCCGGCGGAATCTTTCGAATCCGTCATGCCGTCAGGGTCCCGACGCTGTGTAATGGCGGCTCGCTGGCCACATGGTGGAGAGGTAACAACCTCCGCGACCGCAAGTCGTGGGCTGTGCCCTTGAGGGCACCGTGTTGGCGACAGCGACCGGAGCTCGTCCTACTCGCTCAGCCCCACGACGCCCCACCCCCGTCGGGCCGCTTCGGTGAGGACACGGCTCCACTCCTCCAGCAGGTCGGCGAACGCCTCGAAGTCGCGGAACCAGCGCCGCGGGAGCGGCGGCATGCTCGCACACCTCGCCGCCGCCCTGGCCAAGCAGCACGGCAGTTCCCCCGCACATGGGAGCGCCTGCTCACCCAGGCCGCCCGCACCCCCGCCCAGTGACGACCGTCGTCCGGGAACACGAAGTCGCCTACCTGCGGCTGCGCGACATCGTCGAGACCGAGCACAGCCTGGAAATCGGCGTGCGCGTATCGAAGACCAGCCCCCGCAAGGTGAAAGTCCCGTTCGGATCCTGTCCCACCACCTGCCCCGTCCGTGCCCGACGCGCCTGGACCGAGGCCGCCGGCCTGAGCGACCCCGACGCCTACGCGGGGTCCGATACTGGTGGGCTCGCGTATTCAACTGTCGCGAGTTCGCCGAGGAGTCCGATCGACTGGTGACTTTGTGTGATCGCCAGTGGCGTACGACTCCAGGGCCCGAGACCTTCGACTCCGCTGATAGATTTCTGCGGTGAGCGAGCAACTACCCAGCGGGGGCATCGAGCTGGCACCCGACGAGATCGAAGCCCTTCCTGGCAGGTGGTCGTCCTGCTTGACCCCGAGTGAGGTCGCGCAGCAGCTGGCCGGGATCAGTACGCCTTGGTACGTGGCTGCGGGCTGGGCGCTGGACTTGTTCCGCGGCCGGCAGACGCGCGCCCATGGAGACATCGAGATCGCGGTTCCGGCCGCAAGTTTTCCCCAGGTCCGTGACCGCTTCCCCGGATATGTCTTCGACGCGGCAGGCAGCGGCCGGATCTGGGAGGACGCCACACCGGAGGCGCTGGCTGCCGTGCATCAGACATGGCTCCGCGATCCGGCCACTGGAAACTACCTGCTCGATGTGTTCCGCGAACCGCACGACGGCGACATCTGGATCTGCCGACGCGATGAGAGGGTCCGGCTTCCCTACAGCGACATCGTCCATCACACCCAGGACGGCATCCCGTATCTGGCGCCCGAACTGGTCCTGCTGTTCAAGGCCAAGCACGCCCGCCGAAAGGATCAAACGGACTTCGAGGCGACCGTCCCCCACATGACCTCAGCTCAACGCGAGACTCTTGCCGAGCTACTCGCCCGCGTACACCCGGAACACCCCTGGATTGCGGACCTGTAGCCAGCGCTTGGAACATCCGTGTCAGATCGTGCGCTAAGCCTTCGTCGGCGTTGGTGAGCGGCTGACGGGGTGCCGGTCGCGGGGCCGGCCTGAGCTTGTTCCACGGATAACGCCCTGATTATCTGCGGAAGCTTGGTTCGTCACCTGCGGTGTTCTCCGGGCCGTACGCGAAGCGGCCCTGTTATCCGTGGCAAGGGAGAATGCGGTGCCCACCGTCGTGCAACTGCCGGCCGGGAAAATGTTGACTGTCCGCGCGGCGGCCGACGCCTTACTCGACTCGCTCCGCAACCCCAACACCGTCCGCAGCTACGGGGTCGGCGTGGGCAAGACCGCCGAGCGGATCAGGGAGGATCGCCCGCTGGGGTCGGTCGCGGACGAGGAGATCGGCGAGGCCCTGGAACTGCTGTGGGGCACCGCGGCGGTCAACACCTGGAACGCCCGCCGGGCGGTGGTGCTCTTCTGGCCGGGCTGGTGCACGGAGTACGGCTACGACGGCCCGGCGGTCGAAGCCGGAGAACGTCCGCCGCTACTTCAAGCCCTCCCCCAAGGCGATCTCGGAGCTGACCAGCCTGCTCGCGCCCGGCGGTCGGCAGCGCTGAAGGTCAGGGCTGGGTCGCGGCGACCTTGAGGCCGAACCCGATCAGGACGACGCCCGTGATCCGGTCCATGGCGCGGCGCACGGAAGGCTTCTGGAAGAAGGCGCGGGCTTTGGCCAGGAGCATCACGTAGCTACCAAGCCATACGGCGGTCAGCATCGCGTGGATGAGGACCAGCAGCGCCATACCAGCGTGCGGGGACATCCCGGGCGGGGCCAGCGTCGGCAGCAGGCCGGTGTAGAAGACGGCGATCTTGGGGTTGAAGAGGTTGCTGACCAGGCCGGTCCGCCAGGGACTGCCTACCGGTGCGGCCGGGGGCGTGTCCCCCGCAGTCTGTGCCCGGTCGCGTCGGCTGTGGATCAGTGCCTGGATGCCGAGGAAGACCAGGTAGGCAGCACCGGCCAGCTTGACCACGGTGTACGCGGCGGCGGAAGCGGCCAGAACGGCGGCGAGGCCCACGACCGTGAGAACACCCCAGACCAGCAACCCCCCGGTTATGCCGCCGACGGTTCGCAGCCCGTCCCCCCATCCGGCAGAGACGGCCCGCTTTGTCACGACGGCCATATCCGGGCCGGGCACCACGGTCAGCACAGCGAGTACGCCTGCCACAGTGAGGAACTGTATGAGCATGCCGCCAGTCTCACATCCCGTAGGACAAGGCCGGGCCCCGGCCTCAGGCCGCCCTCACACCAATCTCGTCGGTGGAGTCCTTGTCGCGTAGGGGGCGTAGTCCGCCGGGCAGATCGGGAAGCTGGAAGGAGTGCCGCCCGAGCACGTTGATGTGGTGGCGCACGAACGGCGACAGCCGGGCGACATCCTGGTCATGGACCTCGAAGCCGTCCTCGCGGAGCTGGGTGAGGGCGGCGTCCATGTAGCGGGTGTTGAACAGCACGAGTGCGTTGAGGACCAGGCCCAGGGCGCCGATCTGGTCCTCCATGCCGTCCTGATAGCGCTGGTAGAGCTGCCCGGCCCGGCCGTGGAAGATCTTCCGAGCCAGCGCGTGGCGGCCTTCCTGGAGGTTGGCCTGAACCTTGATCTGGCGACGGTAGCCGGGCTCGTCGGCCGGACGCAGGATGTGCAGGGTCTTCGCGATCCGCCCGTAGTGCGCGAACGCGTCCCCCAGCGGGGGGCGGCCGTCGCGGGACGGCATCCGGATGACGTCAAGTGCGCGGACGGCTCCGGGGTGGATGGAGCCGATGATCCGCAGGATCTCCTCCCCGTGCCGTTCGACGCGGGCGAGGTCGATCCGGCCGCGGGCCGCGTTCTGGAAGGCGCCGTAGTCGGCCGCGCGATCGATGCGCCACATCTTCTGGTCGGGCAGGTCCGCGAACTGCGGTGCGTAGGCGAACCCGGCCAGGGTGAGCAGGCCGAACACGATGTCGCTGTAGCTCGCGGTGTCGGTGACGATCATCTCCGGGCGGCGGCCGCCCTCGCGGTCGTAGAGGACGTCCAGCACGTACAGCGAGGCGCGGGGGGGCCGGCCACGACCTTGTCGCCGAGCCCGGCGGCTTGGTCGTTGATCATGTTGAGCCAGGTCGCGCCGCCCCGGCGGCCGAAGTATTTCGGGTTCGGCCCTGCGTACACCGACGGCACCGGCACGACGAACCGCATCTCGTCCACCGAGGCGACCTGGCCCCCGCCCCAGCTCTGCGCGAGGCCGATGGACGCCTGGTGGTCGATGAGGGCGGCGTTCGCGGCCCGGTGGGTCACCAGCCGCAGATACGTCTGGTCCACATGGGACAGCCGCCCGTACTTCAGCGCGTCCGCGCCGCCCATCACCGGGGTGTAGCCGACGTTGCAGCCGTGGGCGACCAGCAGCGCAGCGATCGTGACGTTCAGGTCCTTCAAACGAGCCTCGCCGCCGGTGACCGAGGTGAACGCTTGGTCGGCGCGGGTCCAGGAGAACACCTCCAGCAGCACCTCGGACAGCTCCACCCTCAGCAGCATCGCGTTCACCGCGGCCCGCCAGATCCAGCAGGGAGGCCGGTTCTGGCTCCGGTTCCAGGGCGGCGAAGTGCAGACGACCGTCGTCGTCGAAGACGATCTGCGCGTTGCCGGGACCCGGGCGGCGACCTCCCGATAGGTGCCATCCAGCAGCGCGACCCGCGCCGCCAGATGCCCGCCCGCCTCCCCGGGCAGGCTGAGGGAGGCCAGCACGGTCGGCCTCGCCTGCTGCCACGCCTCACCGGCCAGCAGCTTCGCCCGGGGGTCACCCCACTCGGAGGAGTTGCGGGCGAAGACCTGCATGCTGCACAGCAGCCGGTGCAGGTGCTCCAGCACGCAGAACGTGTACGCCTTCCCGCCAGCTCCTCGCGGGCCTCGGCGAAGTCCCGCCAGCCCCCGGCCTCCTGGATCTCCCCGGCCTGCGTAGGGGCCGTGCCATCCCACTCACCGTACAGCTTCAGGCACGAGGCGTCCTCGACGTCCAACTGCTTTCAGCAGCTGATCGCGACATGACACTGCCAGGAGGCTCCTCATGAACAACGAGCCGGCGCCCGCCCACGTCCGGACCGCTGACCGCCGGGCTGCCGACGGCCCTGATCAGTCACGTGAGGAGTCCGATGATGGAAGTCAATCGGCCCGAACGGGCCCCGCAGGCACCGGAATTCGCCGCACCGTCCGCCCGACGCAATACGGAGCGCGCGCCCACTTCCCGCAGTACCCGCGCGCCGTCGGCCGCACCCACCGGCCAGGCTCAGCCAGCCCCTCGGCGTCAGCGGACCGAACGAATCCCGCT
Source organism: Streptomyces sp. NPDC047049 (assembly GCF_040643995.1). Classification (NCBI taxonomy): domain Bacteria; kingdom Bacillati; phylum Actinomycetota; class Actinomycetes; order Kitasatosporales; family Streptomycetaceae; genus Streptomyces; species Streptomyces sp. NPDC047049. The sequence goes on along the minus strand of NZ_JBEYVM010000004.1, from coordinate 300,345 downwards.
ACCACCGCAGGAGCCGGTCGGCTGCCTCCCGTGCGGAAACAGGTCCCAGCGCCGGGGGGCTGTGCAGTGCCGTTCTCCCTCGAAGCGTTGATGACAACAGGCGCTCAATGGATCAGCCACGAACTGTGCAACGGCCGTCGGCCCCACCTGAAATGACGTCCGAGGCTCGGACGAATGGAGCCGCGCCGAGATCGGCTCGACGAGCGAACGACACCCTATGAGCGGGTCGTGAGCCGAACATGAGCGAGGTGGCCAATTCTCGTTGTGTGCCGATCGCAGCGGCAATTCGTATGTGCTGCGCAACCGGCAGCACTTCCGTTCCGGCCGGCTCGGAGCAGATGCACACCCCCGACGGGTGCCGCCCTCCCTGGACGGCCTCACCCGGAGTCGCGAACGGAATCGCAGGGACACAATCCGCACTTCAGGTAGAAGGCAAGAGGAAGCAGAATGAACGGACGAGTACGCAACGCTCTCCCGTCCAGCAAGGGTCGCCGGGCGAAGGCGGCCGCGGTGGGAGCGATGGCCCTTGCGGCGTCACTGTGCCTGAGCATCACTCCGGCGCAGGCGGACGGAGGCGGCTTTGGCGGGATGATCACGCAACCGAGCGACGTCCCCAAGCCTTCCGGTGGCGACTGGCTGGACGACCCGCAGAAGCGCGCTGAGTTCCTCTCGACCTGTGGTGACAAGTGCACCGTCACCGGCGGCGAGTTCATCAACGAGGCGACTGAGGGCACACCGGAGCGGGTTTCGGATTTCCACGACACCTGTGCCGCCACCGGCTCCTTCACCTACAAGGAGGAGGAGACCAACGGCAACGGCCTCGTCGTCAGCATGGGCCTGAAGATCCCCGCCGCGAAGGGCGTCGAGGTCCTGCCGAGGATCGACTACTCCCAGATCCACACCCAGACCACGGGCATCACCGACACGGTCACTCAGGACCAGCCCTACACCATCTACTGGCTGGACAAGGTTCCGATGACCCAGACCCTGCGCGGTAATTGGCATTACGAAGGGGATGGCACCAAGGGCCTCCCGGCACGCGATTTCACGGATGTCGAGGCAGACGTGACGTACAACGCCTTCCGGAAGCAGTCCCGCCCGATGACCGAAGAGGAGAAGGTCTCCCGCTGCGGCAACGTCAGCCCCTCCTGAGACTGCCGGACACTCAGCCCACCGCCCGCCTCCCCCTTCCGTGGCGGGCGGTACGGGGTTCCCGGCCCGGTGGATGGCAAGATCTGTCACCGGTGACCAGGAGGCCCCCGGTCTCTGGCCGCCGCCACGCCCACAGCAGCACCAGCGCATCGCAGCTGGCCACCGCCTGAGACCGGCCCCTTCCCCGCGCACGCCGGCTGATCTACCGCTGACACGGCCTCAGGCCCCGTGACAGAGTGCGGTGATCAGATCAGCAGACAGAGGGAGCCCCCGTGGAAGCACGGAAAAAGGGGCCCTTCCCCGTACGGGGAAGGGCCCCTTGTCAGAGCGCCCGGCAGGCCTTGCACCTGCATCTCCCACCGGCTGGTGGACATCTTTCCTTGGACCACAGACGCGCGGATCCGGCCCGAGGGCCGAAGTTGCATCATGATCATACTGCATCCGCGCGCCGGGCGGGCACCGGCGGGACCCGTCGCCTGCTTCCTGTGGTTCGGCGAACGCTCGTATCGGACATGAGTGTCGGCGAAGCATTGGCGGGGCGGGCAGAATGAGTGCCCGGTGAACGAAGACGGCCACTGTTGTGGCGACGGGCATTACAGACGTTTTTAAGGGGGAGTCGTGCGGGTTGATGTGCGAGTGGACGGCGGAGAGCGGGAGCTGCGTTCTCTGTACAACTGGCTTCGGCAGGATTCTGCCGTTCGCCGCGGAGCAGACGTGACGCTGCCCCAATCTCCCTCTGAGCCGGACCAGATGGGGCTGCTGACGGATGTTCTCCAACTCGTCACTGACAACGGCTGGAGTGCCGCCTCCTTCGCTCTCGCTCTGAGCACCTGGCGTCAAACACGGCCTGGGCGCCGGAGCGTCACCGTACAGCGGGGCGAGACCACCGTGATCGTGGAGAACGGGAGCGAGGAGGAACTGAGTCGCCTCATCGAAGCGTTGGAGCGGCCCGATGACAGTGCTGGAGGTCCTGCAGACCAGGAGGGCCGGTAGCGGTGGCGCTGCTGCCCGACGCGACGAACTCCCGCGCAGTCCTCATCGGCACCAGCCGCTACACGCACTTGGCTGCCCTTCCTTCCGTTGCCAACAACCTCACGGCACTGGCCACCGCGCTGCGCGCGCCTTCCTCGTGGGGACTGGCCAAAGAACATTGCACGGTAATCACGAATCCCGGCGACTGGACCGAGGTCCTGCATGCCGTACGGACCGCAGCCGAAGAGGCATCCGACACCTTGCTGGTGTACTTCGCCGGCCACGGGCTTCTCGAAGAGACTCGTGGAGACCTCTTCCTCGGGCTTCCCCACTCGGAGCAGGGCAGGTCCTACACAGGTGTGCCGTACAGCGCGCTACGCGACGTCGTGCTTACCGGCAGGCCAAAGCGGCATGTCGTCATCCTCGACTGCTGCTTCAGCGGGCGGGCATTGGGCACGATGAGTGGCCCCGCAGCGATCGCAGACCAGGCGGAGATCGAGGGCAGCTACCTCCTCGCCGCCTCGCCGGAGACAAGCTTCGCACTCGCGCCGCAAGGCGAAACGTATACGGCCTTCACCGGTGAGCTGCTGCGGCTGCTCCATAACGGTGTGCCGGGCGGCCCGGACCTGTTGGACTTGGACACCGTATACAACACCATGCGTGCCGCCCTGCGTGCCAAAGGGCGGCCTCTGCCGCAAAAACGAGACCGCAACACCGCAGGCCAGCTCGCGTTGAGCCGGAATGCGGCCCAGCCAGGGGTCGACCGCAACCGCGATCACCTCGTCGTCGACACAGTGCGGACTACTCCGCCCGCACCGAACGCGACGCCGGGGAGTGACCGGGGGCGTCCTGCCCAGATGAAGCCCGCTCTGGGGGCCGCGGCCGGACTGATCACTCTCGTGCTGATCGCGGGCGGCATAAGCCTCCTCCTGAACAAGAAGGACGAGCTCCTCAACAAGAAGGATGAAGGCGACTCTTCGATCACCCTCGGCTATGTCGGCCAGGACGACGGTAGAGCCGTTGCGTACCTGTGGCAGGAACTCTTAGCCAAGCGCGGATACCAGTCAAAGATCCAGGCTCAAACATCGAGTGATCTATTTGCTAAGCAGGCCCAGGGGAAAGTCGACGTCCAAGTCAATGCCCGGCTGCCGGTGACCCATAAGCCGCAATGGGATAAATACAAAAGCAAGCTTGAGGACTTCGGCGCCTGGTATAAAAATACCGCACTGCATGTAGCCGTCCCGTCTTACCTGAAGGACATCGAGTCCATCGGTGATGTAGAGGAAAATATAGAAAAATTTGGCTACCACATCTTCGAGATGGATCCCGACGAGGGTGCGGTCTACCGGGACAAGTTGCACAAGGCATACGGTCTGGACAAGGAACGCTCGCTGATCAAGACGGTTGTCGGCACAGAACCGTGGACCCAGCTGGACAGCGAGTACGCGGCGCGGGAGCCGATCGCAGTGCTCCTGCGATCCCCGCACTGGGAGTACGGCACGTACAATCTCACCAAACTGAAGGACCCCAAGGGTGCACTCGGATATTCGCGCGAGGATATTCACATGCTGGGCCGCGAAGGCTTCATCAAGGACAAGCCGCAGGTCGCCAAATGGATGAAGAATTTCCGCCTGAATGAGCAGCAGCTCAACAGTCTGGAGTTCGAGGTCCATATGGCTGCTGAAGAAGATCATGCACAGGGGCAGGACTATGCACAGGAGGGTGTGCGTGCTTGGCTCACGAAAAACCCAGAAATTCTCGGCAAGCTCGCTCCGTCAGTCGCCCCGGAAAACAGCGGTGCGGGCGCGTGATGCATCTGGCCTCATCCGGAAGGGATGGCGCAGGTATTGCGCTCGCCTAACGCCGGAGCTGAGTCATCATTTACGATCATCTACCGGGCCAGGGCTTGCCCGGGACATGGCCCACACCCAGCCCTGCTCTGCCTCTCCCGCCGCCGGGCCGACATCCTGTTCCCCATGCTCAGAGACGGCACCTTCTACGAACCCCAGCCACCCGGAGCGAGGTGAAGGCATGAGGCGGATCTCGGCGGTGCAGCGCATCGGGGGCGTTCTCGTGGACCGCCTTCAACCAAGCCTGGCCTCGACCTCCAGGTAGCGGCGGCCGCCGGGGCCACGGACCTCCACAGTCTCGAAGCCCCAGCTGCGCAGCACCGCCTGGCAGCGCTGGAGCTGCTCGTGTTCCTGGTAGCGAGCGCCACTCCCCCGCGGTCCCACCCAGCGCACCTGGACCTGCCCGGCCTGGTCACCTTCGCTGGTGCGGTATCCGGTCCGTGCCGGCTCGCCGGCCCGGTCGACGGCCGACGGGGGAAGGCCTTCGGCTTCCAGCAGCAGGCTCACCGTGCGCAGCAGCCGCCGCTGCTCCCACTCGGCGGGGCGCGCACCCGGGTCGGATCCGAGGTTGGTGAGGTAGCGGATGTTGCGGATGCCGTCAAGCGCGGATCGCAGCTCAGCTGACCGCGCCCCGGTCTGCCCCGTCTCCGCCTCGTCGGGAGGTTCAGCACCGGTGTGTACTCGCAGGCGGCCCGCTTGGCTGTGCTGGTCCTTCATCGTCACCCCGACCTGGTTGGGCTTTCTCTGTACGACGGTACGGCGCGGTGCGGGCGTTGTGGCCATGCGCTCCAGAGCGCTTCTGTCCAGGGTGCACCGGGGGTCGGCCAGGCCCGCCTCGACGAACTTGACACGGTGCTCGGGCTCGTCGAGAGAGGGAAAGGGCCCCGACGGGCGGTTGGGACGACGCGGCGACATACCGCACCTCTGCTTTCGTACGCAGGGACGGCAGGCTCTCGCCGCATTCCCTGAAGGGACCGGGACGCGGAGTGGGGCCGCCTCCCGCGTGTGCAGAGGTGGGTGCCGCCGCCGTACCGCCTCCCCGTCGCTGCGGGGCACTGGGCCAGTGGGACCGCCTTGGACAGATCACCATCACCCGGCCACCGCTGGCTCCTCATGGGAACCGCTGTACTGGCCACCCCGGACCGGATCGGTCCACTGAGGCCGGCGCGGGGCACCGGCACCGGTGCGCTCCAAGACCCGCTCCGCCGGAGCTTCGAGGCGGACGAGCCCCTATCTCGCTGTTCATCGAAGATTCTTGGAGCGGAGCCAGGTGCGGATGGCTTCGATGTGTTGCGCCTTGCTCTCGAGCGGCAGCCAGTGTCCTGCAGGCACGCACGCCACGGTGAGATCTGCGCAGGCCGCGCGCATCGGGTCGCCTTGGCGGTTTCCCGAGATGTTGCAGATCGCGTCCCACTCGCCGTTGACGAACAGCACCGGCTGCGTCAGGCGCCCGCCGTCGGGTGCTTTGCGCGCGTAAGCGATGTTGGCGTCGTCGTTTGTGTACCACGCAGAGGGAGGACGAAAGCCGTGAGTTGCGAACGCCTGCACCAGGGTGTCGAAGTCCGCCGGTGGCCAGAGAGCCGGATCGGCCGGCGTCGGCGGTGCGCGGTGCGCGGCGCCGAAGCGTCCGCCGTCGCGTGTGACCGTGGCCGTCGGTGAGATGGCGCCGATCGCTGCGGGGCTGCCCGGTTGATAAACCGATGCCAGCGTTGCCGCCGGAGCCGCGTCAAGGTCGGCGACCGCCGCTTCGAAGTGTGTCGTGTAGTAGCGGTAGTAGTCCCACTGTCCGTCCGGATACCGGTCGGCCGGGTAGAGCCGACGGTCGACCAGGGGTACGAGCGTGGCCAGGCTGTTGGCGGTGGGGTAGTAGGCCCACGAGGTCAACATCACGCCGCGGCACCGCTCCGGCTCGTGTGCGGCCACCGCTCCCGCCACGGCGCTGCCCCAGTCGTGGCCGATCCAGACCGCGGTTCTGCCGCCGAGATGGTCGTGGAGCTCCGTCAGGTCCATCACGACCTCCTCGACGGTGTAGGTGTCGGCATCCGCCGGGGCGGAGGATTCGCCGTACCCGCGCAGATCGGGCGCGACGCAATGCCACCCGTCGGCAGCGAACGCGTCCATCTGGGCCCGCCACAACAACCCGATGCCCGGCCACCCGTGGAGGAAGAACATCAGCGGTCCATCGGCTGGTCCGCACTCCAGGTAGTGCGTGGTGTGGCGAGGCGTGCCGAAAATGCGCGAGACCAACGGCGGTGCGATATCGCGGCGAACCTCGTCCTCGCCATCCCGTCGACGCGCGTGGGCGGTCCCGGCAACGAGAGCGAACAGGATCAATGCGATGTCCAGGGCTCCATACACGACGGCTGTTGGTTTGAGCCCGAATCGCTCGACAGCGAGCCCGGCGGCGAGCGCAGGCACACTGAAGGCGAGATAGCTGACGATGTACATCGTCGCGAACACCTGGCCACGTCGGGCGATCGGTGCCGCCTCACCGAGGGCATGGACGGCGAACCGGAACGTCGCCCCGAACCCGAATCCCGCGATCAGCGATCCGACGACGTAGAGCGGCAGTACACCCGTCGGCATGGCTGCGACAGTGACCAGGACGCCAAGGGCGAGGGGCCCGAGGCCGAACCATGCGCGGTGTCGTGGCGGAGCGAAGGCCGACGCGACAGTGCCCGCCGTCCCCGCGACGAAGAAGGCGCCGAGGATGACGCCCGCGGTGAAGTGGCTGTGCACGTCGAGGACGGTGGCGAGGATCGACGATCCGAGCGAGAGGTACAAGCCGCCAAGGGCCCACGTCGCACTGATCGACGGCAGCAGTGCGACGAAGACCGGCCGCGTGGCCCGCGGGAGTTGAGCGCTGGGCAGCAGTGACCGCCAGATCGTTTCCCGGGTTGGCAAGTCGGATCGAGCTTGGTCGGGAACCAGCCAGACGAGTGCCGCGAGCACCAGGGACACGACGGTGAGGATCCAGAAGACGAGTTGGCGGGGCAGTGGCGCGAACTCCACCAAGGCGCCGGCGAGGACAGCGCCGATCGCTATCCCCAAGGAAGGGACCGCGCTGCTGATGGTCGAGCCGAGCCGGGGGTTCGGCGCGGACTCCATGATCAGGGCGGTAGTGGCGCCGGCGGCTGTCCCCACGGCAAGGCCCTGCACAATGCGCGCGGCCATCAGGCCGCCGACGCCTGTGGCGACGGCGAAGAGCAGCATGCCCAGAGCGAGCAGCACCAGGGCACCGCAGGCGACAGGCCGACGGCCCACCCGGTCGGAGACCGATCCGACGGTCAACAGGGCGGCGAGCAAGGCGAAGACGTAAACGGCGAAAACGACCGTCAAGGTGAACGCGGAGAGGTCCCACAGGCGCTGATAGACCGGGTAGAGGGGGGACGGCGCCGAAGCGGCCGTGAGCGTGGCCGCGCCCACGGCCCCGGCCAGGAAGAACGAAACTGAACGGTTGAGCACGCGATCTCCAGCAAAAAGCAATGATCTTTGCTTTAACTCGGTGGCCCATCCTAGTAGAAGCAAAGATCTTTGCGTATGCTGGTGACGTGTCTCACCATGCAGCCGCCAGCCGCCCCGGAGGGCGGAGCAGTCGAGTACTGACCGCGATCTACACCTCGGTCGGTGAACTCGTGGGCGAGGGCGCCGAAAAGATCACGTTTCCCGTGGTCGCCGAGCGGGCCGGAGTCAACCCGACGACGCTCTACCGACGCTGGGACAGCGTCCACGCTCTCCTTGAGGAAGTCGCTGTCGCCGCCCTGACCCGGGACGGTGAGTCAGCGCCCGACACCGGATCCCTCCAGCAGGATCTGACCGAGTGGGCGCAGGTCATCGCCCGCGACATCACACGTCCCCACCGAGCCCGATACCTGCGCGCGATGGTGTCGGCCCGCACCGAGATCGTCGCGAGTTGCCCGGTCACGGAGAAACGGCGCGAGCAGGCATCGGAGGTGGTGAGCCGGGCCCGCGAACGCGGTGAGAAGACACCGAGCGTCCCGCAGATCCTCGACCATGTCATCGCGCCTCTGTACCACCACGTCGTATTCGCCTTGCCCGTCGATCGCGAGTACGCGCGACGTCTGGTCCGCGATGTTCTGGCTATGGCTGAGTGACAGGCTGTCCCGCACATGCTGGACGCGCTGCTGGACCTGCACGGCGGCGTGAGCCGGAGACGGTGATGCCCGACCCACCTCGGTACCGATGTTCCCCGAGGCCGTCTCAGAAGCGGTCCTTTGCCCGAGCAAGATCAAACGTCACGGCCCGGCGGACGCGAAGCGCCGTTCTGGTTCCCGGAACTCGTTCTCACGCAAAGGTAATTCGGGGCACTTCTGAGAATGACAGCATGCCGGGCATGACGGCCCCTCAAGAAGCCTCCCCGAGCGACGCGGAGGACGTCCAGCGCCACCCCTGTCCGCGCTGCCGGGCCGAATGTGGAGACCGTGGACTTCGACAGCGCCGCGTCGGAACCGGGGGCTTCGGCGAGGGTGTTCTCCACGTCCCAGGTGGACAGGCCGCGGACGAACGAGGCGATCACCGGCGACTCCAGCACATTCGCCCGAGTCACCGCGGCGCCGAACAGACGCGAGCGAACGCCTCCGTGGTGCCCCGCACCCTGGGACGGGCCACCGTCACCGGTCCGGACGTCGTCTTGATGGCCACCTCGCGACGCCCGTTGCGGCGCCCGGCCCGCACCACCGGTCCGGCCCCCTCCGTCTCACCGGCCTCACCCTCAGCGGCGGCACCGGCGCACTCGCCGTGACGCACCTGGAGCTTGCCGAAGGGCCCAGGTCCCACTTGATGTCGGCCAGGTCGAGTCTGCATGCCTCGCTCACCCTGTGCCCGACCTGCGACATCAGTTTCGATGCGGTGTAGTTCCGTGCGTGAGGGCGAACTTGCGGCAGGTCGCCAGCCCGCCACCCCAGCCGGTGAACAGCGCCTGGCCACGGGCTCGGCCGGCGGGATCCGCAGGGCGGCGTCCTTGGTTACCCGCGGGCGGTCCGTCCCGTCGAGCGAGCATCGACGACCCGCCCGGTCATCCGAAGGGTCTCAACCTTGTGCCGCAGTTCGAGGAGAAGCTGTGAGATATCCGCCCTCAGCGAACAGTTAAAACTGCCTCTGACCTGGGACTTGTAACTGATCACCAGGATCTGCTGTCATTCTGACGGAACGTACGTCCTGTACATTTTTTACGGAGGAGAGGAGCAGACATGCTGCGACCGACGGCCCGCTATGTCCTTCCGGAGTTCACCGAGCGCACCGCCCAGGGGACGCGCACCATGGACCCGTATTCCAAGCTGCTCGGCGAGCGCATCATCTTTCTGGGCACCCCGATCGACGACACCTCTGCCAACGACGTCATGGCGCAGTTCATCCACCTCGAACACGCCGCGCCCGACCAGGACATCTCGCTCTACATCAACTCCCCCGGCGGCTCCTTCACCGCGATGACCGCCATCTACGACACGATGCATTTCGTGTCGTGCGACGTGGAGACCGTCTGCCTGGGGCAGGCCGCCTCGTCCGCCGCGGTGCTGCTGGCGGCCGGCACTCCGGGCAAGCGGCTGGCGCTGCCCGGCGCCCGGGTCCTGATCCATCAGCCGTCGTTCAGCGAACCCGTCCAGGGACAGGCCAGTGACCTGCAGATCCAGGCGACGGAAATGCTGCGCACCCGCGACGTACTGGAAGAGATGCTGGCGAAGCACACCGGGCAGACCCGCGAGCGGATCGCCACCGATATCGAGCGCGACAAGATCTTCGACGCCCCCGCCGCCCAGGAGTACGGCCTGATCGACCAGATCACCCGTAACCGCAAGCTGTCGGCGCTCCGGCCCGGGGCGCGGTGAGCCCGATGCTGCCGCCCGAACCACCACCGCTGCCCGCCCTGACCCGCGCGGAGGGGGAACTCATCGACAGCTACCTGGAAGTGATCGACCTGCTGGGCCGGATCAATCCGGCCCGCTGCGGGGGCACCTACAGCGGGCTGCGCGCCGCCCAGGCGCTGGTCGGCAAGGCCACCCGGCTGCGGGACGCCCTGACGCTGATGCACCAGCGGGGCGAGACCGAACTGCACCGCGCGACGCTGACCCGGGCACTGCGGGTGCTGGACGGTGAGCGGCGGGCCGGACTGGTGACGATGCCGCCACCCGAGGAAATCTGACCCGGCGCACGCTCCGAGGCTGCGCATACGGCGTAGCCTCCGCCCCCGATCTGAGGAGGCGACGAATTGCGCGGCGCGGACCCAATTCCTGCGGTCTCGGATGTTTCGCCCCTGGTCCGCGGGGTGCAACGCTCCGCGCCGCGGCACCTGAGGGAACAAATCTAACCATTCGGGCCAATTGTGACCCATCTCACATACGGCATTTTCAACTCGGAATTCGGCTGCCAGGTGCGTGACGATCCCTTCGACGACAAGACCCCGCCACAGCGACGGGGCGGTCCGGACGGGCGCCTAATCCCGCCGCCGTGCCGGACGTCCGGTCGACGAGGTGGACCGGCGGGAGCGGAGGACCCGAGCAGGACGGGGTCCCGGCCTACACGGCCGAGGGCTCCTTGGGGTGAAGCCGTACGCACGGCCGGGCATCTTCGCCTGCCCGAACCCGACAGGTCTTCCTTCGCAGGCGGCTGACGAAGGGTTTGCGCATGACCATGCGCATGCATACGCCGAATCTGCTGGCGCGCGCCGGCACCGTCACCGCTCTGACGCTGGTCACGCTCGGCGGGACCACCGTTGCGCCAGGAGCGGCCGGGAACGCCGAAGCCGCATCCGTGTCCGCCCATGCGCTGCGGATCGCGGCTTCCCAGAGCGGAGCCCCCTACCGGTACGGCGCCCAGGGGCCGCACGCCTTCGACTGTTCGGGGCTGATGCTGTACTCGTTCAAACGCGCCGGCCGGTTGCTGCCACGCACCGCCGCCGCACAGTACGGCCGCACCCGGCACATCCCGCCCGGCGCGCGCCGGCGCGGCGATCTGGTCTTCTTCCATTCGCGCAGCGGCATTTACCACGTCGGCATCTACGCGGGCCGGGGCCGGATGTGGCATGCGCCCAAGGCCGGGAGCGTGGTGCGGCTCGAACGGATCTGGAGCCGTTCGGTCTGGTACGGGCGGGTGGGCTGATCCTGCGCATTCATCTCACGATCGGTCAATTGCCGGTGCGTTCGGCAGATTTCCCCCGTGCCCACCGCACCCCGTGAATAGCCCTGGGCGCACCACCTCCCTCAGGACAGCGCCAGCTCGACGAGCAGGATGCCGCCCAGCGCCGTGAGCAGCGCTCCGGTGGTGGCTTCCAGGGCACGGGCCACCGAGGGGCGGCGCAGCCAGACGCCCAGCCGGTCGACCAGCAGGGCGACGGCGGGGAACCAGACCAGCGCCATGGCGACGACCATCGTGGCGAGCAGCAGCGTACGGGGCAGCGCGGGCGCTCCCGCCGGAACGAACTGCGGGAGCAGGCTGAGGAAGAGCACGGGTGCCTTCGGGTTGAGCGCATTGGTCAAGAAGCCCTGGCGCAGACTCCGCGTGGTGCCCAGGAGGGCGGTGTGCGGGCGGCCGTCGGCCGGGGTGCCCGCCGCCGTGCGGGCCGTGCCGTCCGTGGTGGCCGCCGGGCGCCGGACGGCCGCGATCAGGGCGCGGGTGCCGAGGTACAACAGGTAGCCGCCGCCCAGGAGTTGGACCGCGCCGAAGAGCGCGGGCACGGCGACCAGCACCGCCGCGAGCCCGGCCACCGCCAGAGCGGTGTGCACCAGCAGCCCGCCCGCGACTCCGACGGCGGCCGCCACCCCCGCCCGGCGCGAATCGAGCGCATGGCGCACCACGACCGCGAAATCCGCGCCCGGCATGGCGACCATGCCCGCGGCGACTCCGGTGAAGGCGATCAGCTGTCCGTCCATAGGAGCAGCTTCGCCGGTCGGAGGCTTTAATGGGTATTGGCAATGTTCTTGGTGAGCCTGAAGAGATTCTTATGTACGACCCCACCCGGCTGGCCGCCCTGGTAGCGGTGGCGGAGGCCGGTTCGATCACCCGCGCCGCCGCCCGGCTGGGCTACACCGCTCCGGCGCTCTCCCAGCAGCTCGCCAAACTGGAGCGGGAGGCCGGGGCGGCCCTGCTGGTGCGCCACCATCGCGGTGCCCGGCTGACGGCGGCCGGTGAGCTGCTGCTCGTACGGGCCCGGCGGGTCCTCGACGAACTGGACCAGGCGCGGCACGAGCTGTCCCGGCTGGCGGGGCTGTCCGGCGGGCGGCTGCGGGTCGGCACGTTCATGACCGCCGGCACGCATCTGCTGCCGCCCGCGCTCAGCGCGTTCCGGCGGGCCCACCCCGATGTGGAGCTGAGCGTGACGGAGTACGTCCCGCCGCAGGCGAGCGCGGCGGTGGCGCGGGGTGAGGTCGATCTGGCGCTGACGCACGAGTATGTGCCCGGCGAGGCGATGCCGGCGCCGGAGGGCGTCCGTCTGGAGCCGCTGCTGACCGAGGAGCTGGTGCTGGTCACCGCGCCCGGTCATGCGCTGTCGGCGGGCTCCGGACGCCTGCCGCTCGCCGAGCTGGCCGGTCAGCCGCTGGTCAGCATGGCACCGGCCAACCCCAACCGGCGCGGGGTGGAGGCCGCGCTGGCGGCCGCCGGGGCGAGTGTGGCGGTGCGCTGTGAGTCGCCGAGCTATGCGGTGGTGTGTGCGCTGGTGAGCGCCGGGCTCGGGGTGGCGGTGGTCCCGGAGATGGTGGCGGAGGGGTCGATGACACCGCTGGGAGTCCGCCGGGTGGACCCACCGGAACTGCACCGCCGGATCTCGGTGGCCTACCGCCCCGGAGGCACCCCCGCCGCGGACACCCTGCGCGCCCTGCTGCGCGGCGCCTTCCTCCGCCACTCGCCCGGGACGCCGGACACCGCCTGGGGCTGACTCCGCGCGGCGCCGGCTTCAGACCGTCGGCGCGGTGGCCACGATGGTGTCGACCGCCGTGTCGAGCTGTTCTTCCGTCAGGTCCGCGCGGGCGGTGAGCCGGAGCCGGGAGATTCCGTCGGGGACGGACGGCGGGCGGAAGCAGCCGACCGCGAGTCCGGCCGTACGGCAGTCGGCGGCCCAGCGGAGCGCCGTTGCCGGCGACGGGGCGCGGACCGAGATCACAGCCGCGTCGGGACGTACCGCCGTCAGGCCCGCCGCGGTGAGCCGGTCGTACAGCCCCTGGGCGACCGCGACGGCCCGGGTGGCGCGCCGGGGTTCGCGGCGCAGCAGCCGGAGCGCGGCGAGGGCGCCGCCGACCGCCGCCGGGGCGAGACCTGTGTCGAAGATGAACGACCGGGCGGTGTTGACCAGATGCTCGATGACCCGGGCCGGGCCGAGCACCACACCGCCCTGGGAGCCGAGCGACTTGGAGAGCGTCACGGTGGTCACCACGTCGCCGTCGCCGGCGAGACCGGCCGCCCACGGCGCGCCGCGGCCCCCTTCGCCCAGCACCCCCAGTCCGTGTGCGTCGTCGACGAGAAGTCCGGCGCCCCGTGTCCGGCAGGCCTCGGCCAGCGCGGGGAGCGGCGCGGCGTCCCCGTCGACCGAGAACACCGAGTCGGTCACGACGAGTGCCCGGCCGTCGTGGCCGGTCAGCGCGGCGCGTACGGCCAGCGGATCGGCGTGCGGGGCCACTTGGGTACGCGCCCGGGAGAGCCGGCAGCCGTCGATGAGCGAGGCGTGGTTGCCGGCGTCGGAGACGATCAGGGAGCCGGGGGCGGTGAGCGCGGTGACCGCGGCGAGATTTGCGGCATAGCCGGAGGACAGCACCAAAGCGGCCTCGAAGCCGCAGAACGCCGCGAGTTCCGCCTCCAGCCGGGCGTGCAGCTCGGTGCTGCCGGTGACCAGCCGGGAGCCGGTCGCGCCGGCGCCCCAGCGGTGCGCGGCCTCGGCAGCGCCGCGGGTGACCTCGGGGTGCCGGGCGAGGCCGAGGTAGTCGTTGCCGGCCAGATCGAGCAGCGGGGAGTCGGCCGGACGGGGGCGCAGGGTGCGCACCAGCCCGGCGTCACGGCGCTCCGCACTGGCCACATCCAGCCAGTCGAACGCCGCGTCGTACGCCGGGCGGGCCGGCTCGGCACACGGCTCGGCGGGCCTCGCCGGGGGGGTGTCGCTCAGCAGCGGCGGGGCGGAGTCCTGCGGCATCGGCGTCCTTCGTCTGTCGGCCTCGATTGTGGGCTGTCGATAGACGTTAGCGGTCGTTCCGCAGGCCCACGGTGTGGCGATACACACACCTCGATCGCGGCACCTTGTGGGAATCCTCCTTGGCCGGGGGCGGTGGCGTAGGCCAGGATCAAGGCCATGGACCTGCTGAGCACACTGGTGGACAAGGGACTCCGGCGCGAGTTGCCGACCCGCGAAGAGGCGCTGGCTGTATTGGCCACCTCCGATGACGAACTGCTCGATGTCGTGGCCGCGGCCGGAAAGGTGCGCCGCCAGTGGTTCGGGCGGCGGGTCAAACTCAACTATCTCGTCAACCTCAAGTCGGGCCTGTGCCCCGAGGACTGCTCGTACTGTTCGCAGCGGCTGGGGTCGAAGGCGGAGATCCTGAAGTACACCTGGCTCAAGCCGGACGACGCCTCCAAGGCGGCCGCCGCGGGGGTCGCGGGTGGCGCGAAGCGGGTCTGTCTGGTGGCCAGTGGCCGCGGCCCGACGGACAAGGACGTGGACCGCGTCTCGGAGACGATCTCCGCCATCAAGGAGCAGAACGAGGGCGTGGAGGTGTGCGCCTGCCTCGGTCTGCTCTCCGACGGCCAGGCGGGGCGGCTGCGCGCGGCGGGCGCCGATGCGTACAACCACAACCTCAACACCTCGGAAGCCACTTACGGCGACATCTGCACCACCCACGACTTCTCGGACCGGGTGTCCACCGTCCAGCAGGCCCAGGCGGCCGGCATGTCCGCCTGCTCCGGGCTGATCGCCGGTATGGGCGAGAGCGACGCCGATCTCGTCGATGTGGTCTTCGCGCTGCGCGAGCTGGACCCGGACTCCGTTCCGGTGAACTTCCTGATCCCCTTCGAGGGCACCCCGCTCGCCAAGGAGTGGAACCTCACCCCGCAGCGGGCGCTGCGCATTCTGGCGATGGTGCGGTTCGTCTGCCCGGACATCGAGGTACGGCTGGCCGGCGGCCGCGAGGTGCATCTGCGCAGCATGCAGCCGCTCGCCCTGCACCTGGTCAACTCCATCTTCCTGGGCGACTATCTGACCAGCGAGGGGCAGGCCGGCAAGGACGACCTCGCGATGATCGAGGACGCCGGCTTCGAGGTCGAGGGCTCGGACACCACGACGCTGCCCGAGCACCGCAGGCCGTGCGGCGGCCACGCGGACACCGGGGCCGCCACCGA
Organism: Streptomyces sp. NPDC047049; assembly: GCF_040643995.1. Lineage (NCBI taxonomy): Bacteria > Bacillati > Actinomycetota > Actinomycetes > Kitasatosporales > Streptomycetaceae > Streptomyces > Streptomyces sp. NPDC047049. Next base: position 285,037 of record NZ_JBEYVM010000004.1, on the reverse strand, counting down.
GGACACCGGTGTCCCTGCGGCCGCGCAGGACGCCGGAGCCCCGGCCGCCACCGTCCCGGCGCCGTCCGACGAGGCCCGTCGCGACCTGGTCTCGGTGCGCCGCCGCGGCGCGGGTACCGACCTTCCGCCCAATGCCTGAGCCACTCACCCCCGACGCGCTGCTCGCGCTCGACCGGCAGCATGTGTGGCATCCCTACGGGCCGATGCCCGGCAAGGCCGCACCGCTGCTGGTGGAGTCGGCATCCGGCGTCCGGCTCCGGCTGGCCGAACCGGTCGAGGGCCGGGACGAGTTGGTGGACGGGATGTCCTCCTGGTGGTCGGCGGTGCACGGCTACAACCACCCGGTGCTCAACGACGCCGCGCGGGACCAGCTGGAGCGGATGAGCCATGTGATGTTCGGCGGGCTCACCCATGAGCCCGCCGTGCGGCTGGCCAAGCGGCTGGTCGACCTCACCCCCCAGCCGCTGCAGCATGTCTTTCTCGCCGACTCCGGCTCGGTGTCGGTCGAGGTCGCCGTCAAGATGTGCCTGCAGTACTGGCGCTCGCTCGGCAAGCCCCGCAAACAGCGGCTGCTGACCTGGCGGGGCGGCTATCACGGCGACACCTGGCAGCCGATGTCGGTCTGCGATCCGGACGGCGGGATGCATGAGCTGTGGCAGGGGGTGCTGCCGCGGCAGATCTTCGCGGACACACCGCCGCCCGGCTTCGACGCAGCGCCCGACGAGGCGTATGCGGCACATCTGCGGGAACTGATCGGCCGGCACGCCGAGGAGCTGGCCGCGGTGATCGTGGAACCCGTGGTGCAGGGAGCGGGCGGGATGTCGTTCCACTCCCCCGGGTATCTGCGGGTGCTGCGGGAGGCCTGCGACGCCCACGACGTGCTGCTGGTCTTCGACGAGATCGCCACCGGCTTCGGCCGTACGGGCGCACTCTTCGCCGCCGACCACGCGGGGGTCGCACCCGATGTGATGTGCCTCGGCAAGGCGCTGACCGGCGGTTATCTGACCCTGGCGGCGACGCTGTGCACCACGGCCGTCGCCGACGGCATCTCCCGCGGCGCGCTGCCGGTGCTGGCGCACGGCCCCACCTTCATGGGCAACCCGCTCGCCGCCGCCGTCGCCGACGCCTCGATCTCCGTGCTGCTGTCCCAGGACTGGGAGCAGGAGGTCAAACGGATCGAGGCCGGGCTGCGGGACGGCCTGGCACCGGCCGCGGGCATCGCCGGGGTGCGCGAGGTACGCGTACTCGGCGCGATCGGTGTCGTCCAGCTCGATCACGAGGTGGACATGGCGGCCGCGAGCCGGGCAGCGGTCCGGGAGGGCGTGTGGCTGCGTCCGTTCCGGGATCTGATCTACACCATGCCGCCGTACATCACCGGTGACGAGGATGTGGCGCGCATCTGCGCGGCGGTGTGTGCGGCGGCCCGCGAGGGCTGAACGCACCGCACCGGCTGCGTACGCGTGCCGGTCACAGGCGGGCCGGCCACCAGGAACCATTCGCACCATCCCCGCGCGGGACCGCCGCGCAGAGTCGGAGGCAGACCATGTCGGTGCTGTTCGTGACGGGCACGGGCACGGAGATCGGCAAGACCGTGACCACGGCCGCGATCGCCGCGGCGGCGCTCGCCCGGGGACGTTCGGTGGCGGTGCTCAAGCCGGCCCAGACCGGGGTCACGGCGCACGAGAGCGGCGACGCGGCGGAGGTCGAACGGCTCGCCGGGCCGGTCACCACCGCCGAACTCGCCCGTTTCCCCGACCCGTTGGCGCCCTCGACGGCCGCACTGCGGGCCGGTCTGCCGCCGGTGCTCCCCCAGGACATCGCCGAGGCCGCCGCCAAACTGGACGCCTCGCACGACCTGGTCCTGGTCGAGGGCGCGGGCGGGCTGCTCGTCCGCTTCGACGCCGACGGGCATACGCTCGCCGACGCCGCGCGGCTGATGGACGCCCCCGTCCTGGTCGTCGTCCAGGCGGGCCTGGGCACCCTCAATGCCACCGCGCTGACCGCGCTGGCGCTCCGCTCGTACGGGCTCGACTCCCCGGGCGTCGTCGTCGGCAGCTGGCCGGCCGAGCCCGACCTGGCATCCCGCTGCAACCTGGCGGATCTCCCCGACGCCGCGGGCGCACCGCTCCTCGGCCTGGTACCGGAGGGGTCGGGCGGGCTCTCGCCGCGGGACTTCCGTGCCGCGGCCCCCGGCTGGCTGGCGCCGGTGCTCGGCGGATCGGGTGCGTTCCGCATTCCTACCTGACGACGGAGGGCGTCCGGAGGGAGTGCGGAGGGAAACGCGGCGCTGCCGGGGCGCCCTTCGCTCCCGACGCCGGCCCGTACAGATTTCCGGACTCCGACCGAGGCGGCTCTTTGCGGCTCCCGGCCCGCGCAGTGGGGAGACTGACAGCGGGAGCGGGCATCGTCGGCGAAAGGGTCCGTCATGTGGCAGGGCAGGAGAGTTCCGCACGTTCCACGGGTTCCGCGAGTATCGAGGGTTCCGCAAGGCAGCGTTCATCACCCGGTGTTCGCCCGCTTCTACGCGAGCTGCTGCGGTCCGGCCGCGGACGCGCGGGCAGGGGTCGCCACGCTCCGGAAGGAGTTGCTGGCGGGCGCCACCGGCCGGGTCATCGAGGTCGGCGCGGGGAGCGGGCTGAACTTCGCGCACTATCCGGGCACGGTCTCGGAAGTGGTGGCGATCGAGCCGGAGGCCACTCTGCGGGAGGTGGCCAGGTCGGCGGCGGCGCGTGCCGAGGTCCCGGTGGATCTGGTGCCCGGAGTGGCGGAGGCCCTGCCGGTCAAGAGCGAGGCATTCGATACGGCGGTGGCATCGCTGGTGCTGTGTTCCGTCCGCGAGGTGCAGCGCGCCCTGACGGAGCTGCGGCGGGTCCTGCGTCCAGGCGGTGAACTGCGGTTCTTCGAGCACGGGCGGGCCGCGGGGCGCGGGCTGGCGGCCGTGCAGTGGTCGCTGGACCGGACGGTCTGGCCCCTGCTGATGGGCGGCTGTCACACCGGCCGGGATCCGCTGGGCGAGATCCGGACGGCCGGGTTCGAGGTGCTGCGGGTGCGCCGGCTGAAGGTGCCGGAGCGCGGACCGACACTGCCCACGTCGCCGGCGGTGCTGGGCACGGCGCGGCGGCCGGGCGGCTGATGGTCCCGGGGTGGGCGGGCGGCTGATGGTCCCTACGGGCGGAATGCCGACCGGGCGGCCCCCATGGCGGGGCGGGCGGCTGACCCCAGCCGCCCGGCGAGCTCCCGGCGGCCTTCGGGCGCCCTCCGGCAGGCGGCGCTCACACCGTCCAGGTGCGCAGCTCGTCCGCGATGGTGCGGACGTCGGCCGTGCCCTCCTTGACGAGGCGGGCGAGGTCACGCACCTGCTCGGGCGAGATGGTGATCTTCAGCCCGCTGGCGACGAGGTAGCCATAGGCGACGGCGGTCGCGAACATGGCGTTCGAACGCTCCAGCGCCGGTACCTGGAGCAGGAGTTGCAGGAGGGAGGCGGCACGGTCCTGGGGTGCGGTGTAGACGGGCACACCGAATATCTCGGCTTCATGGCGGCTGACGGCAGCCACCAGCGCGCCCCAGTCGGTGACCTGGGGGTCTCCGGGTGTGTGCTGTTCGGCGATCAGAAGGAGCCAGGAGAGGTCGATGCGCAGCGTCACGTGGTGCCCGGCAGTCCTTCGTGGTGGGTGGCGGTCGCGACGCCGTCGGCGCCGCCCGGTTCCAGGCCGAATTCCTCGGCGAAGACGCGCTCGTACTGCTTCATGAAGTCGGAGGCGGCCTCGACGAAGGTCTGGCCGACCTCACCGGCGTCCTTGAGGACGAGCTCTTCGATATAGCGGTTCATGCTCACTCCCCGCTGCAGGGCGCGCTCCCGCGCCGCTTCGGCGGTGGCCTCATCCACACGGACGTTCAGCTGTGTCTTCGCCACCCCTCCAAGCTAGCGCGCATCCGCTAGCAGCGGCAAGCACGGGTCGGCCCGGGGCAAGTACTGGATGGTCCGGAGGGCGGGAAGGAGGGGGACGGCAGGGAGGGGAAAGCGGCGGATCCGCCGGAGACGAACGGGGCGCGCGGGAGACCGGCGGAGCGCACGGGAGACCAGCGACGTACCGGAAGATCGCCTTCAGGACGGCCGGACCGGGGCCGGCGACGCGGCCTTCACCCCGGCCGCCCCTCGCGCACCAGGCACCGCCCACCGGATGCCGTGCAGCGCGGTCATCAGGCGGGCGGCGCCCCGCGGGCCGGCGTTTTACTTGTAGCCGAAGTCCTGGGTCCAGTAGGCCCGGAGCTTGCCGCCCAGGGCGACGCCTATGCCGGTGCCCTTGGAGTGGCAGCTGAGGATGTTGGCGCGGTGGCCGGGGCTGTGCATCCAGGCGTCGAACGCGCCCTGGGGAGTCCTCGGCCAGGCGTCGATGTTCTCCCCGGAGGCGTCGTCGTAACCCTGTGCCTCCATTCGCTCCTTGGGGCCCTTGCCGTCGGGGCCGGTGTGCGCATAGAAGCCGTGGGCCGCCATGTCCTGGCTGTGCAGCCGGGCGGCCTTGTCCATACGCGGGTCGCGGTGCAGTGGCTCGCAACCGTGCTTCTTCCGGGCGTCGTTGACGAGCCGGTTGATTTCCGCCTCGTAGCGGTCGACCTTGCCGGTGCCCCGCTCGGTGGCGGCCGGCGCGGACGCGGGAGCGGAAGGCCGCTCGCCCGGGGTGGCCGTGGCGGCACCTGAGGGCGCGGCCGGCGGGAAGGCCTCGCTGGCCTTCGCGTTGCCCTGGGAGTGGAAAACGGCCAGCGATCCGCCAAGAACGCCGACTGTGGCCACGATACCGAGCGGAATCATCCTGGCCCTGCGCCGGTGTGCACCGCGCGACTCACGCTTCGGCGAAGAGAATTTCACGTTCAACTAAATCTTCTCCATGGGGGATACGGAAGGCAAGGGGACGGGCACACGGAAGGCACCCATTCTCCCTCGCAGGCTCGCCCGGTGAACCGAACTGCCCTTCCGAGAGCGGGATTACCGTAACAAAGCAATTACCCCCCTGGACTCCCGGCCAGCGTTGTGTGACTCCCTGCCCGGTCCGGCCGTAATGCGGGAACACGCCCGCTTTTCACCACACTTCGAAGGCCTGACGCTTCCCCCTCCCCGACCCGGCCATCTGCCTGGAAGACGTCAACAACACCTTTGCACGGGCGAGTTCACCGACTACGCCGCCTTGGTTGCCCGATATGCACAAGTAGGCCCGTGGGTTCATCGCCGAAAGACCGCCGCCACTACGCCCTTACGCGAAAGATCTGGCACCCCCCGTGCCTCCGGTCCGAGAAATCCAACCACCGAGAAGCTGCCTCCCCCTCGCCAGGGAAAGGAAATTGCGGCCCAGCCACAGAAAACCTACGCCTGGGGGCAGCGCGGGACCCCGCGCGGATATCGGGGTCTGCTCTCTGGTATTCCGGAGGCTATTTTTCGGCGCGCCGCCGCCCGTCGGGGCCGTTGACGGCAGGCCGCATCAGCCGGGCCCGCACCAGCCGGGCCCGGGCCGGCACGTGCGGGGTCCTCATGCGCCTGGCACCCGGGGAGGTGCAGTCAGTGCGGTGTTGGCGGTGTCATAGCCGCTGCGATGCCCGCGCCCCGGCTCCCCGGCCCGCCCCGCTACCCGAAGGCCTTCAGGGCGTCCTCCCCCTGGGTCCACCGGACACCGAGCCTCTGGCGCGTCAGGAGCCAGCCGTCGGGGCCCCGCCTGAACTCCCAGTCGTACGGTCCTCCCATCGCGTAGGGGGAGGAGGTCTTCGCGGCTTCGGTGACGGCGACGAACCACATGTAGCCGATGCCGGTCGCCCGGTCACCGTCGATGTCGAAGTGCATGTTCAGGAGGTGATGCTGCATGCTCGGATACGGCGATTCCGCTGCTTCCACCGTCGCCCGGATCGCGTCCCTCCCGTGGATTTCCTCCCACGGCCCGAACTCCAGCACCGCGTCGTCGGTCCAGCAGGCGATCCAGGTCCGCCAGTCCTTGCGGTCGAGCGCCCGCCACCCCTGGATCATGAGGGCGCGCAGGGCTTCTTTGTCCTCCAGGTCCCGCAGTCTTCGTACCAGGCTGTCGTAGTCGGCGGCAGTGGGTGGCATACCCGCTCCTTTCCTTTCGGGGTGGGTCACTGGGCACTTGCGGTGGGACGGACGACGATCTCGTTCACGTCGACCTGCGGCGGCTGTGCAAGGGCGTAGGCAATGGCCTCCGCGATGGCCGATGCGGGCAGTGCCACGGCGCGGTAGGTCTTCATCGCCTCTTTGGCCGCGGGGTCGGAGATGCTGTCCGCGAGTTCGGACTCGGTCACGCCGGGAGAGACGAGGGTGACCCGGATGTCCCCTGCCGACTCCTGGCGCAGCCCTTCGGAAATCGCGCGGACGGCGAATTTGGTGGCGCAGTAGACGGCGGCGGTGGGCGAGACCTCGTACGCGCCGACGGAGGCGATGTTCACGAAGTGCCCGCCGCCCTGTGTGCGCATCGCGGGGAGGGCGGCGGCGATGCCGTGCAGGACTCCCCGCACGTTCACGTCGATCATGCGGTCCCACTCATCGGTCTTGAGCGCTTCCAGCGGGGAGAGGGGCATCACCCCCGCGTTGTTCACCAGGGCATCGATCCGGCCGTACCGGCGCAGCGCCGCCTCGACGAACGCGCGCATGTCTGCCGCGTCGGTGACATCCAGCTCGGCGAAGGCGGCGGTGCCACCCTCCTTCGTGATCTCTTCGACCAGGCGCTCCAGCCGGCCGGTGCGGCGCGCGCCGAGAAAGACCCGGTGTCCGTCCGCCGCCAGACGGCGCGCGGTCGCCTCACCGATACCGCTGCTCGCGCCGGTGATCGCGACGACCTTGGGGGGTGTGGGCATGTCGTTGGCTCCTTGTAGAGAACGGGCGGGTGGTCCGCTCTCCGGAGCCTGGACGCCAGTGGAAGGAGCAACCAGGACAGGCTGTTCCTGGGTACCGCGCACCCAGGAACACTCCCGGCCGGTCCGTCTGCCTGTTTGCTTGCCTGTCTGTCTGTCTGTCTGTCTGAGGCGTTCTATGACCGTCGCCGTGTGAACCTCGCACGCGCCGCGTCGTGGGCCTCGTGCAGAAGCCGCACCACCGTGTCCGTGGTCCGCTCCCCCGCGTTGACGACAGCGAGCCAGCCGAGTGGCCCGTACACCGGGTGCGGCATCACGCTGTCGGTGGCTGCGTAGTCGCGAGGCCGGGTGAGACGGCGTGGCTCCTCCCCGGTGAGCTCCCGGAACGTCGCTGGGCCGACGTGGATGTTCACGCGCCACCGGTCCGGAGCGTCAAGGGCGGAAGCGGCGTCGTCGGGGTAGTTCTTGACGACGATCGTGCCGTAGGGCTGGACGTTCTGCGGCAGCTGACCGCCGGGGGCGAAAGAGAAGAAGGCACTCCCCCACGTGAACTCGGGGAAGTCGCCGCCGGGCTCCGGGCTGACCACGAGCGCGCCGTCGAAGCCCCGTACGGCCGTGAGGATCTGTTCCATACTCATGGGTCAAGCATCACCTTCAAGTGCTTATGTGGGGTTGGCCGATGGGCAAGCCGGCGAGCGGTGCGCCGCGGGTACTGCTGCGGACCGTCGACGTGGCCAGGGAGTCGGGGTACTCGGTGCAACAGGTGCGCGACCTGGAACGGCTGGGGGTCATTCCCGCAGCCGCCCGATCGGGCAACGGCTACCGCTCCTACACACCGCTTCACGTGCATGCTCTGCGGGCCTACCGGGGACTCGCGGGTGCCATGGGGCCTGCCGCAGCCCGGCAGATGCTCACACGGCTGCGAACGGAGACGGTCGCGGAGGCGGCCTCGGCGATCAATGCGGTCCATGTCCGGCTCGCTCGGGAACGTGAGGAGGCGCTGCGCGCCCAACAGGCGTTGCGGGCGATCCAGGCCGAAGCGGAGGCAACCGCGTTCGAGCACGAGAGCGACGCGATGACGATCACGGAACTCGCCGAAGCGCTCCGCGTACGCCCCTCGACCCTGCGGTTCTGGGAGCAGGAAGGGCTTGTCGCCCCTGAGCGGGTGACATCTCTGCGCGCACGTCGCTACGGCCTGTCGGCCATCGGAGCAGCGCGCATCGTGACCGCTCTCCGCAGCGCCGGCTACGGCATTCCCGCCGTGCGCGAGGCCATGGACTCCCTGGGGCAACTCGACGGCCCGGGAGAGGCCCAACGCATCCTGCAGCAGCGTCTGGAGCAGATCGCCGCACGCACCGTGGCGCTCCTCCGAGCGGGCGCCGACCTGGCCGTCGTCGTCGAGTCGGCCGGGGGATAAGAGCGCATCCGGGATATCGCTTCCCCCTTCCCTCTTCCTGTTCCCCGCATCCCCGCTTCCTACGTCCCGTCACGGCGTTCCAGGAAGGTGTCGTTCCCGCAGGTCAGATGGTGTACGAGCGTTCCGGCGTCCCGTTTTCGGCGTCGGCCGTGGCGCCCGGGACAGAGGGCGCCGCAAGCTGAGGCCGGCAAGCAACCACGGCCGCATGCCGCATAGCTCAGGCCTCCACGGGCCTCTGGTCTCAGGCCGTCCGTATGCCGCATACCGAAGGGAGACACCGTGCGGACACGCTTCCGACTCCGCCGGCTCGGCGGTGCCGACATCACCGACGCGGTAGCTGTCGCCGTGTTCGTCGCATCGGCTGCGACCGTCTTCCTCCTGCTCGTCGACCGTCTCTGACGGCACGCATTCCGACCCCACGCAACCGAACAGAAGGCATCCACTCACCATGCGCACCACCCGTCGCGCCACCCAGCTCGTCGCCGCTACCGCCGTCCTGACGGCAAGCCTGGCGCTGACCGCCTGCCAGAACGACACCACCAAGAACAACGGCAGTCAGGCCCCGACCGCGTCCTCCCGGCCCCTGAACGGCGGCCAGGATGCTCAGTCCCCATCGGGCGGCGACGGCGACAGCAATGGCAAGGACAGCGGCCCCGCCAAGAGCGGTCACGCGTCCAAGGCCGCCCTGTCGTCGGGCGCCTCCGGCGGCGGGAACACCGGTAAGAACGGCTCCGGTCAGACCGCCGGACAGGCCAACGGCAGCCGGGTGACGACCGCCGCCTGCACCGGCGCGCACGTCAAGGTCACCGTGACCAAGGTCCGTCGCCCCGTCAACCACATGCTGCTGACGGCCACCAACACCGGCTCCGTGCCCTGCAACGCCTACGGCGCGCCCTACCTCCGCTGGGACGACGGGCAGGCCGCCACCATGTTCCTCGAAGCCTCCAAGCCGCAGGCCGTGGTGACCCTTGCGCCGGGCGAGTCGGCGTACGCGGGAATCATGTACGAGTCCGCTGACGGCTCGGGCAGCGAGGGCCACACCGCCCGTACCCTGGGCGTCCTGTTCGGCAACCGGGCGGGCGATGGATCCACCGGCCCGTCCGTGCGCCTCACGCTGCCCAACGGAGGGGTCCACACCGACAGTTCGGCATGGGTCACCTACTGGCAGTCCCGTTCCGAGGACGCGCTGACCTGGTGAGCGAGCGCCGCTGATCCGGTCGGAGGCGCCCGGCCCGGTAACCGGTCGCGGCCCGCGGCCGGCAGCGGTCGGGGCGCCGCGGCCGGGCTCAGCCGTCCTCCTTCGGGGCGGGGATCCATTTGCTGCCGCCCAGCGGGTAGTCGTACTGCGGCCGGCCCTCCATTCCACTGGTGTGGAACGGCTCCCCGTTGTCGTCGATGCGGAGCGTGCCGTGCCGGTTTCCGCTGGACCACTCCAGTTCCAGGTACCAGCGCACCGCGCGGACCCCGGCGTGCGCGGTGATCTTGAAGACCTCGGGGTCCCGCTCGCTCACCTTGTAGGGGAAGTCCCGCTGTCCGCCCTGCGGCGCGATGCTGGGCTGCGGCGCGTCCAGGGAAACCCCGAACGTCTTGGGGGTGATGCCGCCGCCGCAGCCCACGCCCATGCTGTAGGCATTCCAGGCGGGCGGCGCGGCACTGCTCACCACCCGCACCCGCAGCCCGTGCAACACCACGGTCTTGTCCCCCGTGCCCTGCACCGAGACCTCCACCAGCTGGCTGTCCGCCGAGACCGCGCCCAGCGACGAAATCCAGCCCCGGGCGTCCTGTTCGGAGGGCGGCGGACCCATCGTGCCGGGGTCCCGGTCGACCAAGTAGCGCTGGCTGCACGGGCTCTCCCAGCGGTACGGGCGGACATCCACACTCACCGGGAGCCCGGCCCGGTCGTCCGTGTCCGGCCCGTTCGCCTCTCCGCCGCCGGCCGTACGGGACGGGGAGAGGGAGAGGAACGGGGAGGGGGACGGGGACGGGCCCGTGCTCCCCGTAGCGGGCGGCTGCGCGGACGCCGAGGGCAACCGGCCGCCCTCGGCCCCCACCGCCCCGTTGCCGCTCTCCGCACTTGCGGTCCGCTCGGCCGCCGCCTCGCGGCCGTGCCTGTCCTCGCCGGCGACCAGTCCGGCGGCAAGCGCGGCGGAGACGGCTACGGCGGCCACGGCAATCCCGGCCGTCAGTGCGATACGCCGGCGGCGGCCCCCGGGCACCGCCTGGGTCACGGGCCGCCCCGCGACGCTGATCTCGGCGACCCGGGCGGAGGCGGAGGCTGCCGCGGGGTGAGCCGGTGGTGGCACGGCCGCGGCGCCGGAACCGGCCCCGCGGCCGGCCCCGGGCTCGGTTGCGATTTCCGTTCGGGACTCGGTTTGGGGCTCGGTATCGGTATCGGGCTCGGATTCGGGCCCTGCCCCAGCCCCACCCCCGTCCTCAGCCCCGGCCCCAGCCCCCGCCCCACCAACCGTCTCCCCCTCCACGGCAACAACCGCCGTGGCCCTGCCTGCTTGTTTGCGGTCTCGCTCCCGGCGTCGCGCCTCGTCCGCCAGGATCCAGCGCCGGTGCAGCTCCACCAGTTCGTCCGGCGTCGCCCGGCACAGTCGTGCCAGCCGCTCCAGCGGTGCGTACTCCGTCGGCACCGCATCGCCGTTGCAGTAGCGGTGCAGCGTCGACGTACTCATGTGCAGCCGCTTGGCGAGCGCCCCGTAGCTGTGCCCGGAGTGGTCCTTCAACTCCTTGAGCAGTGCCGCGACCCCGGATGTTTCCTCGACCGCCCCCACTGTCACTCCCTCCCCGCCGGCGCACTCCGCGCACGGACCGTTCACCCAACACGGCCGCCCGAGCCGGACCGCCCCGCCCCACCCCGCACCGACATCGCCAATTCCTCTGCCGGTACCGGATTCCCGGTACTGGATTCTGCAGGGCGCCGGCCCACTTTGCGCGCCGACACGGTCATCGGCACCGGTTCGGCGGAGCTCAAGGCCGGTCCGTCCAGTACCGCTTGAATACTTCCAGTTGCAAGGAGCACTCCAGGGAGGTGACTTCCTCGCTGCCCTCGAAGCCGCCGGTGAGGAAGTCGGCAAGGTGCTCCTCGTCGCGGTAGACGCCTCCGTAGGTGAAGACCGAAGAGGCCGCTGTAAGGGCGAGGAATCGCGTCGCGGGGTGATCCGCGAGGGAGGCGGCGAGGCGCTGTACGGCGGCCGGGCGGCAGCCGAGGCTCAGCACCACCTCGACCGCGTAGCCGATGTCCCGTGGATCCACCTCGACGCGGGGACGCAACAGGCCTGATGCGAGCAAGGCGGCGACGGTGCGGCGGGCGCGGGACTCGGTGATGCCGAGGGTGCGGGCCAGGGTGGAGAAGGGCATCCGGGCGTCGTGGCGGAGTGCGGCGACGGTGTCGCGTTCCAGGCCGCTCAGCGGTGTGTCGCGTGGGCGGGCGACAGACTGGACGGTGTTCTGTCCGGTGAGCGCGGCGGTTTGATCGGACGTCAGGCGAGGCAGTCGCCAGGCCGAAGTGCTGGTGAGCCGGCGCAGCATCCACTCGGTACGCAGCGTGCGGATCCCCGGCAGCGCGGGCAGCGCGGTGGTCAGGGCCCGGGTCGTATCGGCCCGGGTGGGGCCGTGCAGCATGCAGAAGACGTCTGCCGCTCCGGACGCGAGCGACACGAAGGGGGTGTCGGCGCGCGCGGCGAGGGCGCGTGCCACCTCGGGGGCCCGTCCGGGGTCGGTCCCGATCCACACCGTGGCGGGCAGGCCTTCGGCCAGCAGCGACCACTCGATTTCGCAGATCACCCGCATCAGCCCTTCGTCGACGAGGCGGGCGTAGCGGCGGGCGACGGTCCGGGACGAGCTGTCAAGGACGCGGGCCAGTACGTCGAAGGACGCCCGGGGGGCGGTCTGCAGTGCGGCGATCAGATCGAGATCGATGTCGTCGATCACGGTGTCCTCCCTCGTGCGCTCCTGGCGCAGCGTCGTCCACGGCCGTCGCCCGTCCTGACCGGCCGTGCAGCCCCTCGCCACCCGTCGCTGGGCCTGCCGAGCCACACCGACTGCCTTCGACTGTCGACCCTAGCCGAGCGACTGCCGGAATCCGGCACCGGGAGGAATGTTGCGCGGGGATACGGCATCGATGCAGCGATCACTGCTGGATCACGCCACACTTCCGCCCGCATCGCGCAGACTGCGTGCTAGCGTGAAGGAATACGGCGCATACCGCACGCTGCACGCATGAAAACAGCACGCCGCGCCTGCCCCGCTCGCACCCGCCGCCCCCCCCGCCCCTGAGGAGAACCCATGAATCCGATCGCCCTTGGACACGTATCGGTGCTGCGGACGGTGGAGTACGAGGGCACGACCCGACCGCCGGAGGAGATGTTCGGCGACCTCCCCCGTGAGGCCTGGGAATCTCACCGGAACTGGCTCGCCCCCGATTTCCTGGATGCGCGAACGGGACTGCTGAAGACGTGTGTGCAGACCTGGGTGCTGCGCAGCGCCGGCCGGACGATCCTGATCGACACCGGGGTGGGCGACGCCAAGGAACGCCCCGCCCTGCCGGCCTTCCACCGCCTGAAGACCGGCTTCCTCGCGCGGCTCGCGGCGGCCGGGGTGGCACCGGAGGATGTCGACGTCGTCGTCAACACCCATCTCCACGCCGACCACGTCGGCTGGAACACCCGCCTGGTGGACGGGGAGTGGGTGCCCACCTTCCCGAACGCCCGCTACCTCATCCCGCGTGCCGACCACGACTTCTGGAACCCCGCCAACCACCACACCCGCCGCATGGAAGAGGCCAACCGCAACGTCTTCGAGGACAGCGTCGAACCGGTCGTCCGCGCCGGCCTGGCGACACTGTGGGAGGACTCGTTCGTGATCGACGAGAATCTGACCCTGGCCCCGGCGCCCGGCCACACCCCGGGCTCGTGCGTGGTGCTGCTCTCCTCCGGCCAGGACCGTGCCGTCTTCACGGGAGACCTGCTGCACAATCCGGTGCAGGTGGTGGAGCCCCGGTGCAACAGCTGCTTCTGCGAGGACCCTGCGGGCGCACGCGACTCGCGCCACCGGGTCCTCGGCGAGGCGGCCGACACGGGGCGGATCGTCTTCCCGGCCCATCTGCCCGGTGGGCGGCCGGGGATGCGGGTCGAACGGTCCGGCAGCCGGTTCGCCATCCGCTCCTGGGCGTCGCTGGAGGCCACGGTATGACCGGCAGCGACGGCATGACCGGCGGCCGCGGCACGACAGAGGGTCACGGCACGACGGGGAGCCAGGGTGCGCCTGGGGACCACGGCATGACCGGGGCCCCTCGCGTCACCTACCGGCCGGAGCCGACCCGCCGGGGCACAGCACCAGCGCCCGACGCACAGCGTGGTCCCGTCGTGCGCACGACCGGCGGACGGGTACGCGGCCTGCACCGGGACGGGGTGCAGGTGTTCCACGGAATCCCGTATGCCGCCACACCCGTCGGCGCGGCCCGCTTCGCCGCGCCGGCCCCCGCCCCCACCTGGCACGGTGTCCGGGACGCCACCCGGCCCGGCCCCACCGCTCCGGCCCCGCTCCGCAGGGGTTTCGGAGGAACGGACCTCACCCCGATCACCGGCCCACCACCGACACCGATATCGACACCGACCCCGACCCCCATGGCGGGCGACGCCTACCTCACCGTCACCGTGACCACACCGGACCCGGGTGCGGGCGGGCTGCCCGTGCTGGTCTTCGTCCACGGCGGCGGCTTCCTCTCCGGCACCGGCCAGGCGGCCGTGTACGACGGAAGGCCGTTCGCACGCAACGGAGTGGTGCTGGTCACCCTCAACTACCGCCTGGGCATACCGGGTTGGCTCAGCCTGCCCGGCGCTCCGGAGAACCGCGGCCTGCTCGACGTCATCGCCGCACTGCGCTGGGTCGCGGACAACGCCCCGGCCTTCGGCGGCGATCCGCAGCGCGTGACGGTGGCGGGCCAGTCCGCCGGCGCGATGATCGTCGCCGCCCTCCTGGCCGCTCCGCCGGCCACCGGACTGTTCCGCCGGGCCATCAGTCAGAGCGGCAACGGCCTGTGCGCCGTCCCGGCCGGCCACAGCCTCGCGGTCACGCGCCAGGTGTGTGCGACGCTCGGACTGCCGCCCCGCGCCGAGGCGTTCCACGGTGTGGACGACGCCCGGCTGACCGCCGCGTTGCACGCCGTGCCGCCCACCGGTCCCGACCTCACCGGCCACCTCGATCCGTCCCTGGGCACCAGCCCCTTCAAACCCGTGATCGACGGCGTCCTGCTGTCACAACAGCCCGCACGCGTTCTCCGTACGGCGGGCCCTGACGGCCCGGGGCCCGTGACGGCACGAGAACTCCTGATCGGCACCACCACGGACGAGGCCGCGCTCTACACCGTCCCCAGCGGTGCGATCAGCTCGATGACCACCCGCACGCTGGACGCCATCGCGGCACGGCGCTCGGCCCGGCCCCGGGCTCTGCTGGCCCGCTACCGCACCCGGCTCCCCGGTGCCGGGCCGGGCGAGTTGGCAACCCGCCTGATGACCGACCTGTACGCCGCCGGCAGCCGCGCGCTCGCGGACGCCCACAGCACGCTCCCGGGCACCCGGACCTTCGCGTACACCTTCGGCTGGCGGTCCGCGGCCTTCGACGGCCGCCTCGGCGCCTGCCACTGCGTCGAGCTGCCCTTCGTCTTCGACCGCACAGACCTCCCCGCGCTGTACGGCGAACACGCCCTTCTCGGCCCCGGCCTGCCGGACCGGGAGGTCGCGGACCTAGCGGCCCGCACCCACGCCGCCTGGGTCGCCTTCGCCACCCACGGCGACCCCGGCTGGCAGCCCTACGACACCGACCAGCACGCCACCATGCACATCGACCGCAGCTGGCGCCTGCACCACGAAACCCCCGCCTCGGCCACCACAGGAGAACCGGCATGACCCGGACCTCCCGCCCCGGCACGGACTCCCCGACCTCCCCTTGACCTCCCCTCCCCCGCTGCGGCACGGCAGGGAAGCCGCAGGTCAGGCGCCCGTGTCACATTCTGCCGCGCTGTTTCGTCATCAGGGTGCAAGCACCGATAACGAACGCAAGTGCCACAACGCCAGAGGAGATCACCATGAGTGCCCGACTTAACGCCTTCGGCAGCCCGACCATGAGCAAGGTCTTCAAGCACATCATCGCGGCAGGCAAGGTGCTGGATGACTCGACGCTGCCGGCCGCGACGCAGGAACTGGTGAAGCTCCGAGCCAGCCAGATCAACGGATGCGGTGCGTGCACCGACATGCACAGCAAAGATGCTGCCGCGGCCGGTGAGACCTCGGTACGCCTCAACCTGGTCGCGGTGTGGCGGGAAGCGACGGTCTTCACCGAGGCCGAACGGGCCGCGCTGGAACTGACGGAGCAGGGCACCCGCATCGCGGATGCGGCCGGTGGGGTCACGGACGAGGCCTGGGCGAACGCCGCCAAGCACTACGACGAGGAGCAGTTGGCCGCCCTGGTGTGCACGATCACCCTCATCAACGCCTTCAACCGGGCGAACGTCCTCATCCAGCAGCCCGCCGGCGACTACCGGCCCGGCCAGTTCGCATAACCCGGGGCCCGGGAGCACGACACGCCCCTCGCCGCCCTCATGAAGAGGAGGGTCCCGCACCGAAGAGACGGCGAAGCCGTGCCCACCGGGGGGCCTCCGGGGTGTTCCCAGGGCCTTGGCCTTGGCCTTGTCCATGGCCCTGGGCTTGGCCCTGGGCTTGGCCCTGGCCGTGAGGGCGCCGGGCATCTTCGTGGCTGGGTGGTGTCGGTCAGCGTGCCTTGCTGGAAGTACGGACGCCACCCTGCCGCACTCCGAGAGTGGATCTCGGCGAAGACCGGTCATGTCTACCGGGAGAGTGCGATCTGGCGCGTCGTCAGGGGTCACGGGCCGGAGCCGTTGTCCCCTCGGCATCGGGAAACCGCGCCATCAGCGCGTTGCAGATGGAAAGCTGGGGACATTCACATCTGCGTAACGGGGAGCATTCTCGGCATGGCTGTCATCCACCACACCCGCCTCGTACCGACCAAGTTGGAGCTCCTGGCGTCCTGGCTCCCCTCCCGTCCGTGGTACGGCGACGGCAGTACGGGGGAGCCGGAGTTGGCCAACGCGGGTGGCTTCCGGCTGGACGACCCGCAAGGCGAGGTCGGGATCGAGTTCATCGTGGTCACCGACGCCCGCGGCGCTCTCCCGGCCGCCTACCTCGTTCCCCTCACCTATCGCGGCGCCCCGCTCGACGGGGCCGGGCACGCGCTCGTCGGCACCATGGAGCACGGAGTGCTGGGGCGGCGCTGGGTCTACGACGGCTGCCACGATCCGGTGCTGATCGGCCAGTTGCCGGCTCTCATCGAGGGCCGGGCACAAGCCCAGGACCAGAACACCACGGGCACCCCGGCCCGGGGCATCACCTGCGCCTATACCGGCGACGGCCCCCTCCCCACGGACTTCGCCACGGCTGCCACCGACACCCGGGAGAACACGGAACTGCCCACGCTGAACGGCATGGTCCTCCGACTGCACCGGGTACTTCGGCCCACTCCGGAGGCGTCTTCCCTCGCCCCGCGGGGAACGGCCGGCCACATCGCCGGCTCCTGGCGCATGCCGGACGGCAGCCGCGCCGCGGGACTGTTCGCCACCTTGCACACCGGCCTTCGAAGCTGAGGCCTGCTTTCAACGGCCCGTCGTTCGCCCGCAGGAAGGCACAGGGCGGGCAGACAGGCGCGCAGGAGATCATCCACGGGTTGCCGTCGGATTCAGCCCCGTCCCGGCCGGTATTCTCTGCGGTCCTGATCCGGCGTGCGTCGCGAACTTCCCACCGGGGCGGCCGGCTTCGTCCGGAAGCGTCCCGGGCGGGCCTTCGTGGCGGACAGGTGAGCGGCCTGCCGGTCGTCGGTCCACCGGTGGTGAAACCGTTCGCCGGAGAGGCCGATGTTCTGTTTGGCTCGTCGCATGAACGATCTACAGATCCGCTGCGCCGGTCTCTCGGACATCGACACCGTGTTGCAGTTCTGGCGCGAGGCCGCGGAAGGAACGAGCATCAGCGACGACCGCGACGGAGTGGCCCGGCTTGTCACCCGGGATCCCGAAGCGCTGCTCCTGGCGGAGCGCGACGGCGTCCTCGCGGGGACCGTGATAGCCGGCTTCGACGGATGGCGCTGCCACCTCTACCGGCTGGCCGTGCATCCCGGGCACCGCAGGCAGGGCATCGGCGGTGCGCTGCTGGCGGCCGCCGAGGAGCGGTTCCGTGCGCTGGGCGGGCGGCGCGGCGATGCGATGGTGCTGGACCGCAATGAAACGGCGCAGCATGCGTGGCGCGCGGCGGATTACGCACCCGAGCCGCAGTGGAGCCGCTGGGTCAAGCATCTCGACGGCTGAGCGCCCGCCCCCCGACGCACCGACGCACCGACGCACCGACGCACCGACGCACCGACGCACCGACGCACCGACGCACCGACGCACCGACGCACCGACGCACCGACGCACAAAGAGCCCGGCCCGGCCCCGGTACGGGGCGGGCTCGCGCTCGACCGGCTACTTTGCTGATCCTTTACCATGGAGTCTCCTCCTCCCCCGAGTGAAAGGTGTGTGAGCGTCCGGCCATGGACGAGCCTCCCAGTTGCCGATCATCCATTCGACAGAGCGCGAACCTCCCGATCCTGTTCGATCATGGGACGGAGGTGACTCGATGACCGACCTGCTCTTTCTGGGCGTGGCACTCCTTCTGACCCTGGCCTGCGGGGTCTTCGTCGCCGCCGAGTTCTCCCTGACGACCGTCGAGCGCAGCGACCTCGAACGCGCCGCCGAGCGCGGCGACCGGGGCGCGGACAGCGGGCTGAAGGCGGTCCGCAGCCTCACCTTCCAGCTCTCCGGCGCGCAGCTCGGCATCACCGTCACCGGCCTGGTCATCGGCATGCTGTCCAAGCCGGCGATCGCCACCCTGCTGGCGGGACCGCTGGACGCGATGGGCCTGCCGCATTCGGTGGCGGAATCGGCCGCCCTGGTGCTCGGCACGGCGATCTCGACGGTCGTGCTGATGGTCGTCGGCGAGCTGGTGCCGAAGAACTGGGCCATCTCCGACCCGCTGGCCATCGCGAAGCGGGTGGCCACCGCCCAGCGCGGCTTCAGTGCCGCCTTCAAACCGCTGATCCGGCATCTCAACAATGCCGCGAACCACATGGTCCGCCGGATGGGGCTGGAGCCCGCCGAGGAACTGGCCTCGGCCCGCGGTCCGCAGGAGCTGGTGGCGCTGGCGCGGCACTCCGCCAGGGAAGGCGCGCTGGAGCCCGACACCGCCGAGCTGTTCGTCCGCACCCTCAACCTCGCCGATCTGACCGCGGAGAACGTCATGACCCCGCGGGTGCAGGTGATCGCGCTGGAGGTGCAGTCCACCGCGGAGGACGTGGCCAACGCGACCCGGGCGACCGGACTGTCCCGCTTCCCCGTCTACCGCGGCAGTCTGGACAGCGTCGTCGGGGTGGCGCACATCAAGGACGTCCTCGCCGTCCCGGCCGAACGCCGGCCGCGGCACCCGGTGTCCGAGCTGGTGCGCGAGCCGCTGCTGGTGCCCACGACGCTGACCGTCGACCGGCTGCTGGACCGGCTCTCCGGCAGGCGCACGATGGCCGTGGTCATCGACGAGTACGGCGGCACGGCCGGCGTGGTGACGCTGGAGGACATCGTCGAGGAGGTGGTCGGCGAGGTCCGCGACGAACACGATCCGATGGAGACCCCCGACCTGGCGCCGGCCGGCACCGACGCCGAGGGCCGCAGGGTCTACCAGGCCGACGGCTCCGCCCGCACCGACCAGCTGCAGCGGATCGGCCTGTGGCTGCCCGAGGGCCCGTACGAAACCCTCGCCGGACTGGTCGCCACCGAACTCGGCCGGATACCGGTCGCCGGCGACACCCTGGAGGTGGCCGGCTGGCGGATGGATGTGCTGGACGCCGCCGGTCATCGTGCCGCGCGGGTGCTGTTGCACGCCCCGCTCCCGGGCAGCCATGACGAGCAGGACGCGGAGGCCCGCCGATGATCGGGTTGCAGCTTTTCGTGGGCCTGCTGACGCTGGTCGTCAACGCCTTCTTCGTGGGGGCCGAATTCGCGCTGATCTCGGTGCGCCGCAGCCAGATCGAGCCGTACGCGGAGCGCGGTGACCGCCGGGCGACCAGCGTGCTGTGGGGGCTGCAGCATGTCTCGGCCCTGCTGGCGGCCGCCCAGCTGGGCATCACGCTGTGCACCCTGGTGCTGGGCGCGGTCGCCGAGCCGGCCATCGCGCACCTCCTGGAGCCGGTGTTCCACGCGGTGGGGATCTCGGACACGCTGATCCACCCGATCTCGTTCGTGATCGCGCTGTCGCTGGCCACCTACCTGCACATGCTTTTCGGCGAGATGGTGCCGAAGAACGTCGCACTGGCCGAACCGGTCCGCAGCGCCCTGATGCTCGGGCCGCCGCTGGTCGCGCTGACCCGGGCGCTGCGCCCGGTGATCTACGCGATCAATGCGCTCGCCAACGCGCTGCTCAAGCTGCTGCGGGTGGAGACCAGGGACGAGGTCGCCGCGACCTTCTCGGACGACCAGCTGGCGAAGATGGTCGAGGATTCGCGGGCGGCCGGGCTGCTCGACGAACGCGCACAGGAGCGGCTGCGGGACGCCCTGGAGCTGGGCCGCCGCCCGGTCAGGGATGTGGTGCTGCCGGCCGAGAAGGTCGTCTCCGCGCGGATGGGGGCCACGCCCGAAGAGCTGGAGCAGCTGGCCGCCGAGTCCGGCTTCTCCCGCTTCCCCGTCGTCGACGACACCCGCCGCATCCTCGGCTATCTGCACGTCAAGGACGCGCTGGACGCCGCCCCGCGCGATGTGCCCTTCCCGGTGTCCGCGCTGCGCCCGATCGCCCGGGTCAAGGCCTCGACGCTGCTGGACGACGTGCTGGCGGCGATGCGCGGATCCCGTACGCATCTGGCCGCGGTGATCGGCGAGGACGGGCGGCTGGCCGGGCTGGTGACGATGGAGGACGTGCTCCGGGAGCTGGTGCTGCAGCGGCCCGGGGCCTGACGAGGGGCGGCAGCCCGAGCGTCTGACCGATCGGTTAGATTGTTGACCGATCGGTCAGACGCGTGCGCGCTCAGCCGTACTGCGCACTCAGTCGTGTGCGCGCCCGCACCGGTCGCCATCGCATCCGACGCGACGAGGGGGCAGGGGCATGGATCGCACCAGGTGCTGCATAGCGGGCGGGGGACCCGCCGGGATGATGCTCGGACTGCTGCTGGCCAGGGCCGGCGTCGAGGTGACCGTCCTGGAGAAGCACGGCGACTTCCTGCGGGACTTCCGCGGGGACACCGTTCATCCGTCGACCCTGCGGCTGCTGGACGAACTGGGCCTCGGCGAGGCGTTCGCCCGGCTGCCGTTCACCAAGCTGGAGGAGATGCGGGCGCAGGTGGGCACCACCACGGTGGTACTGGGACAGATGCGGCACCTCCCGGGCCGGCACAAGTACATCGCCATGGTCCCGCAGTGGGACTTCCTCGATCTGCTCGCGAGGGCGGCCGCCGAGGAGCCGCGCTTCACCCTGCGGATGCACACCGAGGTGAGCGGACTGCTGACCGAGAACGGGCGCGTCACGGGGGTGAGCTTCCGCGACGAGCACGGAAAACCCGGCGAGCTGACCGCGGATCTGACGGTCGCGTGCGACGGCCGGGACTCGCGGGTGCGGCAGGCGGCCGGGCTCCGGCAGCGGCTGTTCGAGGTTCCGATGGACGTCTGGCAGGTACGGGTGGACGCTCCCCCAAGCTCTCCACTGCTCGCCCACTCCCGGCTTCGCCCGAGCGGGGGGACCCCCATGCGCAGGGGGGACTCCCCTCCCGGCGACCTCAAGAGCGGCCGGGTCTTCGCGCGCTTCGGCGGCGGCCAGGCGGCGGTCACCATGGACCGCGGCACGTACTACCAGACGTCCTATCTGATCAAGAAGGGCCGGGACGCGGAGCTGCGCGCCCACGACATCCAGTGGCTGCGTGACCGGCTCGGGGCGCTGTTCGACTGGGACGACGAGGTGACCGGCGCCATCGGTTCGTGGGACGACGTCAAGCTGCTGGAGGTGACCTTCGGGCGGCTGCGGCGCTGGTACCGGGACGGCCTGCTGTGCATCGGGGACGCGGCGCACACCATGTCGCCGGTCGGGGGCGTGGGGGTCAATCTGGCGCTGCAGGACGCGGTCGCGGCGGCCCGGATCCTGGCGGCGCCGCTGCGCCGCGGCACGGTCGGCGTGGCCGATCTGGCGCGCGTCCAGAAGCGGCGGCACCTGCCGATGGCCGTGGTGCAGAAGTCCCAGCAGGCCGAGCACACGATGATCCGGTCCGCGCTGGACGGCACGCTCGACGCGGACCGGCTGCCGGTGCCGATGCGGCTGTTGCGGCGGGTGCCGCCGCTGCGGACGGTGGCCGGCTATCTGGGCGGGTTCGGGGTCCGCCCCGAGCGGGCTCCCGCCTTCGCCCGGGTCATGCCCGGGGCTCGATCGCGCTGAGGGTGAACTCCTCCAGCTCCGCGGCCGCGGCGTCCAGGTCGAGGTCCGGGTGGACCAGCCAGTGCGCGATCACCCCGTCGATCGCCCCGCCGATCGCCAGGGCAACGACCTGGACATCGAACTCCCGGAAGGCACCCGCCTCCTGACCTCCCGTCAGCAAAGCGGCGAGGGCCTGCCAGCGGCCGTGGGTGTCGTGCGAGCCGGGCGTCTTGAGCCGGGTGCCTCCCTCGTCGTCGAGCAGCATCTCGGTGATCACGCGCACCTGGCGGCGGTGGGCCTGCTGGTAGCCGATCATCGCCCGCACGTAGGCGACGATCGCGTCCCGCGGGCCGGCCGCCCGCGCCACTCGTTCGCCGACGTGCGCGCGGAACTGCTCCATCACCTGCTCCAGCGCCGCCCGGGTCAGGTTGTCCTTCGAGGAGAAGTGGTAGAGCACCGCGGCCTTGGACAGCCCGGCGCGCTCGGCGATCGCCGACAGCGAGGTGGCGGGGTAACCGCGGGTGGAGATCAGGTCGATGGTGGCCTCGATGAGCTGTTGGCGGCGGCCCCGTTCGGTGAAGGTCAGCGCGTCGGGTCCGGCCTCCCGGCGAGCAGTCATCGCGTTTCCACCTGCACCTTTCCTCGCCCTGACGACGACTTCAGACCGTACACCGCAGGTGCCGGGCGCACCGCCGCGAACCTCGCCATACCGCGCGGTATGGCGAGCGGTAGGATCACCGCGCCATGGGAATGAATGCTCACTACACCAGTTTCGTCGCGGTCGGCGACAGCTTCACCGAGGGGATGTCGGACGGGCTGCCGGACGGCTCGTACCGCGGCTGGGCCGATCTGCTCGCCGCCCGGCTGGCGGCCGCCTCGCCCGGCTTCCGGTACGCCAATCTCGCGGTGCGCGGCAAGCTCATCGGGCAGATCGCCGACGAGCAGTGCGGGCCGGCCGCCTCGATGGGCGCCGATCTGGTCACGCTGGTCGGCGGGCTCAATGACGTTCTGCGGCCGCGGTGCGACGTGGACCGGGTGTGCGCGCGGTTCGAGGAGGCCGCGGCCCTGCTGGCGCGGGGCGGCGGGCGGCTGGTGCTGATGCGCAGTCCGGGACGGCAGGGGCCGGTGCTGGAGCGCTACCGGCCGCGGATGGAGCAGTTGTTCGCACGGATCGACGCGACGGCCGCGCGGCACGGTGCGGTGGTCGTCGACCTGTATGCGTCGCGGGCGCTGTCCGACCCGCGGATGTGGGCCGAGGACCGGCTGCACCTGAACGCCGAGGGGCACCTCCGGGTGGCGGAGGCCGTCTGGCAGGCGCTCGGGCTGCCCGCCACGTCGGACTGGGACGCACCGCTGCCGGCCGCCCCACCGCCGGGCTGGGGTGCGCGGCGGGCCGGGGACCTGCGCTTCGCGCGCGAGCATCTGGTGCCGTGGATAGGCCGGCGGCTGACCGGCCGCTCGTCGGGCGACGGCCGCCCGGCCAAGCGCCCCGAGCTGCTGCCGTACGAGGGCTGAGCTCCCGCTCCCGGCCGGGAAGCCGGGTACCGCACCCGGCGTCCCGGCCCGGGGAATGCCCGGGAGAATGCTTGGAGGAACGTACAGCCGGGACCGGGCCGCCGGCCTGCGCAAACCGCCAGTAGACTCTCACCACGTGACTGCTGTGTCTGCGAAGCCTCGCATCCCCAATGTCCTGGCCGGCCGCTACGCCTCCGCGGAGCTGGCCGTGCTGTGGTCCCCCGAGTACAAGGTCAAGCTGGAGCGGAAGCTGTGGCTCGCCGTGCTGCGCGCGCAGAAGGACCTGGGGGTGAAGGTCCCCGAGCAGGCGCTCGCCGACTACGAGCGGGTCCTGGAGACCGTCGACCTGGCCTCCATCGCCGAGCGCGAGAAGGTCACCCGGCACGACGTCAAGGCCCGCATCGAGGAGTTCAACGCCCTCGCCGGCCATGAGCAGGTCCACAAGGGCATGACCTCCCGCGACCTGACCGAGAACGTCGAGCAGCTGCAGGTGCGGCTGTCCCTGGAGCTGATGCGGGACCGTACGGTCGCCGTGCTGGCGCGCCTGGGCTCGCTGGCCGGCCAGCACGCCGAACTGGTGCTGGCGGGCCGCTCGCACAATGTCGCCGCGCAGACCACGACGCTGGGCAAGCGCTTCGCAACCGCTGCCGATGAGCTGCTGGTGGCGTACGGCCGCCTGGAGGACCTGCTCTCCCGCTACCCGCTGCGCGGTATCAAGGGCCCGGTCGGCACCGCTCAGGACATGCTCGACCTGCTCGGCGGTGACGCCGCCAAGCTCGCCGATCTGGAGCAGCGGATCGCCGCGCACCTCGGCTTCGGCCAGGCCTTCACCTCCGTCGGCCAGGTCTACCCGCGCTCGCTCGACTACGACGTGGTCACCTCGCTGGTGCAGCTGGCCGCCGCCCCGTCCTCGCTGGCCAAGACCATCCGGCTGATGGCCGGGCACGAGCTGGTCACCGAGGGCTTCAAGCCCGGCCAGGTCGGCTCCTCGGCGATGCCGCACAAGATGAACACCCGCTCCTGCGAGCGCGTCAACGGTCTGATGGTGATCCTGCGCGGCTACGCCTCGATGACCGGTGAGCTCTCCGGTGACCAGTGGAACGAGGGCGACGTGTCCTGCTCGGTGGTGCGCCGGGTCGCGCTGCCGGACGCGTTCTTCGCGCTGGACGGCCTGCTGGAGACGTTCCTGACCGTGCTCGACGAGTTCGGCGCCTTCCCCGCCGTCATCGCCCGCGAGCTGGACCGCTACCTGCCCTTCCTCGCCACCACCAAGGTGCTGATGGGTGCCGTACGCGCCGGGGTGGGCCGCGAGGAGGCACACGAGGCGATCAAGGAGAACGCGGTCGCATCGGCGCTGGCGATGCGCGAGCAGGGCGCGGAGCGCAACGAGCTGCTGGACAAGCTGGCCGCGGACGCGCGGATCCCGCTGGACAAGGCGCAGTTGGACGCCCTGATGGCGGACAAGCTCTCCTTCACCGGCGCGGCGGCCGACCAGGTGGCGTCCGTCGTCGCCCGGATCGAGGAGATCGCCAAGCAGCACCCGGAGGCCGCGGCCTACACGCCCGGCTCGATCCTCTGACCCGAGGACCCGTGCGCTTCACCCCCGAAGAGCTGGAAGCCGCTCGCGACCGCCTCGTCCCCGACGTGGCCGCGAGCGGCCTTCGCGTGCTCTTCTGCGGAATCAATCCCGGGCTGATGACGGCGGCCACCGGCCACCACTTCGCCCGCCCCGGCAACCGCTTCTGGCCGGCCCTGTACGCCGCCGGATTCACTCCGCGCCAGTTCCGGCCCGCCGAGCAGGAGGAACTGCTCGCCCACGGCCTCGGCATCACCAATGTCGTGGCCCGGGCGACCGCCAGGGCCGATGAGCTGACCGCCCGGGAGTACCGCGAGGGCGGCCGGCTGCTGGCCGAGAAGGTGGCCCGGCTGCGTCCGCGCTGGCTCGCCGTGGCCGGTGTCACGGCCTATCGCGTCGCCTTCGACGACAAGCACGCGAAGATCGGCCCGCAGGAGCGCACCCTCGGCGACACCCGCATCTGGGCACTGCCCAACCCGAGCGGGCTCAACGCCCATTGGACGCCGGCGACGCTGGCCGAGGAGTACGGCAGGCTGCGCGCCGCGGCGTTCGCGGCGGACGACGGCGCATAAGGTCGTCCCCCGTTCGGCCGTCGGCCACCTTGAAGGCATGTACATGCCTACCCGACGGCTCTACTCTGACGCCGCCCGCGCAGCCCCCACTCCCGTAGGGAGACCCCTGTGCCTGCCCTCTCCGCGTCCCCCTCCGCCGCAGCGTCCCCCTCCTCCTCCCGCATCCGCCGCTCCCGCCGCCGCAAAGTCACCGCACTCGCGGGGGCGTTCGCCCTCGCCGGCACCGGGCGTGCTCCTGCGACAGCGACGGGTCCTCTTGCACCGTCCGCGGACAACTTGCGTGCGCCGTCTGTGCGCTCCCCTGCACCCTTGTTTTCACGTGTGCGTGTCGGAAGGCTGCGTACAGCGCCCTTGTGGTCCCCTCCACATGAGCCGGGCGGATAGGACGCGGACGGGAGCGGTGATGCCAGCACCTGAAGATCGGACGTCCGCGAAGGAGCGGCGGGCGATATTCATTTCTTATCGACGTTCGGACTCGGCGCCGTGGACCGGACGACTCGCTGCCGACCTGCGGAGGTATTTCGGGAAGGAACGTGTCTATCTGGACATCGACTCGAACCTGCCCGCCCGGGACTACGTAGTGGAGTTGGAGCGGGCGTTACTCGCGTCTCGCGCGGTGATCGCGGTCTTAGGGCCTGACTGGCTGAGTAGCTCGAATGACCAGGGGCAGCGGCGGCTGGATGAGTCGGCCGACCTGGTACGCGTTGAGTTGGAGACCGCTCTCCGGCACGGCAAAGCTCTCATACCGGTGCTCGTCGGAGGGGCAGTGATGCCACCAGGGCATGAACTACCTCCCTCGCTCGAGACGCTTTCACGCCTGCAAGCCGTCAGACTCGCTGATTCGGACTGGCCATACGACTTCGGCCGGCTCCTGGAGACGCTTGAGGGGCACGGAGTATTTCCCGCCTCTGAAGCAGACACAGCTTCTCCCGGCGAGCCGAAGCTCCTGACCACCAGGCGCTACGAGCGCCGGTTGCAGGCTTCCCGGCGTCGGGCATTCGACGCACTGACGGGAGCCGTCGAGTTGCTGCGTTACCCAATCATTGAGGTGAGGCCGGAAGCTGCGATGGTGACCTTCAACGCTCGCCGCGGCGGCGCGGTTTCCGCGGAGGTGGTCGACGCCGATCCGGGTCATTCCACCGTGGTGTTGAAGCTGCCATCTGTCAAGACTGGGGCGGTTGCCGGCGTTTCTGTTGGGCTGGCGGTTCTTACCAACGGCGTCTCTCTGGCAGCCGTACCGGCCCTGTTGGCCTGGCAGCGGCGTTTCGCCGTCGGCTTTTTCAACAATGTTGAGGGCGTCTTGGAGGGGCGCGGGGTCGGCGAGGACTCTGCGCTGCTGCCGGGCGTCCATGCGTGGCGCAACAGGCACCGAGAAGCCTGAGAGCCGCCGTCCCTACCGAGCGAATGGGCGGCGTCGAACACGAAGGCCGGTGTCCCCGTTGAGATGGCGCTTCCTCAGGTTCGTCCGGGAGGTCGGTCTGCTGTTGGCCGCTCTGCTGTTCGTCCCTCCTCTCGCGTACGTCCTTCTCGACCAGCAGGCTGGGAGTGAGAAGGTGCTCGAATCGATCGCCGGGATCTGGGGTGTTACCGTCCTACCGGTTTTCGCCCTCGGCTTGGGTAGTGGCCTGCGGTGGTGGTTGCGGTACAAGCGGCTCCACGAGAGCCTGGACTGCGCCCAGGTCATCGACTCTGTACTCGCGTCGGATGCCTCGTACTGTCTGATGCTGCGGACATTCGGCGGCGATGGCAAAGTGCTACTCCCCACCCATCCCCAAATCGGCTTGTGGTCACCTGCCTTGACCTTGGAGCAGGTGACGGCGCGGGCTCTGTTGCGTCATCACGACATGGCGGCCTACACGTTGGTGGATGCCGCTGTGCGGTATTCGCCGCCTGGTCCGGTCTACCTGCGTTCACCTGACGAGGACTGGCAGGATCATGTTGCCGCACTAGTGGGGCAAGCCGCGCATATCGTCCTGCTGCTCGCGCCAGGGCGCGAGATGCGTCCCTCCCTCGCGTGGGAGATCGAGTTGATCCGCAGATGCGGCCTCCAGCACCGCGTGACGATTGCTTTCCCACCCTGTGGCAGGAAGGGCACATACGACCCGTCGCATCTGACCGCACGCAACAACGCTGAGCAGATCCTGGCGATGCTGGAGCTGACCTCCGTCGATGTACGGTCCGTGGCGAAATTGATGCACCATGCGTTGGTCGTGCGAATTTTGGAGGAAAAGGATGACCAGCGGCGGACCGTGCACGCGGTCAAGGTGTGGTCGACCGTCCTGACTCCTCGGGGCGTCATCGCAACGAAGCTGTACGACCGCGCTCTCGCGCAGAGTCTGATCGCGTCCCGCGCCCCCTAGGGACTGCTTGGTGTTACTGCCTTGTCGAGCCCGGTGGCCAGATGATGCGGACGTCCATACCTCGCTGCCGGGCATAGGTCACGATATCGGCGGTGCCGCCTTTTCCGCCCGCCGGTCTGCCGTCCCAGACTGCCAGCAGGATATCGCTCTGATCAGCTACCTCCTGCCCTGCGGCCAAATATGCGTCTTCACCAGCCGTAGAAAAGTCCAGCTCTGAGCGGGAGGTGGCAAGCTGGAGTAGAGAGTTGTAGACCGATCGCGTTTCGTTGCTTTGGAAGCTGTTTTCGTAATCTCTACTCGGGATGACAACATGCAACTGTCCTCCGCGGGCAAGCATGGCCAGCGCGAAAGCCTGATCTGCCCCCTCCGCGAGGCACGTCACCCCCAAGATTTCTTCCTTCATGTCGCTTAGCTCAGCCAGCATGACGTCCACGACATGCCGTCTTGTGGCGACGCTCAACGTCTGGTGTCCGGTACACCCGATGCGTTTCATAGCACCTTTCGTTTGGCCAGCTTCCAGAAGTACTGGGCCATGGGAGTCAAGTAAACCTCTCCGCTTTCCATGGCTACCCAGTAGTGATCACGTTGACCGTCCGTGGTGACAAGATTGGCGTTGCGCAGCCGTCCGAAATAGTCGAATTGCTGCTGTTTTGGAGTGCCTAAAGTTCCCGGAGGCAGAGGCCTCCCTTCGCCCTCGTGCTCTGGGCTCAGACGTACTCGACTGTCTGCCTCAGGAAAGTGTTCGGGCAACTTTCGCAGCATGGCGGCGTCCAGCCATGGCGGACCGATGCGCAGAACAACGGGCTCGGTCAGGTTCGCCTTGAAGACCGGGCGCTGCTGCCACGCGTCAAAGGCTGGGCTTATGTATCCGTAAAGGCTGAGCGCAGTGACCTTACCCAGGTGGTCGGTGGCTCCTCCTTCGAGTCCGTCAAGGAGGACGCGGGTAAAGGCGCCGTGTCCGTCTACCTCCTGCGATGTCTCGATTCCGCGGCTTGCGGCCAGGATGGTGACGTTCTCCCGCAGAATGCTCTTGTTCAGGCGGAAGTTCTCTGCAACGGCTGCGGCTTGCTGCCCTGGTGTATTTCCCAGATCTCCACTGAAGCAACAGTCGAGTATCAATGTGACACTGCGGGCAGGTGAATCGTTGGCCAGGGTGATCAGGTCATTCATCGATACGCCCAGCGTATGGTCTGTAGCGTCCTGGGTGACCAGATCAGCGCCCCAGAGCGTCTGCGCCCCGTGGCCGGCGAAGAAGAAGAGTAAATCCGTGTCACGAGCATTGGCGAACAGTTGGGTGAGGGCGTGACGCAGGCCGTCCCGCGTTACCTCAGGAACGCCCTCCTCTCCCGTGATCAATTGAGTGCGCCAGTTCGGGCTGCCATCAGCGTTGGCAGAAAGCAGCTTGTCGAGCGCTGTCGCATCTGCGACGCAACCCCCCAGGGATTGACCGTCCGGGTAGTGGTCAATGCCTACGATGATGGCCCGCTTCACGCGTTCTTGCCCTCGCCCATCATTTGCCGCACCGCCAGAGCGATGAGTTCCCACTTCCATGCGATGGTGCGGTTCCGCGGCAGGCCGACGGGCAGTGGGCTGCTGGGTCCGGCGCCGTCGACATAGACGCCGAAGGCGGGGACCAGCAGTTCCTTGGCCATGGCGATCTCCTTGGCCACACCCGTGGCGGTCGCCATGTGCCGGCCCACCAGAACGATGCACATGCGGGTGTTTGCGATCTTCTTCTTGATGAGGGCTTCCCACTGGCTTTGGGGCAGCGAGGTCTTGCTCGACCAGTCTTCGACGGTGAACGGCGCGGGTGAGTCGCTCACCGCCTGGCCTGCGAACATCTTCTTCTGAAGCTCGTTGTGATCAAAGTCGAAGCTGAGGAACGCGCGCGGATTTACCATCGTCTTCCTTGCTCCCGAGCAGGACCGGTGGAGCCTCACACTAGGCGACAGGTCTGGCAGCGCGGTGGCGTTTTGTGACTTTGAGCTGCCCGGGGGAACCGCTGGCTTCCAGGCGCGATACGCGGCTTCCACGTTTCGGCCTCGCCCCTCGATGGGGCATTTGCAGCTCTGTAGGCTCTTCGCAGGGAAGGTCCTGAGCGTTGTCGCGGCAATCGCCAGGACGTGTATGTCCGGGAAGGATGCGCCATGGTTGATTCGCCCAATACGCCCGGTTCAGGCGGCCAACCGCAGACGAAGCCATCGGGTTCATCCGATACGCGTGGTCACAAACCTATGAGGCAGCCGGGGCGGACCCCTGCGTCGCCGCCTCCCCCGCCTCCTGCTCAGGGTCGGGGTAACTGACGAACATGGTCACGATCCGGCGGGCCGAGATGCATGCCGCCCCCCATGGGAAGTGCTGTACCTCGGTCGCGCCGGGCGCGCGATACTTCAACGGTTCCACCAGCACCAGGTCCCTGTCTGGGGAGTCGTCTGAGCTGACGTTGAACGACGCCTGCCGCCCCTCGATGTAGGAGCCATCTTCCAGCACGCAGCCGACGATGGGGTCTTCTCCGGGGTACCAGCGGTCGAACATGACCCACCATGCCGACGTGACGGATGCATGGGGCCGCTTACCTGTGAGGGCTGCGGCCGCGGCCGCCAGAGCGCATGAGAACAGCAATAGACCGCCAGCCCACCAGCCAAGTTGGACATATTGATCGCGCGCGTAGCTACCGCCTTCGCGCACGAGGCGACCGACGTCTGGCGTCAGACTGGGCATGAGGCCGCGCGCTGCCGCGAAAAGCGCGAGTGTCACCAGTTCGGTGAGAACGCTGCAGAACACCACGGTTCCGGTCTCCCGGAAGGGCGTAGGCCGACGCTCGCTTCCCTGACGCTCGCGGACGACGACGAACGTCAGCCCTGGCAGTAGCAGGACGACCAGCAGCATGAGACCGGTGAACGTAGTGGGCACGGCGGGTCCTTCCTGCCGTAGACGAACAACGACAGTCGGCCACCGTACAAGCTTCCATGTGCGGTGAGGACTGTCACTGGGAGAGGCGACTGCCATCAAATGGTGCCGTCAAAACGGCCCGGACCATGATCGGTCGGGGCCGTTTGCGCTGGTGCCCCGGCAGGATTCGAACCTGCGACACCCGCTTTGGGGGAGAGGCTGGGGAATCTGCGGGCTGAGCTGGGGCTTCGCCAGCCGAGGAAGCAGGCGGCTACTCGACCGCGGGCACCGGTGTTGACCGGGCTGACCCCTGCATCTGGCACGGTTGTGGCACGAACCCCAGCCGACGACAGTCGGCTACGACGGCGGGTGCGCCGATCGATCAGGCGCACCTGTGGCTCGCTGCACCCCCCAGTGTGGATACGTTCATTTACCACCTTCGTGCGGTGTCGGCTTACTTGTTTCATGTCGATGTCCGAGCAAGAGCCCCACTCCGGTGTGACGCGCTACGTGTTACGACGCTCAGGAGGCACCGGGGTGCGATACGCCATCGTGATCTTTGTCGCTTTCTGCGCCCTTTTCAGGGGGTTCGCCTCCGTCGGACGGGTGTTCGACGGAGGGTTTCACTGGAGGATGGTGCTCTGCTCTCTCGCCTGGTTCGCCCTCGCCGCGTTCGGGCTGTCGGCGGCCGGGCCGATCGGGCGGACCTTCGCGATGCGTATCCAACCCGTCCTGGGCTTGCCGGCGGACCTCCCGACCATGACATTCGTCCTGTTCCTGCGCTCTTTCGGGATCGACCGGGAACTCGCCGATCCGAGGAGGGCGTTGGGCGCGAGATTCTGGCTGTCGAACGGGGAAATCCTGGGCCATAACGTCGACAACGCCGCGGCCACCGAAGAAGAGAAGGTCGCTCGCTTCTTCCGCCGCTTCGGCAAATTGTTTACGATCGGCCACCCCGGCGACAAATACCCGTTACTCGGTATTGATCGGTCCTACCTCAAAACGGATGACAAAACGGATGAATGGAAATCCGAGGTGAGCGAACTGATCCGACGTGCACGCCTGGTTCTCCTGGTGGCCGGAATCTCGCATGAAAAGGAATCCGCACAGGGCACGCTATGGGAGTTCATGGAGGCCGTGAAGACCCTGCCGCCGGCCCGTCTGCTCCTTCTGGTGTGCACGGGACCGGACGAGTACCACCGATTCCGCGACGCCGCCGGGGAATATTTCGCCGAGCGGGGTGAGGAGTTGCGCCGGGAAGGGGGGGCGTCGTCACGTATGCCGGCACTGCCGGACTATCCGCCCCTGCGGTCGCCGCGGCTGCGGAGAGGGCGACATCCGCTGCGCGGGGTGATCAGGTTCGCCGACGACTGGACCCCGGAGTTCGTGCTGTTCGACCCGACCGTCGAGCGCGGCCGGACCGCTCGGCGCAGATGGCGCGCCACGGTCAGGGCGCAGGTGGACCCACTCCTGGGGCGGCTGGAGGAACGACTGCCGGGCCAGGCCGTGCAGCCTGACACCTTTCGCCGCGGATTCGTACTGGCCTTGGCCGCGATGGCCGCTTCGCCGATCACGGTGCCGATCTACGTCATGAGACATGCTCCGGTCACCGTGCGCGGCGCGGTCCTCGTCCTTGCGGTGCTGTTCGCTGTGGGATTCATCCGGACATTCGTGTCGCTGGAGCGAAACAGAGTCGCGCACGATGTCAGGGTTCTGGTGACTCCCGAGGAGTAGAGAACATACCATGCCGGGTACTCGGCCCAGTCTTGGCTGGAGAAATTGAGTGGCGAATTCGCCTTCTTCGCCGCCGACATCTTTTTCTGCGTCTTCTGGGGCGCGCTGTGCGGCACGCTCGCCCAGGTTGTCGTCTTGCATCGAATGCAGCACGTCGATGACCGCTATGCGGTGGTCGGCGCTGCATTGGGCGGCCTGTTCGGATTCTTTCGGCAGTTGAGGAGGAGCTCCTATCGTGTCCATCGCGCGTTACGATCCAAGCCGGTGCAGCTCAGGTCCGCCATTGTCGCCGCCCTCCTCTGGCTCAGCGTCCTGGGCGCCGCGGGCGGCGGTCTGATTATTACTCGTGTCAGCCATCATGCCTATATCGGCATTTATGCTGCGGTGCTGATCGGCGTGCCCTGCATCTCTCTGTGGACGAAGCTCCGCATGCCGCACGCCCCGGCACCCTGACTCCCGGTAGCCAGGTCTGCGCCCCGGGGAGCCGTGCCGCCTACCTGGACTTATGTACGCCCCTCGCCATCACGTGTACTTCGCCATGATGGGGACTGCATCGGCTTCGTCTTGGCCTGGGGGGTCGTGCGCATCTGGTCCGTCCCCGCCGCCGTGGGCATGTGTGTTGTGGCCATGATCATCCCCCCGGCTTGCCGCGATGGTCGCCAACCGCCGGGGTCGGCCGGATGCTCGCTCCGGCCCCGGCCGAGCGGCGCATCCAACCCGTCGATGTACGGGATGTAGCCCGCTTCGCTCTTGATCAGGCGGCGGGCTCCACGTCCGGCGCGTACAACGTTGCCCACGCTGAGGGCATCACATTCGAAAACTTCGTGACGGCGTGCCTGGAGGTGACCGGAGGCACGGGGCGCCCGGTGTGGACGCCTGCGAGCCGCTTGGTCGAGCACAACGTCCGGCAGTGGACAGAGCTGCCCCTGTGGCGCACGCACGCAGGGGTGTGGGCTGTGGACTCGGCCAAGGCCGTTGCAGCAGGTCTGCGGTGCCGGCCGGTGCGCGAGACCATCTCGGACACTTGGGCGTGGCTGCGTGCGGACGGCCGGCCTGTTGCTCATCCGCGCTGGGCGAATCACGGAATCGCCCCCGAGAAGGAGGCGAAGATCCTCACTTCCGGGGCCGATCGACCTCAGTGAAGCGGATCAGCCCTTCAGGGCGGCCAATGGCCCCGCGCCGGGCCCGAGTTGGTGGGTATCGGATATGCGGGTGAAGTCCTCGATTCGCTCAGCCACTTCGATTGCCTGAGGAGCGGTCCTGTACGGGGTGGCGGTCAACGCTCGGCGGACTCGTGCGGTGCGGGCCAGGATGCCGGGTGATCGCTGCCCCCGCGGGACGTCCCACATGGGGTTCAGGGCCGCGATAGCGCCATCCAGGTCACCGCGGAGGAGCCGCGCCATGGCCAGGTCAGTGGCGGCGCCGCCGACAATCTTGACGGCCCGGCCGGCTGCCGGCCTGGCTGCCGCAAGCTCCAAGGATCGCTTGGCTGCGGCTTCTGCCCCTTCAGCGTCTCCTATGAGCAGGCAGGTTGAGCTGTTCGACATGGCTAGCCGTTCGGCGCTGAACCCGAACTCGCCTGCTACTTCGTCATGCAGATCATCGGTCAGGCCCGGTCCCTCGTGTCGTGTGACGTCCAGCGCCCTGCGCGCGGAGAGAGCATCGCCTACGTACCCGAGCGCGCGGGCTTCGATGGCTGCCAGGCGCCGGCGAGCGACGTCGCCGAGGCCGGTGAAGGCTTGGGCGCGTCGTGCGAACCTGGCGCCCTCTGCCGGCTGGTTTTGGTAGTAGGCGATGTAGGCGAGGGTGCCTCCGGCGAACGCTTGCAGCGGGTCGAATCGAGCAGTTTCTCCGTACAGCGCGGCGGCACGGGAAAGGCGGCGCGCGCTGCCGAGGGCACCGAGGTCGAAGGCGGCCGTTGCGAGGAGTGCGCATGCCTGGCCCGCGAGGATGAGGAGCTGCTGCTTCTGCGCGGGCACCTGTGTACGGTCCCGCTCCGATTCGGCTTCCTCTCGAAGCTCCTTCGCCCAAGCGTTATCTATAGCTGTCAAGTCTTGGCCCAGGTAGAGGCGCTGTGAAGCGTTGAGGGACATTAGGCACGTTCTTACGCGACGGACGGAGACGGACAGCCGCCCCGCGCACGTCGGGGGTCGCAAGCGCAGGGGCGGCCTGATCGGGGGGTCAGCGAAGGGCCTGGGCTATGTGCTGCCGCGGTGCTGTCGCTGATGCTGTGGGCATCGCGCCAGGCGGC
Source organism: Streptomyces sp. NPDC047049 (assembly GCF_040643995.1). Lineage (NCBI taxonomy): Bacteria > Bacillati > Actinomycetota > Actinomycetes > Kitasatosporales > Streptomycetaceae > Streptomyces > Streptomyces sp. NPDC047049. Next base: position 250,378 of record NZ_JBEYVM010000004.1, on the reverse strand, counting down.
GTCGGTGACCTCTTCGTTTGGAGCTGGCGGACGTCGGCGTCGGTGCAGAAGAGGAACCGGAAGTCGAAGTGTTGGTGGTTCGTCTCGCCCTTGGCGTTCGTTCGCGTCGACGGGGTGAAGGTCGATGTGGATCGGCTTGTCGCTCAGCGGGGTGACGGTGCTGCTGGGGATGCCGGTCTCCTCGGCGAGCTCGCGCAGGGCGGCTTCCAGGAGGGTGCTGTCCGAGGATTCCAGGTGGCCGCCGTTAGGAACAGTTCACGCCGTGGCGGCGGTCGTAGACCGTGTCGGCCTCGGCATCACCAATGTCGTGGCCCGGGCGACCGCCAGGGCCGATGAGCTGACCGCCCGGGAGTACCGCGAGGGCGGCCGGCTGCTGGCCGAGAAGGTGGCCCGGCTGCGTCCGCGCTGGCTCGCCGTGGCCGGTGTCACGGCCTATCGCGTCGCCTTCGACGACAAGCACGCGAAGATCGGCCCGCAGGAGCGCACCCTCGGCGACACCCGCATCTGGGCACTGCCCAACCCGAGCGGGCTCAACGCCCATTGGACACCGGCGACGCTGGCCGAGGAGTACGGCAGGCTGCGCGCCGCGGCGTTCGCGGCGGACGACGGCGCATAAGGTCGTCCCCCGTTCGGCCGTCGGCCACCTTGAAGGCATGTACATGCCTACCCGACGGCTCTACTCTGACGCCGCCCGCGCAGCCCTCCCCCCTTGTACGGAGACTCCCGTGCTCGCTACGCCCGCGTCACCTTCCCCCGCCGACTCCCCCGCCTCCCACCGCGGCCGACGCTCGGGCCGCCGCAAAATCACCGCCCTCGCCGGAGCTTTCACCCTCGCCACCACCGGTCTCGGCGTCTGGGCCGGCAACGGCTTCGGTGCCCAGCCGGCCGCGGCCGCGACCGCCGTGCCCACCCCCGACCACGTGGTCGTGGTCGTCTTCGAGAACCACGCCTACGACCAGGTGATGGGCAGCTCCAGCGCCCCCTACATCAACTCCCTGACCTCCGGCGGCGCAAGCCTGACCGCGTCCTACGCCGAGACCCACCCCAGCCAGCCCAACTACTACGCCCTCTTCTCCGGCGACACCCAGGGCGTCACCGACGACAGCTGCGTCGACCCGGGTTTCAGCAGCGCCCCCAACCTCGCCTCCGAGGTGACGGCGGCCGGCAAGTCCTGGGCGAGCTACAACGAGTCGCTGCCGGCCGAGAGCTCGACCACCTGCAAGAGCGGCAACTACGCACAGAAGCACAACCCGTGGTTCGGCTTCAGCAACGTCTCCACCAACTCGGCCCACACCTTCGACGCCTTCCCCATCGACTTCTCGAAGCTGCCGACCGTGTCCTTCGTCGTGCCGAACCTGTGCAGCGATATGCACGACTGCTCGGTCTCCACCGGCGACACCTGGCTCAAGGACCACCTCAAGAGCTATGCGGACTGGGCCAAGACCCACAACAGCCTGCTGCTGCTCACCTTCGACGAGGACAACCGGCTCAGCGGCAACCGGATCCCGACCGTGCTGTACGGCCAGCCCGTGCAGCCGGGCTCCACCTCGGCCACCACCTACAACCACTACGACGTGCTGCGCACCCTGGAGGACATGTACGGCACCTCGCACGCGGGCCACGCCGCCGATGCCAAGGACATCGACGGAATCTGGGCCGGCTGACCCGTGTATCTCACAGACGGCCGCCCGGCATCCTCCACCTCGGGAACGCCGGGCGGCCGGCGCACCGGCAGAATCCGCCGCGGCGGAGCCGCCGTACCCTCCACGGTGCTGGTCCTGGGCACCGTCAGCCTCATCACGGACATCTCCTCGGAGATGGTCACCGCCGTGCTCCCGCTCTACCTCGTCGCCGAACTCGGCCTGTCCCCTTGGGGGTTCGGGGTGCTGGACGGGGTCTACAACGGGGTGAGCGCGCTGGTCCGGCTGGTGGGGGGCCGGTTGTCGGACCGGGGCGGGGGTGGCGGCCACAAGACGGTGGCCGCGGTGGGGTACGGGCTCTCCGCGCTGTGCAAACCCCTGTTGCTGATGGTGCACTCGTTGCCGTTGATCGGGGCGGTGCTGGCGGTGGACCGTACCGGCAAGGGGCTGCGGACCGCGCCGCGGGACGCAATGATCTCCCTGGCCGCCGAACCGGCCGTCCGGGGGCGGGCGTTCGGGGTGCACCGGGCCATGGACACGGCAGGCGCGCTGTGCGGGCCGCTGGTGGCGTTCGTGCTGCTGCGGGTGGCGGCGGAGGGATACGACGCGGTCTTCACGGTCAGCTTCTGTGTGGCCGTGCTGGGTGTGGTGGTCCTTTTGCTGTTCGTCCCGCGCCGCCTCCCGGATGCCGCGCAGGCCACCGCCGAACGGGCCCCGGCCGCGCCCCGGACGCCGGTGCGCGCCCTGCTGGCACGGCCGGAGGTGCGCCGGCTGACCGGGTGTGCGGTGCTGCTGGGGCTGACCACCGTCAGCGACTCCTTCCTGTACCTGACCCTGCAGCGGCGGCTCGATCTGCCGACGGGCTGGTTCCCGCTGCTTCCGCTGGGCACGGCCGCGGCGTTCTTGCTGCTGGCGGTGCCGTTGGGGGCCGTCGCCGACCGGATCGGCCGCCGGCGGCTGTTCCTTGGCGGGCATCTGGCGCTGCTGGGCGCCTACGGGCTGCTGCTGGTGCCGTCGGCCGGCGGGGCGGCCCTGGTCGGTGCCGTGCTGGTGCTGCACGGCTCGTTCTATGCGGCGACCGACGGAGTGCTGGCGGCGGCGACCGCCGATGCGGTGCCCGAGGAGGCCCGCGGCAGCGGTCTGGCCGTGGTGCAGACCGGCCAGACCGCCGCCCGGTTCGTCTGCTCCCTCGCCTTCGGCGCCGCCTGGACGGCCTGGGGTGACCGCACCGCCGTCCTGACCGCCGTCATCGGCCTGGCGCTCGCCGCGGCCGTCAGCACCTTCCTCCTGCGCCGTGCCGTCCCGGCGCCGGCCTCGGACTCCCCCGCAAAGGACGCACGGTGAGCCGTATCCCCTGGAGCCGTACTCCCCTGAGCCGCGGCGCACGCCTGTCCCTCCTGCTCGTCACCGTGCTCGTGCTCGGCGGGGTCGCCGTCGGCGCGACGCTGCACGCCGCGGGGCGCGCCGCCCGCAAGGAGCACACCCAGGCGGGCGGCCCCGCGGTGGCCTCCGGAGCCGTCCGCCTGGACGACCCGCACCGCAGCCTCTTCCGCACCATGGCCTGGGGCCCGCACCGCGACGAGATCACCGCGGTCCCGGCCGGCCGGCTCACCGGTCCGCGCACCGCATCCGGCGTCCGCTGCCTGCGCTTCCACGCGGCCGCCGGCACCGGCCTCTGCCTCCAGGCGGTCCACGGCACGCTCCGCGACACCTACCGGGCCGTGATCCTCGACAAGCGCCTGCGCCCGCTGCGCCACTACGGCCTGGCCGGCACCCCCACCCGCGCCCGGGTCTCCCCCAGCGGCCGTACCGTCGCCTGGACGGTCTTCGTCAGCGGGGACTCCTACGCGGGTACCGCCTTCTCCACCCGCACCTCCGTCGTCGACACCCGCGGCCGGCGGCTGGACGCCAACCTGGAGGCCTATGCCCTGACCGTCGACGGGCGGCCGGTGCACGCGGCCGATGTGAACGTCTGGGGCGTCACCTTCGCCGACGACACCCACTTCTACGCCACCGCCGCCACGGCCGGAAGGACCTACCTCGTCCGCGGCAACCGCACCACCCGCATCCTCCAGGCCCTGCACCCCAACGTCGAATGCCCCTCGCTCTCCCCCGACGGCACCAAGCTCGCGTACAAGAAGCGCGTCAAGGGCGCCGACCCCAACGCTCCGTGGCGTTTGTACGTCCTCGATCTGCGCACCTTGCACGAGAGGGCGACCGGCGAACACCGCAACGTCGACGACCAGGCCGTCTGGCGCGACGACCACACTCTCGTCTACTCCCTGCCGGGCGACTTCGGCTCGGACCTGTGGACCGTCCCCGCCGACGGCACCGGCGCGCCGCACCGGCTCGTCACCGCGGCGCTCGCCCCCGTCTTCCCCCGCTGACACCGCAGCACGGTATCCGCGTCCGCAGCCGCGTCACCTCCCTTCCCCCACCGCCACCAGCAGTTGGAAGGGCAGTTCCCAGTCGCCCTGCCCCACGCCCACCCCGATCCACCGGCCCCGCACCCGCCAGCCGTGCATCCGCGGGACATATCCGCACAGCGTGTCCAGCGGCGGCGGGACGGGCAGGCCCCTCGCCGACCGTTCCAAGTGGACGGCGAGGTCGAGCGTTTCGGGCGGGCCCCACCGTAACGACAGTGCCCGCACCAGCACCGTCAGCTCGGCCTCGAACTCCTCCGCGGCCTCGGCCACCTCGGCGAGGTCCGCGTCCCAGAAATCCTGGCTGACCCGCAGACCGGCTATGTGGAATCCCGGCCCGCTCTCGACCGTGGCGGACCGGGCCCGGACGGCGGGGAAATCCCGGAGCCGCAACCGGTCGATGGTGGCCAGATACGTGTCAGTGGTCATGCCGTCAGTAAACCGCCCGGGTCTGACAATTGACTCTGCCGCGCCGTGCGGCCCGCGGTGGGGCGCCCCGGCGGGAGCGCCGGTGCGGGGGTCATGTCGCCGCCGTAAGACCGTTGATCATGCGGTCGAGAAGGCGGTCGAAAGCGGCTTGCGGGGCCGGGTCGTTGCCCGTCGCCTCCAGCGCGTCGGCGAGATGGGGAAGGCTGTCGGCGGCGGCAGCGGACTTGAGGTAGCGGGCCTGGGCATCGAGGAGTTCGCCGGAGGTGCGGCCGGCCGCCTCGACCGCCCGCTCCTGGGCGAGTTCGTACAGGACGTGGCTGGCCACGAAGCCGGTGAGCAGGCTGAAGGTCTCCAGCCTCGCCCGGGCATCGAGGCCGGCGGGGGCGAGGGCGGCGAGGGTGTACTCCCATACGGCGAGGGTGTTCGGGCCGAGCGTCTGCTGCGCGGGCAGGGCGCCCGGCAGCCAGGGGTGGCGGTGCATGATCGCGCGCTGCTCGTGGGCGATCCGCCGGAGGTCGGCGCGCCAGTCGCCGGAGGGCTCGGGCGGCAGCCGGTGGTCGCCGCCGACCTGGTCGATCATGAGCTCCAGCAGCGTCTCCTTGTTGGGGACATAGCTGTAGAGGGACATCGTTCCCGCTCCGATCCGGCCCGCGACCGCGCGCATCGTGACCGCGGCGAGCCCTTCGGCGTCGGCGAGGGCAACGGCCTCGGCGGTGATCGCGGCGCGGTCGTGCGCCGGGGGCCTGCCCCGTCGCGGGCGTTCGGCGCGCGACCAGAGCAACTCGGGATCCACACCGGCACGACGCCCTGACGAGCCTCCTGTACGGGCCACGGCAACCTCTCCTCTGTCCTGGTGCCATCCCACCACACGCTATTCTCGTACAACGTACTGGAAATATGGCGGAGCCCGCTCCAGGAATCGAGGCACCATGACGACGACCACGCACCACGCGTCCGCGAAGCAGCCACCCCTGCGCGTTCGCGCCCTGCGACGCACCTTCCGGGGGCTGCCGCCCAAGCTCCACGACATCGCCTACGAGCCCGGCCTCGTGGTCCCCGCGGCCGACGGCAGCGCACTGCTGACCGACCACTACTTCCCCCTGGCCGAGGGCGACTTCCCCACGCTCCTGGTCCGCTCGCCGTACGGCCGGGGCTTCCCCTGGGCGCCGATGTACGGCGTGCTCTTCGCCGAACAGGGCTTCCACGTCGTCCTGCAGAGCTGCCGCGGCACCGGAGGGTCGGGCGGCACCTTCGATCTGTGGCGCCACGAGGCCGCCGACGGCCGGGCCACCGTCGACTGGCTGCGCGGGCAGTCCTGGTTCACGGGCGCGCTGGGCACGATCGGCGCCAGCTACCTGGGCTACGTCCAGTGGGCGCTGGCCGCGGACCCGCCACCGGAACTGCGCGCGATGGTCATCCAGGTCGGCCTGCACGACCTGCACGGCTACTTCCACCCCGGCGGCGCCTTCGCGCTGGAGCGCACCCTCGCCACCTCCATGGGCATGGTGCATCAGCACCGGGGCATGCCGAGGTTTCTCCAGGCCGCACTGCGGCTGCAGCGCCACTTCCGCACGATCACCCGCACCCTTCCGCTCGGCACTGCGTATGTGTCCGGCCTGGGCGGAAGGGTGCCGTTCCTGGAGGAGGCGATGGCCCGCCCCGAGCCGCAGGACGCGCACTGGCACGGGGCGGACCTGGGGTCCGTGGCCGAAAACCTGAGGGTGCCGACCAGCCTGATCACCGGCTGGCACGACGTGGCCCTCGACCAGACGCTGCAGCAGTACGACAGGCTGCGGCGGGCCGGCTGCGACCGCAGCCTGCTCGTCGGCCCCTGGACGCACAACTCCGCCATGGAGCAGGGCTGGCCCGAGGTCTTCGCCGAAAGCCTCGGCTGGCTGCGGGCCCACCTGTGCGACGATCCGAGCGGCCCGCGCACCACGAAGGCGCGGGTGCACGTGGCCGGCCGGCAGGCATGGCAGGACCTTCCCGACTGGCCCCCGGCGACGACGGCCCACCACTGGTACCTCGACGGCGACGGCACCCTGCGCCCCCGGATGCCCGAGAACGCCCCGGCGCCGGTGTCCTTCCGCTACGACCCGGCCGATCCCACGCCCTCGGTCGGCGGCCCCCTGCTGTCCGGCAAGACCGGGTATCAGGACAACACCGCGCTGGAGGCCAGGGACGACGTCCTGACCTTCACCACCGCACCGCTCACCGAGCCGGTGCACCTCCTCGGGCCGGTCGGCGTGGAACTACGGGTCACCACCGACACCGGTCACGCCGATGTCTTCGCCCGGCTCTGCGACGTCGACGACCGCGGCCGCTCGACCAACATCTGCGACGGGCTGCGACGCCTGCGGCCCGGCCCCGCCACGGACACCACCGGAGCCACCCCGGCCGCCGTCACGGTGCCGATGAGTTCCACGGCCTACTCCTTCCCCGCCGGACACCGGATCCGCCTGCAGGTCAGCGGCGGCGCCCACCCACGCTTCGCCCGCAACACCGGCACCGGCGAGCCTCCGGCGACGGCCACCCGGCTCCTGCCGGCCGAGGTCTCGCTCCACCACCCGTCCCGGCTCGTCCTTCCGGTCGCGGGCGAAGAGTCCACCGGCACCGACGGTACCGACAGTGCCGACCCTGAACGCTGACGGTGCACCGGCGCTTCGCCTCCTGCCTCCTCCGTTGCCGCCCTACCGGTGAAGGCGCCCCGCCTCCGATCCCTCCCGGGCGCGCGCCGGGCCGGGCTCCCGTGTCCGCCCGGCCGCCCCCGTGGGACTCGCCGCCCCTCCGGTGACCGGCTACGATCCGCCCCACACGCGAAGTGAGGGAGACGGACGTTGGGGCGGCTCACCGGCGGGGACCCCTCCCTGCTGCGACGGATCAACTCCGCCGTGGTGCTGCATGCGCTGCGCGCCGCGGACTCCCCCACACTCACCCACCTCGTCCAGGTGACGGGCCTGTCCCGGCCGACGGTCGAGGGCGTGGTCGAAGGGCTCATCGAGACCGGCCTGGTGGCCGAGGCCGCAGCCGAGGAAGGCGGAACCCGCCGCCAGGGACGGCCGGCCCGCCGGTTCCGGTTCCGTACGGAGGCCGGGCATCTGCTGGGCATCGAGATCGGCCCGCACCGCGTCGCGGCCCTGCTGTCCGATCTGAGCGGCCGGGTGCTGGACACCGCGCAACGCCCCGTGGAGGAGAGCGCACCGCCCGACGAGCGGCTGGAGCGGGTCCGCGCCGTGGTGGCGGAGCTGCTGCGCCGCACGGGCGTGCCCCGGTCCTCACTGCGGGCCGTCGGGGTGGCCGGCCCCGGCATCGTGGAGGCGGACGGCACCGTACGGCTGAGCACGGCACTGCCCGGCTGGACGGGTCTGCCGCTCGGTGAGCGGCTGCGGCGCTCGTTCCGCTGCCCGGTGCTGGTCGAGAACGACGCGAACGCCGCCGCGGTGGCCGAACACTGGCAGGGCGCGGCCATCGGCTCCGATGACATCGTTTTCGTGCTGGCCGGACTCAGCCCGGGAGCCGGCTCGCTGATCGGCGGACGCCTGCACCGCGGATTCGGCGGGGCGGCCGGGGAGATCGGCGCCCTGCACCTGCTCGGCCGTGAAGCGACACCGGAGAGGCTGCTGTCGACGACCGGCACGCCGCTGCACCCCCTGGACGAGGCACAGGTCGCGGCGGTGTTCGCGGCGGCGCGGGAGGGGGACGCTCAGGCCCGCGAGGCGGTCGACCGTTTCCTGCGGCGGCTGGTGCACGATGTCGCGGCCCTGGTATTGGCGCTCGACCCCGAACTGGTGGTGATCGGCGGCTGGGCGGCGGGGCTGGACGGCGTACTGGAGCCGCTGCGCGCGGAGTTGGCGCGCTATTGCCTGCGCCCGCCGCAGGTCACCCTGTCCCGGCTGGGCGAGGCGGCGGTCGCCACCGGGGCGCTGCGGCTCGCGCTCGACCATGTGGAAGGTGAACTCTTCGCGGTGGAGGGCACGGTGACGGAACGTCCCCCGCGCCGCGACGCGGTACCGGGCCGCCGCTGACCACCACTGACCAGTACTGACGAACCGCCGGCCGCCGCGGCCTGTACGGCACACCGCCCGGCCCGCGGCGCACGGCCGGCCCTCTCCCGGCCGCCGCCCGGCGTACGGCCGCACGCACACGGGCTCCACCGGACCGCGGCCCGGCAGAGCCCGTACCTCAGCCGTCGAACGGCTCAGCCCGGGAGCAAGGCGACCGCGTCGCTCTCCCCGAAGGTCAGACGGCAGGTGTCCGCCCGGTAGGTGGAGACCGCAACGGCGGCCGTACGGCCCCCGGAGACATAGCGGGTGGTGACCACGAGGACGGGCGCGCCGGGGAGCCGGTCCAGCTGCCTGGCGTCCTCCGCACGCGCCGAGCCGAGCTCGACGGTACGGTCCTGGGCGTCCAGCTCCAGCGTCTGCAGCGCGTGCAGCACCGCGCGGGCCCGGTCCGGGGCGCCGAGCGAGCCGGCCGGCGCGCAGTCCGGGAGCGCGGCCGCCGGGACGTACAGCAGCTCGGCGGCCACCGGCCGGCCGTGCGTGACCCGGCTGCGGCGCACGATGTGCACCGGGTCGCCGGAGGCGGTCGCCAGCAGTCCGGCCACCGCGGCCGGCAACGTGTCGCTCACGACGGCGTCGAGCGGCTGCCAGTCGTCACCGGCGGCGCCGGGCCAGGTGTGGCGGACGGGGTCGACGGCGACGCCGATCCTCGGCGGTGCGACGGTGGTGCCCACACCGCGGCGGCGCTGGAGTCTGCCTTCCAGCTCCAGCTGTTCGAGCGCCTGCCGCAGCGTGGCCCGGGCGACGCCGAACCGCGCGGCCAGCTCACGCTCGTTGGGCAGAATCTCGCCGACCGCGAACTCCGAGTCCAGCGCCTCGCTGAGCACGGTCTTGAGGTGCCAGTACTTCGGCTCCGGCACCGTTTCGAGCTGCGTGGTCCCCACCCTGTCCTCCGCACTGGCCGCTACCGGGGCTGCGCCCCGTGTGGGGCTCGGGCCCACCCCCGAGGCGCCGCCTTCGCGAGCCCGCCGGCGCGCCCGCTTCTCCACGGGCCGCCTGCACGCCCGATAATGAGCGCTTCTTTATGAAAGGTTGTTGCAGTATCCCGACGATATGGCCGCCCCCACCCTTGGTCAAGACCAATCCGGCATCCGTTTCGGACCGGGACAACCACCCGTAGCAGCCGCCTGTACCGGCCACCCCGGCCGTGTGGCCTGCGGTGTCTCGCCTACTCGTCCCGGCGGCCCCATACCGCGCAGTAGCCACACCTGGCATCGTGTCAGCGCACGCCCGGGACCACCGCACGTACCGCACCCCCGAGGAGTTCTGATGGCCACCCCGGTCTCCTTCGCCCGTGTCACCCCCGAGGACCGGCCGCCGTTCACGGTCGCCTACGAGCGCAAGGGCGCGGGCGACCCCGTCGTCCTGTTGCACGGTATTGGCCACCATCTCCAGGCCTGGCGCCCGGTGTGCGACATCCTGGCCGCCTCCCATGAGGTCATCGCCCTCGATCTGCCGGGCTTCGGCGCCTCCCCCGCGCTGCCCGGTGGTTCCTCCTACGCGTTGCCGTCGGTCGTCCCGCTGCTCATCGCGGCGTTCAAGGAGCTCGGGGCCGACCGCCCGCATGTGGTGGGGAACTCGCTGGGCGGGCTGCTCGCCCTGGAGCTGGGCCGCGCGCGGGCCGTACGGTCCGTCACCGCGCTCTCGCCCGCGGGCTTTTGGACCCCGGCCGAGCGGCGGTACGCCTTCGGCGTGCTGCGCGGTATGTACGCCGGGGCGCAGGCGCTGCCCGAGCCGGTGGTGGAGACCCTGGCCCGCAGCGCACTCGGCCGGGCCTCCCTGACCGGCACCATCTACGCCCACCCCGGCCGTCGTTCGGCCGCGGCCGTCGTGGCGGAGACCCGGGCGCTGCGCGAGGGCCCCGGCTTCGCCCCGACGCTGGCGGCCGGCCGGGAGGTGCGGTTCACCGCCGATGTGCCGGACGTCCCGGTGACGATCGGCTGGGGCAGCCGGGACCGCCTGCTGCTCCCCCGCCAAGGCATACGCGCCAAGCACACGATTCCGGGCGCGCGGCTGGTACGGCTGCCGGGCTGCGGACATGTGCCGATGCACGACGATCCGGCGCTGGTGGCACGGGTCATCCTCGACACCGTGGGCCAGGGCGCCTCCTAGGGGGTGTCTCTCCGATCCGGCCTGATCGGAGGAGACGCCCCTGGCGAGTCCGCCGGCTGCCCGTGGCCCGCGACGGCGCGTACCCAAGCCGTAAACGTCCCTGCGACATCCTGGCGATCGGCCGGGGGGCTTGCGACCATGGCCCGGGTCCGGTGGGTCGCAGAGCCGCGACCGGATACCACCCCGCGGCAGACGGATCGCGCGGCCGAACGGGCCGCTGTTCACCGTCCGTTCGGCTGCCGGGCACCGGACAGCGATACGAACGGGGCGGCAGTGAAGTCGGGCGAGGCATGGAGGTTGGAGATGGCGCAGGGATCCGGCGACGGCTTCGGACGGCGGTCGCTGCTGCAGGGCGCGGCGGCCGGCTCGGCGGCACTGGCGCTGCCCGCACTCTCCTGCGCCGCACCGGCGCAGGCCCGCGGCGGGCGGCCGAGCGCCGACTGGGGCGTGCAGGTCGGGGATGTCACCACCTCGTCGGGTCTGGTGTGGGTACGGTCCGACCGGCCGGCCCGGATGGTGGTGCAGACCGCGGCCACCGAGTCGTTCCGTAACGCCAGGACCTGGCACGGCCCGGTGACCGGGGCGGGGACGGACTTCACCGGTGTGACCTCGCTGCACGGCCTGCCGCCCGGTGAACAGATCCACTACCGGGTGCTGCTCGCCGACCCGGACGATCCCCGGCGGTCCGGCGAGCCGGTCACCGGCACCTTCCGTACGGCGCCCGCGGGCCGCACCTCCACTGACGCCGGGAGAGATTCCGGCCGGGTCGGTGACGGGCGGCGGGAGGGGGTGCGCTTCCACTGGTCCGGTGATCTCGCCGGGCAGGGCTGGGGCATCAACCCGGACCGCGGCGGCTACCGCATCTATGAGGACATGCGGCGCCGGAATCCGGACTTTTTCCTGTGCAGCGGCGACAACATCTACGCCGACGGTCCGATCCCCGAACGGGTGACGCTGCCGGACGGCCGGATCTGGCGGAATGTGACGACCGAGGAGAAGGCGAAGGTCGCCGAGACGCTGGCGGAGTTCCGCGGCGCGTTCCGCTACAACCTGCTGGACGACCACCTGCGCCGCTTCAACGCCCAGGTGCCGACGATCACCCAGTGGGACGACCACGAGGTGCACAACAACTGGTATCCGGGGCAGCTGCTCGACGACGACCGGTACACCGTGAAGGAGACGGATGTGCTGTCCGCGCGCTCGCTGCGCGCGTTCAGCGAGTATTTCCCGATCCGGACGCTGCGGCCCGACCGGGGTGGCCGGGTCTACCGCGTGGTGCACCACGGCCCGCTGCTCGATGTGTTCGTACTGGACATGCGCCGCTACCGGAACGCCAATTCGCCGGACCGGCAGACCGACGACCCGCAGGGCATTCTCGGGGCCGAGCAGCTGCGCTGGCTCAAGCGCGAGCTGTCCCGCTCGTCCGCGGTGTGGAAGGTGATCGCCTCCGATATGCCGCTGGGGCTGGTCGTGCCGGACGGCAAGACCAACTTCGAGGCGGTGGCCCAGGGCGACCCGGGCGCTCCCCTGGGGCGCGAGCTGCAGCTGGCCGAGCTGCTGCGGCACATCAAGCACGCCCGGGTGACCGGCACCGTATGGCTGACGACGGACGTCCACTACACCGCGGCGCAGCACTACGCGCCGGAGCGGGCCGCTTTCAAGGACTTCGCGCCGTTCTGGGAGTTCGTGTCCGGCCCGCTGAACGCGGGCGGATTCCCCGCGGTGAAGCTGGACGGAACATTCGGGCCCGAGCAGCCGTTCATCAAAGCGCCGGACCGTGCCAACACCTCTCCCGCGGAGAGCCCGCAGTACTTCGGCGAGATCGATATCGACGGGGGAAGCGGGGAGATGACGGTGCGGCTGCGTCAGGAGGGCGGTGAGGTGCTGTTCAGCAAGGTGCTGCAACCGGGACAGGTAGGACAGTAGAGGCCAATGCGTCGATTGCGTCTTTTACCCGTCGGACACAAGGTGTTGGCGATCAGGCAACACCTGTGCGCAAGGCTGGTGTGCATGACTGAAGCATCCTCTGCCCGTGCCACCCGCCGTCATCACTGGCGGCGGGACATCGTCGAGCTGGCCGCCCTCTTCAGCGCCGTGGCGGTGGCCGACGTCCTGGCCCACACCATCGCGCACGACCCGTCGGGCCCCGCCATGCTGTGCTCCGCCGCGGTCGCCCTCCTGGCCATGGCCGGCTTCCACGTCTGGTGGTCACGACGCCACGAAAACGCCCCGCCGCCGACCGATACCGGCGCCACGGCGGCGTCCCCCACCGGACCGGCCCCCGGGGCCGGCGGTCAGGAGACGGTGCTGTGGCGGATGCGGACCACGGTCCGGGACGAGCCCGGCAGCCTGGCCGTGCTGTGCACGGCACTGGGCGCGCGGCGGGTGGACATCCTCAGCCTGCAGACCCACCCGCTGTCCGAGGGCACGGTCGACGAGTTCCTGCTGCGCGCGCCCGCCGCGCTGACGTCCGCGGAGCTGACCCGCACGGTCAGCGAAGCGGGCGGCACGCACAGCTGGCTGGAGCGGGCCGATGCGCACGACCTCGTCGATGCGCCGACCCGGATGCTGGGCCTGGCGACCCGGACCGCCCTGGACTCCTCCGAACTCCCCCTGTCACTACGCCAGTTGCTGGGACGCTGCACGATTCGTTCGGTGCCCGCCCGCTGGCTGCGCGGTCAGCCGCTCGCGGAGCAGGTACCCACGGAGGGCGTGCTGGAGAAGCACCGCATGAAATTCCGCGACCCCTCCGGGGGCTCGCTCACCATTGAAAGGCCGCAATTGCCGTTCACCCCCGCCGAGTTCGCCCGGGTACGCGCCCTGGTCGACCTGGACGCCAGACTCGGCCAGCGGGTGCCCCCGCGGCGTGATGTGCTGACGCTGCCCGAGGGCAACGAGATCACGGTCCGCCGCGCCGACACCTCCGATCTGGCCGCGGCCCGCGAGATGCACGACCGCTGCTCCCCGAAGACCCTGGGGCTGCGCTACCACGGCCCGGTCGGTGACGCGGACCGCTACCTCGGCCATCTGCTCAGCCCGCGGTTCGGCCGCACCCTGGCGGTGGAGACCGCCTCCGGCCGGCTGGTGGCGCTGGGACACCTGCTGTGGGACGGCGACGAGACCGAGGTCGCCCTGCTGGTCGAGGACGCCTGGCAGCAGCGCGGCATCGGCTCCGAGCTGCTGCGCCGGCTGGTGACGATGGCGGCCGAAACCGGCTGCGAGAGTGTCTATGCGATCACCCAGTCCTCCAACACCGGCATGGTGGCGGCGATGCGCGGACTCGGGCTGCCGCTCGACTACCAGATCGAGGAAGGCACGCTGGTGATCACCACCCGCCCCGCGGACCTGCCCGCCCGGCAGGAGACCCCGCAGAGCGTATGGATCCAGGACGGCACGGGGCGCCGCTGAGCTGCACCCCGTAGCGCCCGGCCGGGCGTGCCGACGCCCGGCCGGCGCCCCCGCAAGCGGACCTCCCGCAGGGACCAGAGCGCAAAGCGTCAGCGACGTACCGTCTCTCGGTGGTGACGCGGCGGGGTCATCCGTACGAGGATGGACGCATGTCCCACACCACTACTTCCGGGGGCGGTCCGCTGCCCCGCCAGGTCGCCGATGCCCATGTCGACGCCCTCGTCGACCTGGACCCCATCACCGGCACTTTCCTCGGCATCGCCGAGAGCTCCGGCAAGCTCCCCGACTTCTCCCCGACGGGCCAGGAAGCGGTGGCCCAGCTCGCCCGGACGACGCTGGAGAAGCTGGCCGAGGCCGAGTCCCGGCCGGGCGCGGAGCACGCCGCCGAACAGGTCTGCGCCCGGCTGCTCCGCGAGCGGCTGACCGCCGAGCTGGCGGTCCACGAAGCGGGCGAGGGGCTGCGCACGGTCAGCAACCTCAGCTCGCCGCTGCACCACGTCCGTGCGGTCTTCACGGTCACCCCGGCCGAGACGCAATCGGACTGGGCGGCGATCGCCCAACGGCTGCGGGCCGTACCCGCCGCGCTGGAGGGCTACCGCGCCGCACTCGACGCCGGCCTGAAGCGCGATCTGCCCGCCGGACCGACCCAGGTCCGCACCGTCATCGGCCAGTTGGACGAATGGATCGGCACCGACCGCAGCTGGTTCGCCGAGTTCACCGACCCCGGCCCGGACACCCTGCGCACCGAACTGACCGAGGCCGCCGGCGTGGCGACCGGCGCCCTGGTGGAGCTGCGCGACTGGTTCCGTGACAGCTATGCCCCGGCCGTCGAGGGCGCACCGGACGTGGTGGGGCGGGAGCGCTACGCCCGGCTCGCCCGCTACTTCAACGGCGCCGACCTCGACCCGGACGAGGCGTACGCGTACGGCTGGTCCGAGTTCCACCGGCTGCTGGCCGAGATGGAGACCGAGGCCGAGAAGGTCCTGCCCGGTGCGAAGACCCCGTGGGAGGCGCTGGCCTGGTGCGATGAGCACGGCGAGGCGATCGAGGGCGTCGAGGAGACCCGCCAGTGGCTCCAGTCCCTCATGGACGAGGCCATCGACGCGCTCGACGGCACCCACTTCGAACTGGCCGAGCGGGTGCGCCGGGTGGAGTCGCGGATCGCCCCGCCCGGTGGCGCCGCCGCCCCCTATTACACCCAGCCGTCGCTGGACTTCTCCCGGCCCGGCCGGACCTGGCTGCCGACGATGGGCGAGACCCGCTTCCCGGCGTACGACCTGGTCTCCACCTGGTACCACGAGGGTGTGCCCGGCCACCACCTCCAGCTGGCGCAGTGGGCGCACGTCGCCGACCAGCTCTCCCGGTACCAGACGACGGTCGGCATCGTCAGCGCGAACGCCGAGGGCTGGGCGCTGTATGCCGAACGGCTCATGGACGAGCTGGGCTTCTTGACCACCGCAGAACGGCGCCTGGGGTATCTCGACGCGCAGATGATGCGGGCGGTCCGGGTCGTCATCGACATCGGGATGCACCTGGAGCTGGAGATCCCGGCGGACTCCCCCTTCCATCCGGGCGAGCGCTGGACGCCGCAGCTGGCACACGAGTTCTTCGCCCGGCACAGCAGCCGTCCGGCCGACTTCGTCGAGAGCGAGATCATCCGCTACCAGGGCATGGCCGGGCAGGCGATCGGCTACAAGCTCGGCGAGCGGGTGTGGCTGCAGGGCCGGGAGGCGGCCCGTGCCCGGCACGGCGCGGACTTCGACCTCAAGGCCTGGCACATGGCGGCGCTGTCGCAGGGCTCGCTGGGCCTGGACGATCTGCTGGCCGAGCTGTCGGCGCTCTGATCCCGGCCCGGTGTACGGCGGCCGGCCACCACATCGGTGGGGTGGCCGGCCGGCACACCGGGTGTTGTGGCCGGCCACCACCGTCCGTAGGGTCCGCTGACATGACAGTGGATCCCGCGGCGACCCGTCCGCTCCTTCTGCTCCCCGGCGACCCGCTGCGTCCCCGGCGCCCCGATCCGCACTTCGCGGGCGAGGCCGCCGCGGCGCGGTCGGCCGGCGCGGTGACCGCGCTGCTCGGCCACGAGGCACTGGTCGCCGGGGACGCCGAGGCGGCGGTGGCGCGGGTCCCGCGGGATGCCGGACCGGTCTGGTACCGCGGCTGGATGCTGCCCGCCGGCCGATACGCCGAGCTGTCCGCGGCGCTCGCCGGCCGCGGCTGCCGGCTGCTGACCTCCCCTTCGGCATACCGGCGCGCCCATGAGCTCCCGGGCTGGTACGAGACCTTCCGCGCGCTCACCCCGCACAGCGCCTGGCTCCCCTGCGCGCCCGGCCGGGCGCCGGAGCGGGCGGCGCTGGCAGGACTTGCCGACGGGCTCGGCGCACCGGGCCGGCCCCGTCCGCTCGTCGTCAAGGACTGGGTCAAGTCCCGCAAGCACGAATGGGACGAGGCCGCCTTCGTCCCCGACGCGGACGACACCGAGCAACTGGCCGCGGTCGTCGGCCGCTTCCTCGCCCTCCAGGAGGAGTTCTTGACCGGGGGCGTGGTGCTGCGCGACTTCGAGTCCTTCGAGGCGGTGGGCGAGGCGCGGGTGTGGTGGGTGGACGGCGAGCCGGTGCTGACCGGCCCGCACCCCGACACCCCGGGCCTGCGCCCGGTCCCCGATCTCACCCGGGTGACGCCCGCCGTACGGGAGTTGGGGCTGCGCTTCGTCACCACGGACCTGGCGCTGCGCACCGACGGTGTGTGGCGGGTGGTGGAGGTCGGCGACGGCCAGGTCAGCGGTCTGCCCGCGGGGGTGGACCACCGGCCGCTGTTCGAGGCGCTGGTCACCGTGGGCGCCGGCTACCCGCTGGTGCTCAGGTCCGGCCGGGTGGCGCTGCGGGCACTGCTGCCGGCCACCGCCGCGCGGGTCGCGGACGGCGAGCCCGCGGGGTTCGACTGGATCGACGGCACACCGGCCGCGGCCACCGCGGGCGGCGCCGGTATCGCCGTACGGGCCGCCGCGGCCGGCCACTACCGGCCCGGCTGGGGCGTCTTCGTCCTGACCGACGCGGCCTCGGGGACGGCGCTCGGCAGCATCGGCTTCCACGGCCCGCCGGACGCCGAAGGCTCCGTGGAGATCGGCTACGACCTCTCCCCGTCCGCCCGCGGCGCCGGCTGGGCGACCGACGCCGCGCGCCTGCTCGCCGGCTGGGCGGCCGCTCACCCCGAGGTACGGACGGTGTGCGCCCTCACGGAGCCGGAGAACGTCCCGTCCCAGCGGGTGCTGGCACGGGCGGGATTCCGGTTCTCCGGGGAACGCGAGGGACTGTACGCCTACGAGAGGGACGGGTCCGCGACCACGGCCGGGGCCGAGGCCGCTGTCGGGGACCGGACCGGTGCCGGTGCCGGGGTCAACGGCGGAAGCCGCCCTCGGAGTTGATGACCTGGCCGGTGATCCAGGCCGCCTCGTCGGTCGCGAGCCAGGCGATCAGCCGGGCCGGGTCGTCGGGCGCGGCCCATCGCCCGCCGGGGAAACGCCCGGCGACCTGCTCGCGCAGCGCCCCGACCGCGTAACCGGTGTCCACCGGGCCCGGGTTGACGGTGTTCACGGTCACCCCGAGCTCGGCAAAGGTGGTGGCGAGACTGCGGGTCGCCAAGGCCGGCGCCCCCTTGGCCAGGCCGTAGGCGATCTCGTCCGGCATGCCGTCGCCCAGGTCCTGGCCGGAGGTCATCAGCACGATCCTCCCGCCCGGCAGCCCTGGTGGGCGCCGGCGCGCATAGGCCTGGGCGAGGAGGATCACCGAGCGGGTGTTGACCGCCCAGTGGGCGTCGAGCATCGCCGCGTCCAAGGCGTCGAGGGGGCCGTCACTGCCGCTGAGGGCGTGGTGGGCGACGAGGATGTCCAGCCTGCCGCCCAGGGCCTCGGCCGCGGTGTCGAGAAGACGGGCGGGGGCCTCCGGCCGGGCCAGATCACACCCCCGCCCGGCAGGCTCAGGCCGCTCAGCCCCGTACGCGATGCCGGACCGTCGACCCCGACCGGTCCTTGACGACCTCCAGTTGGGCGGGGATCCGCGCCTTGAGGTCGGCGACGTGGCTGACGATGCCGACGCTGCGGTCGCGTTCGCGCAGGGAGTCCAGGACGTCCAGCACCTCGTCCAGGGTCTGTTCGTCCAGGCTGCCGAACCCCTCGTCGATGAAGAGGGTGTCCAGCCGAGTGCCGCCCGCCTCGTCGGTGACCACATCGGCGAGGCCGAGCGCCAGCGCGAGCGAGGCGAAGAAGGTTTCGCCGCCGGAGAGGCTGGAGGTGTCCCTCTCGTGCCCCGTCCAGGCGTCGATGACATGCAGGCCGAGGCCGGAGCGCCGGGCGCCGCCGGCCCGTTCGTCGGAGTGGACGAGGGTGTAGCGGCCGCCGGACATCCGCTGCAGCCGGGCCGTGGCGGCGGCGGCGACCTGTTCGAGCCGGGCGGCGAGCACATACGACTCCAGGCGCATCCGCCGCTCGTTCTCCGTGGACGTACCGGAGGCGAGGGCGGCGAGGCGGGCGATGCGCTCGTAGCCGGCGCGCAGCGGGGCCAGCGCGCGGGCGTCGGCCTCGGCGCGCGCGGAGAGCCGGTCGAGCTCGGTGCAGCGGTCCCGGGCCGCGGCGTGGGTGGCCGAGGCGCTACGCAGCCGCGCCCCCGCTGCCTGGTGCGCGGTCTGCGCTGCGCCCGGATCGGCGGGCGGCAGCGCCGCGGCGGCGCTCGCCCCGGGATCGGCCAACTCCGCTTCCACCGCGGCGGATTCGGCCTGCCAGTCGTCGAGTCGCTGCTGCAGCTCCCGCCATTCGCCGTCCCGCAGCAGGGCCTCGGTGGCGGCCTGCGGGGTGTCGAATCCGGCGCGGTGGGCGGCGTCGGACAGCCCGGCCTCGGCGTCCTGCAGACGCTGGGCGCAAGCGCCGGCCGTACGG
This sequence comes from Streptomyces sp. NPDC047049, assembly GCF_040643995.1. Classification (NCBI taxonomy): domain Bacteria; kingdom Bacillati; phylum Actinomycetota; class Actinomycetes; order Kitasatosporales; family Streptomycetaceae; genus Streptomyces; species Streptomyces sp. NPDC047049. Next base: position 231,372 of record NZ_JBEYVM010000004.1, on the reverse strand, counting down.
GCCGCCTCCACCGCCGCGGCGAGCAGGGCGACCTGCCGCTCCAGCCGCGCTGCCCGCTCGGCCACGCTCGGGGAGTCGCCGCGCGCCCGGGCCAGCTCCTCTTCCAGGGCGGCCCGTTCGCGGTCCAGCGCCTCGCGCCGGGAAGTACGGGCGGCGACCCGGCGCTCGGCCTGCTGCTGACCGTCGCGGCGCCGTTCGTACTCCCGCTCGGCGCCCCCCAGCGCCTCACGGGCGGCAGGAAGGCCGTCGGCGAGCGCACCGGCGCGGGCGAAGTCGGCTCGCAGCTCCTCCACCTGGGCGCCGAGTTCACCGGTCGGCGTACTGCCGGCCGTGGCGGCCGCGGCGGCCAGCGCCTCCTTGACCGACTGGCAGTGGGCCTCGGCCTGCTGCCGCGTCTCGTCGGCCCGGCGGTGCGCCGCCAGTGCGGCTTCCTCGGCCGTCCGGTCGACATGGCCCGCCCCGGGGCGGGCCGGGGCGGGGTGCTCGGTCGCCCCGCACACCGCGCACGCCTGTCCGTCGCGCAGCCCCTCCGCGAGCTCGGCGGCGATCCCGCGCAGCCTGCGGTCCTTGAGTTCGAGCCAGTGCTCGTGGGCCGCCGCGGAGTGCTCCCTGGCGACGAGCAGTTCCCCTTCCGCCGACCGCACATCGTCGGACAGCCGGTCGCGGCGACGGGCCGCTTCCCAGCGTTCGGCGGCCGGTGCGATCCGGGCTGCGAGCTGGTCGGCCCGGGTGGCGGCCTCCTGGGCCGTGTCGATGCGCTGCTGATGGGCGCGCCGGGCATCACCCCATGCGGCAAGCCACTCGGCGGCGTCCCGCAGGGTCTCGTCATCGGCGCGCGCCTCCCGGTCGAGGGCGGCCCGCTCGCGGCCGAGGTCGGCGGCGCGCCGCTCGGCCCGGCGGGCCGCACCGAGCGAGCCGAGATCTTCCCTCGCCTGCCGTTCCTTCGCAGCGAGGTGGTCGCTCTCGGCGTCGGCGAGGGCGGCCGGCAGCGGGCTTCTGGCCTGGCGTTCGGCGCGCTGTGCGGCGTCCAGTTCGTGCCAGGCGGCGTCCCGCAGGGCGAGAGCGGGCGCGACTTCCGCGGCAGCACGGGCCCGCTCCAGCCGCTCCCGGGTGTGTGCCCGTTCCCCGGCACGGGCGTCGAGCCGGGCGGCCCGTCGCCGGGCCTCCGCGTACCGCTGCTGGAGCCGGTCGCGCTCGCGGGCCTCTTCCCACTCCCCGGCCGCCCGGTGCTCGGCGGCCTCTGCGGCGTGCACCGCCAACTGCGCGACCGCCAGCCGCTCCCTGGCACTCACCCGGGCAACGGCCGCCCTGACCAGCACCGCTTCCGCGAACCCCGGCTCGCCGGGGCCCGCTGCGACCCGGCCCTCCCCGGCCGCGGCACGGCCGGTTCCGCCCCGTCCGCCGCTCTCCACCGGCCCGGCCTGCCCCGGCACGGTCGCCCGCGCCGTTGAGGCCGCCGCCCGCCCGCGTCCGCGTGCCGGTGCGCCCGGTGCCGCCGCCCCGGCGCGGTCCGGCGCCGGGACGGACGGATCGGTGAGATCGGCGCTCTCACCGGCCGCCTGCGCCATCCGGTGCGCCAGCGCCAGCAGCCGTTCGTCGCCTGACGTCACCGTGTCGGCGGCGGCCTTGCGGCGCACGTTCAACTGCTCTTCGAGGGCGGCGAACCGCCGGGTGTCGAAGAGCCGGCCCAGCAGCCGGGAACGGGCCTCCGCATCGGCCCGCAGAAAGCGCGCGAAGTCGCCCTGCGGCAGCAGGACCACCTGGCAGAACTGCTCCTTGCTCATCCCGAGCAGCTGGCCGATCTCCTCACCGATCTCCTGGTGCGAACGGCTCAGCGCCTTCCAGTGGCCGCCCGGGCCGTCGCCGTCCGCCGCTCCCCCTCCGCCGGCCGCCGGCACGAATTCCCGCAGCCTGCTCTGCGCCTTCTCCTTCGTGGTACCACTGCCGCGCTTCTTGGGGCGGGGCTGCTCGGGAAGCCGGGTGATCTCCAACCGGCGCTGTGCCACGGTCAGTTCGAGCACGACCTCGGTGAGGGTCAGCGGGTCGGCCAGATCACTGCGCAGGGCCTGGCCGCTCTGCCGCGCCCCGGGCACCGACCCGTACAGCGCGAAGCACACCGCGTCCAGGACCGAGGTCTTGCCCGCACCGGTCGGGCCGTGCAGCAGGAACAGGCCGTCCCGTGACAGCCGGTCGAAGTCGATGGTCTGGGTGCCGCCGAAGGGTCCGAAGGCGGTGAGGGAGAGCCGGTGCAGCCTCAACGCGCCACCTCGGCCACCATGTCGTCCACCCGCACCTCGTCGATCGCCGAGCGCAGCTCGGTCCGCTCCTGCTCATCGACCGCCCGGCCGGACCGGACGTGCTCCACGAAGTCCTCGGCGATCTCCTGGTCGCTGCGCCCGCGCAGCCGCTGCGCATACGAGGCGGCCGAACGGCCGGGCCCCTCGTCGGGGTCGAAGACCAGGCTGACGATGTGCGGGAAGCGCCGGGCGAGCCGGGCCATGGGCTCCTGCGGCCGGACGGTGTCGGTGAGCGTCGCCTCGACCCAGGACTCCTCGTGCCGCGCCTGTTCCGGGTCCTCCAGCAACTCCTCCAGCGGCCCGCGGATCCGTGCCAGCGGCCGCGGCACCGGGCAGTCCACCCGCTCCGCCTGCACGGCGCCGCCCGCGTCGAGCTCGACGATCCATGACGACTTGCGGTGACCGGCCTCGGAGAAGGAGTAGGCGAGCGGCGATCCGGAGTAGCGGACCCGCTCGGTGAGGGTCTGACAGCCGTGCAGATGCCCGAGGGCGGCGTAGTCCACCCCGTCGAACACCGGGACCGGAACGGAGGCGACCCCGCCGACGGTGATGTCGCGCTCGCTGTCACTGACCGCACCACCGGTGACGAACGCATGCGCCAGCACCACGGAGCGGGTCCCGGCGGGCCGGCCGGCGAGGTCGGCCCGCACCCGCTCCATCGCCGCGCCCAGCACCTCCGCGTGGTCGGCCCGCTGCGCGCCGAGGGTGTCGCGCACCATGGCGGGTTCGAGATACGGCAGGCCGTAGAGCGCCACCGGGCCGTGGGCGTCGGCGAGCAGCACGGGGGTGCCACAGCCTGCCGGGTCGGTCCGGAGATGGATCCCGGCCTGCTCCATCAGCCCCGCACCGACCCCCAGCCGGCGGGCGGAGTCATGGTTGCCGGAGATCATCACGGTCGGGACCCCGAGGGCGGCGAGCCGGTGCAGGGCGTCGTCGAAGAGCTCGACGGCGGCGAGCGGCGGCACGGCACGGTCGTAGACATCGCCCGCGACCAGCACCGCATCGATGTTCCGCGCGCGCACCGTCTCGACGAGATGATCGAGGAAGGCGCGCTGTGCGGAGAGCAGGCTCACGCGGTGGAAGGACCGCCCCAGATGCCAGTCGGAAGTGTGCAGAAGCCTCACGTGGCGGCTCCGACCAGCATGTTCTTCCCCTCCGTGGACTACGCGTCGGCACGGCCGGCGTGCGCTTCGACAACCACCCCGCCCGTCACGGACCTCATTCTCGCACCCGCGGTGGGGGCGGACGGGCCGGTCGGCCGGGTCGGTCGGCAGCGACATGCGGCTCCGATGCGGCCGTACAGCTGCCGCACCGGAGCCCGGACTCCGCGGCCCCGGCTCCCAGCAACACGCGCCCCAGCAGACGCTTTACACATATAAGGCACCATTAACCACATTTTTCACTCGAAAGCGTGAAACCATCCCAGGTTTACTCATGTTGCGGCCGCATACGCCGAAGGGAAGTAACAGGAAGCGGCAGTGAGCCGCTTGGATCGATCGGGAGATTTGTTATGTCACGGATCACGCGGGTGGCTGCTGTGGCCGCTCTTGCGGCAGGTACCGCCCTGGGGGGCGTTACGGCAGCGTTCGCAGACAGTGGCGCGGCCGGCGGCGCGGCCAATTCACCGGGAGTGGTTTCGGGCAATGCGTTTCAGATCCCGATCCACATTCCGATCAACGTGTGCGGCAACACCGTTAACGTCGGGGGTCTGCTGAACCCGGCCTTCGGCAACACGTGCTTCAACGGCAACGTCGAGCGCCGGGTGATCGTGAACCGTCACGTCACCAGGCACGTCACCAAGCACGTCATCAAGCGCGTCGTAAAGCACCACAAGAAGCACTACCCGGCCGGTGGTATCCACACCGGCGGCGGCGGCCTGATGCGCTAGCCCCCTCGATCCGTCCCGGGTGCGACCGGTCACCACGGCCGCACCCGGGACGGTCACCGACACACGCATCACCAGGCCCGGGGCCGGGCCGTTTGCACCGACAGCCCTTCCACCTTCATCGGAGCGGACGACCCGGCCCCGGGCTCTTTTCTGCCCTCCGGCCCCCGGAGGGCTCCGCGCCGTGGAGATACTCCTCGCTGATCCGCTTCGGCCCGAACGGCCACTCCTTCTCGTAACGGGCCCAGGCCAGGAAGGCCACGACACCCGCGCCGACCCAGGCCAGCGACCATTCGATGGGGTGCCTGCCGGGCGAATTCCGGTCCGCGTAGCCGTAGATCACCAGCCAGCCGACCAGCGCCACGACGCCCGGCAGCGGATAGAGCCACATCCGGTACGGGCGGCGCAGCCCCGGCTGACGGCGGCGCAGTACGGTCACCGCCGCAATCTGGGCCAGCGACTGCACGAGCACCATGACCGTGGTCAGCAGTTGGATGATGGTCGCCAGGTCGGTGTGCCGTCCGATGAGGAAGCCCACGGCCATCACGGCTCCCATGGTCAGCAGGCCCAGTACGGGGAAGCGGTGACGAGGGTGCAGTGTGCCGTACGGGCGGAAGAAGACCCGGTCGCGGGCGGCGTCGTAGGGGACCCGCGAGCCGCCGAGGAGGCCGGTGAAGACGGAGGCGACGGCGGTGATGAGGATGAGCACCGTGACGGTGTCGGCTGCGCCCTTGCCCCAGGCCTTCTCCAGCACGGCGGAGGCGACGGAGGAGGACGCCGTGGAGTGCGGGTCGAGCATGTCCTTCCAGTCCACGACGCCCAGGGTGCCGATCTGCAGCAGCAGATAGATCGTCATGATCCCGAGGATCGAGGTGATCACGGCGCGGGGGATGGTGCGTCCCGGCTGTCTGATCTCGGCGCCCATGTACGCGATGGTGTTGTAGCCGAGGTAGTCGTAGATGCCGATCGTCAGGCCGGCCGCAAAGCCGGCCCAGAAGTGACCGGACGTCACCTCAAAGGCATGGGCGGGGTAGGTGAAGGCGCGCTCGGGGCTGAAGTGGGTGAAGGCCGCGGCGATGACCAGCAGGACGGAGGCGATCATCACCGTCCACAGGACGACGGTGAGCTTGGCGATGTTCTCCACCCGCCGCCACAGCAGCGCGATGATGCCCACCGTGACGACGAGGCCCACGACGTCGCCCTGCGCCGGGCTCATGTCCGGCCACACGTAGCCGAGGTACTGCACGAAGCCGATCACCCCGGTGGACATGCCGAGCGGAATGAACAGCATGGCCGTCCAGACGAACAGAAACGGCATCAGCTTGCCGGTCCGGTACTGGAACGCCTGCCGCAGATAGACGTAGCTGCCTCCCGCACCGGGCAGTGACGCGCCCAGCTCGGCCCAGACCAGTCCGTCCGCGAGCGCCAGCACCGCCCCGGCCAGGAACCCGGTCACGGCCTGCGGCCCGCCGAACGCGGCGACCATGAGCGGGATGGTCACGAAGGGACCGATGCCGCACATCTGGCTCATGTTGATGGCGGTGGCCTGGAACAGGCCGATCCGGCGCACGAATCCCACGCGCTCATCGAGGAGTTCAGGCATCGGGACCCCTTCTCGTGCCGGCGCGCACACCGGTTTCGCGGCCTTTTCCCGCCGCGCCACAGGCTGACACGATCGGCGCTCCGGCGCACCGGTGCGTCCCGGACGTTCCGGACCGGTCCGCATCCGCCGCCCCCTCTCTGCGGCAGGTCCGCGGGGCCCCGGCGGTCAGAGGTCGCCGTACGCCTCGCCGCCGAGCTCCAGCCTCGCCGTGCCGGCGGTGGTGTCGGCGAGCCAGGCGCGGAAGGCCTCGACGTCGGCCTCCGGCAGTCCGATCTCGATCCTGACCTCTGCCCCGTAGGTGACCTCACGCACCGCCCGCCCCGTCGTGCGCAGATCGTTCTCCACCCGGCCCGCGCGCTGGTGGTCGACGGTGACCGTCACCAGGCGGAAGCGCTGCCGGGTGACCGTGCCCAGCGCGTCCAGTGCCTCGCCGACGACGCCGCCGTACGCCCGGATGAGGCCGCCGGCGCCCAGTTTGACGCCGCCGAACCAGCGGGTGACGACGGCGACGACATAGCGGACCTCGCGGCGCACCAGCATCTGCAGCATCGGTACGCCCGCGGTGCCGCCCGGCTCGCCGTCGTCGCTCGCCTTCTGGATGCCGCCGTCGGCGCCCAGGACGTAGGCGAAGCAGTGATGGCGGGCGGTGGGGTGCTCCTTGCGGATGCGCGCGATGAAGTCCTGGGCCTCGGCCTCGGTCGCGACGGGCGCGAGCGCGCAGAGGAAACGGGACTTGTTGATCTCGATCTCATGGACGCCCTCGCGCGCGAGCGTGCGGTACTGCTCCTGCATCGGACCAGCCTATGCGGCCCCTGTGACATGCGGATACCGGCCGGCCGGGCCGGACCGCGCCGCGCTGGGGTGTCCGCCGTACGGGCGCGGGTGTCCGCCGTACGGGCGCAGAGCGCACGGCCGAGCGGCGTACCCACCCCGTCCGCACGGTGCGTCGGTGCGACGTCCGCCCCGGCCGTGGGCACTGTGAGGTCAGTGCGAGAGCCTCGTGTTTCCGGGGCCCCGCTCGTACATGTAGGAACGGCGGGTTTGCGGAGGGCTGCATGGAAGAGAGCACACAGTCGGCGATGACGGCGGGCGTTCCCGTCACGGGCGAGGCGATGCCCGAGCCCCCACCGGAGGTCATCGAGGCGGCACGCCAGGCACCCGATCACTGGCTGGCCATGGTGGATCTGACCTGGCAGGGAGAGGGGCCACCGCCCCTCTGGGCGCTGATCGGGCAGTGGCGCTCGGACGCGTCCGGCGAGATCGTCGAGTGGCGCGACAATCCGGAGTACCGGCCGTCGCCGCAGATGCTGGACTGGGCGGAGCCGACCGATGCGGTCGACAGCGCGCTGCAGCTCGCCGCGACCGGCTACGGACCGGGCGAGGCCGTCTCCGAGGCGCTGGCGCGCGCGGAGGTGTCCGTCCTGGTGACCGCGACCGGTACGCCACTGGCTGCCGCCTCGCCCGAGGGGACTCCGGTGATCCCTGTCTACACCTCGCAGAGCTACCTCGAATCGGTGGGCCGTCTGCTGTACGACCGGCGGCCGGTGGCCGCACTCGTCGAGCAGCTGCCGCCCGGGCATGCGCTGTACCTCAACCCGACCGGTCCGGTGAGCATGCTGGTGGACACCGAGGAGCTGCGCGCCATGCTGGCCGGCGCGTCCGGAACGGCCGATGAGCCGCGGGACGCGACCGTGCCCGTGGCGCCGCGCCCGGGTACCGGGGCCGGTGGGGCCGAGCCGGTGGGCAGCGGCCGGGGGATCGGCAAGCCGGCCCGCGCCGCGAAGGGCGGGACCGCCGTCGGAGCCGGAATGGCCGGCAGCGCCATGGCCCGCGGCGCCAACTGAGCCGCCGGCACCGAAGACCCGCCCCGCCCGTCTTCCCCTTCGGGCGGGGCGTCTGCCGTCCGGCGCGCGCCGGACGTGGCGCGCCCCACGACAGCCCCGCCGCGCCTTCGCGCCGTCCCGCAACGGGAATCTCCGGGTCCCGCCGTCCGTTGTCCGGCACAGGACCCTTCCACCCGCAGGAGGCAGTGCGTGTACGGCGACCCCAGCACGATCCGCAAGATCCTCACCGAACTCGGCGACACCTGGGCCGTCGTGGGCCTGTCCGGCAATGAGCAGCGTGCGGCGCACGGCGTCGCCGAGGTGCTGCAGCGTTACGGCAAGCGGATCGTGCCGGTGCATCCGAAGGCGGAGACGGTGCACGGTGAGCAGGGGTACCCGTCGCTGGCCGCCATTCCCTTCCCGGTCGATGTGGTCGATGTGTTCGTCAACAGCGAGCAGGCGGGCGGCATCGCCGACGAGGCCGTGGCGGTCGGCGCCAAGGCCGTCTGGTTCCAGCTCGGGGTGGTCGACGAGGCGGCCTGGGACCGGGTGCACGAGTCCGGGCTCGCCATGGTGATGGATCGCTGCCCGGCGATCGAGATACCCCGTTTGCGGTGAGCGGCAGGCTCGGGACGTCCCGTGCTCATTCCTCCGGGTGCCGGTGCGGGCTCCCGTCGTCGGAACACTCGACGTTCGGGCAGTGTCCGGTGATGACCACCATCGGCGTTTGCACGCTGGTGGCGCGCTCTCGCCCGGTGAAGATCAGGGGCATATCGCAGCGATCGCACAGGACGGCTTTCCCTTCGCGGCCCTGGGTGGCCGCATGGAGAATCCGAGTGACGTGATCACTGTCGCCATCGTTACCGGTCATGCACTCACCGTAGCCAACACGGGGGCCCGTGGGGGCCGGTTTGCGGCGCTTGAACGCCTGCCCCGGCCAATCGACGGATCCCGTGCGCCCGGCCTCCGCCCGTGGGCAGGTGGTGCGTGAGGGAGATACCCCGTCGGGGCCGAGTGGCGGAGGCGTTGTACCGGCGTCTGGGATTCACCGAGCACTCCACGGCGCTGTCGCTGGAGCTGCCCTCCGGCGCGTTCACCCCGTAGGGCCGGCCGAGCGGGCAGGCTGCCGGGCGGACGAGCGGGACGGACGGAGTTCGACGACCGGGCTTCGGGGGCTCCAGGGGAGCACCCCCCGGCGCCCGGCTCTAGGTGATTGCCAGCCCCTCCAGGACCGTGGCGCCGGGCAGTTCGGCCAGTGCCTTGCCGGGCACGATGAGCTTGCCGCGGCGGCTGCCGCTGCCGATCAGGGCGTAGGGGATGTCGGCGGCGGCCGCGTCCAGCAGCAGCGGCCAGCCGGCGGGCAGGCCGATCGGGGTGATCCCGCCGTACTCCATCCTGCTCTCACCGACCGCCTGGTCCATCGGCGCGAACGAGGCCTTACGGGCCCCCAGATGACGCCGCACCACGCCATTGACGTCGGCGCGGGTGTGCGAGAGGACGACACAGGCGGCCAGGGTGGTCTCGCCGCCGCGCTTGCCCGCCACCACCACGCAGTTCGCGGACTGTTCCAGGAGCCAGGAGCCGTGCCGCTCGATGAGCAGCGCGGTGTCCGCGACGGCCGGGTCCGTGTCGACGAAGCGCACCTCCTCGACGGGTACGGATCCACTCCAGGAGCGCAGCGCGTCGGCCACCGGCGCGGTCAGCAGGTCCAGACACTCCACGGCGGGCCGGACCTCGTCGAAGGCATCCATCGGCACAGGCATGGCGCCAAGTTAACAGTCCTGGCGGAGCGGCGGCCGGCCGTCTCAGCCGGCGAGCGGGATGATCACCGACATGGTCATCCCGACCGGTTCCGTGCCGTCGTTGCGGTAGCCGTGCGCGACCTTGGCCTCGAAGGTTGCCGAGGCACCGGCGGGCACCGTGTGCTCCACACCGTCCACGACCAGCGTCAGCGTGCCGGACCGGACGTGCAGCAGTTCGACGGTGCCGGGCGGGTGCGGATCGGAGGCGCTGCTGTCGCCGGGCATCAGCCGCCAGTCCCACAGTTCGTACGGGCCGGGCGCCTCGGCGCCCACCAGGAGCGTGGTGAAGCTGCCGCCCTCGGTGGACCACAGCCGGACCGCCTCGTCCGGCGCCACGATGCGGACCTGCGGCCCCTGTTCGTAGTCGAGGAGCGTGGTGATGCTGACGCCGAGCGCGTCGGCGATCTTGACGGTGGTGCCCACGCTGGGATTCGTCCGGGCCTGCTCGATCTGAATGATCATGCCGCGGCTGACCCCGGCGCGGGCCGCCAGTGCGTCGAGGGTGAAGCCGCGCTCGGCGCGCCAGTGCTTGAGGTTGCGGGCGAGCGACTGCGTGAGCTGGTCGAGGTCCGTCACGGTCCGTCCAAGTCGAAGGGCAATATATTGGATGCCGCAATACAGTCCGCTGCACTACGGTGTGGTGTACTTCAGCGTCCGGTTCACTGTACTGCGAGGTTTCACCATGACAGCGGTCTTCGCCCTGGCCACCAGCCTTCTGTGGGGGCTCGCCGACTTCGGCGGCGGACTGCTCACCCGGCGCCTGCAGGCGCTGACCGTGGTGGTCGTCTCGCAGACCCTGGCCGCCGTGGTGCTGGGCGCCGTGGTGCTGGCCACCGGGGGCTGGCGGGAGGCCGGGCCGCAGCTGTGGTGCGCGGTCGGAGCGGGCGTCGTGGGGCCCGCCGCCATGCTCTGCTTCTACCGCGCCCTGGCACTCGGTCCGATGGGAGTGGTTTCGCCGCTCGCGTCGGTCGGCACGGTCCTCGTACCGCTCGGGGTCGGGATCGTGGCGGGTGAGCGGCCGGGACTGCTGCAGGCCGCCGGCATGGTCGTGGCCGTGACCGGTGTCGTACTGGCCGGCGGCCCGCGGGTCAGCGGCGCGTCGGTGGCCCGCCAGACGATTGCGCTGACGCTGCTCTCGGCGCTCGGCTTCGGCGCGGTGATGGCGCTGATCTCGGAGGCGTCCACGACGGTGACCGGCCTCTTCCTCGCCCTGTTCGTCCAGCGGGTGTGCAATGTCGCCGTCGGCGGCGCCGCCCTGTACGCCTCGGTGCGGCGTGGTACCCCGGCACTGCCCGAGGGCGGGTTCCCGGCCCTCCGAAGTGCCCTGCCCGCGCTCGGATTCGTCGGGATCGCGGATGTCGCCGCCAACGGCACCTACGCCCTGGCCGCCCAGAACGGGCCGGTCACCCTCGCGGCGGTGCTCGCCTCCCTCTACCCGGTGGTCACCTCGCTCGCCGCGCTCGGCGTCCTCAAGGAACGGCTGCGGGCGGTTCAGACGGCCGGTGCCTCCCTCGCGCTGGTCGGCTCGGTCCTGCTCGCGTCGGGGAGCTGACACACACGGGGCGGGCGGTGGCTTGGCTGCCTGACGGCGGCTCAGGACGCTTCGTACGCCTCCTCGGCCTCCGCTGCCTGCCATGCCCGCAGCGCGACCAGCTGGTCCGGGGTGACGCCCTCGGGGATCGGTACCGGCGCCGGTGTGCGCAGCGGCGGCTGCCAGCCCTGCTCAGCATCCCAGCGACGGACGACCCGGGCGGGCGCACCGGCCACCACCGCATGATCGGGGACCTCGCCGCGGACCACGGCGCCGGCCGCGACCACCACGTTCCGGCCCAGCCGCGCACCGGGCAGGATCACTGCGCCGGTACCTATCCAGCTGCCGGGGCCGATGGCCACCGGGTCGCTGCGCGGCCACTGCTTGCCGACCGGCACCTCGGGGTCGTCGTAGCTGTGGTTGGTGGTGGTGACGTAGACCCCGGGGCCGAAGAAGCAGTCGTCGCCGATCGTCAGCCGGACATCCGCGATCACATGGCTGCCGCGGCCCAGCACCACGCCGTTCCCCAGCGTGAGGATCGGCTCCGGGCCGAGATCCAGGTCCGGCATCATGCCCGCGGTCAGCGTCACGTCCTGGGCGATGATGCAGTGGTCGCCGAGCTCGATCCACGGGTCACCGAAGACCGTGCCCTGCGGATAGGCGAGCCGGGTGCCGGTACCGATCCGCCGGAAGTGGTACGGGCCGGGGCGCTCGGCCGTGACGGCCGCGGCTTCCCTCACCCAGCGCGCGCCGCGGTGGACGGCACGCGACACGGCCCGGCGCCGCCAGGCCGCGAGGGATGAGAACACGTTCTGGTCTATCGGCACCCGCACACCGTACTCAGCCCGCCGGGCGGCGGACCGCGCCCCGGGCTGTGATCTTCGCCCCACCGGCCGCCGTCCCCGCCCGGCGCAGTGGCCGCCGTCTACGGTGCTGTTGGCGCGGCGCATCACGGCGAGGAGATCCACAGATGGCGGGACGGGCATTGATTTCACCGGTGGGCGGCAAGGAGCCGAAGGTCGATCAGGAGGCCTTCACCGCCCCGACGTCCGTCGTGCTCGGCGAGGTCAGCATGGCGGCGGGCGCCAGCGTCTGGTACCACGCGGTGCTGCGGGCCGACTGCGGTCCGATCGTGCTGGGCACCGACAGCAACATCCAGGACAACTGCACGGTGCACGTGGACCCCGGTTTCCCGGTGACCGTCGGCGCACGGGTCTCGGTCGGGCACAACGCGGTCCTGCACGGTTGCACCGTCGAGGACGACGTGCTGATCGGCATGGGTGCCACGGTCCTCAACGGCGCGCACATCGGCGCCGGCTCGCTGGTCGCCGCGCAGGCGCTGGTTCCCCAGGGCATGCGGGTGCCGCCCGGCTCCCTGGTCGCCGGGGTGCCGGCGAAGGTCAGGCGGGAACTGACCGACGAGGAGCGCGAGACCGTCAGCCTCAATGCCACGATGTACCGGGAGCTGGCGGCGCGGCACCGGGCGGATGTGGGCGCCGGGGACTGAGCCCGGCCGCCCAGCGGCGCAGCGGGCGGCCCCCGAGGCCCGACCGGTACGGGACGCCTGCGCGACCTCATCCGTGTGCCTGCGCCGCTGCCCACCGGCACCGCGTCAGCCGCGCCGTTCCGACCCGGCGGCCGCCAGCACCGACGTCAGCATCTCCGCGTCGAAAAGGGTGGCGTCGGCAAGGCGGCCGGCGCCCGCGTAGGCGTTCATCATGACCTTGGCGGTCCGCAGGGCCGCCGGAGACCTGCGGGCCAGCGGCCTGGTCCACCGAGCGATCGCCTCGTCCAGCTCGCCCTCCGGAACGGCCTGGTGGAGGAGGGAGAGCTTGACCGCCTTCGCCGCGTCGAAGCTCTCCCCGGTCAGGATCAACTCGCGGATCCTGGCCGCTCCCGCCTCGTTCAGCAGGCGTGGCAGTACACCTCCCCAAGCCGGCGGCATGCCCAGCGCGAGCTCCGGCAGCCGGAAGCGGCAGGTGTGCGCACCGGCCCGCAGATCACAGAACACCGCGAGCGCGATACCCGCGCCGATCACCCCGCCGTGCAGCCGGGCGATGGTGACCGCGCTGGTGGCCGCGAGTGCTTCACACACCCTTCGCGCCTTGTTGCCCATGGCGCGAAGGGCCGCTCCCGAGCCGTCCGCGGCAAGGGACTCCGCAAACTCCCGGCGGTCCCCGCCCAGGCAGAAGTCCGCTCCCGCGCCGGAGAGGACCACCACCCGTATCTCGGGGCTGTCGTGCAACGCACCCAGTACGGTGAGGAGTTCGTCGAGCATCGGCTCGCCGAGCGCATTACCGGTGTCCGGGCTGTTCAACTGGACGTTGAGCAGGGGTCCCTGGTGGGCAACGGCAAGGGTCTTGAAGTTATCGATCACGACGCTCTTCCTACCTCACGGCTCTCAGGACTCCACCACGGGCAGCGTCATGAGCCGGCGGAAAGCCACCCGCGGTGCCCAGTCGGGCGTACGGCTCAATCGCAGGGCGGGGAACCGCCGGAGCACGCCGGTCAGCAGGGTCGTCGCCTCCAGCCGGGCCAGCGCGGCACCGAGGCAGTAGTGGATCCCGCCGCTGAAGCTCAGATGGGTGGCCTTGCGGCGGACGTCGAAGAGCGCGGGATCGATGTGGTGTGCGGGATCGTGGTTGGCGACACCGACCATGAGGTGCACCATCTGGTCCTTCTCCACGGGAATTCCCGCGAGTGTGGTGTCCTCGCCGGCGATCCGGCTCACCACATGCGTCGGGGAGTCATAGCGCAAGACCTCTTCGACGGCCGCCGGTATGCACTCCGGATGGGCACGCAGCCACCCCCTCTGCCAGGGGTGTTCGGCGAGCAGCCACACCATCGTGGACAGCAGGTTGGAGGTGGTCTCCAGGGCGGCCAGAACCACGAACAGAGCGAGCCGGTAAACCGCCTCGTCCGCGGCGTCCTGATGTGGTTCGAGTTCGTCCCAGGTCCGTATCCACGACGAGATCGGGTCATTTCCGGGCGCCCGGCGGCGTTCCCGTACCAAGGCGATGAAATACTCGCGCAGAGTGCGGGTCGCGGCGTCGGACTGCGCGAGCTGACTCGCCGTGGGCAGCAATTCCTGGGCGAAAACCTGGTCGTGAGTGAGTGACCGCAGCAGCGGATAATCGGCCGTCGGCAGACCGAGCCATTCCCCTATCGTCATCACCGGCAATTCTTCGCTGACCACGGAACCGAAGTCCGCCTCACCGTCCTTCAGTCTCTCCGCCAGCCGGTCGAGCAATTCCTCCGTATTACGCTCGACCGAATCCTTGATGGTATCCAGGCACTTACGGTCGAACATATTGCCCACCGACCGCCTGGCCCGCGTGTGGTGCGGCGGATTGAGGCCGGGCAGTGTGCTGGCCATCTGCTGCGAGGAAGGTGCCATCCAGCGGGTCGCCACACCCTGCCTGGCCCGCCAGCCACTGTCCGGCACCAGCCATGACCTGTTGCGCAACACGTGGTCACACAGGCCGAAAGAGGTCACCAGATGGCCGCCCCAAGGTGCCGGAACGATATCTCCCATCGATCGGAGTTCCGCGTAGTGCGGCAGCGGATTCGCTTGGCCGTCCGGTGTGCGCAGGCGGGAGAAAAGCCTTATCACAGATCGGCGGTCCACGGATGTGACCATGGGTGGGGCAACCACGGCGGATTCCACTGCGAGAACTCCTTCATTCAATGCATCAGGCCAGGACGACCAACCCTGACTACCCCGGTGATTGAACGTTTACGCCCGACGGAAACCGAACCGTTGTCGTGAATGTCACACCTTCCACCAAGAGAGGAACGAGCTCCACCATTTCCCTCGTTGCACCTCATTCTTGTCCTGCCCAGAGGCATTTTCCGTCGCGCGGCCACCCGTTGCCGGACCGGCGGACGGACGCCGCTCGGGGCGTACCGGGGTGAAGCGGGCGGGCAGGGCTTCCAGTGCGCGGTGGAACGGGCCGGGCCGCCAGGTCAGGCTTTCCGCGGGCAGGGCCAGATCGATGTCCGGCAGGGTGTTGAGCAGTTTCTCGATGGCCAGGACGGACACCAGCAGGGCGGGATCCTTGGCGGGGCAGGCGTGCGGGCCCGCTCCCCAGGCGAGATGCGCCCGCTTGCTGAGCATCTGACGGCCCGTAGACAGAGTCGGGTCGGTGTTGGCGGCCGCGAAGCTGATGACCACGGGTTCGCCGGCCGGCAGCTCGGCTCCCCCGAGTTCCATGTCGTGCACGGGGTAGTGCACGCCGTAGTTGGCTATCGGAGGGCTGTTCCACAGCACGTCGTTGATGGCGTCGTCGACCAGCAGTCCGGCCGCGCTCTGGTCGCCCACGTACTTCTCATCCGTCAACAGCAGCCGCAGCGCGCTGGCGATGATGTTCTGCGTGGGCTCCGTCCCCGCCGCGATCAGGGTGACGAGCTGGTGGACCATCTCCTCGTCGGAGAGCCCGGAGGGGTGCTCCATCAGCCAGGAGGTGATGTCCTCACCCGGCGAACGCCGCTTGAGCGCCACCAGTTCCAGCAGTGCTTCGGTCAGGACCTCGTTGGCCTTCTCCGCGTCGACGCCGTCGAAGATGCCCGATATGCCGAAGACCAGGCGGTCACCGATCTCGGCGGGGCAGCCGAAGAGGTCGTTGAAGACCAGCAGGGGCAGCAACTGGGCGTAGTCGGCGACCAGATCCACTCGGCCCCGGCTGCTGAACTGGCTGATGAGGTACGCGGCAACGCGGTCGACATGACGGCTCAGCCGGTGGGTGTCCACCCGGCCCAGGCTCGCCGTGACCGACTGACGCAGCCGCATATGGTCCGCACCGTCGGAGAACAGACAATTCGGCCGGTACATCATCATCGGCAGCACGGGGCTGTCCAGGGGTACGCGCCCCTCGTTCAGGGCGCGCCAACGGCGTGAATCACGCGCAAAGGTGTCCGGATTCTGCAGCACGTGGAGCGCCGCGGCGTAGTCCGTGACGAGTTCGGCCTCCACCCCGGGGGCGAGCTCGACCGGCGCGCTGGGTCCGTGCTGCCGCAGGACCTCGTAGAAGGCCTCGGGGGCTGCGGCGAATTCCGGCCCGTGCAAGGGAGTCCGCTGACCGTCGGCGTGTGCGGGGCAGCCGGGCGGTGGGCCCTGGAATTCCGAGTGAGATTGCATGCCTGAACTCCTAGTTGAGGCGGGACTGTAGATAACGGACGAGCGCGATCAGCGAATCCGCCGAGGAACGTTGGTCCCGTGCGTCACAGTTGACGACAGGCGTCTCAGGAAGGAGGTCCAGCGCCTCCCGGATCTCGTCGAGCGAATGCGTGGGGGTCCCGTCGAAGCGGTTCACCGCGATGGCGTAGGGGATTCCGTAGTGTTCCACCAGGTCCATGACAGGGAAGGACTCGTCGAGCCGCTGGGGGTCGACGAGGACCAGCGCCCCGAGCGCGCCGCGCGTCATGTCTTCCCACACCTGGACGAAGCGCTGCTGGCCGGGCGTTCCGAACAGGTACAGGACCAGCTTCTCGCTGAGCGTGAGACGCCCGAAGTCCATGGCGACCGTGGTCGTCGTCTTGTGGGGCGCACCTGTGGGGTCGTCAATTCCAGCCCCCGCCTGGGTCATTACCTCTTCGGTCCGCAGCGGAGGAATCTCGGACATGGTCCCGATGAATGTGGTTTTACCCACGGCGAAGTGTCCGACCACAAGGATCTTCGCCGCGGTCTGCACTGAATTGCGCAAGTACACGCCGTCATCCAAAGCGAGCCTGGAGCCCATTCAGCACCTCCTCAAGGATTTGCCGGTCGACAAGCTGAGCGCTCGGTATGGGCGCACGTGAATACAGATGGCCCTCCCGCGCGAGATCGGACACCAGAATCTTGACGACACCCACCGGCAGCCGGGTGTGCCCGGCTATCTCGGCGATCGAGAGAAAGCCCCCCGAACACAGCTCCAGCAGACGCAGCTTCTCCGGATCGAGGGGTTTCGTCCTGGGTGGTTCCGCCTGCACGGTGACCAGGGTGATCAGCGAGAATTCATTGCCGTCAAGAAGATCTCGGCCGTTGGTGATGACGTACGGCCGTACTAATTCCGCTGCTTCGTGTTCCAGCTCCGGCTCGTCATCGGTGGTCATGACTGAATATCAGCCCTCTCGCGCGGCGGGCTGGTCAGTGCCTTACCGAGCTGGCCGACAAGCTGCTGCATACGGAACGTGATCTCCGCCATGTCGACATCGGGAGAAGCCGAAACCGCGAGATACGCACCCTCGCCGGCCGAGATGAGAAAGACCCAGCCGTGGTCGAACTCGACCAGCGTCTGCCGCCATTGCGGCCGGCCGGTGGAGGCTGCACCGCCGTGACAGAAATCGGCGACCGTACGGCTCAGCGACTGCATTCCGCTCATCGCGGCGGCGACGGTGTCGGCGTGGTCCCGGCCGACTTCCTTGGAGCGGGCCATGAGCAGGCCGTCAGCGGAGACGAGAATGGCGTGCTGCGCTTCGGGCAATTCCAGAGCACTGTCAAGCATCCACGACAGATCGTAGTTCACTGAACCTCATGCCCTTCATTGCGTGCATTGGTGGAACGACGGCCGGATTGCGTGCCGCGCTGGAATGCCCCCATGACGGAAGCGGTCTGTGCGCTGTCGCGGGCCGGAGTTTGTGTGCTTTCGGAATCGGTCGGCACGATGGATATCGCACCGCGCCGGCGGCGCTTCGGCAGACCGCCGGCCGTCGTCTCGGGAGCCGACTGGGCCGGGGCCTGCTGCCCCATGGGCGCGGCCCCGGGATACGGGGGTGCCGCGGCCGGGTAACCGGGGGCCGCGGGGACCGGAGCAGGTCCGCCGGCAACCGGCTGACCAGGGAGGTTCTCGGGCGGCAACGGCGCGGATGCGGCCACGGCAGGACTCTCCTCGGGCTCGTGCTGGGACGTCAGTAGATCCTCGGGGAGCAGGACGACCGCGCGCACGCCGCCATAGGGAGAGGTGGAGTCCACCGACACACTGAAGCCGTAGCGGGCGGCGAGCACTCCGATGACGGTGAATCCGAACTGCGGCGGGTTGCCGAGGCTGGAGACACTGGCCGCGTTCTCGCTCGACAGCAGCCGGGCGGCCCGCGCCTTCTCCTCCTCGTTCATCCCGACACCGGCGTCGTCGACGACGATGCACACGCCCTTGGGCACCGGGCGGATATTGATCTCGATCATCGTTTCCGGCGCCGAATAGCTGGTGGCATTGTCCAGCAGCTCGGCGAGCACCAGGGCCACCGGCTCCACGGCGCGGCTCAGAATCGCGAAATTGCTCTGCGAGCGGATCTCGACACGCGTGAAATGCCGGATACGGCCCTTCGCGCTGCGCACCACATCGTAGAGCGAGGCATTGTGCCGCCGCCGGCCGAGCCAGCCGTCGCAGAGTACGGCGATGGACTGCGCACGCCGCGCGAACTGCGAGTTCATGTGGTCGATGTCGAGCAGATCCTGGAGAATCTTGTGCTCGCCGTAGGCCTCCTGCAGCTTGGAAATCGCCAGCTGCTGCTCGCCCGCAAGGCCCTGCAGCGTCCGCATGGCGGCCTTCAGCGTGGTCTTGGTGGCTTCCTCCGCCCGGTCCTTGGCCTCTTCCACAGCTTCCGCGTAGTGGTTTTCAAGAGTGGCGTAATGCTGCTTGAGCTCGGCCTGTTCTTGTCGGAGTTCCGTAATCTTCTTTCTGCCGCGAATAATCGCGGTTGCGGCGACAGGGGTACCAGCGATCAAACCCCAGAACGCTGGATCCTGGAAGTATTGCGTCATAGGACTCTCTTCGGACGACGGAGCCACCAGGTGTCGTATATCTGGCCATGACGTGGCGAATCGATCGCGCTCCCAGACATACGTGAACGGCCACGCACAGTCGCCTGCCAGAAAGCCATCAAAGGGCCGGCTAATGGCATAGTTCTCCCCGGGGTGGCGGTTTTCTTAGGCCAATGCGCGGAATTTCTTTCATGCCATATCAGGTGACTACCCCGTTGGCAAGTGCGATGATCTTAGCATCACAGCAACACCCCCCGTCCAACCGCGATCTGATCATGAGACAGGTGTGGTGTTCATTCAACAAAGGCTTGTTCGGGGATCTTTGGGAGCGTTGTCGGGCCCGGCGACTACGGGCCGGCTCATTCCTGACGGCTCGTTAACACGTGTTCACGTGACCTGGACCACGTCGTGCGCGGCAATTGTCAGCCGCGGTCAGCGATGCGGGGCGTCGTGGACATAAGTGATCTCGCTCCCGCGGACCCGGACGACGCGTACCGTCATGCCGCGGTCCGTCCCTTGCAGGTAGTGCGCCGTGCAATGGGTCCGCGCCCCCTTGACCGCACGCAGGTCCCTGGCGCAGTCGACCGAGCGCGGCCCCCGGGAGATCACCGGCAGCGACAGATGACCCGAGATGGAGCGGGCGACCTCGGCGCGCGGAACGGCATCGGTCGTCCCGTTCACCTCGCTGGTCGCGCCCCGCTCCCCCAGCCACTGGGTCCCCGCCGTGAGGCTGCCGCCCAGCAGCGCCGTGCCGGCCAGCGCCAGACCGACGACTCGCAGCTTCCGCACGGCTCTCCTTCCAACGGGCACACCCGTCATGCGGCGGCCACGCCCGCCGGCCGGGTCACGGACAATTCTTGCGGCCGGCCCGGCACCGGCAACAGGAGGACCCTCCCGTGCGACCACCCGGGCGACGGTGCGTCAAACCGACGGTACGGGGCCCTGCATCTGCTCGCTGATCCAGTGCAGTGAGTCGGCCATCCGCTGGATATAGGTGTGAGGGCTGTGCACGCCGCCCGGTATTTCGAAGAGCGTGGAGTGGACCGGCCCGCCGGTGTAGTCCTTGATGAAGCGCTTCACATCGGGGACCGCCGCCTCCTTGCTGCCGAGTTCGAAGGCCAGATAGACCGGCGGGCTCCGCCGCGCGGCCAGCCGCCGCGCCAGGTGGCGTGGGTCGTTGGCACGCATCTCCGCCGGGTGCCCCTGCCACATCGGCGAATCCGGCGCCGTGTCCGGGCCGTTGACGATGGCCGCCTTGAACTTCCGCGGCTCCTTGAGCACGGCCTTCAACGCGGCGAACCCACCCGACGAGGACCCCATGAAGGCCCAGCCGTCACGGCTCTTGTAGGTACGGAAGTTGGCTCGCGCGAAGTCCGGCACGTCCTCGGTCAGCCAGGTGCCCATCTTCGGCTGCCCTGGTATGTCGCTGCCGTCGTAGTACTTCCTGCCGGGGTTCAGCACCGGCATCACGACGATGAACGGCAGTGTCTTGCCCTGCCGCGACCACCGGGCGATCCGCTCCTGCAGCGCGAAGGCGTCCCCGGCCCAGTAGTTGAACGGATAGCCGTACGCGCCGGGCAGCGCGATCAGCACCGGGAAGCCGCTCGCGGCGTACTGCGCCTGGTGGTACTCCGGCGGCACCCAGACCCAGATGTCCCCGGTGAAACCGGACTTGCGCCCGTGCCACTTCGTCGTCACGACCTCGGTGCCGTCCCCCGCCGTACGGAACGGGGTGAAGGAGGAGCGCGGGCCCCGCGGCACGGCCACCCGGGGCTTGCCGTTGCGGGCGTCCGCGGCGTGGACCTGCAACTGCGGCACGCTCGAGGCGTCGACGAAGTCCCGGCCGTCGCCGCAACCGGCCAGCAGCCCCAGGGCCACCACACTCGCCGCAGCACGGACACGCAGGCGCTTCATCGGGACGTACTCCTCGGGTACTCGGGCCGGCCGCGGACAGCCACGCTGCCACTGCCACGCCGGTCGAAAGACACCACTTTAAGATCGCCCGACGGGTCCTCGACGCCCGCCCCCTGCGCCGTGACCTGGTGCTCCGCCCGCCCCGGGGCCCGTGGAGACCTCGCGTCGCGTCAAATACGGCGCCGGGGTTTCCCTCGTTCGATGCGCCCACTCGTTCCTTACCGGACGGTCGGTTCTGGCATCGTGGGTGCCCAGTTCGGAAGGGCGCGGCACTGTGCCGTGGTTGGGGATGACCGATGACCGCGTGGGCCGATCACCGGCCACTGCCCGGCGTAGTGGGGCGGGCCGTTGAGCATGAGCAGGTGTCCGGGCTGCTGAACGGTGCTTCGCTGGTGACGCTCACCGGTGCCGCCGGGGTGGGCAAGAGCGTGCTGGCCCGCGCCGTCCTGGAGGAGCACACCGCTCGGCACGGCGGCACCGTCATCCGGGTCGGCTGCTGGGACGGACTGGCCGAGGGCGGTCCGGCCGAGGCGCTGCTCCGGGCGGCGGGGCAGGCGGACACCGTCTGCCGGGACACCGCCCGGCCCCTCGCCCGGCAGGCGGCCGACCCCGGTCCCGGCGCACCGCCGCCCGTTGGGGCGGACCGGACGGATGCCACCACGGCCCGCACTCCCCCGGGCGCAACGGCCCTCGCGGCGCTGGCCGCACACTGCCGCCGGCAGCGCGCGACCGTGCTGCTGGACGACTGCGACCCGGTGCTCGCCGAGTGCGCACAGCTCGTACGGCGGCTGCTGCGGGCCGATCCGTCGCTGCGCATCATGGCGACCGCGCGGGGCCCGCTGGGACTGGCCGAGGAGCAGGTAGTCGACCTGGCGCCGCTGCCGGTGACGCTGGGCGAGGGGATCGCCGGACCGGCGGTCGAGCTGCTGGCCACCCGGGTCGCCGGCACCGGGACGGCAGCCGCGGCGCCCGAACTCCTGGTCACGGTGTGCCAGGCACTGGAGGGCTCACCGCTGGCGATCGCCCTGGCCGCGCACCAGTTGGACCGGATGTCCCTGCCGCAGCTCGCAGCGCAGGTGGGCACGGACGGTCCGCTGTTCTACTCCGGGCCGGCGGCAACCGTGCGGCACACCTCGCTGCACGCCGCGCAGGCCGCGGGCTACGCCCTCTGCTCGCCCACCGACCGCCGGGTGTGGGCCAGGCTCTCGGTGCTGCCCGGCGACTTCGACCCCTGGCTCGCCGGATGCGTGTGCACCAGCAGTGACGTGCCTGCGGCGGCGGTCGACGGTGCGCTGGAACGGCTCCGTACGGCCTCGGTCGTCGAACGCGTACGGGACGCGGGCGGCGCGCACGAGGACACCGGGGCCGCACTGCCGCCGCGCTACCGACTTCCGCGCGCCGCCCGGGACTTCGGGCGGACGCAGCTGCGGGAGGCGGGCGAGGAGTCCGCGGCGCTGCGACGCTTCCGGCAGGCCTGTGCGGCCCTCGCGGCCGAGGCCCAGATCACCTGGCAGGGACCGAACCAGCAGGTCGCCGTGCGGCTGGTGGAGGACGAACGGGCCAATCTCGATGCGGCGCTGACCCGGCCGCCGCAGGACGCGGAGGATGCGCTCGGCGCGCTGGAGATCGCGGTGTCCCTGTGGTTCCACTGGGCGGCCTGCGGCTTCCGCCGGGAGGGACGGGCCCATCTGGACCGCCTGCTGCTGCTCTCCCGGGACGACACCGCGCTGCGGGCCCGGGCGCTGTGGCTGGCCGGCTATCTCGCCGCGCAGGAACATTCGCCCGCCGCCGCGGAGGCCCTGCTCGGCGAGGCCTGGACGGCGGCCGTGATGCATGCGGACTCCGACGGACTGGCCCGTATCGCGCATGCGCACGGCGTGCTGGAGCTGTACCGCGGGAACACCGCGGCGGCCATGGCGTGCCTGGAGGAGGCGGCCCGGCACCACTCCAGGGATCCGTGGTTCGGGCCGGGTCCCGCCCACAGCTGGGCGCTGCTCGCCATCGCCCTGGCTCCGCTCGACGCGGAGCGGGCGCGGACGGCGGCCCACCGCGCCTGGGAGACCCGGCACTGCGACGGCGATTTCTGGCTGTACTCGACGGTCCTCTACGCCCGTGCGATGACCGAGAGCGCCCATGGGAAGCCGACGGCGGCGCTGCGCGCCTGCCACAAGGCGCTGGTGGCCAAGAAACTCATCGGCGACCCGCTGTTCATCGCGGGGGTACGCCACATGCTGGCGGGCCTGCGCCGGACGGTGCGCGGCGGGACGGCACGGCCGGACGCCGACGAGGAGACGCCGTGGTGGCAGCGCGGCGGTCCCGGCGTCAGGGCCCGGCCGTTCTTCTCACGGTTGCGGGCCGGCTCCTGAGGGCCGGGCCGTCCGCGGCGTGCCGCCGGGGAACACGCTGGGTGACGCGCCGACCGCGTTCGGGATGCGGGAGCGGGGGGCCGGTCGCATGCTGGGAGGCATGAAGCGTGCCCCCGTGATCGTGCATCCGCCCTGCACCGGTGGTCGCCGTGTGTCGCTCAACGGACAGGATCTGGGCCGGGCGCTGCGGCCCGGTGACGTGGCCGCGATACTGCGCCGGGCCGGATTCGGCACCGCGAACTTCGTCTGGGACGACACCGGACTCTTCGAATGGCGCGACGGCGGGCCCGATGTCTGGCTGATGCCCTGACGTACGGGCCGCCAACGAGCCCGCGGCACCGGCTGAGTTGTGCCGGGTGAGCCGCGGACCGCCGTGGAGGGCGGTACGGACCCGCGCTGCGTCCCGGGGAAGTCAGTCGACCGTCGCGGTGACCGGTTCCTCCGCCGCCTCGCGCGCGGCGGCCGCCTTCTTCGCGCGGTACTTCATGAGGAGGAAGGACCCGGCGCCGAACAGCAGGGCGGCGACCAGCCCGAGCCAGGAGAAGCGCTTGAGCCACTCCTCGGCGATCATGCCCACGCTGTAGATCAGCGCGGTCGTACCACCGGCCCAGATGATGCCCCCGAGGACGTTGGCGATCAGGAACTTCCAGTACGGCATCTTCAGCACGCCGGCGAGCGGTCCCGCGAAGATGCGCAGCAGCGCGACGAAACGGCCGAAGAAGACCGCCCACATACCCCACTTGTCGAACTTCGCCTCGGCCATGGCGACATGGTCCGGGCCGAAGTGCTTGGGGAACTTCCGGCCCGCCCACTGCAGCAGGGGCTGGCCCCCCTTGCGTCCGATCAGATACCCGACGGAGTCACCGAGGATCGCACCCGCGGAGGCACAGGCACCCAGCACGACCGGATTGATGTGGTCCTGGGTCGCCGCGAGAATCGCCGCGCTGACGAGGACGATCTCGCCGGGCAGCGGAATGCCCACGCTCTCCAGTCCGATGACCACCCCCACCAGGAGGTAGACGCTCACGGCCGGTACGGTCTCGAGCCACTCCTGGATGTGCAACGCCGCTTCCTCCGCTGGTGTAGGGCCCCGTGGGCCGGGCGCCGGCAGCCATGACACCGGCGCCGGTCGATCCCCTGGCGCGCCTCGGCACGCCCGGGAAGCGTACTCGATGGCGCCGGCGGAGGGCCGAATCCGAGTGCGCTGCGCAACACCTGTTCCCGCGGCCCGGTCCGGGGGCCGAGCGCCCCCTCGGAAACGGCGACGGCCCGCCGTGCGCGGCACGACGGGCCGGGGAAACCCCGCTGTGAATCAGCTCACTTGTTGGGGCGCAGGGTCCACACGATGCTCATCTCGCCGGTGACGGCGCCGTCCTCGCGGGTGATGGCGATGTTCACGGGGAACTCCGGGCGCTCGCCGGCGTCGAGCTCGGCGACGACCTCGGCCACCGGCCGGCCCAGCTCCGCGGTGGCGGTGACCGGCCCCATGGCGAGCTTCTTGTAGCCGATCTCGGCGCGCACGGCCAGCGGCACCGCCCGGCCGAGCTGGTCACCGAAGGCCGCCATCACGATGGCGCCGCTCGCCGACTCGGCGAGGGTGAACATCGCGCCGGCGTGCGGTCCGCCGACGTGGTTGTGGAAGTCGGCCTGGTCGGGCATGCGGACCACGGCGCGCTCGGCGGTGGTCTCGGCGAACTCGAGGTTCAGGGTGCGGGCCATCGGCACGGAGGCCGCCATCATTGCGCCGATCGACGGCAGGGTCTCGGAGGACATGGGCGTCATGTTACCTAGCGGTAGCTTAGGTGTGAAGGGGCGGTCGCGCTCCGCCGCCGGACCGACCGGACGCCGCGGCCCCGCGACAGCGCCCTCCGGAGATATCCGTGTGCGGCCCACGTAACGCCTTGCCTGTCCTTGACCCCCGGCGCAGGAGGTGCGCCGGGGGTCCGCACCGCTCCGCCTTCGCTGTGCCGTTGTCCTGGCCGCATGGGCGGTCGCCGACCGACTGCCCCGGCACCGCGTGATGGTCGCCGCGAACGCCCTCAGCTGCGTCTCCCAGGGCCTGTTCGCACTGCTCGTCCTGACCGGTGAGCCACGGCTGTGGCAGGTGGTGTGCTGGCGGCCCTCGCGGGCACCGTGGGCGGCGCCCTCATGATGACCCGGGTCACACCGCACCGCCTCCCGCTCACCGGTTCGCTGTGCGTCTTCCCGCTCGCCCTCCCGTCCGCCGCGCTCGCCGTGCCCCTCCCCGCAACCGGGCTCGGCGTGATCATGTTCGGCACCGGGGTCGCGGTCGAGGTCTTCTCGATGGCGTGGATGACGGCGCTGTACCAGGAGATCCCCGAGGAGAAGTTCTCCCGGGTCTCGTCGTACGACTGGCTCGGGTCCCTGGCCATGGTCCCGCTCGCCACCGCGCTGGCCGGCCCCGTACAGGACCTCATCGGCCGGCAGGGTGCGCTGGGGGGCTGCTGCGCCGTGATCGTGCTGCTGACGGGGGCGGTGCTGTGCGTGCCCGACGTGCGGCGGCTGACCCGGCGGCCGGCTCCGGAGCCGGCCGCCACAGGGGCGGTCCCCCGCGCGGCCGGAGCCACGGAACCGCACACCGCGGAGGCGGAGTGACCGGTCGTCGCGGCCCTGCCCGCCCGCGGCGGACCGCGCTCAGCCGACGCTGAAAGCGCCGTCGGGCGGCATGGGGGACGCCACCGCCTCGGCATCGCGTACGGGTACCGCATCCGCGATCAGCCGCCGCAGCGCCGCACCGTGCTCGACGCGCGCCGGGAACGCGTCGCCGGCCGTCCGCCGGGCCAGTGCGGCGACGGGGAGCGGTGCGCGCGAGGCGAGCAGCACCGCATTGCCGAACCGGCGGCCGCGCAGCACCGACGGCTCGGCGATCAGTGCGAGATGGTCGAAGACCGCGGCGAAATTGGCGAGTTGGCCGCGCAGGAAGCCGAACGGCGCGCCGTCCGCGAGGTTCGCGGCGTAGCAGCCGTCCGGTCGCAGCACCCGGGCCGCGGCCCCGGCGTACTCGACCGAGGTGAGGTGCGCCGGCACTCGCGAGCCGCCGAAGACATCGGCCACGATGACATCGGCGCTGCCCTCCGGCGCGGCCTCCAGCGCCCTGCGGGCGTCCTCGGCGTGCACCGTGATCCCGCAGTCGCCGGGCAGTGGAAGATGTTCCTTCACCAGGGCGAGCAGCCCGCGGTCGGCCTCGATGACATCCTGCCGGGAGTGCGGACGGACGGCGGCGACATAGCGCGGCAGGGTCAGCGCCCCGCCGCCCAGGTGCAGCACATCGAGCGGCCGGCCCGGGGCGGCCACCTCGTCCAGGACGTATGCCAGCCGGCGTACGTACTCGAATTCCAGCTGGGTCGGCGCGTCGAGGTCCACGTACGACTGGGGTGCACCGTCCACCGTGAGCAGCCAGGCGCGCGGGCGGTCGACGTCCGGCAGCAGCTTGGCCGTGCCGCAGTCCACGGTCCGGGTGACGGGTATCGGCTCGGGTGCTTCGTCCACCGTCCCATTGTGCCGGTGCGGCCACGGTGTCCCGGCCCCGGCCGTCGCGGGCACCGGTCGCCGGCGCGGCCCCGCCCTGGCCTGGCCTGGCCTGGCCAGTGCGCGCCCGCCATCGGGGCTTCCTCGCTGCGCGGCCGACCGCCCGCGCAGCGTGGCGCAGCGGTGAGCCCTCGTACCCGTTCGTCCGGGCGAGCAGTCTCGCACCCACCCGTCCGCGGCGACCGGAGGCGGCTGCGCCCGGCACCCCGAGAGGTGCCGGGCGCAGCCCGCCGGCCTGCGGTGCCTACTCCCCGACGGTGCGCACCGTGCCCGCGCCGACGGTGCGTCCGCCCTCGCGGATGGCGAAGCCCAGGCCCCGCTCCAGCGGCACGTCCCGGCCCAG
The DNA here is from genome assembly GCF_040643995.1 of Streptomyces sp. NPDC047049. NCBI lineage: Bacteria > Bacillati > Actinomycetota > Actinomycetes > Kitasatosporales > Streptomycetaceae > Streptomyces > Streptomyces sp. NPDC047049. Next base: position 204,518 of record NZ_JBEYVM010000004.1, on the reverse strand, counting down.
TTCGACCGACACCGTCACCGTCTCCCCGGGCCGGGCGACGCCCCGCTCGCCGAGGTCGAGGTCGCCGACCACGTCCGCGGTACGGATGTAGAACTGCGGCCGGTAACCGGTGGACAGCGGCGTACGGCGGCCGCCCTCCTCGGTGGAGAGCACATACACCTCGGCGGTGAAGCGGCGCCGCGGTGTGACGCTGCCCGGTGCGGCGACCACGTGCCCGCGGCGCACCTGGTCGCGGTGCAGACCACGCAGCAGCAGCGCGACATTGTCCCCGGCCTCGGCGGATTCCATGGGCTTGCCGAACGTCTCCAGCCCGGTGACCGTCGTCTCGGTCTCCGCGCCGAGCACCGCGACCCGGTCGCCGACCCGCACCGTGCCGCGCTCGACGGCTCCGGTGACGACCGTGCCGCGGCCGGTGATGGTCAGCACGTTCTCCACCGGCAGCAGAAAGGGCGCGTCGACATACCGCTCGGGCATCGGGACATAGGTGTCGACGGCGTCCAGCAGCGCGTCGATCGCCGCCGTCCAGCGCGGGTCGCCCTCCAGGGCACGCAGCCCCGAGACCCGTACGACGGGCACGTGCTCCCCGTCGTAGCCGTGCGCGCTCAGCAGTTCGCGCACCTCCAGCTCCACCAGGTCGGTGAGCTCCGGGTCGCCGGCGTCGGCCTTGTTGAGGGCGACGACGATGTGCCGGACGCCCACCTGCTTGGCGAGCAGCACATGCTCGGCGGTCTGCGGCATGATCCCGTCGAGCGCCGAGACGACGAGGATCGCGCCGTCGAGCTGCGCCGCGCCGGTCACCATGTTCTTGATGAAGTCCGCGTGGCCGGGCATGTCGACGTGGGCGTAGTGCCGGGTGCCGGTCTCGTACTCGACATGCGCGATGTTGATGGTGATGCCGCGGGCGGCCTCCTCCGGGGCCCGGTCGATCCGGTCGAAGGGCACGAACGTGCCACTGCCGCGCGCGCTGAGGACCTTGGTGATGGCCGCGGTCAGCGTCGTCTTGCCGTGGTCGACGTGGCCCATGGTGCCGATGTTCACGTGCGGCTTGGTGCGCACGTATGCCGTCTTGGGCATGGTGTTCTTCCTCGCAACGATGCGGTGAGAACGGCGACTTGGCGCCGTGGGGACCCCTGAACCCGGCCGACCCTCCCCCTGCGGGGTCCGCCGGACGATCCGGAGAGGGTCAGCTTCGTGCGCCGTCGGCCGCTGCGGCGGCCGGGACGGCGACCGCTGCGACGGCAGTGACTGCGGGAACGCAGGCGGCGATGGCCGCGAGGAAATCGACGGCAGCCTTCGGCTCGTCCGCGACTGCGGACGGGAGCGGGAGGAAGGCGTACCGGAACATGCGCCCTATGGTGCCGGGTGCCCGCCGCCGCGTCGACCGATTTATCCGGCCGCCGTCCCGATACGCCTGGAGGGGGCAGCCGGCCGCCGGTGTACCCGGCGATGCGTCAGGACGCACCGATGCCCGGCGGCTCACGCACCGTCGGCACCGTTACGGCTCCCCGGCAGCCCCGTCGGTTAGGCTCCCGGGGTGTTCCCACCCGCCGCAGCGCCCGCCGGCCTCACCGCGCGCTGCACGCGCGCGCTGTTGTCTCCCCGGTCCCGGCTGTGCCTGCTGCTCACCCTGCTGGCCTGCGGCGCGGCCGTGACGCTCTGGTGGCAGCCGCAGCATCTGCTGACCGGCGCCCACCCCGCCGGGTCGGCCGGCCCTGCCGCCCTGGCGCTCTTCGCCCTGGCATACGGCGCGTGCACCAGCGCCTTCGTCCCGCGCCCGGTCCTCAATCTCGCGGCGGGGGCCCTCTTCGGCAGCCAGGCCGGGCTGGCCACCGCACTGGCCGGCACGGTGCTGAGTGCCGCGCTGACGTTCGGGCTCGGCCGGCTGCTCGGACAGGACGCCCTGCGCCCGTTGTTGCGCACCCGCTGGCTGACGGCCGCCGACCGGCAGCTGAGCGAGCACGGCTTCCGCTCGATGCTGGTCGTCCGGCTCTTCCCCGGCCTGCCGTTCTGCGCCATGAACTACTGCGCCGCCATCTCCCGTATGGGCTGGGGCACCTACCTGGCCGCCACGGCACTCGGCAGCATCCCGAACACCGCGGCCTACGCCGTGGCCGGCGCGCGGGCTTCGACGCCCACCTCACCGGTGTTCCTCGCGGCCATGGCCTTCATCGCCCTCAGCGCTCTGGGCGCGCTGGTGGTGGCGTGGTGCAAACGCAAGGCGCTCCGCGAGGACTGACCGCGGGTCGGGCGGGCACCGCACGTCCAGGACCCTTTGGCCGCCCGGACATCTTCGGGCGTTACGCTGCCCCCTGTCGGCGATGAACCGCATCCGCCGCCACCGACCGTTTTCTCCCCTCTTGCGCAGGTCAGCGCCTGACCACCCTTGGATAGCGTATTTTCCATGTCTTGGTTTGAATCATTCGTCCTCGGACTCGTCCAAGGGCTGACCGAGTTCCTGCCGATCTCCTCCAGTGCGCACCTCCGTCTGACGGCGGCGTTCGCGGGCTGGCAGGACCCCGGTGCGGCGTTCACCGCCATCACCCAGATCGGCACCGAAGCGGCCGTCATCATCTACTTCCGCAAGGACATCGGGCGGATCATCTCGGCCTGGGCGCGCTCCCTCTTCCACCGGGAGCTGCGACACGATCACGACGCCCAGATGGGCTGGCTGGTGATCGTGGGCTCGATCCCGATCGGCGTCCTGGGCATCACGCTCAAGGACGCCATCGAGGGCCCGTTCCGCGATCTGCGGCTGATCGCCACCACCCTCATCGTGATGGGCGTGGTCCTCGGCATCGCCGACCGCCTGGCCGCCCGTGACGAGACCGGCGGCCGGCACCGGGCCGCCAAGCAGCGCAAGTCCCTCACGGATCTCAGCGTCAAGGACGGTCTGCTGTACGGCATATGCCAGGCCATGGCGCTCATTCCCGGCGTCTCCCGCTCGGGCGCCACGATCAGCGGCGGCCTCCTGATGGGCTACACCCGCGAATCCGCGGCCCGCTACTCCTTCCTGCTCGCCATCCCGGCGGTATTGGCCTCCGGCGTCTTCGAACTCAAGGACGCGGGCGAGGGCCACGTCTCCTGGGGCCCCACCCTCTTCGCCACGCTCATCGCCTTCGCCGTCGGCTACGCCGTCATCGCATGGTTCATGAAGTTCATCTCCCACAAGTCCTTCATGCCGTTCGTCATCTACCGCATCCTCCTGGGCATAGCCCTGTTCGCCCTGGTCACGGCGGGGACCCTGACGCCGCACGCGGGCGAGACGGCGGGCTGAGAGGGCATGGTCACGCGCTCGGGAAGGGCGGGCCTGTGACCGACCCGGCGGGCACTGAGCGAATCAGACGCCCAGGGGACTCATGGCCCAGGGGCTCGGAGGATCAGGAGATCAGGGGATCAGTACACAGTGGTTCTCGATCACCCTGCCGCTGCGGTCCAGGCCACCGCAGACGGCCAGTCGCGGATACGCCCTGATCTCGCGGTTGACGACGAACCGCCACCGCGACACGTTGGCCTTGCGGTTCCCGTAATCGCCCACGAAGGCGCGCAAGGTCCCCGGCAGTCCGTCCCGCGTCGTGACGGTGATGTCCTGGACGTAGTCGCGCCCCTGGTAGGCCGTGGCCACGCAGATGTAGGTGCCGCAGGTGGACTTGACCTCGGCGCTCGCCGGTGCCGCGGTCGCCAGCCCCAGCGCGCTGACTGCGGCGAGGGCCGCCCCGACCGCCGCCGAGCGCCGCCGTGCAGTGGTCACCGGCCGGACGCTCTCCTGTCGCGTGTGCATCACAAGACCCCCCTTGGCTGCTTGCGGTCGGCTGACCGCACCCCTCCCCACACTGTCGCGGGCCCGCCCGGATTCGACAAGTAGCAAGAGAATTACGGAGCGCTACGACCGGCGATGGCTCACGGGGTGGCAGCCGTCAGCGATAGCCGGTGTCATCAGCGGTAAGGCCCCGGTCCTGGACCTCCACGACGTAGCGCCCCGACCGGCTCCGGCCCGCCCTCTTCTCTTCTTTCTCTCTCCCTTTTCTCCCGCCTCTCTTCGTCCCCTCTTCGTCCCCTCTTCGTCCCCGCTCAGGAATTCCGGCGGGGACGCGTCGCCCTCGGCCGGGCCGGTGCCGGCCTGCGAGGCAGGGTGGGTACGTCTCGCAAGTGCATCGTGTGGGGTCAAGAACTGAGGTGGTATTGGGCCCAGGGCTGATGGGAGGGTGCGGCATCCTCGTGGGAGGGCGCGAGGGTCCCCCACGGGGCGAGAGCGTTGTCCCATTCCGAGGCCAGGGCGGTCATGTCCGGGACGGACTCCGCGGGCGGCATCGTGCCGGTGTGCCAGGCGGACGCCATCTGGTGCCCCGAGGGCGCGGCGTTCCAGGAGTTCGTCTGCTGTGCGGGGATGGTGTATTCGGACTCGTGCACATCGCCGGGGCCGCGCCGGTGGCGTCCCGCGTGGCTCTCCGCGGGGCCGGGGTAGAACCGCCCCTGGGCCGAGAGTTGTTGGGCGCGGGTGACCAGGCGGGTGAGGTCGAGCCCGAATTCGGCGGCGAGTTCGCGCAAATCCACGCCGGTCTGCCAACTGCCGATGAGGACCGCGTCCATCGCCGGCGACCAGCTCTGTTCCGCTGCCCCAGGGCCGCCGGCACCTTCGCGGGGCAGGCCGGTGGGACGTGTTCCGGCAATCGGGTTCTGGTGAGAATATTCGGCGGCGGGATCGGGCGCCGGTGAGACCTCTTCCGGTTCCCGCGGTGGCGCGGCGGGAGTGGCGGCCGCCAGCAGTTCCTCGGCGACCGCTCGGGCGTCGTCCTTGCCCACCGTGCGCCGGGCGATCCGTACTTCCCGCTCGTTCAAACCGAACAGACCGGCCACCGCGCCGGTGCTGCCCACCGTGACCGCGAATGCCGCCAAAACCCGTGACCGGTCCGCCTGCGCCTCGTCAAGTCGGGCCTGCGCCTCGCGCACCCGCTCATCGCCCAGACAAAACGCTTCTGCCAGCACGGCGTTGCGGTCCCACAACTCTCTAGGATCCATACCCATTCAACGGCTCTTGGTCAGAGGTGTCCCGACCCGGCCCAGCAAAGCACCCCAAAGCACTCATCGAACCACCAGATGACAATCACCCCGGCGCCCGGCCGGCGACCGCCCCCGGTCTGGTCGGGATGTCATATTCCCTGGTCACACGCTTGCGTAACTACTCAGCGCCGGTTGTCGGTGCCATGGGTTATTGTCATGATCGATGACATTTTCATAGTTCCATGTGCTCATGGGGGGGCCATGACTCATTTCTCCCGTATCCCGTCCCGCGTCGCGGGGGCGCTGCTCACCGGAGCCGTGCTGTGCGGCACGGCGGCCTGCACGACGTCAGGCGACCACACCGCCGCGTCGGGGAACATCAACGCCGCACCGGTCGCCGCGGTGCAAAAGGCCGTCGACAAGGGGGCCAAGCTGAACTCCGTCTCGTACCAGCTCTCCGGCAGGGTCCCGGGGCAGGGAACGGTCGACGGCAAGGTGTCGTTCAGCATGCGTCCGCGCGCCATCGACATGCGGATGAAGGCCTCCGGAGGCAAGGAGGAGGGCGAGTTCTCGGTGCGGCTCGTCGGGGACGCGGTGTATCTCGGCGGGGGCGGGAAGGCGACGGCCGCGTTGGGCGGCAAGCACTGGATCAAGTTCGCCATGAAGGACAAGGGGGCCGACGCCCTCGGGGGGATGCAGCAGCAGGCAGACCAGGACCCGGCGGCGCAGGCGTCCTTGCTGCCCCAGTCCGACGACGTCAAGAAAGTCGGCGAGGAGACCGTCGACGGGGTGCGGACCTCGCACTACGCCGGTGTGGTCGAGGTGGCGGATCTGCTGAACAAGCGGGGCGCCAAGAGCGCGCTGGATGCCGAGCGCCGCAAGAAGGTGATCGAGCAGTATCAGCAGCTCGGGGTGAGCAAGCTGACGCTCGACATATGGATCGGCCCCGGCGACCGCACCGTGAAGTTCCGTGAGCGTGCGCAGGCGGCCCAGGGTCCGCTGGACGTGAGCATACGGTTCTTCGACGTCAACAAGCCGGTCAGGGTCCAGGTGCCGCCCGCATCCGACACGGTGGATCTGGGGCAGAAGCTCAACGAAGCCGGAAGGCGCCTGGGTTAGGGGGCGTGGGGCGGCGCGGCCTGGCTGTGTTGGCCGGACAGGGTGCCGCCGCGTGGTGCGGGCTCGTCGAGGTGCGGCAGGCCGATCGGGTTGGGGAAGGGCAGGACATCCGCGGCCAGGAGGCGCCGGACCAGGGGTTCGAGCGTATGCAGCAGCCGCTCGGTCTCCGCCTCGGGCAGCGGGTGCAGCAGGCGTCCGGCCAGCCGGTCGGTCGCCGCCTCGATGCGCTCGCGTTCTTGCCGGCCGTGTTCGGTCGCGTCGCCCCGTGCGTCCACGAGGCCGCGGGCGCGCAGCCGGTCCGCCGCGTCCGCCCACTCCTCCTGGCTCCAGCCGCGGTCCTGCCGCATGGTGTCTCGGGGAACGCGCCCCGAGGCGACGGCCAGGACCAGTGCCTCGCAGCCGTCGAGCCCTTCGTCAGCGAGCACGGCGAGATGGGCGTCGCCTCTGAACTCCCTTACCGCGGTGACCAGTTGCCACAGGCGCTCGACAGGGTCGGCGTGGTCGCACAGCGCGCGGTTGGCGGCGAACAGGGGACGGGCGAGGGGCGGTGCCTCGTCGACGATCGTCTGGAGCGGGGGCAGCACCGCGGCTGCCGTGCGCTCCAGCCCGGGGTCGATCGCGCGCAGCGCCTGGGCCGCGCGGCTGCCGCGCTCGTCGAGGACATGTGCCGGGCTGACGACGCGCCAGGCCGCGGGCAGCGCACGGGCCACCATCCCCGGGGCGAACACTCCGAGTACGGCCGTGGCCGCCGCGGGCTCCACCGCTCCCAAGGGCGCCGTACGCGAGGCGAAATAGCCCATCCAGAAGCCCTTGAGGCCGAGGTCCTTGCCCAGGCGGCGGCACCTGTCATCGAAGTAGCAGACCGCATGCAGCGGCTCGGACACCAGCCAAAGCGATCGTGCGTGCAGCTCCATGCCCGCACGCTACCGCCGGCCGACGCCTGCTGCACCGCATCCGCGGCGCGAAGGCCGCCCGTACCGGTGCCCTCGGCGCAACCGACCCGAATCGAGGACCAGTGGCAACACCCGGCAACGCAGAGATCATCAGCAGTGTGCTCGACCGCATCACGGCCGGCTATGTCTTCCCCCGGCGCGCCGCGGAGGTCGACCGGGCCCTGCGCGCACGGCTGGCGGCCGGTGAGTACGACGAGCTGAGCGGTGCCGCGCTCTGCGAGGCGGTCACCGGACATCTGCAGGCGGTCTGCCCGGACAGGCACCTCAGGCTCTTATGGCAGGACGAGCCCCGGCCGCTCACCGCACCCGCGGACGAGGGGGCGGGCCGGGCGGCGTTCCTCGCCCTGATGCGGGCCGAGAACCATGGCATCCACCGCACCGAACAACTCGACGGCAACATCGGCTATCTCGACGTGCGCTGGATAACCGATGCCAGGGAGGGCGCCCACGCGATCGGCGCGGCCATGGAGCTGGTCGCGCGCACCCGTGCCCTCCTTTTCGATCTGCGGAAGTGCCGGGGCGGCTTCCCCGCCGGCGCCGCGATGTGGTGCAGCTATTTCTTCCCCGACGACGAGGTTCACCTCAACGACATCTACGAGCGCTCCACCGACTCCACCCGGCAGTACTGGACGCTCCCGTATCTGCCCGCACCCCGCTATCTCGGCCGTCCGGTGTATGTGCTCACCAGCGCGACCACCTTCTCGGGCGGCGAAGAGGTCGCGTACACCCTGCAGGCCCAGGGGCGCGCCGAGGTGGTGGGTGAGACGACGGGAGGCGGTGCGCACCCCACCGCCCGTCATCCGGTGACGGAGCACATCACGGTCACCGTGCCGACGGCCCGGACCGTCAACGCCGTCACCGGCACCAACTGGGAGGGCGTCGGGGTGCAGCCGGATCGTGCCGTACCGGCCGAGAAGGCGCTCGAGGCGGCACACGGAGAGGCGAGGGAGCGGTGGGGCCAGCGGTGAAGATCCGGCGGAGGCAGCACGCGCCAACGACAGGGAACGGTGTGCGGGAGCGAGAGGCGCCCGACGGCGGTCCGGCGTCAGCCGTCGGTGCGGCCGCCCGCTCCGAAGCCCGACTCCCAGGCCCACAGGTGGGTGCAGTTGGGACACTGCAGATGCAGGACGCTGCCCTTGTGCGACAGAAGGTAGCGCCAGTGGTCACCGCAGGTGCGGCCGTCGAGGCAGTTGCCGCAGTCCTGGTGGTCCTGGCAGCGGGGGCACGGTACCCAGGCGCGGCGGCCGATGTCGGCGGTCGGGTCGAGCGGCAGCATGCTCAGCCCTGCCCGGGGCCCGGCAGCACCTCGGCAGCGACCAGCATGTCGTAGGTGGCCTGCTGCTCCGCGTCCAGGCCCGAGTAGAGGAGCCGGTAGGCCTCGTCCTCGCCCTCCACCACCGCGATGGGGTCCCAGGTGTCGCCCAGCGCCGCGAGGACTTCGGCCCGCCGCCGGGCTTCGTGGGCGGCGAGGTCGAGCTCGAATATCTGGTGGTCAGAGGTGTTGCGGTCGTTCATGATGCGCGTCCTGTGCCACTTGCGGATGATGCGGACGTGTCTATCAAGCCGGGCGGCACTGAGGAAGCGTCAGGCGGAGCGGAGCGGGCCGGAGACCACTGGAGTGCAGGGTCGGTAGCTCAACGTGACGAAATGCAGGGGATATATCGGGCGTAAGCAGGGCCCTCGCTGAAGCGCTGGATGCCGTATGCCGGATTTTGCTAGGAATTCGGGGGGAATCCGAGGCGTGACGTAATTCATCCCTGTGGTGTCGGATCCTCCCTGCGGAAGTGGAGCGTGTCCGGCCGCTCCGCTGCCGGGGTGCGGGCCGCCTCAGGGAGCGCCGGCGCCCCCGGCAGTGGACGGTGACCGGGTAGGCAGGCGCCGTACCGCGACCGCGGCGGCGTCGTCGCCGAGCCTGCCGTCCGTGTGGGCCAGCAGATCCGCGCGCAGCCGGCGCAGGACCTGCTGTGGACTGCCGTCGCCCCAGGCCCCGGCGCGCTCGGCAAGGGGGTAGAAGGCGCCCTTGTGGTCGCGGGCCTCGGTCACCCCGTCCGTATAGAGCAGCAGCAGATCTCCTGGCGCGAAGGGGAAGGTCTCGACCTCGTAGCCCGGGGCGCCGGGCAGGCCACCGAGGCCGATCGGCAAGGCGGTCCGCTCGCCGTGCAAGGGGACCGGCGCCTGCCCCGCGCGCAGCAACAGCGGGGGCGGGTGACCGCAGTTGATGATGCGCAGCACGGGCCAGCGGTCGGGGAGGTCCAGCAGCACGGCGGTCGCGAAGGTCTCCTCGCTGTCGGCGACGGAGTCCGGGCCGGGGGCCGGGGCGACGGGGAGGAGGCCGTCGTTGCTGTCGGGGGTCGGTGCGGGCGCCGGCTCCGCCCCGGCGTCGGCGCCCGGCGCCTCGTACCACTGGCTGCTGTCCCAGCGGACGGCGCCGTCGAGGTGGACGGCCAGCCTGGGCAGGGTGGCCTGCCGGTGGGCGGCTGCCCGGAAGGCGCCGAGGAGAAGGGCGGCGTCACCGTAGGCGGGCAGCCCCTTGCCCCGGACGTCGCCGATGATCAGCCGGGTGCTGCTGGCGGTGCGCGCCGCCGCGAACAGATCGCCGCCCATCTCCGCCTCCTCCTCGGCGGCCAGGTAGAACGAGGCGATCTCCAGGGCACCACTGCGCGCGGGCAGCGGCCGGAGCAGCACCTGCTGGGCGACCGCAGCCACCGAACGGCTCTGGGTGAGCCGCCGCTCGTTGCGGTCCCGTACGACGGTGAAGAGCACGACCAGGCCGGAGACGACCACCAGCGCGACGATCTGGGTCTGCAGATTCGCGGTGAACAGCACCTGGCGCGCGATGCCGATGAACACCTGGGCGGCCACCGCCAGCGCACCGATCGCGGCCGTCAGGCGGGGCCCGGCGAACGCGGCGGTGATCGCGGGAGCCGCGACGAGGAGCGGCCCCAGATGGATGTCGGGCGGCGCGAGAGCATCGATCACACAGACCGCCGCGATGAGCCCGATCGGGATCAGCACCAGGGCGTGGGCCAGTTCCCGTCGTCCGTGCAGCGGTGTCCGCCAGGGAGGGGGCATGCCTCATGTTTGCACTGGGGTGAGCGAAATGCCCGGATCACCCCAGTCACGCCGCCGCCCCGCCCCCTATTCCGGCGCCCGGCCTCTCGCCGCTGCCTCACCTCCCGTTACCGGGCGCCTCTCGCCGCAGGGCCGCGATGAGGAGATCGAGCGCGGGCTCGATCGCCGAGCCCGCCATGCGCGGAAGGTGGTCCCGGACGCGGTGCAGGCTGGGGAACTCCTCCGCGGGCAGACCGGCGTACCCGTCCCGCCAGGCCTGCTCGTCCGCCACGCGCTGGGCAGGAGCCAGCCGCAGCACGCCGGCGTCCAGTGCCGCGTGGCCCAGGGCGGTGTCGACCAGTGCGTGGTAGTGGCGGACGGCGGTGGCCTCGTCGAACCCGGCCTGGAGCAGCAGCCCGATGCCCGTGTCGACCGCGCGCTGCTCATGGGGCCGGCCCGTGACCCGGACGGTGCTGAACACGGCGATCTGCGGGTGGCGCAGTGCGGAGCGGTAGGCCCGCAGACCCAGGTCGCGCAGGTCGGCGGCCCAGTCGCCGCTGCGCGCGAAGCCGTCCATGGACTCCCCGATGAGGCGGTCGGCCAGCGCCAGCAGCAGATCCTCGGTGTTGCGGAAGTAGCGGTAGACGGCGGAGGGATCGGCACCGAGCGCCGCACCGAGTTTGCGCACGGTGAAGGCCTGCGCCCCCTGGGCGTCGATGAGTTCGCAGGCGGCGTCGACGATGAGATCGGCCGACAGGACCACGCCGGAACTGGTCGGCCGGCGCCGCTTGCGCTCGACCGGGACGCGCTCGCTCTCCACCACGCCGAACCCCTCCGCATCGCTCAGCCCCGGCCCCCGGGCCCTCTCGGGCCAGTTAACCACCAGGTTACGTCAACACCGTTGACACAAGGATGAACGGCCTGTTTCATCGGCGGACATACACGGATCACCGCGGTGCCGTATCCCGCACCACCCCCTTCCGTACGACGCAGCCGGCCCGCTACCCCGGGCCCGGTCCGCGCCGTCCTGCCCCGCCCCACCCGCACCTCCGCGTCCCCCTGGCCCGCCCGAGACCGGTCCGGCCCGCAGCCCAAGGAGTGAGTGCCATGCCTTCCGCAGTGCAGCAGGACCCCGGCCCGGCGAGAATGCGCCGCTCGCTGGGGGTGAAGGACGGGGTGGCGATCGCCGCGTCGAGCACCGCCGCGACCACCAGCATCGGCATCGGTATGGGCACCCTGGCCGCATATACGGGACGGCAGACGCCCGCCCTGTTGCTGCTGGCCTTCCTGCCCATCCTCGGGATCGCGCTGTCGTACGCCCGGCTCAACCGCACCGAGCCGAACTGCGGCAGCGGCTACACCTGGGTGGGCCGGTCCATCGGCCCCTGGCCCGGGTTCCTGACCGGGTGGGTGGTGCTGGTCGGAAGCGTGATCTTCATGGCCTATACGGGTGCGGTGACCGGCTCCGTGGTGCTCCAGCTGCTCAACAAGCTGGGCCTGCACAGCATCGGAGGGATTCGCCTGGATCCGGCCTCGACCGGCATCAGCACCGCCGTCGGGCTGGTCGCGCTGGTAACCGTCACGGTCACGGCGATCACGGGGGTGCGCACCGCGACCCGGCTGCAGATGTGGCTGCTGATCTTCGAGTACGCGGTCCTGCTGCTCTTCTGCGGCTACGCCCTCGCCACCGGTGACCAGCCGTTCTCGCTCTCCTGGCTCAACCCGTTCGAGATCTCCTCGCCCCAGGCACTGGCCCAGGGGATGGTGCTGGCGGTGTTCTTCTACTGGGGCTGGGACGCCGCGTTCAGCGTCAACGAGGAGACCCGCAGCTCCACCGACGCGGCCCGCGGCGGACTGATCGCGCTGGTGGCCATGCTGGGACTGTTCCTCATCGGTTCACTCGCCTTCCAGCGGGTGATGAGCACGGACGAGCTCATCCACAACGGGCCGCAGGCACTCACCTTCCTCGGCAGCTCACTGGCGCCGGAACCCTGGGCCTCGCTGCCCCTGGCCGCCCTGATGTGCTCGGCCTTCGCTTCTCTCCAGTCGAACGTCATCCCCACCGCCCGCGGCACGCTGGCCATGGCCCGCGACCGCACCCTGGGCCCGGTCTGGCAGCGGGTGCACCCCCGCTACGGCTCCCCCGCCGTGGGCACCCTGCTGATCATGGCTCTCGCAGCGCTGCTCGCCGTGCTCGCGGTCGGCATCCCCAAGCTCAACGACATGATCCTGACCGCCGTGAACTCGATAGGCCTGACCGTGGCCCTCTACTACGGACTCACCGCCCTCGCCTGCGCGGTGCGCTTCCGTGCCGCCCTGCGCGACGGAGTGGTGCGCGCGCTGCGCGATGTGATCGTCCCCGCGGTGAGCGCGCTGACGCTGTTCGGGCTCGGCGGCTATCTCGTCTGGGACTACGCGACCATGAGCGACCACTTCGAGGCGACCCCGGACAACGGCTGGTTCATGCTGCTGCTGCCCGCGCTGTTCATCGCGCTGGGCCTGGCCACCGCCGCCTGGGCCAAGTGGGTCCGCCGCGCCCCGTACTTCCGTACCGGCCAGGGGACGGACGCCGACGCGATCAGCCTGCCGATGGACGCGGAAGCCGCCGCGCTCCCCCACCCGTCGGAGGGCTGACCGCCCCGCCCCTCCCTCGGCCCGCCTGCCTCGGTTACGGCATCCGCCACAACCACCACCACGGCACCCGCTACGACACCTGCCACGACCACCGAGCGATCCGCACGCAGTACACCCGACGCACCTGGAGCGACACCCCCCATGGATCTCAGCACCACCGTGGACCCCGAGCCCACCCCGGACACCGCCGCCCGCGGCGCCACCGATGCGGGTCCCGCCGACCTCGTCTTCCTCTCCGGCCCCGTGCACACCGTCGACGCCGCGCGCACCCGGGCGAGTGCGGTGGCGGTCCGCGATGACCGCATCATCGCCGTCGGGCACGACGCGGAGGTCCGCGACCTGATCGGGCCCGCCACCGAAGTCGTCGATCTGCACGGCAAGCTGCTCATCCCCGGCTTCCAGGACGCACACATCCATCCGGTCGGCGGCGGAGTGGAGCTGGCGCTGTGTGACCTGAGCGCGGCCGTCACCGCCGAGGCGTACCGCGAGCTGATCAGCGCGTACGCGGCGGCGCATCCGGAGGCGGCGTGGATCACCGGCGGCGGCTGGTCCATGGAGGCCTTCCCCGGCGGCATGCCGACCCGGGAGTTCCTGGACGCCCTCGTCCCCGACCGGCCGGTGTTCCTCGTCAACCGCGATCACCACGGCGGCTGGGCCAACTCCCGCGCCCTGGAACGCGCCGGGATCACCTCCCGTACGCCGGATCCGGCCGACGGGCGCATCGAACGGGACGCGGACGGCCACCCGACCGGCATGCTGCAGGAGGGCGCCATGGAGCTGGTGGGCGATCTGATCCCGGAAGCGACGCTCGCCGAGCGGACCGCCGGGCTGCTCAGGGCGCAGCGTCTCCTCCACGGGTGCGGGGTGACCGCATGGCAGGACGCGATGCTGGGCCGCGCTCCCGGAGGGGCCGATCCCACCCCTGCGTATGTGGCGGCCCGCAGCGACGGCAAGCTCACGGCACGGGTCAGGGGAGCACTGTGGTGGGACCGGGCCCGTGGGGCCGAGCAGATCCCTGAACTCATCGCCCGACGGAAGGAGTTGACCGGCGGACGGCTCCGGGCGACCAGCATCAAGATCATGCAGGACGGCATCGCCGAGAACCACACGGCCGCCATGCTCAGCCCCTACCTCACCGCCTGCGGCTGTTCCTCCGACAACAGCGGTATCTCGTTCATCGACCCCGAGGACCTGCGGACCTACGTCACCCTGCTGGACGCGGAAGGCTTCCAGGTGCACTTCCACGCCCTGGGAGACCGGGCCGTACGCGAGGCGCTGGACGCCGTCGAGGCCGCCCGGCGGACGAACGGCCGGCGCGACACCCGGCCACACCTCGCGCATCTCCAGGTGGTCCACCCCGACGACATCCCCCGCTTCCGCCGGCTCGGCGCCACCGCGAACATCCAGGCACTCTGGGCGGCCCACGAGCCGCAGATGGACGAACTGACCATCCCCTTCCTGGGCCCCCAACGTGCCGCCTGGCAATATCCGTTCGGGGACCTGCTGCGCTCGGGCGCCACCCTGGCGGCGGGCAGCGACTGGCCGGTCAGCTCGCCCGATCCGATCGCCGCGCTGCATGTCGCGGTCAACCGCCGGGAGCCCGACGGCCCCGCCTCGGCGCCGGTCTTCCTCCCCGAGCAGCGCATCGACCTGGGCTCCGCCCTCGCCGCGTACACGGCCGGCAGCGCCTACGCCAACCACCTCGACGACACCGGCACCATCCAGACGGGAAAGCTGGCCGATCTGGTCGTCCTGGACCGTGACCCCTTCGACGGGGCCGACGAGGAGATCGCCGCGACCCGCGTGCTGCAGACCTTCGTCGGGGGACGCCGGGTGTACGCGGCCGAGGACGCCTGAGCGCGTCGCCTACTCGATGACCAGCTCGACGTCGATGTTGCCGCGGGTGGCCTTGGAGTACGGGCAGTACTGGTGCGTCGCCTCGACCAGTTGCCGCCCGGTCTCGCCCGCGAGGGTGTCCGGCAGCTCCACCCGCATGACGACGGCCAGGCCGAAGCCGGTGTCGTCCTTGCCGAGGGAGACCTCAGCAGTGACCGAGACGTCCTTGGTGTCGAGCTTCATCTGACGGCCGACATTGCCCATCGCGCTGGCGAAGCAGGCCGCGTAGCCGGCGGCGAAGAGCTGCTCCGGGTTGGTGCCGGCGCCGTTGCCGCCGAGGGCCGGCGGCATGGCCAGGGCCAGGTCGATCCGGCCGTCGGAGCTGACCGCCCGGCCTTCGCGGCCGTTGGCGGTGGCGACAGCGGTGTACAGCGCATCCATCACGGTTCCCCTTCGGTGGCGGGCGGCCGCTTCCCGGCCGCCCGATGGGCATCACAGTGACACACATTTAAATTGCGCGCAACTAGATTGCGCACAACTAAATGCCGCGGCGAGCTAACCTGGCCCCATGACCTCCGCCACCAGGCCCCCGGTACCCGACGCCGAACTGCTCCGCCTCGACCACCAGGTCTGCTTCTCGCTGCACGCCGCCTCCCGGGCGTTCGGCAGCGTCTACCGCGACGCCCTGAAGGACCTGGGCCTGACCTACCCCCAGTACCTGGTCATGCTGGTCCTGTGGGAGCACGGCCCCCGGCCGGTCAAGGCCATCGGCGAACAGCTCCGGCTGGACTCCGGCACCCTCTCCCCGCTCCTCAAGCGCCTGGAATCGGCCGGCCTGGTGCGCCGCGAACGGAGCACCGAGGACGAGCGCTCGGTCACCATCCACCTGACCCCCGCCGGCGACGGCCTGCGCGAGGCGGCCCTGCCCGTCCCCCGCAGGATGCTGGCCGCCACCGGCCTCACGATCGAAGAACTCCGCACGCTCCAGGGCCTGTTGGGCCGGGTGACCAGCGCCCTGGACGAGGCCTGACCCCGGAGGATCCCGGAGTCCGCCCGCCCCGTGCCCGTACCTCCCGCCGGTCCGCGGCGTTACGTACGTAGGTGCTTTCCGCGGCGTCCGCAAGGCGGGACGCCAACGCCCCGCCCCCTCCCGGTGCGCTCATCACCCCATTGAGCTACCAAGGTTGGGGAGTCATCGGGACAAAGGCGTATAAAGGGGGGTCAAACCAGCCGGAGCCGCCGGTGAAATCCCGCCCACGACGCGGTTGGCAGCATCGCCTACGACAAGCGGAGGAGCACCACGTGAACGCGGCAGAAGTTGTCAACACCTTGCTGGTCCAACGATTCGGGGTCTCTCCGGCCGACCTCACCGATGAGGCCGTGCTGCGCGGCCTGCGCCTCGACTCCCTGGCGCTGGAAGAACTCCGCGTCCTGATCGAGGAACGGCTGGACATCGACCTCGACGAGGTGTCGCTGACCCCGCGGAACACCGTGGGCCAGCTGGTGGCGGCCGTCGACGGCAAAGTTCCGGCATGACGGCCCGCCAGGAGCCGTTCGCCGCGGCCGTGACAGGACTGGGACTGGTGACCGCGGCAGGGGTGGGGGCGAAGGCCACCTGGCATGCCGTCACCCAGGACACCGTGCCCGGCGGCGTGACCCACCAGGAAGAACTCGCCGATCTGCCCTGCGACTTCATGTACACCATCGTGGGCCTGGACACCACGGAACTGCTCGGGGTGGCCACCCAGCGGCTGATGGACCGCTTCGCGCAGCTCGCGGTGATCGCCGCCCGGGAAGCCCTCCTCGACGCCGGCCTCGACCCGGAATCCTGGGACAGCAGCCGGGTCGCGGTGGTGATCGGCTCCGCACACGGCGGGCTGCCGTTCTACGACCAGCAGCATGTCGCCATGGCCGGGCGCGGCGCCCGCCGGGTCTCCCCCAAACTCGCCCCGCTGACCGTCGTCAACAGCGCCGCCAGCAGCGTCTGTATGGACATCGGCGCCCACGGCCCCAGCCTGGGCGTGGCCACGGCCTGCTCCTCCGGGACCGTCGCCCTGGGCACCGCGCACCAGCTGCTGCGCGCCGGGGTCTGCGACATCGCCCTCGCCGGCGGGGCGGAGTCGGTGCTCTCCCGGCTGCTGATCGCCAGCGCCTGCCAGATGAAGGCGGTCTCCACCCGCCGGGACGATCCGGCCACCGCGTGCCGCCCCTTCGATGCGGACCGGGACGGCTTCGTGGTCGGCGAGGGCGCCGGGCTGCTCGTACTGGAGCGGCCGGAGCACGCCAGGGCCCGCCACGCCCCCGTGCGGGCGCACCTCCGCGGCTACGGCGCGTCCAGCGATGCCTACGCCGCGGTGGCCCCCGACCCCGAGGGCAAGGGCATCGAGCGGGCGCTGCGCACCGCGCTGGCGGACGCCGGGGTGCAGGCCGGCGATGTCGGCCACGTCAACGCGCACGGCACCTCCACGGTCGCCAACGACCACATCGAGGCCGCCGTGCTGCAGCGGGTTCTCGGCGATCACCCCCTGGTCACCTCGACCAAGGCGATGACCGGGCACGCGCTCGGCGCCGCGGGCGGGATCGAGGCCGCGCTCACCGTGCTCGCCCTGGAACAGCAGCTGGTGCCCCCGACCGCCAACCTCGAGGTGCTGGATCCGCGGATCCCGGTCGACGTCGTGCACAAGGAGGCCCGGCAGGCGGCATTCGACTGCGCGGTCAAGACGTCGCTCGGCTTCGGCGGGCACAACGCCGCACTGGTGCTGACCCGCTAGGTCGTGTCCGCAAAGTCCCGTCGCGACGACAGGCCCGAGGCCGCCCCCTGCGCGCCGCGTCGGCGCGTCCGTTCCCGCCGGTGCTTCGAGAAGGAATCTCACATGTCCGAGGAAATGATCCGCTGCTTGTCGGTGGGCGGGGTGTCCTACTCCTACCGGCGCCTGCGGCAGCCGGCGCGGATCACCGAGCCCGTGCTGGTGCTGGGCGGCGCGCTGCAAGGGATGTTCGGCTGGCCGCAGATGGAAGATCATGTGGGTCCGCTGGCGGATGTGGTGACCGCCGACCTGCCGGGCATGGGGAGCGCCGATCCGCTCCCTTCGGGGCCGAGCATCGACCTCGTGTGCGCGGCGATCAAGGGCATCATCGACGATCTGGACGTCCCGCGGATCAACCTCTTCGGCTTCTCCTACGGGGCGGGCCTGGCCTACGGATGCGCCCGGCGGTTCCCCGGGCGGATCGCGCGGCTCGCCCTCGGCGGGGTTCCGGCGCACATCAGCGAGGCGCAGAAGGAACTGTGGCGACGGGCGTCCGACCACCTCGCGCACGGCGACACCGAGGCCTTCGCCACCTTGGTCGCCGAGGGGCTGATGTGCCTCGACGACCGCCGGCACGTCGCCCACCGGAAGCTGGCGTACCGCTATGTCCGGCGTTCGATGCTGCATGCGGCCCGCAACTCCCGGCACGCCATCGACTCGCTGCGCCGCGGGATCTCGGACCGTCCGGACTTCTCCGCCGGGCTGACCGGTATCCCCACGCTCGTCTTCAGCGGGGAGCACGACACGGTGACCTCGCCGGCCCGGCAGCGGCACTTCGCGTCCACCATCCCGGGCAGCCGCTTTCTGACGATCCCGGACGCCGATCACTGGGTGGTGCTCGAACGCCCGCAGGATGTGGCGGACTTGGCCGCACGGTTCTTCACCGACGGGCCGCTGGGCTCGGCGCCCGCTCTCGCACCCGTGGCGCGCGAGCGCGAGGAGGCGCCGGCAGCCGGTCCGGCGTGTGCGTGATCCGGCGCCCCTTCACTCCACATTCCCTTGCGGTTATATAGCCAGACCGGCATGCTGAAGTCATGCCCCTACCGTTCGACGTACTTGCGGAGCCGAGCCGGCGCCGGATTCTCGACCTGCTCCTGGAGCGCCCACGGCTGGTCGGCGAGCTCACCGAGCAGCTCGGGCTGAGCCAGCCGGGCACCTCCAAGCATCTGCGGGTGCTGCGCGAGGCCGGCCTGGTCCGGGTCCGGCAGGACGCCCAGCGCCGCTGGTACGAGCTCCGGCCCGAGCCGCTGGCGGAGCTGGACGCCTGGCTCGCGCACTACCGGCATCTGTGGACCGGGTCCCTTGACGCCCTGGAACGGCATCTCGACGCCATGGAGGACGACCCCCGATGAACCCGCACTCCGACAGCCTCACACCCGCCGGCGACGGCCGGAACGCTCTGCGCATGGAGCGCAGGCTCGCCCATCCGCCCGCGAAGGTCTGGTCGGCGATCACCGACCCGGCGCACCTCGGGCAGTGGTTCCCCTCCGAGGTCACCGTGGAGCTCCGGCCCGGCGGGGCGATGACCTTCACCATGCCCGGCGTGACCGGTATCGCCATGACCGGCACGGTCACCGACGCCGAGGAGCCCCGGCTGTTCGCTTTCACCTGGGGCGAGGACCACCTGCGCTGGGAGATCAGGCCGGACGGCGACGGCTCGCTGCTGACCTTGGTGCACACCTTCGGCGACCGCTTCGGCGGCGCGAGCTTCGCCTCCGGCTGGCATCTGTGCCTCACCGCGCTCTCGCAGCTGCTGGACGGCGCGCCGACGGCCGTGCCCCGGGACACCGGGGAGCTGCACGAGGCATACGTCGAGCAGTTCGATCTCGGACAGGGCGCGGTCGAGGACACCCCGGACGGCCCGCGGATCCGCTTCGAGCGCCAGCTCGTGCGGCCCGCAGAGGCCGTCTGGGCGGCGCTGACCTCGGGAGACGAGCCCGTGGAAGGTGCGCCCGCGCCGGCCGGCTTCACCTGCCGGGAGGCGCCGGCCGGGCCCGTCACCGAGGTGCGGGCCCCTTCCGTGCTCGCCTACCGCCGGGATCCGGAAGGCACGGTCCGGTGGGAGCTGGGCCGGGGCACCGGCCATGGCGCCCGGCTCGTCCTCGTCCAGACCGGCCCGCGGGGTGCCGACGCGGAGGCCGCGCTGCAGGCCTGGCACGACCGCATCGAGCATCTTGCGGCCCGGCTGCTGGAGAGCTGACACGGACCGGCTTCGCGTCGGCGCCCGCCGCATTCCCGCGCCCCCCAGGAAAGCCCTGGGGGGCGCGCTGCCGTGTGGGCGCAACGCCATGCGGACCGACTCCGCGATATCCCGTCGGCGCCCCGTCGGCGCCCTTTCGGAATTGCTCCTCATCCCCCGCGGGCCAGGCCGCTCACCCATGTGAGCCAGGCAACTTCGCGGTGCCGCGAAAGGGCCTCGGGAGCCGGTCCGGGGTGATGCCCGGCACGCGACGTACGTCACGTACGAGCACACCTAGTCGGTGCCTTTCCCGGCCCTGAGCGCGAAACACCGCATTTACAACGGACATCTCACTGCATCTCACGAAGATAGGTAGTACAAGGCACCTTTGCCTCTATCCAGGGCGCTGGCTAAGCATGTTCGGCGTAGCACCGAGAACGAGCCTGCGATCTCAGCCAGAGCGGCGAAACGCGGCCAATGACCCTCGGTCTCACGCGCCAACCGAAGGCCGCCTCCCCCGCCATCAAGCCCTGGAAGAGGTCAAGAACCCCCATGCCCCACTTCACCCTGTCCCGCCCTGTCCGCATCACCCGCGCCCACAAGATTTCCGCGGCGCTGGTGGCCACCGCGAGCGGCGCCGCGGCGCTGGCGTTCACCGCGGCACCGAGCAACGCCGAGACCCCCGCCGCCCACGCGCCGTCCGCGGTCAGGCCCGTCAGCGCAAACGGCCTTCCGCTCACCGCGAAGGACCGCGCCGACGACGGCAAGCAGGGCCGGCAGCTCGCCTCGTCCGTCACCGCCGGGCTGAAGGTCACCGCGGTGGAGAAGCAGGGCCACACCGCCCAGCAGGCCGCCAACCGGTCCGTCGAGCGCAAGGTCATAGCCGCGCCCAAGGCCGCGAAGGCCGCGCCCAAGGCAGCGCCGAAGGCCGCCCCCAAGCGCTACGCGAACAACCTCGACGGCTGGATCCGCCAGTCGCTCGACATCATGAAGGCCAAGGGCATCCCCGGCTCCTACGAGGGACTGCACCGCAACATCATGCGGGAGTCCAGCGGCAACCCCAACGCCGTCAACAACTGGGACATCAACGCCATCAACGGCGTGCCCTCCAAGGGCCTGCTGCAGGTGATCCAGCCCACCTTCGACACCTACCACGTGTCCGGCACGCCCAAGAACCTCACCGACCCGATCGCCAACATCACCGCCGCCGCCAACTACGCGGCCCACCGGTACGGCTCGATCGACAACGTCAACTCGGCCTACTGAGCCGGAGCGACGCGACCGTGAGAACGGTCGGAGCAGACTGATACGGGCGCCGCGGTGCGGCGCCCGGCACGGCAACGGCAGTGGCCCTGCCCGCATTGCGCGGGTGGGGCCACTGCCGTTGCCGTCGCGGTCGCCGCGGCCCCTGCCGTCGCCGTGCCCCTTGCCATGGGCCGGAAGCCGGCTCCCCTGCCGGGTGCCGGGGCCCGGCGCCGCGCGTTCAGAAGCGGTCGCGTCGCACCGTGCCGCCGCCGAAAAGGGTGTCGAGGATCTGGGCGGCGAGGCGAACTCCGGCCCGCTCCCTGGGCGTGAGCGGGTGGTCGCGGTGCCAGCCGGGCTGGGGGTGGCTGTCGGCCGGGGCCGCGGCGGCGACGCCCGTCGCGAGGAAGCCCGAGACGAGAAGGCCGGTGAGAACGACGGCAAGACGACGGAGCATGAGCACGTCCCTACGAGGAGTGATGGCTGTGTGCGGTGCCACCTTCGGGGAGCCGCGGGCCCGCAGTCATGCGACAGCTCCGGCGGCTGCTGCGAACGGACCAGCAGCACCGCCGTATCGCCGTACCGAGGACTCACCAACGGCCCATCCGGCATGCACCCTTCCCCGTGCCGCCCCTCCCCGCAGCAGAACCCCGGCCCGCTCGTGAATCAGCGCACAATTTCCGCCCTATTGGGCCCCGGCCGCGGTGCGCCTCACCACATTTGGGGATTCCCGGGCCGCCGCGCCGGGCAGTTGCCGGGACAAATCTGCCGCCGTCCGCACGCGAAACAGCGCCGGAGACCGGTAATTCCGGTGTGAGCCAGGCAACTTATACGGACCGGTCGAGCGGCCTTTGAAGGCCCTCTCAAGTGACTCGGGGCACGCGACGTACGTCACGTACGAGCTTGCCTAGTTGAATTCCATGCGGCCATTCCGGGCCAACGCCGCCAGAAACGCTTATCACTTCAGGTATCCGGGTTTACCTCACGAAGATGAGTAGTACCGAGCAACATTGCCTCGATTCGGGACCGGCGTTAACCATGGATTCCGACGCACTGAGAGCGAGCTTGCGACTTACGCCCCACGGCGATCGCGGCAAAGACCTCCGGTGCGGAACGCGCCGCCAAAAAGGCCGCCTCCCCGTCCCCAGTACCTGGAAGAGGTCAATCTGCATGCCTAGCTTCACCCTGCCCCGCATTACCCGCATCACCCGCACCCACAAGATCGCCGTGGCCGTCCTGGCCGCCGCGGGTGCGACCTCGGGCCTGGCCATGACCTCGGCTCCGGACACCGCCCAGGCGGCGTCCGCGCACGCCCCGGCCGCGGTCAAGCCCGTCGATGCGAAGGGACAGCCCGGCAAGGCCGACGACGCCAAGACCGGCCGTGCCGTGACCGCCTCGGTCGCGGGCCACACCAAGGTCGCCGACGTCGCCGAGCAGCACAGCACTCAGCAGGCCGCCAGCCGCTCCACCGAGCGCACCGGCGTCAAGGACTACTCGAACAACCTGGACGGCTGGATCCGCCAGTCCCTGGACATCATGAAGGCCAAGGGCATCCCCGGCTCCTACGAGGGCCTGCACCGCAACATCATGCGGGAGTCCGCCGGCAACCCCAACGCCGTCAACGGCTGGGACGTCAATGCCGTCAAGGGCACGCCCTCCAAGGGCCTGCTGCAGGTGATCCAGCCCACCTTCGACACCTACCACGTGTCCGGTACGCCCAAGAACCTCACCGACCCGGTCGCCAACATCACCGCCGCGGCCAACTACGCGGCCGACAAGTACGGCTCGATCGACAAGGTCAACTCGGCCTACTGAGCCGGCGGAGCCGACCAGCCGTCGCCGGCCCTCCCGGCCGGCCCAGCCTGATGAGGCCACGGGCATGACGGAGCACACAAGCGAGCCGACAGGCTCTGCATAAGGCAGCTTGCGAAGCGGCGGAATGGCGCGTTCGCCGCTGCGCGGTGGAGCGGGTCCCGGCGGTGCCGGGGCCCGCTTCGCTCTGTCGCGCGGCGCAAGGGCCGGGGCCGAAGAACAGGGGCGGGGGCCGTCGACGCGGCCATCCGCTCCTGACCGCCGGACGGGTGAGATGTGGGGCTGCTCGGCGGACCGACGGCCTGTTGGGCCATGGCGTCAGGCAGTTCTGCGTATAAGTCTCTTATCGGCAGGATTCTGCTCAAAAGCTGCCGAACCTGACTCAACCGAAGGCCTTCGGAGGCATGCGATGCCCTTGCGCAGATCCGGTCCGGCCCGCCGTACAGTCCCTCTTGCGGCCGGAACTCTCGTCTCTCTTCTCTCCGTGCTCGCTCTGCCCCTCGCGCTGCCCGGCTCCGCCACGGCGTCGGACTCCGAGAAGAGACCCGCCCACCCCGAGCAGGACTGGATGGGTTCCACCATCGCGGCCCACGAGGGCAGCAGCGTCCGGGCAGGTGGTCTGGAGCCGCAGGCGTCGTCCAGAAGGGCCGTGTCCGGCGTCGACGTCTCCAGCCACAACCGCAGGGTCCACTGGAAGTCGCTGCGCAAGTCCGGGGTGCGTTTCGCGTATGTCAAGGCCAGCGAGGGGACCAGCTACACGAACCCGTACTTCGCGCAGCAGTACCGGGGCTCGTATTCCTCCGGCATGATCCACGGCGCGTACCACTTCGCGCTGCCCGACCACTCCAGCGGCAGTGAACAGGCGGAGTACTTCGCCGACCACGGCGGCGACTGGTCCAGGGACGGCAGGACGCTGCCCGGCGCGCTCGACATGGAGTACAACCCCTACGGCGCGACCTGCTACGGCAAGAGCCACAAGTCGATGGTCAAATGGATCCGCGACTTCGTGCTGACCTACCGGGAGGAGACCGGCCGCTACCCGGTCATCTACACCTCCACCAACTGGTGGAAGCGCTGCACCGGCAACTCCGGCAAGTTCGGCAGGACGAATCCGCTGTGGATCCCGCGCTACGGCTCGTCCGTGGGCTCGCTGCCGCGCGGCTGGGAGTACCACAGCATCTGGCAGCACACCTCCTCGGGCCACTCGGTCGGCGACCGCAACCGCTTCAACGGCACGTACACCCGCCTCAAGGTCCTCGCGAACGGCGGCTGACACCGCCTCACCTCCATGTTCCCGGCCGGTCCCCGGCGCCTTGTGCGCGCCGGGGACCGGCCGTTGTGCGCCCGCGTGCGCCGCGAACCGCCCGTGTACGGTTTTTGGACAACCGGGGTCGAACAAAGGTGAATTCCCTTCCGCTGCGCAACCATCCGCGGGCGACCGCTGTCCAACACGGTGAAAAGACCACGCGACGCACTCACCCGACGGGGGTAATTCAGATGAAGCGTTCACGTGCCATCGCAGGATCCGCAGTGCTGGCCGTGGCGAGTATCGCCACGATGACGGCGGCCACCACCGCATCCGCGGCAACAAAGGCCGCCGCGTACAACGGAGCCTGCGGAAGCGGCTACAGCGTAGTGAATTCCGTACCGGTCACCGGAAAGGGGACCGTGTACCTGACGTACAGCGCAAAGACCGGAAAGAACTGTGTGGTGACGGTCCGGAACAGCCCGGGTAAGCCGGTGTACATGTACACGTATCTCTCGGCCACCAACGGCGGTTCCGGCTGGGTTTACGACGAGGGGAAGTACACCTCGTACGCCGGTCCCGTCTACCTGCCCGCGAAGGGCATCTGTGTGGACTGGGGCGGCACGATCGAGTCGGTCAGCGTCAACGTGTCCGGCTCCAACTGCGGCCGGATGGCGCCCGGCGTCGTCACGCACCACACGCGTCACTGAGCAGACCGTGAGGGCGGGTTCCCGGGCAGCGCGCCCGGGAGCCCGCCTTCCGGGTGTCTCCGGTCAGGCCCTGCCCAGCGCCCGTAGCGCGGATCGGGCCGCATTGTGGCCGCTCATCCCGTGGGCACCGGCTCCCGGCGGGGTGGCCGCCGAGCAGAGGAAGACCCGGGAACGCCGGTGCGGTACGGATCGAGGGCGACGCGGGGACGCATGGTGAGCTGCAACGGGGTGTTCGCGCCGCCGATGATGTCGCCGCCGGCGGGACGGCGTTGCCCCGTTCGAGTTCGGCGGTCGAGGTGGCGGTGGCGGCCACGATGCGCTCCCGGGTCCCCGGGGCGAAGCGCGCACCCGGGGCGGCAGCCGGTCGCCGATCGGCGCTGCCGCGGCGGCCGGCATCGGATCGAGCAACACCGTTGCGGCGGGCGGGAGTTCATCGAGTGAGCGGATCGGGGCCCCGGTCTCGATCCGGCCGCCGGCCTCGGCGAGCAGGGCGGTCAGCGCGGTGGCGATGGCACCCGAGCCGCCTTTGGCCACCGAGCCGCCTTTGGCCACCGGCCAGCCGTACCGGTGCCCGGCCGCGATGACCATGAGCCCCACGGACGCGCCGACCGCCGCCAGGCCGGTCCCTCGGCGCCGAGCCCCTGATGGGCGCCGCCTCCCCGTATTTGCGCACACTCGATCTCGCGCCGTACGGCCTGGAGTGGCTGTGGCCCGCCCCCACCACCACTGCCCGCTCCCGCGCACGCCCGGATCGCTCCGTCATGGCACCAGCATGCCAAGGGTCCCGGAACCCGGCGGGGGCTGCCGCGGATTCCACTCCGCCCCCGGGCCGTTCACGCCGGGCGGGCGTGGTACTCGGCAGCCGCGGCGGCCGCGATATTGCGGGCCATCCCGCCGAACACCGCGGCGTGGAACGGGGAGATGGACCACCAGTACGCATGGCCGGTCAGTCCGTGCGGATGGAAGAGGGCCCGCTGGCCGTAGCGCGTGCGTCCCTGGGCGTCACGGCCGACCGTCAGCTCCAGCCAGGCCAGACCGGGCAGGCGCATCTCGGCGCGCAGCCGCAGCAGCCGGCCCGGAACGACCTCTTCGACCCGCCAGAAGTCGAGCGAGTCACCGACCCGCAGCCGGCCCGCGTCCCGTCGGCCGCGGCGCAGCCCCACCCCGCCGACCAGCCGGTCCAGCCAGCCGCGCAGCGACCAGGCGAGCGGGAAGGAGTACCAGCCGTTGTCCCCGCCGATGCCCTCGACCACCCGCCACAGCACCTCGGGCGGGGCGTCCACGGTCCGCTCCCGCCGGTCGGTGTAGAGGCTGCCGCCGGACCAGTCGGGGTCGGTGGGCAGCGGATCGCTCGGTGCGCCGAGCACAGCGGCGTTGGACCAGCGGGTGGTGACCTCGGCGTCCCGTACCCGGCGCAGCGCCAGTTCCAGGGCGTCGTCGAAGGCGAGGGGGTGGCCCGGTGGGTCGGGGGCGGGGACGTAGCGGGCGATGTCGTGTTCGTGGCAGACGACCTCGTAGCGCAGCGATTCGGCCAGGGGGCGGGCCAGGCCGGGGGGCACGGGGGTGACCAGTCCGATCCAGAGGCTGGACAGGCGTGGGGTGAGCATCGGGACGGGGAGGATCAGCCGCTCGGGCAGCCCGGCGACCCGGGCGTAGCGCTGCATCATGTCCCGGTAGGTGAGGATGTCGGGCCCGCCGATGTCGAAGGTACGGCTGACATCACCGGGGAGGCGGGCACAGCCCACGAGGTAGCGCAGCACGTCGCGGACGGCGACCGGCTGGATGCGGGTACGCACCCAGCTCGGCGTGACCATGACCGGCAGCCGCTCGGTGAGATAGCGCAGCATCTCGAACGAGGCCGAGCCGGAGCCGATGATCACGGCGGCGCGCAGGACCGCGGTGGGGACACCGGAGGCCAGCAGGATGTCGCCGACCTCGGCGCGGGAGCGGAGGTGGGGCGACAGGTCCCGCTCGGGGATGCCCCGGGGGCCGAGACCGCCGAGGTAGACGATCCGGCGCACCCCGGCGGCGCGGGCCTGCCGGGCGAAGATCTCCGCGGCCCTGCGGTCGGTGTCCTCGAAACTCCGGCCGCTGCCCAGGGCGTGCACCAGGTAGTAGGCGACCTCGACGCCGTCCATGGCACTACGGACCGACGCGGCGTCGGTGACATCGCCGCGCAGGATCTCGGTGTCCCCGGCCCAGGGGTGGTCACGCAGCTTCTCCGGCGTCCTGGCCAGCGCCCGTACGGCGAACCCGGCCGCGAGCAGCTCAGGCACCAGGCGGCCGCCGATGTATCCGGTGGCGCCGGTGACGAGGGCGCACGGGCGGTGCGGGGGCGACGGCGGGGACGCGTCTTCGACGGTGCCGTGCTCGGTCCCGTTGCGGTCGGTCCCGTTGCGGTCGGTGCCCTTGTTCTCGACGCCCTGGTCGTCGGTCCCGTTGTCGGTGCCCTTGTCGGCCACGGGCACGGCCTCCTCCGGCTGGCGGCGGCACGATGGCCCTGCCCGCCAAGTGTGGCACCGGCACGGATACGGGGCATCACGGCCCGGGCGGGGCGGGTCCGGCCCGGGCGGGGCGGGTCCGGCCCGGGGGACATCGCCGAGCGCCTGGCCGAATACGGTCGGGCGGTTGGGGAGGGAGTTGTCGTCAACGTCACGGGGCGTGTACTCCCAGCACGGACACCCGGAGGCAGTGCGAGACCTCCAGGACTTCCTCGCCGCATGCCGGGAGGGGGAACAGACACATGATCAGGTGGCGGGAGCGGGTACGCCCAGGCGCCGCCCAGCCGCACACACAGGGGGAGACGCACCACGGTGCCCGACGACATCACTCGCTGGCTGACCGAGTACGCCAGGCCACTCGGCTCGCTCACGCCGGGCGCTCCGCGCCAGGACCTCGAACCGCTCGGGGCGGCCCTGCGGGGCGTGCGGATCGTGGGCCTGGGCGAATCCACCCACGGCACCCGTGAGTTCTTCCGACTGAAGCACCGGATCGTGGAGTTCCTGGTGCGCGAGGCGGGCTTCACCACCTTCGCCATGGAGGCCAGTGCGTCTGCCGCAAGGGCCCTGGACGCATACGTGCGGCACGGCACCGGCGACCCCTCGCGCCTCATCACCCGCCTGGGGTTCTGGACCTGGCGCACCGAGGAAATGCTCGACCTCGTCGGATGGCTGCGTGCCCACAACCGCGGCCTTCCCGAGAGCCGGCGAGTGCGCTTCGTCGGCACTGACCCCCAGCGCTGTACCGACTCGCTCGAGGCGGTCGCCGCCTTCCTGCGCCGGGTGGCACCCGAGCGGGCGCGGGACGTGGACGCACTTCAGGTGCTGAAGCAGGCCCACCCCGCCTCCCGGCCCGACCCGGAACAGGCTCTTCTGCGCCGCGTCGAAGCACTCGCGGGCTTCCTGGCGGACCACCGGGATCAGTTCGCCCGGCGCACCACAGCGGATGCCGCTCACGAGGCCCTGGAACACGCCCGCATCCTCACCCGCGCCGCCGATCTCGTGACCCGCTCGCCCGGCATGCGCCCCGGGGAACACAGCGTGTTCGCCGCCCGTGACCGCTACATGGCCGACGCCGTGGCACGGCTCGTCGACGACAGCCCCTCGGACCGCGTCATTCTCTGGGCCCACAACGGGCACCTCACCAAGGGCACATACGGCGACGGAGTGCCCGCGCTCGGCAGCAGACTCCGGGAGCGCTACGGCGACAGCTATTACGCTCTGGCCCTGCTCTTCGGCAAGGGCTCTTTCCTCGCCCGCCGCGGCAACGACCGGCAGGGCCCACCACGCCCGCACCGTATCGGCACCGGAATCCGGTCCGTCGAAGCGCGCCTCGCACAGGCCGTCCCCGGCAACTACTACGCCGACCTGCGCACCCCCGGCCCCTCCCCCGAAGCCGCCCGGTGGCTGCACACCCCGCACCTGCACCGCAGCTTCGGTGCGGGCGTGCCACGGTTCACCTACCGCCTCCACATGGCACCACTCGTCCCCGCCGACGACTACGACGGCATCGCCTTCGTCGCCCACTCCACCTGCTCCCGCCTCCTGCCACCCGTGCGGACCTGAGCCTCGGAGTGTTCCGGCGGTGGCCGGCGCAAGCCGGGGGCTTCACACACGACGAGATCCACGGCTCCGGCGGACAGCGCCCGTGGAACGACGCCGCCACCCACACGGTCCGAGGCACACGGCGGGCGGGCTCGGGCGTCGCTCACGCCCCGGGGCCGCCCGAGCGCGAGCGGGCGTCACGGCAAGTGTCACGGCGCAGCTCCTGGCGCCGTTCGCGTCCGGTGCCGCGCCCGGTTGTCCGGCCAGGGCCCGGCTGACGGCCGTGCGCCGCCTCGTGGTCCGGATCGCGGCTCGGGTCCAGGCCCAGCATGTCCGTCAACAACGACAGGTCGTCCGCGTCCCGCGCCCGGCCGGCCAGCGCCTTCCTGGCGAGCCTGCGTTCCTCGTCGCACGGCATGGCGCGCGACGCGGCGTCATCGGCACTGCGGTGTTCCTCACTGCGGTGTTCATCGCTCACCGCTGCATTCTCGGCCGGGCCGCACGACCGTGCCCGTCGAGCGAGCCGGAGGCCGGCCGAGGGAAACCACCAGGGACGCGTTACTCCGTATGAGTGAACCGGGCCCGAAAGCCTGCGCGCGGCAGGGGAACCTCCCCGGCCTCGTTTCCCTCTTTATGAGCACTTGTACTTGATCTTCCAGTCGCGGAGTCCCTCGTGAAACGCCCTTCTGCCGTCGCGTTCGTGGCCACCCTCGCCGCTGCCTGCGCGCTGCTCGCCGGCTGCTCGGAGACCGGAAACCCGGTCGACTTCAATGCCGGCGCCTCCGGCGACGGCGCCGCGCGGGCCCGGCCCGTCGACGCGGACACCCTCCTGCCGACCGGCCCCAAGAGTGACTTCCGGATCACCCGGACCCTGGACGACGGCACCCATATAGCGCGGGCGACCCTGAGGGGTCCGAAATCCGGTGTCACGGGAAGCGTCTGGGTCTGGGCGCCGAAGGAGTACCACGACCCGAAATACGCCAAGAGCGGATTTCCGGTGCTGATAGCCCTGCCGGGTGGCCTGGGCAGCCCGAAGGAGCCCGGCGGCGTCACGAATTACTGGGTGGGCGGCGACATCGAACTGCAGGAGAACCTCACCCGGTGGACCGAGGAGGGCAAGAGCCTCCCGTTCATCGTGGTGATGCCGATGCTCAACCCGGACACGCAGTACCACGACGCCAGCGACATACCCGGCCGGCAGAAGATGGGGACCTGGCTGACGGAGGACGTCGTCCAACTGGCCAAGGCCAATTTCCGTACGTTCAAGTCCCGCGACGGCTGGGCCTTCATGGGGTCGTCCTCGGGCGGCTTCGCCGGGCTGAAGTCCGTGCTGAAACATCCGGAGAAGTTCAAGGCGGCCATAGCCAGCGGCCCGGACATCGTGCCGGATTCGCCGTTGTGGGCGGGGCACCGGGCGCAGCGGGACGCCAACGACCCGGCAAAGCTCGCCCAGCGGCTGCTGCGGAAGGGCGGGCCGGACATCTACCTCGCCTTCCAGGCCGGCAGCCGGGAGCCCGCCGCCGTCACCACCGCCATAGACCGCTTCCGCCGGGCCTATGGCAAGGGCCCGATCCATACCGCCATGCAGCTGATCCCCGGTGGCCGGCACAACGCGTGGGACTACCAGAAGGGCATGGCCGCCGGTTCGATCAAGTTCATCAGCGACCGGATGAAGGCACCGGTGGCGAGCGGTCACTGAACCGGGGCGAGCGGTCACTGAACCGGGCCGCCACGGCCGCCGGGGCGCCCCGGCACCGCCCCGGCGCGCGGATGCAGATCACCTGGCAGGGGGTGATGCTGGAGTCGTGGGGGGACCGTGGTGAGGAGGACCACTCATGTCCATGATGGACAAGATCAAGAGCATGCTGAAGGGCCACGAAAGCCAGACGGACAAGGGCATCGACAAGGCCGGCGACATGGTCGACGACAAGACCCAGGGCAAGTACAAGGGCCAGGTCGACACGGCGCAGGAGAAGATGCGGGACCAGTTCGGCGGGGAGGGCCAGGACCGGCCACCGCAGCCCTGAGACTGCGGCCCCCGTCCGGCCCGCCGGCACGCGAGGGCCAGGACCGGCCGCCCTTGGCCCTTCGCCGCGGCCGACCGGGTGACGTCCGAGGCACCCGTGACGTGCGTCGGCGCCCGCCCCCGGGCCGGGAACGGGCGCCGACGGGGCTCTGCCGGACCTACGCCAGACGGATCTTCTCCGCCTGGGGACCCTTGTGGCCCTGGGTGACCTCGAAGGTCACCTTCTGGCCTTCCTGCAGCTCGCGGAAGCCCGTGGCATCGATGTTGGAGTAGTGCGCGAAGACGTCGGCGCCGCCGCCGTCCTGCGCGATAAAGCCGAAGCCCTTCTCCGAGTTGAACCACTTCACCGTGCCGGACGCCATATCCGTCTCCTTCGTTCAAGGGGGCTCGAATCGGGTTCCGCGTGCTGCGGACCCCGGAGGTGATCGCCCTGGTCCGGAGACGCGCTACACAGCAAGGACGCCCGTGAATGCGACACGGGCGTCCGGCACTTCGGAACCACGACAGCTGATCAGGACGCTACACCGAGCAGCGCCCGGCAGGCCGCACAAGCGTGGCGGACGCGTCGCCCTTCACCGGGCAAGGCCATCGCGCGTCCTCCGTATCCCTGACCGATCGGATGGATGTACGACGTCCGGCGGCGCGCCACGGGCTCAGTCAAACTCCGCGCCCCGGCTCTCGGACGGCTTGCGACGGCGCCACCACAGAGCGGTGCCGAGCGCGGCGAGGGCGATGACCCCGACGGCTCCGGCGGCGGAGACGAACCACCAGTACCGCGCCTCGGTGTCGGCGTCCGTCTGCGACACGACCGCCGTCTTGTGCAGCGGCACGACGGACCGCGAGTGGTGCGCGACGGGCTGCGACACGCCGGTGCCCCCACGGGGCTGCAGCGCGGGCAGCACGCCGACGGCGGCCGCCCGGGGAGCCGCCTCGAATCCCCAGTCCAGCAGGTCCCGGGTCTCCTCGTAGACGGCGTTGCGGCTGCCGGACTGCGGGTTCATCACGGTGACCAGCAGCGTCCGGCCGTCCCGCCGGGCCGCGGCGATCAGGGTGTTTCCGGCGTGGGTCGTATAGCCGTTCTTCACCCCGATCAGGCCGTCGTACGGTTTGACGCCGTGCGAGCCGACCAGCAGCCGGTTGGTGTTCACGATGTCGAACGCGTCCGGACCACCCTCCTCCGGCAGTTCCGTCCGTTTCGTGGCGGCGAAGTGGGCGAAGTCGGGGTCGGCGAGGCCGGCCCGTCCGAAGAGCGTCAGATCGTAGGCGGACGAGAACTGGCCCGGCGTGTCGAACCCGTCGGCGGACGCCACGGTGGTGTCGCGGGCACCGAGGCGGTCCGCGGTCTCCTGCATATCGTCGATGGTCTTGTTCCAGCCGCCGTTCATGCCGGCCAGGGTGTGCACCGCATCGCTGCCCGAGCGGAGGAAGACCGCGTCCCACAGGTCCGCGACGCGATAGGGCAGGTCCTCCTTGAGGCCGGCCAGCGAGCTGCCCGCCTCGATACCGTCCAGGTCCCGGAGGGAGACGGTGTGTACCTCCCCCTGGGAGAACTTCGGCAGCACGGTCACGGCGAAGAGCGCCTTGAGGGTGCTGGCGGGTGGCAGGGGCCGGTGGGCGTCCTTGGCCGCGAGGACCTTGCCGGTCGCCATGTCCGTCACCATCCACGACAGGGCGGAGACATCCGGTGGCTCCGGCACGTCCGGCCGGGGCAGGAACTGCACTCCCCGGCCGTCCAGCCGGCTCTCGGCACGGACCGGATCGGCCACATGCGCGGCGGCCCGCAGATCGTCGATGCCATGGGGGCCATCGGCGGCCGCCGGGACCGGCACGGCCAGCAGGCTCACGGCACAAACGGTGGCTGCGGTAACGACTCTGACGGGGACCCAACTCGCGCTCGACATGTGGCCCACGCTAAAAACGACCCCGGCCGCGCGCTGGCTGGCCTACGCCATCCGATGTGCGAGCGCCCCGACTGCCGTACGCGGCGCCCCGACTGCCGTACGCGGCACGCCGACTGCCGTATGCGGACACGCCGGGGCCGGGCGAAGACCGCCGCCGGCCCCGGCCCTGACTGCCGGATGCGGCCTACCAGATCGAGTCGACCCACTCCGGGTGGTCGATGAACGGGTTCCGGTTGTGCTGGTACTTATCGAAGATCACCTGGTTGCGGTGCTTTTCGAAGGAGTCCGGCGGGTCCTGCTTGCTCCACTGCTTGAGGACGGAGAGCCGTCCGATGTGCGGCTGGGTGCCGTTGTCGACCTTGTCGTTGGGCTCCAGGTCGGCGAAGCCGTCACCGCCGTCATAACGGACGGCCATATAGAGGATCATGCGGGCGACATCGCCCTTGACCGCGTCACGGGGCTCGAAGGAGTCGTCGTCGGAGCGGCTGCCCGGCGCGCCGTCCACCGCCGTACCACCGTTGTCGAAGTCCTTGTCGCCGCGGACGCTGTTGACGGACACGTCCTCCGGGCGCAGGTGGTGGAGGTCGGTGCCGGGACCGGTGTCGGTACCGAAGTCGCCATGGGACTTCGCCCAGACGTGCTCGCGGTTCCAGTCGTCGGGATTTCCGCCGTGGGCTTCCTTGCTCTGCGACCGGCCGCTGTACAGCAGAATGACGTTCGCGCTGTTGTCGGGGTCCTGGTCGGTGTCCTTGAGGGCGTCCCAGACCTGGTCGTATGTCAGTTTTCCGGTCTGGGTGGTGCTGATGATCCGGTGCAGCGACTCCTTCAGTGCCTGGCCGGTCTTGCCGTCGGCGTCTTTGTAGTAGTCGTCGGCATCGGACGCGTCGTCATACGACGCGGCATCAGATGTGCCGGTGGATATGGACGCGTGCTGGGTGACGGACGCGGCAGCGGCACGGTGGGGGGCAGCCGGAGCGGCCGTCGCACCGGCCGGGAGCTGTCCGATCGTCACCGTCAATACCGTTCCGGCGGCGAGGGCCAGCGCGGTCCGGGCGCGGCGGTTCACGCGGGTGTTGTCCACGAAGGGTGTCCTTTCCCCGAATTGTGGCACCGGGTCGCGAAAGTGTGGGGCACGACCGGCACCGGCCGTTGGGAAATACGGCCGCAGGAAGCCTTCCATCGCGGTAATCACCACGGTGTGCACATCAGCGGAGAGTTATTTTTCCCACATCGTGAGAACCGAAGAATTCCGCCGAAACTGCCATTCCGTCGCCAATGGCCGATTCCTCGTCAGAAGTGCCGCACGGGGGCTGTTTTCCGTTCGGCGGCGTGGCGGGGTGAGGGTGGCAGCGAAGTCCAGGTGGTGGACGACGGCCACCGCGGCGATGACCGTGCGGCGAGCGGACTGCGCTCCTTGGGCCCATCGGGTGAACCCTCGTCCCGCCCGCAACCGGACGGGCACCTTCCGGCTTCCGGAGTACTGACACCATCTTCGCCGAAAGCCGGTGAACCCTTCGGACCGCGAGTTGTGGAGGCCGCCATGTCGCCTTTCCGCCCCACTCCCCCGCCGTACGGCGCGACGCCGGACTATGTGCTCGCTCCCCCGCGTCCCGAGGAGCGCCTCGGCGCGCCCGCGTCCCCGCACGAACCGTCGCGCCCGTCCGCCTCCGCCGCGCACCCCTTCCTCCCGCCGCCCCGCCCGGAGGACCGGCTGCCCTTCGAGCCGCCGCAGCCGTACGGTCTGTCCGCTCCCCCGCTTTCCGCGGAGCAGCGGCAGGGGCCGGTGGCGATGCCCGATTACCGGCGGCTGGACCTCCACGCCGCCTTGACCGCGGCCGGCGTCGCCCCGGCGGACGGGGACCTGGCCGCCCTGGCGGAGATCGCGAGCCTGGGTGACACCACCGTCGGTGCCGTCATCGGCTGGCTGGCGGCCGCCGCGCAGACGCCCTGGCCGCGGTCGCGCGCGGTGTGAGGGAGCCCGCCGACCGGGGCACCACCGACCGGGTCATCGCAGACCGGGGCGCCACCTACCGGGCCGCCGGGACCCGGTACGGAAATCCTGGTCACTGCGGACCTGCTCACCGCAGTCCGGGCAGGCTGCGCAGCTCACCGATCTTCAGGGCACGGGCCAGGGCCAGGAAGATCAGCGCCATGCCGGTACCGCCGGCGGCCAGGCCCAGGACGGGCGTCCAGGCCGCCGGGACGGGCACGCCCAAGCAGGCACGGGCCACGAGCCAGCCGGCCGCCGCGGCTGTGGCCGCGGCCCCGGTCAGCTTGCCGTAGGTGCGGCACAGGCGCCGGCCGTCGAGGCGGCCGGCGAGCCGCCGGCGCAGCAGCAGCGCGGTGACCAGCAGCCCGACGCCGTACGCGACGGCGTAGGCCGCGGCCATACCGGTCACCGCCCAGCGGGCGGGCAGCAGCAGATGACACGCGGTGGCCAGGGCGATGTTGACGGCCGCGATCCAGACGGCCATCCAGAACGGCGTGCGGGTGTCCTCGAAGGCGTAGAAGCCGCGCAGCAGCAGGTACTGGGCGGAGTACGGGATCAGGCCGAGCCCGAAGGCCTGCAGCATGTGCCCGGCAGGCACGGCCGACGCGGAGTCCACGGTGCCGTGCGCGAACAGGAACTGGGCGGTCTGCGGGCCGAGCGCGAGGAAGAAGAAGGCGGCCGGAACGATCACGACGCCGCTGATGCGCAGCGCACGGGAGAGGTCGGCACGCAGGTCGTCGAGACGGCTTTCGGCGACCGCCCGGCTCATCCGCGGCAGCAGCGCCGTCACCAGCGAGACGGTGACGATCGACTGCGGCAGCGTCCAGATGAGCTGGGCATAGCTGTAGACGCTGTATCCGACGCCCGCGGTGGGGAGTTGCTGGTCGGCGGCGACGGCGTAGTGCGTGACGACGACCATCGCGGCCAGGTTGGCGAGCACGAACAGCAGGGTCCAGCGGGCGGCCGTGAGGCTCTTGCGCAGACCGGTGCCGCGCCAGTCGAAGCGCGGCCGGAAGCGGAAGCCGGCGGCGCGGACGAAGGGGATCAGGGCCAGGCCCTGTACCGCGATGCCACCGGTGGTGACGATGCCGAGGAAGTCGATCTGGCCGGGGCTGATGTCCTCGATGCGGTCGGGGCCCGCCAGCAGGCCGAGGTAGATCCCGAACATCGTGATCAGCACGATGTTGTTGAGGACCGGCGTCCACATCATCGCGCCGAACTTGTTCCTGGCGTTGAGGACTTGACCGAGGATGAAGAACAAGCCGTAGAAGAAGAGCTGTGGCAGCAGGAACCGGGCGAACACCACGGTGAGCTCGAAGGCGGCGTGGTGGCCCGGTGTGTCCGGTGTGAAGACGGCGACGATCTGCGGCGCCGCCCAGAGCGACAGCACGGTGCCCACCGCCAGCACGCTCAGGACGAGGGTGACCAGGCGCTGTTCATGGGCCCGTCCGCCGTCCGCGTGCTCGGCCCTGGCGCGTACCAGCTGCGGCACCAGTACCGAGTTCAGCGCGCCGCCGATCAGCAGGGTGTAGATGCTCATCGGGACCATGTTGGCGGTGTTGTACGTCGTGGCGAGCAGGCCGGTGCCGAGTGCGGCCGCCTGGAGCACCTGGCGGATCATCCCCGTGCCACGGGAGATCACGGTCCCCAGCGCCATCAGGAGTGAGGAGCGCTGCAGGCCTTTGCCCTCGCCGTCCTGATGGCCCTCGTCATCCTGGTTGCTCGCGCCGCCCCGGGTGCCCGCGGCGGGCCGGCGCCGCCCCGGGTGCGGCGCCCGACCGACCGGTTCCCCCGCGTTGCCGGGCTCCGGTCCGTCGCCGGCGGCCTCGTCATCCGCCCACCGGTCCGGAAGACGGAGCGGCAGTGTGTCGTGTGGCGCGTGTGGTGTCCCCTCCAGCATGCCGCCAATCTACGTCGAACCCCGGCCGGACCCGGGCCTGTTGGGTGCCGCGGGCGCACGCGGGGGTGCGGCGCGCGGAAGCGGCCGGGCCCGGCCGGGGTCGAGGAGCGGGCCGAGCAGGTCGCCGTGGTGCGCGAGGCGGGGTGCGATCTCGCCGAAGAGGAAGCTGAGTTGCCGTGGATCGGTGCACTCGGCGATCTCGTCCCGCGTGACGGGGGTCGAGACGGTGGGGGTGGGGCGGGCACGCAGCGTGTAGGCGACGGCGGTGGTCTTGGCTGCGGCGTTCTGGGAGAAGTCGAGGAAGACCTTGCCGGGGCGAAGGGCCTTGGTCATCTTGGGCACGACAAGGTCCGGGAGGGCCGCCGCGGCCTCGGTGGCGAGGGTCTTGGCGTATGCGGTGGCCCGCTCGGAGGGGGTGGGTTCGATGGGCACGATGAGGTGCAGGCCCTTGGATCCGCTGGTCTTCGCGCAGACCTCCAGGCCGTCGGCTGCCAGCCGGTCGTACAGCCACTGTGCCGCGGCGCAGCACTCCACGATGGTGGCCGGAGCGCCGGGATCGAGATCGAGGACGAGGCGGTCCGCGAGGCCGGGAGCCTGGCACTTCCACTGCGGAGTGTGCAGTTCGACGACCAGGTTCGCCGCCCAGACCAGCGAGGGCAGGTCCTGCAGCAGAACCTGCCGGGCGGGCCCGGAGGTCGAGTGCGGGACCTCGCAGGTCTTCACCCAGGAGGGTGCCCCGGGCGGCACGTTCTTGGTGAAGAAGCACTGGCCTTCCGGCCCGTCGGGGTAGCGCAGGAAGGAGAGCGGACGGTCGTGGAGGTGGGCGAGCAGCGGGCCCGCGACGGTGGTGCAGTAGTGCAGCACCTCGCCCTTGGTGGTGGCGGTCTCGGCGTAGAGGACCTTGTCCAGGTTGGTCAGCGGGAGGCGCCGCCCCTCCACGTCGGTGATCGGCGACATACGATGAGAATCCCACATAAGGGATAAACGATGCGATCTATCTGGAATGGCTCCATCTCGTTCGGTCTGGTCACCATCCCCGTGAAGACCTACAGCGCCACCGACCGCACCTCGTCGGTCTCTTTCGTGCGCATTCACGAGAAGGACGGCGCGCAGATCCACTACCGGAAGATCTGCGAGCTGGACGGCGAGGAGGTCCCGAACGAGGAGGTCGGCAAGGGCTATCAGGCGCCGGGCGACGAGACCGTCGTACCGATCACCGACGACGATCTGTCCCAGCTGCCGATGCCGACCGCCAAGACGCTGTCGATCCTGTCCTTCGTCGACCCCGCCGAGATCGATCCGCTCCAGATGGACAAGGCCTACTACCTGGGCCCCAATGGAACCTCCGCCACCAAGCCGTACACCCTGCTGCGGGAGGCGCTGGAGCACCACCGGAAGGTCGCGGTCGGCAAGGTGGCGATGCGGGGGCGGGAGTCGCTGGCGATGCTGCGGGCGTACGACCGGGCGATCGTGATGCATACGCTGCTGTGGCCGGATCAGATCCGGCCCGCCACCGGGGTGGCACCCGACGATGTCGAGCTGCGCGAGAACGAGCTGACGCTGGCCGAGACGCTGATGGACTCCCTGGGCGAGCTGGACCCCGCCGAACTCCACGACGACTACCGCGAGGCCGTCGAGGAGCTGGTGGCCGCCAAGGTGGAGGGCGAGGAGCCGGCCGCCCCCGCCGCGTCGGGCAGCTCCGGCGCCCAGGTCATCGATCTCACGGCGGCCCTGGAGAAGAGCGTGCGGGCGGCGCGGGGCGGCGGGCCGCCCGACACCCGGGCAAAGTCGGCGCCCGTGACCTCCCTGCGGGGGCGGAAGCCGGCGAAGAAGAGCGAGGCCGGGCCGCGCGCCTCCGGACGGAGCGGCACTCCGGCGAAGAAGACGGCGAAGAAGACCGGCTCCGGCTCGGCCACCGCGAAGAAGACCCCCGGCAAGAAGACGGCGGCCGCGGCGAAGACCTCCGGCGGACGGGCCAGGGCCGCTTCGCCGGCCAAGAAGACCGGCACGAGCACCCGCGCCTCGACCGCCCGCACCTCGACCGCCGGCACCTCCGCGAAGAAGGCATCGAAGAGCACCGCCAAGAAGGCGACGGGCGGGAAGTCGGGCCGGAAGACGGGGTGACGGCCGTCGGCGGCGGACGGGTACGACGATCGCGCACGGCGCACGCGCAGGGCGGACGCGCAGGGCAGACGCGCAGGGCAGACGCGCAGGGCAGCCGCGTACGACGCACGCGTACGGCGAGCCGGAGCGACCAGGGGCCCGGCCGTCGGCCACCGCTCACCGGGCGGCCGTTCTAGAGTCTTGGTATGGCTTCAGACGAGGGGACCACCCGCATCGACAGCTGGATCTGGTCGGTACGGCTCACCAAGACGCGGTCGCTGGCCGCGGCGGCCTGTCGCGCGGGCCACGTACGGGTCAACGGCGAGCGGGTGAAACCGGCCCATGCGGTGCGCAACGGCGACGAGGTGCGGCTGCGGCACGCGGGCCGGGAGCGGATCGTGGTCGTCTCGCGCCTGGTGCGCAAGCGGGTGGGCGCGGCCGTTGCCGCCGAGTGCTTCATCGACAACAGTCCGCCGGTCCCGCCGCGCGAGGAGGTTCCGGTGATCGCAGTGCGCGAACGCGGCACCGGTCGGCCCACCAAGCGCGACCGCCGCGAGATCGACCAGTTGCGCGGGCTCTGAACCGGGCAGCGCCTACACCGACGGCAGGGCGTCGAGATAGACCCACTGGCCGCTCTCGCGGACGAAGCGGCTGTGCTCGTACTGGCTGTCGGCGTGGCCGTGCAGGGTGAAGTGGGCACGGAATTCCACGGTGCCCTCGGTGTGGAAGGCGCTGCCGCCGGTGGTGCCGAGGATGTCCAGGCCACTCCAGCGCAGGTCCGGGTCGAGTTCGAGGCCGCCGGGGCGGGTCGTCGGGTGCCAGGTGCGCAGCAGGTATCCGGTGTCACCGGCGGCGAAGGCGCTGTAGCGCGAGCGCATCAGGCGCTCCGCGGTCGGGGCGGTGGCGCGCCCCTGGTGGAAGGGGGCGCAGCAGTCGCCGTAGGTCTCGGTGCGCCCGCACGGGCACGGTGAGGCGGCGGTGACAGTGGCGGGCGGGCGGCGCGGCTCGCCCTTCGGCCTGCTCAGCTCGCTCGGCTTCTTCGGCTTGCCCGGCTTCTTCGGCTTGTTCGGCTTCGACACCCCACGATTGTGCCGGGTCGGCGGACCGGGGCCGCGACACGCCCAGCACACCCCGGAGCGGCACGCCCTGGAGCTGCACCCATTTGGGGAATTCCCACGACAAATCACCCATTTGCGGCTTTTCCTGGCTTGATACGTGCTGTGAGGCTGGAAGAACTCATGGTGTCCGTCCCCACCACCCAGGAGAGAACCCCCATGATTCTGTCCATTTCCGGCGTCGTCCTGCTCGGTGTCATCGTCTTCCTCTTCTTCCGCAAAGACGGCCTGAAGTTGTCGCATGCACTGGTCTCCGCGCTCTTCGGGTTCTATCTCGCCAGCTCCGCCATCGCCCCCAGCATCAAGGCCGGCGGGGCGAGCCTGGCGAGCCTCCTCGGGGGGATCAAGATCTAGCGCCTGCCCGCACAGTCCCGTCGTTCGCCGTCCGGAGTCGTCATCCGGTGTTCCGGCGTTGTCCGGAGCCGTCATCCACGGTCCGGAGTCGTCATCCGGTGCCACTCCACGGGTCCCGCCCGAACGGACCGCACCACCTCCCGTCCGGG
This sequence comes from Streptomyces sp. NPDC047049, assembly GCF_040643995.1. NCBI lineage: Bacteria > Bacillati > Actinomycetota > Actinomycetes > Kitasatosporales > Streptomycetaceae > Streptomyces > Streptomyces sp. NPDC047049. The sequence goes on along the minus strand of NZ_JBEYVM010000004.1, from coordinate 164,350 downwards.
CGGCTCCGTATGCAGCACGCTCCCGGCCGCCGCCCACACCGAGCCGCCCCCGAGCCCTCCCACGACCACCGCCACGAGCAACAGGAGACGATGTGGCCCGTCGACCCCTGCCCCGCATCCTGACCGACAGCGCACCGCTCGCCCGTATGACCCAGAGCACCTCGCTCGCCCGCGGCCGGGAACTCGCGCGGACCGCCGCCGACAGCGCCTGTGACGTGCTCCATCCGCTGATCACCATCGGCCGGGGGCTGCGCCGGCTGGGCGCGGCGGGCCGCGGACGCTGGGTCGACACGCCGCGGGAGAACCGCGGTCCGCTGGCCTTCTTCGTCGGCGCGTGTGTGCTGGTCATGTGCCTGGTCCCGTACGGTCCGCTGCTCGCCCTGATCGCGGTGATGGGCGCGGGCGCCTGGGCGGGCCGGGAGCGTACGCCCGTCGAGACCGGTCCCGGGGAGGCCGAGCGGGAGCGGCTGCAGGCGCTGTACGAGGCGCTGGTCCCGTACTTCTCCGTCGAGGGCGACCCCAGCCCCCTGTACGCGCACGACGGCGGCTGGGAGCGGGTCTTCACCGAGCACGCCTTCGACGACAGCGGGCGGATCGAACGGCTGCAGTTGAAGTATCCGGCGTACTTCACCGACGGTGAGGACCAGTCCCGGGTCCGTATCGAGCAGGTGCTGTACGCCAAGGCGGGCCGGGGCCGCGAGTACCACTTCGGATGGGACGAGCTGGCCAATCAGCTCACCGTGACCGTGCTCGGCGCGCTGCCCGCCGACATCGGAGCGCAGCGCTTCGTCACCTCACCGGGCGAGACGGTGCTCGGGTTCACGGACGCGGACGCCGTGCAGCGGACCCTGCCGGTCACCGCCGGGATGGAGACGCGGGATGCGCCGCCGGTGGTCTGGCGTACCGGGCCGCGCTCCACCGAACCGCATCTGCTCGTCCTGGGGCAGCCGGGGACGGGCGCCACGACCCTGCTGCGCTCGATCGCGCTGCAGGCGCTGCAGCACGGGGATGTGCTGGTCATCGACGGCGGCGGCACCGGTGAGTACGGCGCGCTGTCCGGACGCCGGGGGGTACTGGGCGTGGAGAGCGGCCTGGCGGGGGCGCTGGCGACCCTGGAGTGGGCGTCCCACGAGACCGAGCGGCGGCTGATCGCGGCGAACCGGGCCCGGCAGGCCGGCCGGCCTGCGCCGGAGGACACCCGGCGGCCCCTGTGGATCCTCGCGGACCGTCCGACGGCGCTGGCCCATGTGGCGGTCGCGGAGGGCCGGGACGATCCGCAGCGGTGGCTGCAGACGCCGCTGCGGCACGGCCGGGCCGCCCACGTCACGGTGGTCGTGGCCGACCAGTTCGAGAGCGCCGAGCTGCTGAGCGAGCCCGTACGGGCGCACACCAAGGCGCGGGTGGTACTCGGCCCCGCCACGGCGGAGGAGGTTCGGGCGGTGCTCGGGGCGCCGCCGCACACCACGCCGGCCGCGAGCGTCCCGCCGGGCCGCGGCTATGTGCGCCTGGGGTCCGCTCCGGTACTGCGACTCCAGGTGCCGGCCACGCCCGATCCGCTCGACGAGACCACCGGGCAGGCGCTGCGGCAGGCCGTTCTGTCGCTGCTGCCGGAGCGTACGGTCCCGGCCGACGGGGCAGGGGCGGCCACGACGGCGACCGACGGCAGGCCGGGTGACGAGGGCACGTCCGCGGATACCGGCCGACGGGTGAACATGAGCAAGTCCGCAGGCTCCGGGACCGGGGGCTCCGGAACCGGGGCCGCCGACACGGCGGAGCCGCACCGCGAGACCGTGGCGGCCGGCGGGTCCACAGGGGCCGGCGACACCGCGATGACCGGAGCGGCACGGAACGCCGGAAACGCCGTTCCCCCCGCCGAGCCGGTGGGCGCGGCGGGGCTCCGGGCGCGGGCCGTCAAGGGTGGCGAATCCCGCGTGGTCAACGGGTCGGCGGAGGCCGTCCCCACGGAGGGGTGAGGCCGCCGCGCCCCGAGGGCCCACCCGAGGGGCCGGCCCGCTGATCAGCCGTCAGGCCACGAACGCATGCCGCAGCTCCGTGTCCACGGGTGCGCCCGTCGCCACCAGTCGCGCGGCGCCGGCCAGCCGGACCGCGGCCTCTTCGGCGACGGCTCCGCTGACCGTGAAGGGCAGCCGTACGAATCCCTCGAAGGCACCGTCGACGCCGAACCTCGGGCCGGAGGGCACCCGCACCCCGAGCCGTTCCCCGGCCTCCGCGATCCGGGAGCCGGAGAGTCCGCCCGTACGCGCCCAGAGGGTGAGGCCGCCGCGGGGAACGCTGAATTCCCAGTCGGGGAGGTGCCGGCGCAGCGCCTCGACGATCGCGTCGCGGTTCTCACGGGCCTGCTCACGGCGGATGCCGACGGCCGCCTCCCAGCCGCCGCCCTCCAGGAGCGAGGCGATGGCGAGCTGTTCGAGCACCGGTGAGCCCAGGTCGGAGTAGGCGCGGGCGGCGACCAGACTGCGGATGATGTCGGGGGCGGCACGCACCCAGCCGATCCGCATCCCGGCCCAGAACGCCTTGCTCGCCGAGCCGACCGTGATCACGGCGCTGCCGGCGGGGTCGAACGCGCACACCTGACGGGGCGGTGCGGTGTCCTCGTCCAGCTGGAGTTCGGTCATGGTCTCGTCGACGACGAGCAGGGTGCCGGCCGACCGGGCGGCATCGACGAGGCGCCGGCGCTGGTCCTCGGTGGCAAGGGTGCCGGTGGGGTTGTGGAAATCGGCGACGACATACGCCATACGGGGCGCGGCATCACGCATCACCTGGCGCCAGACGGGGATGTCCCAGCCGGCCAGCTTGTCGGCGAGCGCGACCGGAACGAGCCGGGCGCCGGCGTCCCGCATCAGCTGGAGGATGTTGGCGTACGACGGGGAGTCGACGGCCACCCGCTCGCCGGGGCTCGTACACAGCCGGCAGATCGCGGCCACCGCGCCCATCGCGCCCGTGGTCACCATGATCTGCTCCGGCATGGTGGGGATACCGCGGGCGGTGTAGCGGTCGGCGAGGGCCTGGCGGAGGACCGGCAGACCGGCGGGGTAGTCGCCGTGGGTGTGGGCGTAGAGCGGAAGGTCGGCCATCGCGCCCTGGAAGGCGCGGGTGAGCCACGGCTCGGGAGCCGGGAGGGCGGCGCAGCCCAGGTCGATCATGGAGCCGGCGGCCTCCGGGGGCAGCGGTTCCAGACCGCGGGTGGGCAGCGGGTTGCCGGCCGGGACGGCGGTCCAACTGCCCGAGCCGCGCCGGGACTCCAGGAATCCCTCGGCGCGCAGCGCTTCATAGGCGGCGGCGACGGTGGTGCGGCTGACGCCGACGGCCGTGGCCAGCTCGCGCTCGGCGGGCAGGCGCGCCGCGACCGGCACCCGGCCCTCCAGCACGAGTCGGCGGACGCCGTCGGCAAGGCTGCGATAGGCCGGCAAACGGCGTCCGGCGGCGGTGAGTTGAGCCTCGGACGGGTCCTGCGACCGGAGCAGCCGGGCGAGTTGGGGTGCACCCACCGCTGAAGTCCACTGAGCCATGAAGATCAGTCCACCTTCCCCGAATTGGCTCTACTTCACGAGCCCGGACCTGCCACATGGTGTCATGCGTCGGTCCAATCCTGCCAGGAGGGGAAAATTCATGTCCATATTCAGGAAAACCGGACCGGGGAGGGGGCTGCCGGCGCGCCGCCTGATCCAGCTCTTCACGGGGCTGACGCTGTACGGCGTGAGCATGGGGCTGATGCTGCGGGCCGGGCTCGGCCTGGAGCCGTGGAGCGTGCTGAACCAGGGCATATCCCGCCATACGGGACTGTCGATCGGCACGGTCACCATCGTCGCCGGTGCGCTGATCCTGCTGCTGTGGATCCCGCTGCGCCAGCGTCCCGGCCTCGGCACGGTGGCCAATGTGGTGATCCTCGGGCTGGTGATGGACGCGACGCTGGCCTGGATGCCGCAGCTGCACTCGCTGGCCGCGCGCATCCCGCTGCTGGCGGGCGCCGTCCTGCTCAACGGTGTCGCGACCGGCCTGTACATCTCCGCCGACTTCGGTCCGGGCCCCCGGGACGGGCTGATGACCGGGCTGCATCTGCGGACCGGCCGTCCGGTGCGGCTGGTGCGGACCTGCATCGAGGTGACGGTACTGGCCACCGGCTTCCTGCTGGGCGGGTCCGCCGGGGTCGGCACGGTGGTCTATGCGCTGGCCATCGGGCCGCTGGCGCAGTTCTTCCTGCGGCGCTTCGCGATCAAGGACCGGCCCGTGAAGCCCTCACCGGTGGTGGCCCGCGGAGGTGCTTCACCCGAGCACGCAATACTGCCGGAGTGACCCCAGCGATACGCACCCGCCACGTCTATCTCGACCACCCCGTGCCGCTCCCCTTCGCCCACCGGGGCGGGGCGGCCGAGGGCCTGGAGAACACCGCCGCCGCCTTCCGCCGCGCGGTCGGCCTCGGCTACCGCTATCTGGAAACCGATGTGCATGCCACCTCGGACGGAGAGCTCGTCGCCTTCCATGACGCGACGCTCGACCGCGTCACCGACTCCCGTGGCGCGATCGGGCAGCTCCCCTGGCGCGCGGTGCGACAGGCCCGCGTCGGCGGCCACGAGCCGCTGCCACTGTTCGAGGAGCTGCTGGAGGAGTTCCCCGGGGCGCGCTGGAACGTCGACCTCAAGGCCGATGCCGCGCTCGCTCCGCTGCTCGCCCTGCTGCGCCGCACGAACGCCTGGGACCGGGTGTGCGTCGGCTCGTTCTCGGAGGCCCGGGTGGCCCGCGCCCAGCGGCTGGCCGGACGCCGGATGGCGACCTCGCTCGGCACCCGCGGCGTGGCCGGCCTGCGGCTGCGGTCGTACGGGCACGGGGTGCTGCCGCTGGACCGGCTGCTGGGTGCGGCGGTGCGGCGCAGCGCGGTCTGCGTCCAGGTTCCCGAGCGGCAGTCCGGCCTCCCCGTCGTCGATCCGCTCTTCCTGCGCGCCGCGCACGCGCTGGGCATGCAGGTCCACGTCTGGACGGTCAATGACGCGGACCGGATGGCGGCGCTCCTGGACCTCGGCGTGGATGGCATCATGACGGACCACATCGAGACGCTGCGGGCGGTGCTGACCGAGCGGGGGTGCTGGGTCTGACCGGGCGGGGATGCCGGTGCCGACCGAGCGGGGATGCGGGATCCGGGGGGCGTCGCGAACCGACGGCAGATGCGGACCCACGCGGCTCCGGGTCCGCCGGCCGTCGTCCGCCGCCGTGAACGGGGACAGGAAGACGGGGGTCGGCGTGGAGAGCACACGAGCCGTGGCCAAAGGCGTGGACGAGGGCGGGGACGAGACGGCCGCCCGGCGCCGGGAACAACGCGGCTGGTACTGGTACGACTGGGCCAACAGCGTCTATTCGACGACCGTGCTGACCGTGTTCCTGGGGCCGTATCTGACCTCGGTGGCGAAAGCCGCGGCGGACGCGGACGGCTTTGTGCACCCCCTGGGCGTTCCGGTGCGCGCGGGCTCCTTCTATGCCTATGCGGTGTCCGCGTCACTGTTGCTGTCGGTGCTGGCGATGCCGCTGGCCGGAGCGCTGGCCGACCGGACCGGCCGGAAGAAGCCGCTGCTGGGCTGGTGCGCCTACGTGGGGGCCGCGGCGACGACGGGGATGTTCTTCCTGGGCGGCGACCGCTACCTGCTGGGCGGGGCGCTGCTGATCCTCGCGAATGTCGCCTTCGTGGTGTCGATGATGCTCTACAACTCCTTCCTGCCGCAGATCGCCCGGCCCGAGGAGCGGGACGCGGTCTCCTCCCGCGGCTGGGCGTTCGGCTACGCGGCCGGAGCGCTGGTCCTGGTCGCCAACCTGGTGCTCTACGGCGCACACGGCTCCTTCGGCCTGTCCACGGGCGCCGCGGTGCGCATCTGCCTGGCGTCGGCGGGGCTGTGGTGGGGCGCGTTCTCGGTGATTCCGCTGCGCCGGCTGCGCGACCGGGGGGCAGCCGTCGCCAAGCAGCCCGCCGGGCCCGGCTCCGCCGCGCCCGGCCAGGGGTGGCGGCAGTTGCGGGGGACGCTGCGCCACATGCGCCGCCATCCCCTCACCCTCTCCTTCCTCCTCGCCTACCTCGTCTACAACGACGGCGTACAGACGGTGATCACCCAGGCCTCCGTGTACGGGTCCGAGGAGCTGGGCCTGGATCAGACGACGCTGATCGTGGCGGTCCTGCTGGTCCAGGTGCTGGCCGCGGCGGGCGCCCTGCTCATGGGGCGCCTGGCCGGACGGTACGGCGCACAGCGGACGATCCTGGGCTCCCTGGTGGCGTGGGTGCTGACGCTCGCGGCGGGATACTTCCTGCCCGCGAAGGCGCCCGGGTGGTTCTTCGGGCTGGCCGCCGGCATCGGTCTGGTCCTGGGCGGAAGCCAGGCGCTGTCCCGTTCGCTGTTCTCCCATCTGGTGCCGCACGGCAAAGAAGCGGAATATTTTTCCGCGTACGAGATGAGCGACCGGGGCGTGAGCTGGCTGGGGCCGCTGGTGTTCGGGGTGGCCTACCAGCTCACCGGGAGCTACCGGGACGCGATCGTGTCCCTGGTGGCGTTCTTTGTGATCGGTTTTGTCCTGTTGGCGAGGGTGCCGGTGGGACGGGCGATCGCCGCGGCGGGAAATCCTGTACCTGACCGGATTTAGCTCCAGGGCGTGCGGGCCGGTAGTGTACGCCTTTGGCTCACCAGGCGGACCGTTACTGCGCGCTTCACTCTCGATGGCGCTGGGTGACATCTGCTGCCAGATGTGACAAACCGGGCGCTGGTGGGTACAACAAGGGGCGGCACGAAGGAAGGCAGCGGCGCACAGCGCCTCCATCATGGGCGGTGGTGGGCGACGGGTGGGCGCATGTCCCGAATTTCGAATACGGGAATCTTCACCGCCGACCGGACGTTGACCGGATGACGACGACAGCGACACCTGTCCTGTGGGCGACAAGCCCGGGAGGCACGATTCATGAGTGAGCGAGCTCTCCGCGGCACGCGACTCGTGGTGACCAGCTACGAGACCGACCGCGGCATCGACCTGGCCCCGCGCCAGGCGGTGGAGTACGCATGCCAGAACGGACATCGATTCGAGATGCCGTTCTCGGTTGAGGCCGAGATTCCGCCGGAGTGGGAGTGCAAGGTATGCGGTGCACCTTCGCTTCTGGTGGATGGCGATGGCCCTGAGGAAAAGAAGGGTAAGCCCGCGCGTACGCACTGGGACATGCTCATGGAGCGGCGCACCCGCGAGGAGCTGGAGGAGGTGCTGGCCGAACGGCTGGCCGTCCTGCGCTCCGGCACCATGAACATTGCCGTGCATCCGCGCGACAGCAACCGCAAGTCCGCCTGACAACGGACCTGCGCCAAGCAGCACAAAGGGCCGGGCCACTGCACTGCGCAGTGGCCCGGCCCTTGCTGCGTCCGTGCCCGCACACACCTGGCGTGCGCACGCGCCGGGCACCGGCACATGCCAGGTGCCCGCACGCGCCGGGTGTCGTCCGCACGCATCGGGCGCCCGCCCGCGCTCAGCCGGTCAGCGGCGGGTCCTGGCGGCGCGGGGGAGAAGGCTCGTCCTCGTGGATGACCTCGCCCTGGACGACCTTGCCGTCGGGCCGGTGCATCCGCGCCTGCTGGAAGGCATCGCCGAACGAGCCCGGGGCGTAGCCCGCCCGCCGGTTCAGCAGCTTTTCGGCGCGGCGCTGGATCAGCTTCCCGGTCGGCGGGAAGAGGCAGAGCAGCCCCAGGGCGTCGGACACCAGCCCGGGGATCATCAGCAACAGCCCGCCGGCCATCGGGAGCGTATTGCCGCTGCCGGTTTTGCCGTCGCCGGATTTGGCCGGGCCCGAGGTGCCGTTACCGGAGGAGCCGGAGTTGCCGGGAGCCGCCGGGCCGCCGGTGGTCTGCAAGCTCTCGGTGAGGTTGCGCCAGGCACGACGGCCGGCCCGTTTGACCACATAGCCGCCGATGATCACTCCGGCGACCAGCAGGAGAAAGACCGTCAGGCCGTTGGCGGCCCCGGCGACCACGGTCAGCAGCCAGATCTCCAGCACCAGCCAGGCGGCGATGCCCAGGGGGACGAACCGGCGGGCGCGCGAGCGCTGGGGCGGGCGGGAACTCGGCGGTGGCGTGGCTCCGAACGTCATGCCTCAAGTGTGCCTGGCCCCTGCCGCCCCCCTTCCCGAGGGTCACGCGGGACGGATCGTCTCCGGGCGGCCCGGCGCAGCGGTCCCGGCCTCAGCGGGCCCGGTGCAGCGCCCCGGCGTCAGCGGCCGCGGATCTTGTCCACCCGGGAGCCGAGGCCCCAGGCCGTGACCCGCCACAGGGCCTCCACGACGATGTCACGGCTCATCTTGCTGTCGCCCAGCTCCCGCTCGACGAAGGTGATCGGCACCTCGACGACGTGATAGCCGGCCTGCACGGCACGGCGGGCGAGGTCGACCTGGAAGCAGTACCCCTGGGAGGCCACGTCATCCAGGCCCAGTCCTTTGAGCGCGTCCGCGCGAAAGGCCCGGAAACCACCGGTGAGGTCGCGCAGCGGGAGGTCCAGCACCAGCCGGGAGTACGTGCTGCCCCCGCGGGAGATGAGCCGGCGGTACGCCGGCCAGTTGACGGTGCGGCCGCCGGGCACCCAGCGCGATCCGAGGACGAGATCGGCGCTCTTGAGGGCGGTGAGCAGCCGCGGCAGCTCCTCGGGCTGGTGCGAGCCGTCGGCGTCCATCTCGACCAGCACGTCGTAGCCGTGGTCGATCCCCCAGCGGAAGCCCGCGAGGTAGGCGGCGCCGAGGCCTTCCTTGCCCTGGCGGTGCAGGACGTGGACCTGCTCGTCGGCGGCGGCCAGCTCGTCGGCGAACTTGCCGGTGCCGTCAGGGCTGTTGTCGTCCGCGACGAGGACGTGTGCCGTGGGTACGGCGGACCGCACCCGCGAGACGATCGGCTTGATGTTCTCCGCCTCGTTGTACGTCGGAATGATCACCAACGTGGTGCCGAGCGGACCGTACTGCCGCTGCCCGTCTGTCACTGCTGCCCCTTCTCGTCCTTCGTTCGCCCGCGCCGGCCGGCAACTACCCCAGCGGCACAGGACAGAAGCCCCACGATAGCGAGCAGCCACTCGGGAGCGGCGCCGACGCGGTCGGCGAGCGTCGTTTCGTCCCGCAGCGGGATCCGCGCGGAGACCACGCCCTGGGTGAACTCGGGGATCCGGTGGGTGATCTTGCCGTCCGGGGCGACCACGGCGCTGATCCCGCTGGTGGCCGCGGTGACCACGGCCCGGCCGTGTTCGACGGCGCGCAGCTTGGACATCGCCAGCTGCTGCTCGGGCTGGCCGGAGCGGCCGTAGGTGGCGTTGTTGGTCTGGATGACCAGGGCACGGGCGCCCGCATCGACGGTGTCGTGCACGATCTGGTCGTAGGCGACCTCGAAGCAGATGACGTCGCCGAGCCGGGCGGGGCCGACGTGGAGCACACCGGTGTGGTCACCGGGGTAGAAGTCACGGGGCACCCGCTGGAAACGCGTAATGATCTTGCTGAGCTGTTCCCGGAACGGCACGTACTCGCCGAACGGCACCGGGTGCTGCTTGGTGTAGGAAGCGCCCGGCCCCTTCTTCGGGTCCCAGACGATGCCCTCGTTGAAGACATACCCCTTCTTGGAGGGGTGGTCGATCAGGGCGCCGACGAGGACGGGCACGCCGATGGCCTTCACGGCCTCGTCGATCCGGTCATAGGCCTGCGGGTACTTGTACGGGTCGAGGTCGGAGGAGTTCTCCGGCCAGATGACCAGGTCCGGCTTCCTGGCCCGGCCGGCCTTGACGTCGGCGGCGAGCTTTTCGGTGGCCGTGGCGTGGTTGTCGGTGATCATCATGGGGCGGCCCAGGAAGTCCATGCCGGGCTGCTGGACGTTGCCCTGCACGACAGCGATGTCAGCGGTGTCGTCGGCCTTCGTGGGAACGGGCACCACGGCGCCGGCCAGGGTGACCGCCGCGGCGAGCCCGAAGGCTTCCAGGGCCGGGACGGCGCGGCGCAGCGAGCCGTTGCCGCGCAGCTGCCAGAGGGCGGCGGCGCATACGGCGAGCAGCGCGCCGGCCAGCGCCACGGCGAAGGTCACCAGCGGGGCGCCGCCGAGCGCGGCGAGCGGGGTGAAGGGCGAGCCGGTGTTGGCGAAGGCGAGCCGGCCCCACGGGAAGCCGCCGAACGGCAGCCGGTCGCGGGCCCATTCCTCGGCGACCCACAGGCAGGCGGCCCACAGCGGCCCGCCCGGCAGCCGGGAGGTCACGGCGAGCGCCGCGCCCAGCAGCGTCAGGAAGAGTGCTTCGGCGACCGAGAGGCCGAACACGGCGTCCCACCCGACCACGTGCAGCCACTTCAGCAGGATCAGGAAGAACGGCAGCCCGAAGACGAAGCCCGTCCAGGCGCCCTGGCGGGCGGTGCGGCCACGGGTCAGCAGCGACAGCGCGGCGACGGCCACCACGGACAGCGGCCACAGGTCGTACGGCGGGAAGGCCAGGCCGAGCGCGATGCCGAAGACGGCCGCAAGGCCGGTACGCAGCGCCTCCCGGCGGACCAGGGCGGCGAGCCGCCGCGCCCGCCCGGGGCGCGCGGGCTCAGCGGTGGAGCCCGTCCCGGCGTGCGGCACCGGGCCGTCGGGCGAGGTGTCGCTGACGGCTTCTTCGGTGGTGTCGGAACCCGATGGCACGGTCGCGGGCCTTCCTGCAGGTCGTGCGGTGGTGAGCTGACCGTACATCGGGAAGCCGGGATGACGGATATGGGGTGCACAAAAGGTGAAGGGGCACCGGGCGGGGCCGCGGTGCGGAGAGCGGGGCCGCGGGCGGGGCCGCGGTGCGGAGAGCGGGGCGCGGTGCAGAGAGCCGGGGCACCGGGCGAGGCCGCGAGCGGGGCCGCGGCGCGGAGAGCGGGGCCGCGGTGCGGTGCGGATAGGGGCCCGGCGCCCTTCGGGCCGGCCTGGGATCCGCTGGCTGCGGGTCGACCGAAAGCCGTTGTCTACTGAGCGTCCGGGCCCCACCCGGGTCGCACCTTCCCCCAAGCTCCCACGGAGCAGGGAGGGACCCCCATCCGGCCGAAACGCTCCGTTGTCCCGTGCCGCTGGTGCTGGACCTGGCTCCCAGTGGTGGTGTGCCCCAGTGGCGCACCACCCCATGGCCCAGCTGCGTTCGACGACTGCGCGGAGGTCTCCCGGTCGGACGTCCTGGTGGTGGACTCGGCCGAACCTACCGGCCGCCGACCGTCTGCTGTCAACAGGTGCTGCACCTGCGTCGTTTCGCGTCGCCCCAGGTCAGCCGCGAGCGCCCCCAAGTGAGGCAAGGAGCGGCAAGCGCAGCCCGCACCGGCACCTGCCCGCGCGATGTCACTCGTTCGGCGGCCCGAAGACGGTTCGCCCGCCGACGACCGTGGTCAGGCACACCGGGAGGTCGTTGCCGGGGGTGAGATCGGGCAGGCCGGGGGTGCCGGAGCGGGGGTCGGTGGACCAGCGCTGCACCCGCTCGTCGGGGGCCTGGACGATCAGGTCCCCGGTGCGCCAGACCGCGTAGTCGGCGGGGGCGCCGGGCACCAGGACGCCCGCGTCGTCCCGGCCGATGGCGCGCCAGCCGCCACGGGTGTGGGCGGTGAACGCGGCGCGGGCGGAGATGCCGTGGGCACGGGTGCGGTGGAAGACGGCGGCGCGCACCGTGCCCCAGGGGTCGAGCGGGGTGACCGGGCTGTCCGACCCGAGCGCGAGCGGGACACCGGCCTTGAGCAGCGCGGCGTAGGGGTTGAGCGTGCGGGCCCGCTCGGCGCCCAGGCGGGCGGCGTACATGCCGTCCTCGCCGCCCCATGCCGCGTCGAAGGCGGGCTGGACGGAGGCGGTCAGGGCCAGGTCGGCGAAGCCGGCGAGGGTGTCCTCGGTGAGCATTTCGGCGTGCTCGACGCGGTGCCGGGCGGCGCGGACCCGGTCGAGGCCGACCCGGTCGGCGGCGGCGCGTACTCCGGTGACGACGCTGGTCAGGGCGGCGTCGCCGATGGCGTGGAAGCCCGCCTGGAGCCCGGCCTCGGTGCAGGCGGCGACATGGGCGGCGACGGCCTCGGCGTCGAGCTGGGCGGTTCCGGTGTGGCCGGCGTCGGCGTAGGGGGCGTGCAGATGGGCGGTGTGGGAGCCGAGCGAGCCGTCGGCGAACAGATCGCCCGCGGCGCCGAGCGCCCCGAGTTCCCTGATCCGCTCCGCATCCTTTGCGGATGCGATCAGCTCGGCCCAGTAGCCGATGACCCGGGGGCCGTTGCCTTCCCGGGCCAGGGCGAGCAGCCCCGTGAAGTCGTCCTCGCCGGAGATGTCCGGACCGGCGCACTCGTGGACGCTGCCGATACCGAGCGAGGCGGCGCGGGCGAGCGCCGCGGCCTGGGCCTCGGCCCGCTGGGCGGGGGTGACGGTGGCGTAGGCGGCCTTGCGCGCGGCGTGATGGGCGGCACCGGTCAGCGGGGCACCGTCGTGGAACCCGTCCCGGTCGCGGATGCCGGGGACCAGATCCAGCAGGGCCGTGGTCACGACGGCGGAGTGCACGTCGACCCGGGTGAGGTAGAGCGGGCGGCCACCGGTGGCCTCGTCCAGTTCCGTGCGGGACGGCGGGCGCCCCTCCGGCCAGACGCCGGCGTCCCAGCCGTGCCCGAGCAGGATGCGGTCCGCCGGGCGCGCGTCCGCGTAGGCACGGATCCGGGCGAGCGCGTCGGACAGGGTGCCTGCCCCGACCAGATCGAGGCCGGTGAGCGCGAGACCGGTTGCCGTGGTGTGCACATGTGCGTCCGTGAAGGCCGGCGTGACGAGCGCACCGTCGAGCGGGATGACCTCGTCCACGCCCTCGGCGAAGGAGTCGGCCGCGCCCTCCTCCCCTACCCAGGCGATGCGGTCGCCTTCGACGACCATGGCGGTGGCGAAGGGGTCCGCGGGGCTGTGCACCTCACCGCCGCGCAGCAGGACGGTGCGCGGCCGGGAAGGGTGCTTCCGGGCCGGGTGGGAAAGGGGCTCGCTCATACCGGACAGTTTGGCCCCTGCGGACGGACGGGCCGCGCGCAGGGGGGCGCTCGCCGGTCAGATGCGCGGCGGCCGGGCCTCGTAGGGGGTGGAGAGCACGACCGTGGTGCGGGTCGACACACCGGCGAGGGTCCGGATGCGGGTGAGCAGGTGCTCCAGCTCCAGCGGGGTGGCGACCCGGACCTTGAGGATGTAGTTCTCGTCGCCGGCGACGCTGTGGCAGGCCTCCAGCTCGGGGACCTCGGCCAGGCGGTCGGCGATGTCGTCCGGGGCGCTGGGGTCGAAGGGTTTGACCGAGATGAAGGCCGTGAGCGGCAGGCCCACGGCTTCGGGGTCCACGATGGCGGCATAGCCCCGGATGACACCGCGCTGTTCCAGGCGGCGCACCCGCTGGTGCACCGCCGAGGTGGACAGGCCGGTGGCCTTGCCCAGGTCGGTGTAGCTCATCCGCCCGTCCTTGACGAGCAGATCCACGATTTGTCGGTCCAACTCCTCCACCCGCTCAACCTACTGCGCGCGGGGGCGTATGCGCACCGTGCGCCGGATCGTGGACACCCCCACGCCGGCTCATGTGACCAATGCCACACATGCGATCCGGTGTCGGGGGGGTGCCCGCGATTATGCGTGCGGCACGAAGGGAATTGCTGCTGGTGGCCGGGACCGCCCGTCACAGGAAGTCAGCGGTACGACCGACCCACCCGAGGGGGATGGACATCATGCGACGCCTTGAGCAGGACTCCGCTGCCGCGAACACCGGCGCCCAGGAGGGCGACGGTCCCGGCGGCCCGGGCGACGACGGTGCGGACGTCGACTCTTTCGACACCTACGAGATCTACCGCGTGACCTGCCCGGACTGCCTGCAGCCGATCGCACTGCTGGCGGACGAGGACGCGCTTCCCGAGCACGCCCTGTGCGCCTCTCCGTGGAACCCCTTCGGCCTGACGGTGTGCCAGGGCTCCGGGCGGACGGTCTCCGAGGCCGCCAGGACCGCCGACACCCTGGACGCCCAGGAGCAGGACGCGGCCGTGCTGCTGACGCTCCCGGAGAGCCTGGACTGGCGCCGCCAGCCGTTCTCGCACCTCGGCGGGCCCGGCACCCGGCCGGTCCGGGTGCCGCGGATGCGCCCGCTCAGCTGAGTGCGCCTGCCGGCCCCGGCCGGCAGGCCCGTACGCCGCCCGGTCTCACCAGTAGCGGCGCTCGATCATCGCTTCCAGGGTCCCGCGGTGCAGGATCAGCGCATCGGCATCGGCCGGGACCGGGATTTCCCCGAAGTGGACCTGGCGGTAGGCCACTCGCAGCATGACGATGGCGTGCCGCAGGGCCGCGTAGAGGGTGTGGAACTCCATGGCGCGGGGCCGGTGTCCGGTGAGCCGGGCATAGCGGTCCTCGACGCGGTCACGGCGCAGGAATCCGGGCAGCCCCCGCTGGCCGCCGCTCTCGGTGAGGTCCTGGAAGAAGCGGTGGAGAAAGACCATCCAGCCCAGGTCGAGTTCGCGGGGGCCGAGGGCGGCCATCTCCCAGTCGAGTACGGCCGCCGGCTCGAATCCGTCGTAGACGATATTGCCGATCCGGGCGTCACCCCAGGTCAGAACGGTCTCCCCGGGGTCCGCCGGCCAGAGGTCGGCCAGCCGGGCAAAGCCGCGCTCGATCAGCGGGGAGCGGGGGCGCCCGTCAACCACCCAGCGGTAGTAGGCCTGTTGCGCCTCCATATGACGCCGCAGCGCGTCTCCCGTGCCGGGGGTGGCGAGGAAGCCGGCGGCGCCGGAGGGGACTTGGTCGTGCAGGCGGGCGAGGACCGACACGCTGGCGGCCTCCAGCCGGGCGCGCTGGGCGTCGGTGGCGTCGTACAGCCAATTCCCCTCGTACGTATAGGGCATGACGTCCGGTGGGACGCGGCCGGCGGCGCGCGCCATGACGAAGAACGGCGCGCCGAGGTACGCCGGATCCTCTTCGAGCCAGAGGGTACGGGGTACGGGCAGGTCGGTGTGCGCGGCGACCAGGCGCATGGTGCGGTACTGCCGGGCCATGTCGTAGCGCGGGAAGACGGTGTACGCGGCGGGGTCGGCGGCGAGGCGCAGTGCGCAGGAGCGGGGGGTGCCCTCCGGCCCGGACGGCGGCCGGGGGTGGTCGATGTCGAAGAGCAGGGTCTCGCTGGACATGCCGTTGGAGTCCGGTACGGACGGGGAGACGGCGCGGGCGCCGGGGAGCCGGGTGCCGAGCCAGGCGGTGAGCCGGCGGGCCAGCGCTTCCGGGTCGCGGGTGGTGGTGCGGGGCCGGGGCGCCGTGCTCACTTTCCGGCCTCCTGGGCGACTGAGTCATAGCCGGTGAAGCCGCTCGGGTCGTGCCGGCCGAAGCTGCCGTGCTCGAAGATGCCGTAGCCGGTCCGGCCGTCGAGGGTGAAGCGGGCGGCGTGGTCGGTGACTCCGTAGGCGGCGAGGGGGTGGGCTGCCGGGTCGGAGAGGTCGTAGCTGCGGCGGTCGGTCCAGCCGCGGCCGCGCCAGGTGCCGTGCTGCCAGTCGTCGGCGCTCGCCGGAGGGTAGCCGGCGCCCACGGCGAGGGGCGAGGAGGTGAGGATCTCGGCGGTGAGGTCGAGGGGTCTGCGGGCCGGGTCGGTGAGATGGATGACGGCGCGTTCGGGGTGGCGGGTGCCGGGGCGGTAGCTGATGTCCGTGTGCGGCCAGCCGAGTTGGGTGTCGTGGACACCCTCGCGGACCATGGTGGCCTCGTTCAGGGTGCGGTGGCCGTCGGCGTCCTCCTGGACGATGACCATCACGAAGCGGTCGTCGAAGCGCACCGGGCACCAGATCCAGTGGAAGCCCTCGGGCCGCAGCTCCTCAGCCGCCCGTCCGCCGTCCTCACCCGCGATCGGGCGTACGCCCCAACTGCGGTCGCGGGTGCCGGTCCACTCCCCCGCCGTGACGGCGAGCTCCTGCCCGGCCACGCGGATGCTGCCGCTGCAGGTGCCCGCCTGGACGAACCGCCGGCCTTCGAGCAGCAGCCGGTCGCCGCGGTACTGGGTGTGGTGCGGCTCCCAGGTGGCGGGGAACGCCGCGGTCCAGGTCAGGTCGTACGCCAGGCCGTCCGGGTCGTCGGGGTCCGCGGCGCAGGTCAGCCGCAGGCGGGTCAGTGGCTCCTCGACGGTGATGGCGAGCGGGCCGACGGTGAGGGTGAGGCGGTCGTCGGTGAGCGCGTCGGAGGCCCGTACGGCGTGCAGCCGGTCGCCGAGGCGGAGGGTGGCAAAGGCGTCGATGACACCGGTGTTGGGGTAGACACCGAGGCCGGCGATCAGCAGGGCGCGGCCGGAGTGGTCCATGACGTGGAAGATGCACCGGTCGTAGGCGTTGCGGTCGCCGGTGGCGACATGCCGCATGGACAGCGGGACCTGGTGGATCGGGTACTCGTCGAGCGCGATCGGGCGGTCGGGCACGGTCTCCTCCTGGGCGCGCGGGCGTCGGTGCGTGGGCCCGGTCCGGGCCTCCACAGCGGGAGTTGACGGTACGTCAGCTCAAGACGGACGACCAGACCCGCGAAATGCGTAGCGGGCAAACATCTACTTCACCTGTTACCTTTCGGGGTCGATGCCCGACCGGCCCCGTTGCGCCACGGTGACCTCACGACCTCCTCTGCACTGCCTGCGCTGCGCCCGCGTCGCGGAGGGCTTCGCCGGGTGCCGGACCTGTGCCGCGGAGGGCATCGGCGGCAACACGGTGCCGCCGCTCGCGGACCTGGCCGGCGTGGACCTCACCGGGTTCCGGGCGCGCCGTGGGGTCTGCCGACGGCGCTGCCGGTCTGTGGACCGCCGGTCACACCGGGAGAGGGCACACCCCCCGCATCCGACTGGGGACGAGCCCGGAGCGGACCCGGCACGGCGCGCCCGCCGGGGAGTTGTGGCTGAAATACGAGGGTGGGAATCCGACCGGCTCCCACGAGGACCGGGCAATGGCCGTCGGGGTGGCCGCGGCGGTGGCAGCCGGTGCCGGCACCGTGGTGGCCGCGTCCTCCGGCAATGCCGGGGCGGCGGCCGCGGCGTATGCAGCGCGGGCCGGGGTGCGCTGTGTGGTGTTCACCCACGAGAAGGGGCCGGCCCCACGGTGGCTCCCTCGGGGAGGAGCGGCCCTGCCGGCAGGGGCTCGGCGCGCTGTGGCACACCGCGGGGACGGCCGTGGCGCTGGACGACGAGGCGATCGGGGCGGCCACGGGGCTCAAGGGGCTGATGGGCTGAGGCCGGGAGGCCCCAGGGTCGGGCGAGCGGACCGACGGGGCGGCACGGACGCAGGCGAGGAGCGTGCGGGGCGCGGGGGCGGCGGGCGAGGCCGGGCCGGCGGGCGGACCCGCCCCGGAACCGTCCGGGCCCGCCTCCGCCCCGCCTCCGCTCAGCGCGTCTCGGGGCCCGCGAGATGGCGGGCGATGACCATCCGCTGGATCTGGTTGGTGCCCTCGACGATCTGCAGGACCTTGGCCTCGCGCATATAGCGCTCGGCCGGGAAGTCGAGGGTGTAGCCGTAGCCGCCGAGGAGCTGGACGGCGTCGGTGGTCACCCGCATCGCGGCGTCCGTGCAGAACAGCTTGGCCATCGCCGCTTCCTTGGAGAACGGCAGACCGGCGTCGCGCAGCCGGGCGGCGGTGAGATACAGGGCGCGGCCGGCCTCGATCTGGGTGGCCATGTCGGCGAGCATGAACCGCAGGCCCTGGAAGTCGACGATCGGGCGGCCGAATTGCTGCCGCTCGGCGGTGTAGGCAAGCGCCTCGTCCAGCGCGGCCTGGGCGACGCCGACGGCACAGGCCGCGATGCCCAGGCGCCCGGAGTCCAGGGCGGACAGGGCGATGGCGAAGCCCTGCCCCTCGTCCCCGAGGCGGCGGGAGTCGGGGACGCGGACGGCGTCGAAGTGCAGCTGGGCCGTCGGGGAGCCCTTCATGCCCATCTTGCGCTCGGGCGCCGCTGCGCTGAGGCCTTCGGCGTCGCCGGGCACGAGGAAGGCCGTGATGCCGTGGGCGCCGCTGCCGCCCGTACGGGCCAGCACGGTGTAGAAGTCGGCCACGCCTCCGTGGGTGGTCCAGGCCTTGGTGCCCTCCAGGCGCCAGGTGTCGCCCTCCCGGGTCGCCCGGGTGGTCAGGGAGGCGGCGTCGGAGCCCGAGGAGGGCTCGGAGAGGCAGTACGCGCCGATGAGTCCGCCGCCGAGCATGTCCGGGAGGTGTTCGGCGCGCTGCTCCTTGGTGCCGTATCCGGCGAGCGCGTGGCAGGCGAGGGTGTGCACGCTGACGCCGAGGCCGACGGTGAGCCGGGCGGCGGCGAGCTCTTCCAGGACCTGGAGGTAGACCTCGTAGGGCTGGCCGCCACCGCCGAATTCCTCGTCGTAGGGCAGCGAAAGCAGTCCGGATTCCGACAGCAGGGTGAAGGTCTCACGCGGGAAGTGGCCGGCGTCCTCCTCCTCGGCGGCCGTTGGCCTGATCTCGCGCTCGGCGAGCTCGCGTACGAGGGTCAACAGGTCGCGGGCTTCCTCCGTGGGCAGCCTGCGGTCCACCGGCCGGGGGCCGTACTCGGTCATGGCGGCGCTCTCCTCCCTGTCGGGCGCTGCGGCGACACGCGCAGGGTGGGCGGCGGCGCCGGTTTCGTCGTGCCAGGCCGATGATCGCTTTCCGGGTCGCGGAAGGCGATGACCTGCGGCGGTGGCGCTAGGAGTATGCCCGATCGGCGGCCCCGCGTCACGGGTTGATCATCACGGCCTGCGGGAAACGGCCCTCGCACCTCGCGGTCACCGTATTGGTCCGAACCATTGACGCACTGGTCTAGTCCTTCTACCTTCTCCCCCAACGTTCAACGCGTTCATGCCAATTCGGACGCAGGTCAGGCTCCACCCCTCGCCCCCCTCCGAGGAGACAGCATGCTCAGACCGCACCGGATGCGTTCACCACGCACAGTGATCGCCGCTGCCACCGCGCTGTGCACGGCGGCACTGGCCGGCACCCTGCTCGCCGGACCGGCCGCCGCCGACCCGGCCGGCGCCCCCGCCGCACCCCGCCCGTCGGCCGCCGCGCCCGCCCCGAAGCCCGCCGCGGCGGGCAGCAAGGTCGTCGGATACTTCACCAACTGGGGTGTCTACGACCGCAATTACCACGTCAAGAACGTCGAGACCTCCGGCTCGGCGGCCAAGCTGACCCACATCAACTACGCCTTCGGCAACGTCCAGGGCGGCAGGTGCGCCATCGGCGACTCCTACGCCGACTACGACAAGGCCTACACCGCCGACCAGAGCGTCGACGGCAAGGCGGACACCTGGGACAACGGGGCACTGCGCGGCAACTTCAACCAGCTGCGCAAGCTCAAGAAGCTGCACCCGGACCTCAAGGTGATCTGGTCGTTCGGCGGCTGGACCTGGTCGGGCGGCTTCGGTGAGGCCGCCAAGAATCCCGACGCGTTCGCCCGGTCCTGCCTCGACCTGGTCGAGGACAAGCGCTGGGCGGATGTCTTCGACGGCATCGACATCGACTGGGAGTACCCCAACGCCTGCGGCCTGACCTGCGACACCAGCGGCCGGGACGCCTTCACCAAGGTGATGCGGGCCCTGCGGTCGGCGTTCGGCCGGAGTGGTCTGGTAACCGCGGCGATCACCGCGGACGCCTCGGCCGGCGGCAAGATCGACGCGGCCGACTACGCCGGCGCGGCGCAGTACGTCGACTGGTACAACCCGATGACGTACGACTACTTCGGGGCCTGGGACGCCAAGGGCCCGACGGCGCCGCACTCCCCGCTCACGGCGTACAGCGGCATCCCGAGGGCCGGTTTCAACAGCACCGACACCATCGCCAAGCTCAAGGGCCTCGGTGTTCCGGCGGGCAAGCTGCTGCTGGGGATCGGCTTCTACGGCCGTGGCTGGTCGGGAGTCACCCAGGATGCGCCGGGCGGCAGCGCGACCGGCGCGGCACCGGGCACGTACGAGGCCGGTATCGACGACTACAAGGTGCTCAAGGGCCGCTGCCCGGCCACCGGCAAGGTCGGCGGCACCGCCTACGCCAAGTGCGGCGACCAGTGGTGGAGCTATGACACCCCGCAGACCATCGGCACGAAGATGGCCTACAAGGACGCACAGGGCCTGGGCGGCACGTTCTTCTGGGAGCTGAGCGGTGACACCGCGGGCGGTGAGCTGATCAAGGCGATCAGGTAGACGGCAGGAGCGGAACCGGGCGGGTGGGAGGCGGCGGCCTCCCACCCGCCTGCCCGTCGTACGGCAGCGGCCGGACCCGGCGGCCGCGCCCGTCGCCGGCACGGCCGCGCTCGCCGATGACGGCTGCGCGCACGGTGACCACGGTGACGGCTGCGCACGCGGTGACCGTGGTGACGCCCGTGGGTGACCCGGCGCGCCCGCGGGGTTTACGCTCCCGTCCCGTACGAGCACCATCGCCCGTAAGGGACGAGCCGCAGGTGAAGAGGTGACACGTGGTCAACCCTTGGCTGGCGATGGAGACCGGTACCGATCCGGTGGAGCGCACTCGCACGGTGCGCCGGGCCCATGCCGCCTTCCTCAGCGACGGGACCGTGGCGCCACCGGTCCGCCGGGTGGTCGCCGACTCCTGGCGCCGCTCCGCCGACGCCCGGGCCGCGGCGGACGGCGCCGCGCCCATCGAGCTGGACGAGGCCGCCCTGGGCGCCTACCGGAACGGGCATCCGCTGGCCCGCGCGATGCCCGTCTTCCGGGAGCTGCTGGGCAGTTTCGCGCAGGACGGCGCGCATCTGCTGGCCGTCTGCGATCCGCAGGGACGGCTGCTGTGGGTGGAAGGGCACCGCGGGGTGCGGCGCAGTGCCGAGCGGATGAACTTCGTGGCCGGCGCCCGCTGGGACGAACGGCACGCCGGCACCAATGCCCCGGGCACCGCGCTCGCCGCCGATCACGCCGTGCAGATCTTCGCCGCCGAGCACTACAACCGGCAGGTGCAGCGCTGGACCTGCGCCGCCGCCCCACTGCACGATCCGCGGACCGGACGGCTGCTGGGCGCGGTCGACATCACCGGCGGCGATCATCTGGCGAGCCCCCACAGCCTGGCTCTCGTCCAGGCCACCGCACGCGCCGCGGAAGCCCATCTCGCCTCCGATGTATACGAGTTGGGCGTCTGCCTGTCGGCGCTCGGCCGGGACGAGGCGCTGCTGGTGGTGGACGGGCAGCGGCTGCGGCTCGGCCGGCGGCACAGCGAGATCATGGTGCTGCTGGCCCGGCACCCCGACGGGCTGACGGGTGATCAGCTCTCGGTGCTGCTGTACGGCGAGCGCGAGATGCACCCGGTGACGCTGCGGGCCGAGCTGTCCCGGCTGCGCCATCTCGTCGGCACGCTGCTGCGTTCGCGTCCCTACCGGCTGAGCCGGCCCGTCGAGACCGATCTGTCCGCCGTCGGGGAGGCCTTGGACGCCGGGGAGGTGCGCTCCGCGCTGGGCGCGTACCGCGGCCCGCTGCTGCCGCTGTCGGAGGCGCCCGGTGTGCAGCGGCTGCGCGGCGCGCTGGAGGACCGGCTCCGGCGTACGCTGCTCGCCGCCCGCGACCCCGCGCTGCTGCGCGAGTGGTCGCGCACCCCCTGGGGCGAGGACGACCTGGAGGTCTGGGAAACCCTGGTGGACACCCTCCCGGAACGCTCCCCGGCCCGCAGCGCACCGATGGCGACCGCGGACCGGCTGCGCGCGGCGTACGGCCTGACGACCGGCGCCTCCTCGCGTGCCGTGCCCGCGCCCGCCGCCGCGCGCGTCGCAACCTTCACGCAACCTCCCCCGCCATAGCCTGCGCACAACGCCCGTCACACGGGAGTGGCGGGCACCGCGCCGAGAGCGATTGGGAGGCCGCACCATGGCCCGTTACGCCAGCCCGGGTTCCGCCGATGCCGTCATGAGCTACCTGCCCCGCTACGACCACTGGATCGGCGGCGAGTTCGTGGCGCCCGCACTGGGCCGGTACTTCGAGAACCCGACCCCGGTCAACGGTCAGCCGTTCACCGAGGTGGCGCGGGGCACCGCCGAGGACGTCGAGCGCGCCCTGGACGCGGCGCACGCGGCCGCGCCCGGCTGGGCCCGTACGGCCGCCGCCGAACGCGCCACCGTCCTCAACAAGATCGCCGACCGGATGGAACAGAACCTTCAGGCGCTGGCGGTCGCGGAGAGCTGGGAGAACGGCAAACCCGTACGGGAGACGCTGGCGGCCGACATCCCGCTCGCCATCGACCACTTCCGCTACTTCGCGGGCGCCATCCGCGCCCAGGAAGGCTCCCTGTCGGAGATCGACGAGGACACCGTCGCGTACCACTTCCACGAACCGCTCGGGGTCGTCGCCCAGATCATCCCCTGGAACTTCCCCCTCCTGATGGCGACCTGGAAGCTCGCCCCGGCACTGGCCGCGGGCAACGCCGTGGTCCTCAAGCCGGCCGAACAGACCCCCGCGTCCGTGCACTACTGGATGAGCCTGGTCGCGGACCTGCTGCCGCCCGGTGTGGTCAACATCGTCAACGGCTTCGGTGCCGAGGCCGGCAAGCCGCTGGCGTCCAGCCCCCGGGTCGCCAAGGTCGCCTTCACCGGCGAGACCACCACCGGCCGCCTGATCATGCAGTACGCCTCCGAACACCTGCGGCCGGTGACCCTCGAACTGGGCGGCAAGAGCCCCAACATCTTCTTCGACGACGTCTCGTCCGCGGTGGACGACTTCCACGACAAGGCGCTGGAAGGCTTCACCATGTTCGCCCTCAACCAGGGCGAGGTGTGCACCTGCCCGTCCAGGGCGCTGATCCAGCGCGGTCACTACCAGGACTTCCTGGAAGCAGGCGTGGCACGCACGGAGAAGATCGTCCAGGGTCATCCGCTGGACACCGACACCATGATCGGCGCGCAGGCCTCCAACGACCAGCTGGAGAAGATCCTCTCCTACCTGGACATCGGCCAGAAGGAGGGCGCCCGCGTCCTGACCGGCGGCTCCCGCGCCGAGCTCGGCGGCGAACTGGAGGGCGGCTACTACGTCCGCCCGACGATCTTCGAGGGCAACAACGAGATGCGGGTCTTCCAGGAGGAGATCTTCGGCCCGGTGGTCGCCGTGGCCCCGTTCAGCGACTTCGACGACGCGATCGGCATCGCCAACGACACGCTCTACGGCCTCGGCGCGGGCGTCTGGACCCGCGACGGCTCCACCGCCTACCGCGCGGGCCGCGCCATCCAGGCCGGCCGGGTGTGGACCAACTGCTACCACGCCTACCCGGCCCATGCGGCCTTCGGCGGCTACAAGCAGTCCGGGATCGGCAGGGAGAACCACAAGATGATGCTGGATCACTACCAGCAGACGAAGAACCTGCTGGTGAGCTACTCGCCGAAGAAGCTGGGGTTCTTCTAGAGACAGCAGAGCAGGCGCCTGACCCGGGCTGTTGCCCGGCAGGCGCCTTCGCTCGGTCCGCTCAGGCCAGGGCCCGGTTCAGGTGGTGGCTCCGTGCTGGTCTTGACGGCCTGTCAGGGCGATGAACACCGCTCCGAGCACACAGGCGATGCCGGCCGTGAGGTAGGCGAGGTGGTAGCCGGTGAGCTGGTCGCCGGCGGTGGCCGCGACCAGGACCATGACCGCCACTCCGACGCTGGCGCCGATCTGCTGTGCCACGACGTTCACCGCCCCGGCGACCGCGTGCCGGTCCGGCTCGACGCCGGTGAGCCCGGAGGACGTCATCGAGGGGAAGTTCAGTCCCTGGCCGATGCCGCTGATCACCAGGCCGGGCAGCACGTGCAGCAGGTAGTTGCCGTCGTGCGGAGTGGTCATCCACAGCGCTGTTCCTCCGCCGATCAGGACGAGCCCGACGACCATCAGCGTGCGCGGCGTGTACGTGGCCAGCAGGCGTCCGGTGACGAAGTTGGCGGTGAGGAACACACCCGCCGACATCGGTACCAGTGCGAGACCGGACTGGAGCGGGGAGTACTTCAGCATCTCCTGGAGATACAGGGGCGCGAAGAACAGCATCCCGACCGAGGCCGTGTACTGCAGGAACGCTGCCAGGCTCGCGGCCCGTACCGAGGCGATCCGGAAGAGGCCGAGGGGAAGCACCGGGTCGGCGGTGCGGTGTTCACGCACGACGAAGAACACCAGGGCGGCCACTGCCACGCAGAGTGCGCTCCAGGCCGGCGTGCCGGTACTGCTCGCGCCGACGACCACCAGGGTGAGGCCGAGAGTGCCCGAGATCGCACCGGGCAGGTCCAGCCGGCCGCCGCGCCCGACACCACCGGGCAGCCCGGCGCGCGTCACGGACAGCACGGCCAGCCCCAGGATCACCGAGAACCACAGCACCGACCGCCAGCCGAGGAACTGGGTCAGTACACCGCCCAGCAGCACCCCGCCGCTGAAGCTCGCCGCGCCGACCGCGGCGTACACGCTGAGGGCTCGGTTACGCGCCGGGCCGGCCGGAAACACCTCGGTGAGCAGGGCCAGTGCGGCCGGACCCGACAGGGCCGCGCCGATGCCCTGGACCGCCCGCGCACCGAGCAGAACGCCGGTGTCCGGCGCCGCGGCCCCGGCCAAGGCGGCCACCGTGAACAGGGCGACACCGCATTCGAAGACCCGCCGTCGGCCGAAGACATCGGCCAGTCGGCCGCCCACCAGGAGGAAGCCGGCGAACGTGACGGCGTAAGCAATCATGACCCACTGGAGGGTGGCTTCGTCCAGAGCGAAGCGTGCTCCGACGGACGGCAGGGCGGCATTGAGCACCCCGAGACCACTCACGTCCAGTGCGAGCGCCCCGGCCAGCGCCCCAAGTGCCAGGCCCGGCCTGTGCCGTGGCATCACCGCGGTACTGGTCATGCGGGCCTCCCGGGGAACTCGCCGTCACGGATCGGGCCGACGGCTGTCCGAAAGGGGTGGCTGAGCCGTAATCGGGCGGACACGTCACCCACCACCGCTCTGGGCGTACCGGGTCGTGCGGTCACCGGTTTCATGATTTTCATGCCGAGCAGCTTGCAGCGCCGCCCGACCGCTGTCCAGCCCGGCCCGACGCGTATGCCACCGGAGCATCGCTCACGAAGCCGGCCCCGCCTCCCGTCGGCTGAGGCACGGTGACAGGCGCGCAGCGCACTTCCGCACCGGGCATCCTTCTGCGCTTTCGCCACAGCCGGCTCCACGCGCCACGAGAAAGACGATTGCGCGGCAAGAGGGCGAACCAGTCACCCGGGGGCCAAATCAGGCCAGTGCACCTTCTGACCCACAGACCACACTTGTTTCACCATTCACAGGGTGGCAGTCTGAAGTTCGCCGGGCTGGCGAGCACCTTGCGATGCGGTTCACGCCAGTCCGCATCATTCTTCACCCGGGAAATGGATCTTGACGCTGATCTGGCAGTGATT
This sequence comes from Streptomyces sp. NPDC047049, assembly GCF_040643995.1. Lineage (NCBI taxonomy): Bacteria > Bacillati > Actinomycetota > Actinomycetes > Kitasatosporales > Streptomycetaceae > Streptomyces > Streptomyces sp. NPDC047049. Next base: position 139,021 of record NZ_JBEYVM010000004.1, on the reverse strand, counting down.
GTGGAGAAGGAGAGTTCCGCGTGCACGTCCCCGAAGGCCGTGCAGTCGCGGATCGAATTGACCAGGAAATGGACGATGCAGGCCGGTAGCCGGGCTGCCGGGCAGCGGTCCTGAATCAGATCGCGATCTGATTCAGCCACGACGATTTAACGGGGGAACGGGTCGGGTGCAGGTATCAGCTTTTCTCCAGCCATACGTTCCTGTCCGGAACGGGACAGCCTGCCCAGCAGGCCACGGATCCCCTTGCCCCTGACCGGGATTCCTCGTATTCGGCTGCACTGCGGCACCCGACACGTCGAAGCAACGCTTCCGTGGCATGAGCCATCCCCGTGACCAGCTGTTCGGGTACCGACTCACCCTTTCGAGAAGCATCGGCCCCGGCCATGCCATCGGCACGGCCGCAGGTGCGCCGCAACCACTCCCCGCCCGCTGCCGGCACAGCGCAGACGGAGTTCCTGAGCACCTTTTCCTCCGGCCGAAAGCTTCATCAGTCCCTTCCCTCCGCCCCGCTGAGGAGCCGTAATGCCCCAAGAGCACGCAGCACGAGATGTGCATGCCATATCAGAGTTTCTGCTCTCTCGCGTTGTTGAGCTGTTGGACTTGCCCGAGGGCGCGGTGGATCGCTGGGCACCGATGCACCAGTACGGCCTGGACTCGCTGAAGTTGACGACTCTTGCCGCCTCGTTATCCGAATTCCTCGGATGGAAAGTTCCGGTCACCTGGATGTGGCAGTACCCGACGCTCGACGAGCTGTCCCGTGCGCTCGTCGAGGGTCCCCGTGCCGCGGAGACCACCACCGCGGGCAACGACCGTCGTACGGCCTCACACGAACCCATCGCGATCGTGGGTATCGGCTGCAGGTTCCCCGGCGGACCGGACCCGTCCGCGTTCTGGCAGCTCCTTGTCGAGGGCGGCGACGCCGTCGGCCCGGTGCCGGCCGCGCGACGCGACCTCCTGAACGACACGGTGCGGTGGGGCGGGTTCATCGACGGCATCGACCGTTTCGATCCGCTGTTCTTCGGCATCTCCCCCCGCGAAGCCGTCCAGATGGACCCGCAGCAGCGTCTGATTCTGGAGCTGGCCTGGGAGGCGCTGGAGGACGCGGGGGTGGCGCCCCACAGCCTCGTCGGCAGCGACACCGGCGTGTTCATGGCCTCCTGCTGGGGCGACTACGCCGCGCTGGCGCACTATCGCGGTCCTGACAGCCAGATCACCCCGCACACCGCGACCGGCATGCACGACGGCATCATCGCCAACCGCGTCTCCTACCTCCTCGGCCTGCAGGGCCCGAGCATGGCCATCGACGCCGCCTGCGCCGGATCGCTGGTCTCGGTGCACGTGGGATGCCAGTCGATCTGGATGGGCGAGAGCGAGCTGGTGCTGGCCGGCGGCGTGAACCTGAGCTTCGTCTCCGACTACTACACCGCCATGGACCAGATGGGCGCCCTCGCTCCGGACGGCCGCTGCAAGTCGTTCGACGCCCGGGCCAACGGCTACGTCCGCGGGGAGGGGGCCGGCGTCGTCGTGCTCGCCCCGCTCAGCGTGGCGCTCGAGCGCGACCTGCCGGTGTACTGCGTGATCAAGGGCAGCTCGTCGAACAACGACGGGCTGAGCAACGGCATGACCGCGCCGAACCCCCAGGCGCAGGAGAAGATGCTCCGCACCGCGTACCGGCGGGCCGGCATCAAACCGTCCCTCGTGGACTACATCGAGTGCCACGGCTCCGCGACGCCCCTCGGCGATCCGATCGAGGCCAATGCCATCGGCGCGGTCCTGGGCGGTGACCGCGCGGAGCCCCTGCGGCTCGGTTCCGTCAAGTCCAACGTCGGGCATCTGGAAGCGGCGGCGGGCATCGTCGGCCTGGTCAAACTCGCCCTGTCGATGCGCAACGGCGTGCTGCCGCCGAGCCTGCACTACGCCTCGCCGAACCCGCAGATCATGTTCGACGAGTACCGCCTCACCGTCCAGGACCGGCTGACGCCGTGGCCGAGACGGTCCGACGCGCGCCGAGGAGGCGTCAGCTCGTTCGGATTCGGCGGCGCGATCTGTCACGTCGTCGTCGAGGAGCTGCCGCGCCCCGAGAGGTCACTCCTCCTGCTGGCCGGGGACTCCCGGGAGGCGCTGGCCGAGCAGGCCCTGGCGCTGCGCGAGGAGACGGACCTGCGGGCACTGTGCAGCCGGGCACCCGGCGAGGGCAGGTTCCGGCTCGCGGCCACCGCCCACGACATGACCGAACTCAGGGCGCAGCTGCATGCCTTCGGTACCGGTGCGACGGCCGCCGGGGTGAGCGTCGGTGAGATCACCGAACGCCGGCCGCGGGTGGCGTTCCTCTTCTCGGGCAACGGTTCGCAGTGGGTGGGCATGGGCAGACAGCTGCTCGCCGGTATGCCCGTGTTCCGACGGTCCATGATGCGCTCCGACAAGCGGATGCGCGAGCTGCTGGGCTTCTCGCTCGTCGACGAGTTGCTGTCCCCCGACGGCCGCATCGACGACATGGACGTGTTCCAGCCGCTGCTGTTCTCCCTGCAGGTCGCGCTGGCCGACGCCTGGCGCTCGCTGGGGGTGGAGCCGGACGTCGTCGTGGGGCAGAGCGTCGGAGAGTTCGCCGCCTCCCACATCGCCGGCGCGCTCGGCTTCGAGGACGCCTCCCGCCTGGCCGCCCACCACGGCCGGCTCCTCCAGCAGCTGGCCGTCGGACGGGGCGACGGCATCGTGGTCATGACCGGTGCGGACGACGTCAAGCAGTACCTGAGCGGCGGGCTCACCGTTTCCGGCTACAACGGGCTGAACTCCACCCTGGTCACCGGCACCCCGCAGGAGATCGACGAGCTGAGCCGGCGGCTCACCGACGACGGCGTCACGAACCACCGGGTGCGAATGGGTCACGCACCGCACTCGCCGCTGGTCGACCACGTCCTCGCCCCGCTGAGGACCGAACTCGACGGCATCACGCCCCGGAGCACGCGCATCCCGATGATCTCGACGGTCACCGGGAAGCTCGTCGACGGCGCGGAGCTCGGGCCTGACTACTGGGCGGACAACCTGCGCCAGGAGATCCGGGTGGTGGACGCCCTGACGAACCTGCGCGACCACGACATCGACGCGGTGATCGAACTCAGTCCGCACCCCGTCCTGCTCAAGTCCGTGTCGGAGATCCTGACGGCGACCACCCTGCCCTCGCTCCGGCGTGGCGCCGACGAGGCCTCGACCCTGCTCGGCTCGCTCGGCGTGCTCTACACCGCCGGCCTCCCGGTCACCCCCGGCCCGTTCACCGCGGGCGACCGGAGACGGCACGTCACCCCGGGACGGGGCGAGGCCGCGGCCGACGAGCAGGTGCATCTCGTGCCCGTCACGGCGCGTACGGCGGCCGCGCTGACCGACACCTGCCGTGAGCTGTCCAACCATGTCGAACGCGACACGGGCCTGCGGGTTTCCGACCTCGCCTACACACTGGCGGCAAGGCGTACCCACCACAGCCACCGGATAGCGCTGTTCGCCCGCAACCGTCAGGACGTCCTGGACGGACTCGCCCGGGTCGCCGCCGGTCAGCCGCACACCGACATCGTCACGGGCACGGTCGCCGGCAACGGTGACCGGCGGGTGGCGCTGGTGTTCTCCGGCGGCGGGACGCAATGGGTCGGCATGGGCCGGGAGCTCATGCGCCGGCACGCCGGCTTCCGTACGTGGATGCACGCCTGCGACGCCGCCGTGCGCGCGGCCGGCGGCTGCTCGGTGCTCGACGAGCTCGCCGCCCCGGCCGACCGGTCCAGGTTCGAGGAGATGGACTTCCAGCAGCCTGTGCTGTTCGCCTTGCAGGTCTCGCTGGCGAAGGTCTGGCTCGAACTCGGCATCCAGCCGACCGCCGTGGTCGGGCACAGCCTGGGCGAGGTCGCGGCCGCCCATATCGCCGGCACGTTGTCGTTGGACGACGCCGCTCGCGTCGTCGTCGCCCGGTCGCACCTGCTCGAACGGGAGGCGGCCGCGGGCGCCATGATCTCGGTCGACCTGCCCGAGCAGGAGCTGCTGCCGAGGATCGCCCCGTACGCCGAGCAGGTGGCCATCGCCGTGGTGAACAGCCCCACCAGCGCGGCGGTGTCGGGCTCGCCCGACGCCATCGGCGCCCTGGAGGCCGACCTCCTGCGAGCCGGGATCTCGACCCGCAGGATCCGGGTCGAAAGGCCGGTGCACAGCCCCGGCATGGATCCGCTGATCCAGCCGCTGCGCGAACGCATCGACGGCATCACCCCGCTGACGCCCACCCTCGCCTTCCGCTCCACGGCACTGGCCGACACGGTGAACCCGGTCACCGACGTCGACTACTGGGTGCACAACCTGCGCAACCAGGTCCGGTTCGCCGAGACGATCGGTGCCCTGGTCGAGGACGGCGTCGGCACCTTCATCGAGATCGGCCCGCACGAGACCTTGCGCGGCGCGGTCGAGGAGATCGCGCTGTCCCGTGGTGCCCAGGTGCACGCGGTCAACTCCCTGCGCCGCGGCGAAAGTGACATCCGCTGTCTGCTGGGGGCCGCCGCGTCCTTGTACGTCAGGGGCCTCCCGTTGACCTTCGACTCGTTGTTCGCCGACGACGTCGAGGTCGTGGAGACCCCGCTCGTGCAGTGGCAGAAGGACCGGTACTGGCTGGACACGGCCCCACACCCCCGCGTCGGGCCGGCGCCGGTCGCCGCGACCGTGGCCGAGCCGGTGGCCGCAACAGTGACCGATTCCGTGGTCGCGACGGTGGCCGAGCCCGCCGTCGAGAGCGTGGCGAACAGGCCTCTGGAGGAGGTCGTCCTCGGTGAGATCGCCGACGCGGTGGGCGTGCCGGCGAGCACGTTCGGCGAGGGCGCGAGCCTGCGCGACTTCGGTCTTGACTCGATGCTGGCGCTCCGCCTCGTCAACAGGCTGCAAGCGCTGTTCGGGCAGCGGGTGTCGCCGGTGGTGTTCCTGGACGGCCGGACCATATCCGAGGTCGTCGACCACCTCATCGAGGTGATCGGCCGGCCGACGGTGACCGCGGCGGTCGACCGGGCACCGGCCGGGGAGGTGGAGCCGGCCCGGGCGCCGGAGCCGGCGCCGGAGGAGGTCGTGCCGACGGCCGTGGTCGTGCCGACGCCGGAGCCGGCGGCCGAGCCGGCCATGACGTTCCTCGACGAGCTGTCCGAGTTGGACGCCGAGGAGCTGGTGGAGGAGCTGGCCGCGCGCGGGTTGCTGGACCCCACCGACGCACCGGCGATCGATCAGTTGCGGGCCGGCGGCCTCGGTCTCGAACTGGCACCGGCCTCGCACGGCCAGGCATCGCTGTGGTTCATGCAGATGGTCGCGCCGGACGCGGTGCCGTACAACTTCATGGTGGCCGCCCGGATCCGGACGGCGGTCGACGAGAAGGCACTCGACCGCGCCGTGCGGGCCGTGATGGAGCGGCATCCCGCGCTGCGCACGCTCTTCGTCGAGGCGGGCGGCAGCCCGTACCAGGTCATCCTGGACGAGCCGGTGTACGAGTTCGTCGTGGTGGACAGCACCGGCCGGGACGACGAACAAGCCCGCGAGGAACTGGCCGAGTACGGGCACCTGCCGCTCGACATGGACAACGGGCCGCTGGTGCGGGTGGTGCTGATGACCCGTGGTCCGGCGGACCACTACCTGCTGGTGCTCGTCCACCACATCGCGTCGGACGCGGCATCGGCCGACGTGATGATCCGCGAACTCCAGCAGAACTACGAGGGCGTCGGCCCCGCCGCCGGCGGACCGGCCGCCCCCTACACGGAGTTCGTCGAGTGGGAGCGGCAGTGGCTGGCCGGCCCGGCGGCCGACGCGGCACTGAGCTGGTGGTCGGAGAAACTGGCCGATCCGCCCGCCCACCTCGACCTGTCCACCATGGAGCGGCCTCCCGGCGTCACCTACGAAGGCCGCGACCTCACGTTCCGCTGGAGCGCCGAAGAGACCCGGCTGCTGCGGGAGTTCGCGGTACGCGAGGGCGTGTCGATCAGCACCGTCGTGCTGGCCGGTTTCTTCGCCACGCTCAACCGCGCGGCCGGCACCGAGGACTCCGTACTGGCCACCGCCATCGCCCAGCGCGGCGAACCCGGCTGGGAATCCGCCATCGGCTACTACCTGAACACGGTGCTGGTGCGTGCGAAGCCCGCCGGTGACCGCAGCTTCCGCGACCTGCTGCGCGAGGTCCACGCCTTCTCGCTCGGCCTGCTGGAGCACATGAACTACCCCCTCGACCTGCTGGCCTCCCAGCTGAAGCCGCCGAGGGCCGAGGGCCGCTCCCCGTGGTTCGACGTGGTGGTGAACTGGCTGTCCTCGGACGCGTTTCCCCGGTCCGTCAAGCTCTTCCACGGCATCGGAGAGACCATCACGCCCGACGGCGCCCTGCCGCTCGAACCGCTCCAGGTACGCAGGCACCTCGCCAAATTCGACCTGGAGATCTCGATGGCCGACATCGACGGCGAGGTCGCCGGCCACATCCAGTACAAACCGAGCTACCTGGAAAGGCAGACCGTGACGGCATTGCTCGCGCTCTACCGCACCGTGCTCTTCGACTCGATCGCCCGCCCCGGCCTGGCACTCCAGGACATCGCCCCGAGCGGCTGCCCCGAGGAGACGGACCGGTGACCACAACCCTGCACTCCGAGTTCCTTGAGCAAGCGGTCAAGAACCCCGACGCGCCCGCCGTCTACTCCGACGCCGGCGTCGTGACCTACGGCGACCTGGACGAGCGGTCCCGCGTGCTGGCCGAACGGCTCGTCGCCGACGGCGCGGGACCGGGTGTCCCGGTCGGCATCTGCATCGAGCGCACCCCCGACCTCCTCGTCGGCATCCTGGCCATTCTGCGCGCCGGCTCCTGCTACGTCCCCCTGGACCCGAAGTATCCGTCCGAGCGACTGGCCTTCATGGTCCAGGACAGCGGGACCCACCTGCTGCTGACCACGCCCGCGTCCCGGGCCGGCTGCCCGGCCGGCCCGACCGTGGTCGTGCTGGGCGAGACCGTGACGACCGAACCCGGCGAGCAGCCCGTGCCGGTCGTGCCCGGCGACACCGCGTACCTCATCTACACCTCGGGATCCACCGGACGGCCGAAGGGCGTGGCCATCCACCACAGCGGCTGCGTTGCCATGCTGTCCGAACTGGACCGCATCCTCGAAGGCTGCGATCTGAGCGGCGTCTCGGCGGCGAGTTCGGTCTGCTTCGACATGTCCGTGATGGAGATCTTCGCCGCGCTGTGCCGCGGCGGCGCCGTCGTGCTCGTGGAGAGCGCCGTCCACCTGCCGGAGAGCCGGTACGCCGACAAGATCACCCACCTGAACGTCGTCCCGTCGGTGATGAACGGCCTGCTCGACGCCGGATGTCTGCCGCCGAACCTGCGCACCGTCGTGTTCGGCGGCGAGCCCCTGCGGCGCAAGCTGGTGGAACGGACGTACCGGGAGACCGGCGCCGACCGGGTCTTCAACGCCTACGGTCCCACCGAAGGAACCGTCTTCTGCTCCTTCGGGCCGGTGCCGGAGGGCGGGACCGGTGAGCCCTCGATCGGCACGCCGTCGGTCAGCGCCCGTGCGTACGTGCTCGACGAGAATCTGAAGCCGCTGCCGGCCGGCGTGCCCGGCGAGCTCTACATCGGTGGTGCCGGCCTGGCCCACGGCTACGTCAACCGGCCCCGCACCACGGCCGAACGGTTCGTGCCGGACCCGTTCCTGGACGGCGCACGCATGTACCGCACCGGTGACGTCGTCACGCTCACCGACGACGGTGAACTCCGGTTCAACGGCCGCACCGACCACCAGGTCAAGCTGCGCGGCCACCGCATCGAACTGGAAGAGGTCGAGGCCCGGCTGACCGGCTGCCCCGAGGTCCGGGAAGCCGCCGCCGTCGTCCGGGGCAACCGGCTCATCGGCTACGTCGTGCCCGAGGACGACCCCCGGGACAGCGTCCGGCTGGACGCCGTCCTGCAGGCCGCCCTCACCGACAAGCTCGCCACCCAGCTGCCCGATTACATGGTGCCCGGCACGATCGTGTTCCTGGGCGCACTGCCGCTGGCGCCGGGCGGGAAGCTCGACCGCACCGCGCTGCCCGAGCCGCCGGCCGCCGACACCGACGGGCCCCTGGCGGCCGCCGGCACGCCGACCGAGGTGGCGCTGGCGGAGATCTGGGGCCAGCTGCTCGACCTCGAACCGTCGAGCATCGACGTCCGGGCCGCCTTCTACGACCTCGGCGGCGACTCGCTGCTGCTCGTCCGGCTGGCCAGGCTGATGACCCGGCGGTTCGACCGGCGCGTCCGGGTGCCCGACCTCTTCAGCTTCCGTGACATCTCCTCCCTCGGCCGCTGGCTCGACGAGGAGAGCGGCGCCACCCCCGAGGTGGTCCAGTCGGCTCGCCTGCGCGCCCACACCCGGCGCGCCGCCCTGCGCGGCCGCGGCGCCGCCACCGGCCGCTGAGCCCCCCACTCGACTCGAAGCAGGAGCCTTTCCATGACCGACAGCCCCGAGCAGGACTACGACCCCGGTGATGTGGCCGTCATCGGCATGTCCCTGCGGGCGCCCGGCGCCCGTACCAAGGAACAGTTCTGGGACAACCTCGTACACGGCAGGGAGTCCGTGTCGTTCCTGGCCAAGGACGACATCCACGTCGACGAGACCCTGATCCACAGCCCGTTCTACGTGCGGGCCTGCGGCGTCCTCGACACGTACGACAAGTTCGACCCGTCGGTGTTCGGCATCAGCGACCGGATGGCGGCCGCGATGACCCCGGAGAACCGGCTGTTCCTGGAGAGCGCGTGGGAAACGCTCGAGGACGGCGGCTACGACCCGGACCGGGTCACCGCCGAAATAGGCATGTACGGCGCCAACAACCCGCAGACCGCGGCGCTCTACAGCTCCCCGCCGGACCGGGTGTCGGTCGGCCCCGAGGCGATCGAGGCCAGCCTCGCGTGGTCACCGGACACCATGACGTCCAACGCGCTGTACTACATGGGACTCACCGGCGAGGCCGTCACCGTTGCCGCCGTCTGCGCCGGGTTCCACTACGCGGTGCACCTGGCCTGCCAGTCGCTGCTGCTCGGCCAGACCGACATGGCGGTCGCCGGCGGTGCGATGGTCCGTCTGCCGCACCCCCGTGGTCATCTGTGGGAAGAGAACCGCATCCTGTCCAAGGACGGCCACTGCCGCCCGTTCGACGCCAACGGCACCGGCACCGCGCTGTCCAGCGGTGTCGTCACCGTGCTGCTCAAGCCGCTGGCGCAGGCCGTCGCCGACCGTGACCACGTCTACGCCGTGGTCAAGGGTTCGGCCGTCAACAACAACGGCGTCAGCGCGATGGCCTACGGTCTGGCCCAGCCCGAGCGGCTGAGCGCGTGCATCGCAGGCGCCATGGAGGTGGGCGGCGTCGCCCCGGACACGGTGTCCATGTACGAGGCCAACGGTCTCGGTATGCCGATGACCGACGAACTCGAAGTGCACGCGGCGAGCATGGCGTTCGGCAAGCAGAGCGGCACCACCTCGATCGGCGGGGTCAAGGGCAACGTGGGCCACGGCGGTGTGGTGTCGGGCGGCTTCGGTGCGGTGAAGGCCGCGATGGCCCTGTACCACAAGAAGCTGCCGGCGACGATCAACCTGACCGAGGTCAACGAGGACCTCGACCTCCCCAGCACCCCGTTCGTGCCGCAGCTGGAGACGGCGGACTGGGCGTCGGAGGCCGGTATCCGCCGTGCGGGCATCACCTCGATCGGCGGCGGTGGCTACAACGCGCACCTGGTGCTGGAAGAGGCACCGGCGGCCGCCGAACGCGCCCCCGAGGCCGGGGGCAGGCCCCGGCTGGCCACCCTGTCCGCCCTGGACGACGAAGCGCTGACGCGTCAGCGCGCCCGGCTGAAGGACTGGCTGGAGGCCGACCCCGGCCTGCGCCTGGACGACGTCTGCTTCAGCCTCAACCTGGGCCGCAAGGTGATGCCCCGCCGGTGGGCGGCCGTGGTCCGCAGCCGTGCGGAGCTGATCGCGGCGCTGTCCGGCGGCTCCCCCCGGGACCTGACCACCGAGACCGCTGCCGCGCCGCGGGTGGACGCCGGCTCCTTCCCCCGCGGCGACAGCGGGATCGTGCCGTCCGGGACGGACATCCAGGCCCTGTCCGAGCTGGCCGCCGCCTGGGTGACCGGCACACAGGTGGACTTCGACGCCCTGCACCGCGGGGAGGCCAGCCACCGCGTGCCGCTGCCCACCTACCCCTTCCAGCCGCGCCGGTTCTGGCGCACGGACTGGTGACCGTGCGCACACCGGCACCGGCCACCGTGGACCTGGGTGACCCCCACACCTTCGCGGACCACGACCTCGACGGGTTCTGGCGCACCCTGCGGGACACCGCCCCGGTGTACTGGAACCCGCCGGCCGCAGGCCGCCGGGGGTTCTGGGTCATCTCCCGCTACGACGACATCATGGCCACCTACCGGGACAACGTGAACTTCACGTCCGAGCGCGGCAATGTGCTCGTCACGTTGCTGGGCGGCGGTGACGCGGGGGCCGGCCGGATGCTGGCCGTCACCGACGGGCACCGCCACCACGAGTTGCGCAAGATCCTGCAGCGGGTGCTCTCGCCGAGGGTGCTCCACGAGGTCGCGCAGACGGTGCGGGTCAACACCCGGCAGTTGATCCGCGAGGCGGTCGAGTCGGGCGGCTGCGACGTCGCCGAGCGGATCGCCGGCCGGATCCCGATGACCACGATCTCGAACCTGCTCGGCGTGCCCGGGCAGGACCGGGACTTCCTCCTCTCGCTGACCAAGACCGCGCTGTCGGCCGACGACGAGGACGTCGACGAGGTCGACTCCGAGATGGCCCGCAACGAGATCCTGATGTACTTCATGGACCTCGTCGAGGAGCGGCGCGAGTCACCGGGCGAGGACGTGATCAGCATGCTGATCGGCAGCGCCATCGACGGTGTCCCCCTGTCCGACGAGGACGTCGTCCTCAACTGCTACAGCCTGATCATCGGGGGTGACGAGACCAGCCGGCTCACGATGATCGACTGCGTCCACACGCTCGCGGACCGGCCCGGGCAGTGGCGGCGGTTCAAGCACGGTGAGGTCGCCGTGGAGACCGCCGTGGACGAGGTGCTGCGCTGGGCGTCCCCCACGATGCACTTCGGGCGCAGTGTCGTCCACGAGAGCGAGCTGCACGGCGTACGGCTGCGGCCGGGCGAGATCGTCACGCTCTGGCACGCCTCCGGCAACCGGGACGAACGGGTCTTCGCACGGCCCGGGGAGTTCGATCTCGGCCGCACCCCCAACAAGCACCTGGCCTTCGGCTACGGCCCGCACTTCTGCGTCGGCTCGTACCTGGCCAAGGTGGAGATCTCCGAACTGCTGCTCGCGCTGCGGGACTTCACCACCGGTTTCGAGCAGACCGACGAGGCACTGCGCATCCGGTCCAACTTCCTGACCGGGTTCTCCACCCTGCCGGTGCGGTTCCGGCCCGATCACCGCGGGCTGAAGGAGGCCGGCCGATGAGCGGTACCCCCGCCGCCGGCGGCGGGGCCGGCCGGCGGGTGGTGGCGAACGCCGGCAGGCGGTACGCCCTGCCGCTCGGCACCGGAACCGCTGTCAACCGGCCCTGTGCCGTGACGGAGCGTTCTTACCTCTACTGAACCACCCCCCGACCAGCGACCGCACGGAGCGCGCGTGATGAACATCTACATCTCAGGACAAGGGGCATTCGCGGTGCAGGTCGCGGAGGCCCTGCTGGAGGAAGGGCACAAGATCGTCGGCGCGGCCGCCCCCCGGCTGCGCAAGGGGCATTCCGACGAGAGCAACGCGATGTCCTGGGACCGCCTGCGCTCCTGGGCGTTCCCCCGGGACATACCGTGGACGGACTCGGCCGAACTGCGCGCGAGGCATGTCCCGGACGGGGTGGACGTGATCGTCGCCGCGCATTCACACGCCTTCCTCGGCCGCCACACACGCGCCAGGGCCGCCGTCGCCACCATCGGCTACCACCCCAGCCTCCTTCCGCTGCACCGCGGCCGGGACGCGATCCGGTGGACGATCCGCGACGGTGACAAGGTGACGGGCGGAAGTGTCTACCACCTCACCGAGCGCACCGACGCCGGCCCGCTCGCCGCCCAGGAGCACCTGTTCGTACCTCCGGGCTCGACCGCGCAGAGCCTGTGGCGCGATCACCTGGCCCCGCTCGGTGTGCGGTTGCTGGTGAAGGTGGTCGCCGACCTGGCCCAGGACAGGCGGATCGAGGTCCCGCAGGACGAGAAGGTAGCGACCTGGGAGCCCGCGATGGACTCGCCACCACTGTTCAAGCCCGAACTGATCGCCCTCCCCGGAACGGCGTCCGTCGACGGCAGCAGCTGGGCACTGCACGCGCAGTGAAGGGGTGCGCCGGCACGTGTCGTCACACGCGTCATGCGCTGTCCTTCCCCGCCTGGACTCCCACCTGGAGTGAGGGTGCGGGCGACGGAACGCAGTGGACCTCCTCCCGGGACAGCTACGCCAGGGGCACGGACCGGATCGCGGAGATATCGAACTGCAGCCGGACCCTCTCGCTCACCATGGCGCCGCCCGCTTCCAGGCGTTGGTTGTAGACCAAGCCCCACTCGGTGCGGTCGATGGTGGTGGTGGCGTCAAAACCGGCCCGCTCATAGCCGAACGGGTCCAAGACGGAGCCGAGGTAGGCGAGTTGCAGCTCGACCGGCCGGGTGACGTCGCGGATGGTCAGGTCCCCTGTCATGCGGAAGTTCTCCGCGCCCTCGTGAGTCGTGGAGGTGCTGCGGAACGTCATCTCCGGGTAGCGGTTCGCGTCGAAGAAGTCGGTGCCGATGAGGTGTGCGTCCCGCTGTTCTACGCCCGTGTCGACACTGGCGATCCGGATGACGAGCTCGGCCCGGGACCGGGAAGGCTGAGCTCCGTCGAAATACAGCGCGCTGTCGTAATCGGTGAAGGCACCCCGCACCGTCGTCACCATCGCGTGTCGCACGGAGAATCCGATGCGACTGTGCGGGCGGTCGATGGTCCATTCTCCGGTCAGCGCACGGAGCGCGGGGTCGAGTTCGACCCCGCTGGTTTCGGCCGCCGGGAAAGGCGTACGCGGGCCAACAGCCTGCGTCGGCTCGATAGTCGCGCTCTGGCGACGGGTGAAGATGCCCATGCGGACGTAGCCTCCCTTGAATCGGATCACTCCGTGCTATCACGGCGTGGACAGGCCCTCCACGGCGAGATGGGTGGCCACGTCCGGATTCCATGCCCCCGACTGCAAAGCTGCACAGGATCGACACGAAGCGGGAATGCGCCGCCGGAGCGCCTGGTCCGCAGGGTGACCTCCCCACGCCGTGGTACGTGCCGCGTCACGGGTCGTGCTCACCACCCTGTGCCTGCAAGGGGGCAAGCCCGACTGGGTGGTGCTCGGCGCCCTCCTCGCCCTCTGCGGCCTCGCCCCCCCGGCCCCTCACCCACTGGGCCTTGCACACCCGGACGCTGCCCACGCCGGAAGAAGCGTTTCCTGTCGGGTGAGGTATCCGTCGTTGCCCTGCCCATCGCGTGCGAACACACCGTGACCAGCGGTGTCCTGTCAGTCAGCGGCAGGCTCCATGGCCCGCTCGCCGGGTGGCGTCGATCGCCGGATGCACCGATCACGCTTCGAGCAAGCCATCAGGCGCTCAGCAGGCAGCTCGCGGGACAGGCCTTATATGCGCGCGGGCGTACGCGTACGCCCCCGATCGCGCCTACGGAACATGAACTTTCCGGCGCTCGGTTCGAGCAGCGTGTGGACGGATATCCGATTCGACGCAAGCAGGAGTACACGGACGGCTGTGGTCCGTTGAGTTTGCCCGCATCTCCTTCATGCTTCTTTTCATCGCGTGCCGTAGTTTTCTGCCGATCGGGCGTTCCACATAGCGATGGATGATCCAGGAGATCGCCAGCATGAACGCAGTGACCGCCGGAAAGAGCAGCCCTGCTGGAACATGGTGGCGCAGGAGGGCAATAATCGTGAACCCCACATACATGTGTATCAGGTAGAGCGGGTAGGTGAGGTTCCCGGCGGTCGCCAGCCAACTCCATCGCAGCCGGTCGAAGAATCCCAGCGCGATGGCCCCCATCATCACGAAAGCTATCAGGATCACCAGACGTGCCGGCCATTCGTCCACCACATCCGCTTTCGCGCCGAGGTTTGTCACCAAGCGGCCGTGGACGTAGTGCTGGGCGAGCAGGAATGACACGGTCACGATGGCCCACAACAAGGCATTGGGCCGGAAGCGGTGCATGAGATAGAAGGCGATTCCGGCAATGAAGTACGGGGAGTACTGCGAGACCGCCCAGGAGGTGAGCAGTTCATTATGCGAACCCAGCGAAAAGATTCCGGCCACCGTCCACAGCCCGCAGAAGAGCACGCACCTTCGGTAGGTGACACCGCGGAAGATGACGATGGCGAACAGCAAGTAGAATTTCAGCTCGACGAACAGTGTCCAGTAGACGTCATCGAGGTCAGGTACCCCAACTCCTTCTTGGAGCATGGTGAGATTCGTGAGGATATTCTGCCAACTCCCGACACTGCGGACATCCGGGAACGCCGTCAAGACTGCCGCCGTCAGCAGAACCGCGACCCAGTAGGCGGGATAGAGTCGTGAAACCCGAGAGGTCACGAAGTCTCCGAGCGAGCGCCCCCAGCCGCTCATGCAGATGACGAATCCGCTGATCAGGAAGAACACTTCCACGCCGAGCCAGCCGTACTCCGAAAGATGGTACACGGACGACGATATGGCTTCTGGGTCTTTTCCCCAGCCATCCCGCAGCGTGATGTAGTGGTACGCCACCACCAGAAACGCGGCCACAAAGCGCAGCCCGTCCAGTGCGTACAGCCTCGGCGGTGGATTCCTCGGACGAGCGGAAGAATCCTTCGGCGCGGTGCAAGCCATTCCGGTCCTTACAACGGAGCATTGAGGTGCAGGGCAGAGTCGCGTCGGAATTTCGGGTTCGGTGCAGCCGTAAGATCTGGTCGTGCCACGGCGGTGGAGAGAAGTTCTGCCGCCGGACTGACGGCGCGTCGTCCGAGGCTGTACGGCGCTGCCTGCCGGAACAGGCGTGACCGGTGCCGCCAGATGGTCGGGGCAAAGCACAGCGCCGTTGCTGTCACTGCCAGGGCGGGAATCTTCTGGCCGGTGAGAGACATGGAGCACTTTCTGTGGGGGCGGCTATCCCTGCGCGGGCGAGCCGAGCCGCGGCAGATCGTCGTCCTCGCACCCGGCGACCGGAGACGCACGGGCACTCAGCGTTGCAACAGCCCCGCCCGGTGGAGGGGTTACGGGTGGGGGCGATTGCGTGAGGTAAGAGGGAAGGCGCCTGGCCGAGGTTGCTTCACCGCTGCAACCTCTCCGCTCCTTACATGGCAAAGCGTTGCCTCAAGCCCGCTGTCGGTGGAGGTCAGCAGCGGCGATCGAACCGCCTGGCAGCGGCAGGGCGCCTTGCGCCTTTCTTCGTCCTGGGCCTACTCCCCCGTGCCCGCACGTCGCCATCTCCCTTTGAGCGAGGCCGGCCGGCGGCTTTCATGACCGACTCCTGGACCGCGCCAGGCGTTGAGCCCTCGCCGGTGCTGTGGTGGAGCCGACCCGACGAGGTGAATTCGATCTGACGCCTCGTCACGACCGACGGCCACATGCCCCCGGCGTCGTCGCGGGGTGCTATTCCGGGGAGATGTGGTCGCCAGGTCCAGGTCGTCGGAGGCGTCACCGCCACGCCGTCTGTGTCTTGTGTCCGGCTGAGATGGCGGCGTGGATCAGACAATGAGCCTTTTCCAACCTCAGGTTGAGGCGTGACGAAGGGCGGGGGTGGTCTTCACGATGGCGGTGACCCGGTTAGTGCTACAGCGGAGTTTCCGCGGGAGGCGTCAGCCCTTCAGGGCGGCCATGGCTTGCTCGCCGAGGCAACGGATTCCGGCCTGGGTGCTGTTGTGCCGACGTTGCCGCAGCTTGAGACGCCGACCGCGGACGGGCGCCCGGGTGGTGCCGCCGGCGCCTCGATACGCCTTGTCCGTCCAGCACTTCGCCTCCGCGTCGCGGGGGGTGTAGTCACCGGCAGAGCCCTTCTTGTGGCGAGCGCCGGGAACGGTGGGTGGGGCCGACAGCAGTCGATCTGCCGCATCGGCGATGACCCGCCACGCCGAGCCGCGCTCGTCGGACATGGCGGCGCCGACCCGGCTGAGAGCTACCGCGGACCTGCGCACCGACCGGTGAGCGGACGGTACGGGCCCGGTCTACCGGTTCGCGGCTTCGCGAGAGTCGATCCGGTGCGTGCGACCGACCGCGCGGCCCACCGTATTGCGCACCGCGAGGCCCGGCCGGGTGCGGGGCACCATGAGCCTGGAGAGCAGGCCGACCCGTCGCTGCCGCGGACCTACCTCACGGCGGAGACGGGACTCGTAGGCGGCGAAGGCGCGGGCGTGGTCACCGGGTTGGGCGGCGAGCTCTTCTGCGAGGGCGTACGCGCCCGCCATCGCCATGCTGGACCCGTCGCCCAGCAGGGCTGTCGCCGCCGCTGCGTCCCCGAGCAGTACGACCCGTCCGCGGGACCACGAGGGCACCCGGACGGTGGTCAGGGGGTCGAAGAACGGAGCCGGGTGGTCGAGGAAGGCTGCCACGAGTTCCGGTGCCCGCCACCGCACGTCGGCGTAGGCGTCGGCCACGGTCTGCTTGTGAAGGGTGACGTTCTTGCGGTCGTGGGGCGCCGGCTGGGCGGCCCGGAAGGTGAAGATCGCGAGCGGGGTGGTCCGCGAGGGGTGGAGGACCAGCATCCGGTTCGGCACGGTCAGCATCGTCATCTCGGTCGGGTCCTCGATGGCGTCGGGTTCCAGCGGGACGGTCGCGCCGTACAGGCCCAGGTCGCTCGCGAACTGCCGCTCGGGGCCGAATACCAGGCGCCGTACGGTGGAGTGCATCCCGTCGGCACCGACTACCAAGTCGAAGCGCCGTGGCGCGGACCGCCGGAAGGTGACGTCCACCCCGCCTTCATCCTGGTCCAGAGCGGTGACCGTGTCGTCGAACACGAACTCGGCCTCGGTCTGCGCCGACCGGTGGAGCACCTCGGACAGGTCGGCTCGGGTCACCTCGACGGTCGGCGCCTTGTCCGAGGTGAGCGGGAGCTGCAGGATTCGCCTGCCGCCGGGGTCGAGCAGGGTCAGCGACCGATTGCGGGTGGCGAGCTCGCGGAGCTGCGGGAGGATGCCCATGCGCTCGGCGACCGGGATCGCGGGCCCCTTCACGACGATCGCGCTACCACCGGAGCGCAGCTGCCGGGCGTGTTCGACGACCGTCGGCCGGTATCCGTTCCGGGAGAGCCAGTAGGCGAGTGCGGGCCCTGCGATTCCGGCACCGACTATCAGCACCTCGGGTTTCTTCATGACGATGACCTCTCGGAGTGTCGATGACCAGGCCCCCGGTGAGTGCCGGGGCCGGGGCCCAGGGCGCGGCGGCACGGGGCAGCACAACCCGGGCAAGGTACGAAAGATTTCGTACCTCAGTGGAGCACGCCCTTCAGGTACGATGCAAGTCGTACTTGAAGGAGGTGCGGCGTGGCCGGGAGGAACCTGGTCGGCCCGGAGGCCGATGCGCTCGATCTGGGTGCGGTGTTTCGTGCCCTCGCCGACGAGCACCGTCGTGCGGTGTTGACGGAGTTGGCCGCCGACCGCAGCGGCAGCGAGCGGGGCTGCAACTCGTTCAATCTTCCGATCTCGAAGCAGACCCAGACCCACCACTTCCGGGTCCTGCGCGAGGCAGGTCTCATTGACGAGATCGACTACGGCAACCGCAAGGGCATCCGACTACGACGCGCGGACATCGAGAAGAGATTCCCCGGGCTGCTCACGCTCCTGGGCGCAGAGTCCCCGGGCGGTACTGCTCCTCGCTGAACACAGCTGAGCACACCGGAAGGAGTCCGAGTCGGCCCTGAGCCGCGAGCTCGGCCGAATCCAGCTCGCGCCCGGCTCGCAGATAGCCGAGCACGACGCGGACACGAATGGGAGCGGTGTCGCTTCAACCACCGTCCCGCGCTCGTGATCGGCGCCGAACTCTTCCGCACACTCCCTCCCCCACACCCACACCCACTGAGTTTTCCTCAACCTGCGTGCGGAGCAGGGCCACTGGGGGTAAGGGCGGGGTCCGGGCGTAGAGAAGCTCCTGGTAGACGGGTGCGTGTCGAGTCCAAGCCATCCTGCCAGGAGCTTTCCGCATGCTTGTCTACCCAGCCGGGGTCGATCTGTCCACCTCCGCTCTGCGCTTCCTCGCCCGTGAGTTGACCGCACGTCGTCTTGCGCAAGGGACACGATGGCGCCGGCTGGCCGCCGGACGACAGGCACTGCTCGTGCTGGCTCATCTACGATGCGGCCATACCTACGCCCAACTCGCCGCCGGATTCGGTGTGGGCACCACCACCGCCTACCGGTACATCGCCGAGGCCGTCGACATCCTGGCCGCTCTGGCTCCAACCCTCGCCGAGGCGGTGAGGACAGCCTCCGGCAAGGCGTTCGTGATCCTGGACGGCACGTTGCTGCCGATCGACCGGATCGCCGCCGACCGCCCCTTCTACTCCGGGAAACATAAGAAGCACGGCATGAACGTGCAGGTGATCGCCGACCCGGCAGGACGGTTGCTGTGGGCGTCGCCCGCGCCGCCGGGATCTGTCCACGACATCAAGGCCGCGCGAACCCACGGCATCATCGGTGCCCTGGCGGGGGCCGGGGTGGATTGCTGGGCCGACAAGGGCTACCGGGGCGCCGCCGGCACCGTGCGAGTTCCCTACTGGGGACGCTGGGAGACTCTCTCCCCTGGTCAGCGGGCCGTCAACTGCTCACACGCGAAGATCCGTGCACTCGTCGAACAGGCCATGGCCACTCTCAAGACCTGGCGGCTCATGCGCAAACTGCGATGCTCTACCAGCCGTATCACCAGCCTCGTCCAGGCCGTTCTCACCCTGCACCTGGCATGCACAAACTGAGGTTGGAAAAGGCTCAATGCCTCGCTACTGGGGTGGCCGGCGCGGCCGTGATCAGTGCTGGGGGTGGGGGCGGGAATGGAACATGGGGCGTCTCTTGGTGGCGGTGCCCTGGGTGAGGTGGCCGAGTTCGACGCGCATCTTGATGGCGTGGAAGACCTCGACAGCACCCACGACGATGGCCATGATGCCCACCACCAAGGTCAGAGCGGCGATCGAGCTGAACGGCATCACGATCAGCACGATGCCTGCCAGAGTGGTGATGATCCCCGAGAAGATCTGCCAGCCGCGAGCGGGGATCTCCTCGGCGGAGACCGCCGTGGCCGTCACCATGATGCCGCGCAGCAACCAGCCGAAGCCGATCCACAGCGCGAGCAGCAGAATCGATTCCAGGGTGCCCCGGAAGCAGACCAGGCCCAGCAGGATGAAGAGCGCACCCGCGACGAAATGCAGCACCCGCAGATGCCGGGGGACATGTGTGCCAAACGCACCGGCCAGCTGAAAGGCACCGGCGACCAACAGGTAGATGCCGAAGAGCACGCCGACGACGCGCAGGGTCTGGGCGGGCCAGGCCAGGGCGACGATGCCCAGGGCGATCGCGGCCAGGCCCATGACGAGCAGGAACTGCCAGCCCATGTTCGCCAGGGCGCTCAGGCCACCGGCTTGGGAGAGGTCTCCGGGCTCGGTGCCGTGCGGAGGGCTGGTGCCTGCGGAATCGGAATCCGAGGGGTGTGTCATGCCGTCTGCCTCCTCCAGGAAAGAGCACGGTCAGTGGGGTCCAATTCCATCGTCACCCGCCTGGCCCTGTCCCGCCTGGCAGGCGCTCAGCGGCCCGGGAAGCAGAAAGGCCCCTTGGGCTCCGGCCGCGCGCCCACGGGTTGCAGCGGGCACCGGCGCGCGATGACATGGAAGGTGGAGACCGTGGCGGCCGGCTATGAGGGAAGCGCCGCCGCGGGCTCCTGGCCATCGCGAAGCGTGTGTCACCTTCGGCTGGTCCCTCTACCGGTGGAGGGCGCGCGCCACCGGTCCGCTGCCCTAGTTGCCGGTGCACGGATTTCTCCGGTGTATCGCGGCCGGCGGAGAGAGGCTGAAGATGGGCGACGACGGTATTCCGGCCCCGAGTGAGGGGCTGCTGATGACGCATTTCTTGACGGTGCGCGATGTGGCGCGTTCGCGTCGCTTCTACAGCGAGGTGATGGGCGGGCAGGTCGTGCTGGACGAGAATCCTTGCATCGTGAAGCTCGCCAACAGCTGGATCATCATGAATCCAGGCGGTGGGCCCACCCCGGACAAGCCCGATGTGACACTGGTCCCGCCCGGCGAACCGCACACCGTCTCCAGCTTCATGAACCTGCGGGTCGCCGATATCGAGGCCTGCTACGCCGAGTGGAGCGCGAAAGGGGCGGAGTTCCTGACTCCGCCGATCGACCGGCGTGCCGAGGTTCGTTGTTACCTGCGCGATCCTGATGGCTACCTGATCGAGGTGGGGCAGGCCACCGGAATGCTGGAAGGCATTTTCGCCCGCACCGACACCAACTCCGGGTAGTTCGTCCTTCGTCGCTGCCCCGGACAACTGCCGTTCACAGCTGTGCCGTGAACGGCACGGGCCTTCCGCTGCCCGCGGTGGCCCGGTCGGCTCACGTCACGTAAGGCCGGGCCAGGGGCTGGGCAGTGTGCTCGACGTACTCGATGTCAGTGGCACCGTTCTGTAAGGACGGTTCTCCTCTGTAAGGGCGGTCCTCCGCTTGTAAGGACGGTCCCCCTCTCCGTATCAGCAGCCGAGACCACCGGTGAAGTCAGCCAGTGCCGCGGCGACTTCGGCGGGAGCCTCCAGGGGCAGCAGGTGACCGCTGGCCGGGACGATCTCGAACCGGGCCTGGGGGACGCTGGGCAGGAGGCAGCGGCGCAGGACGTCCGGCGGTTCGACCTGGTCGCGCTCGCCGGCCAGGACGAGAACGGGGGCCTCGATGGTCCTGGCGGCGTCCGTGACATCCGTGGCAATCCCCCGCAGGGGCCACTCCAGACGCGCGGCTTCGTCGCTGTTCAGACTGTCCCGCACGACGGCGCTGCGGACGGCCCCCGCCAGGGGCGTGGCGGTGAGGACGTGGTCGAGCGCCTGTCCGACGGACGGCGCCGAATCGTAGGCGTGGGAGAGGGAATCCCGGTACTCGGCAGTCACGCTCGCGGGCGGCTCCGGCGGCGCGGGAGCCAGCAGGGCCACCCCTGCCAGGCCCGCGGGCCGGCGGGCGGCGGCGAGCATGCTCACCTTGCCGCCCATCGAGTGCCCGACGAGGACGAAGGAGTCCAGGCCAAGGCCCCTGACGATGTCGATGAGATCGTCGGCGAGCTCGTCCAGCCGGTACGGTCCGGGCAGCGCCCGCGACGAGCCCCAGCCGCGCTGGTCGAAGCGGACCGTGTCCCGATCAGCCGGGAGCCGTTCCACCACTCCGTCCCACGTACCGGCGGACCCGCCCCAGTAGTGCACGAACACCAGGGTGGGCCCGCTTCCTCTCCGTCGGCGGACCTCTATCGAGCCGTCCGCCACGGGAACGTGGTGTGTTGTGGATACTGTCGTCATGGAGACCTCTGAGCTATATCGCGGAAGGGTACGAAGAACTGCTCCAGCCGGAGTTCACGTCGCTGAGCAGTGGATATGTCCCGAACGCTACAGAGGCAGCACAGCGCAGGCCCGGTCGAAAGGTGCGAGCTTCTTGTGAAAAGCGGTCAGCTTCCCGGAGTCAGGCAGCTGCGCTACACCCCTGCTCCGGGGGCGCAATTCGACGTCGAGATGCTCAGCTTCGCGCAACTGCGGCTCATGGACCGCAGCCGCCATCGAACCCGTCCTCAGCGTCCGGACTTCCATGTCATGGGCTTGGTGCAGTCGGGCGTGGGACGACACACCGCCGACTTCGTCGATCACCCCCTGCGGGAGCGGACCGTCGTGTGGATACGTCCGGGTGTGGTGCACCGCTGGACCGATGTCGACGATCTGGAAGGCCCCCTCCTGCTCTTCACGCAGGGCTTCCCGCCCGCCCCGGGGCCCGCGGCGCAAGCGGCGGCAGACGTCTTCGGCCCGGCCTGCTGGCAACTGGACGAGGACACCTGGGAACTGGCCATACGGGCCGCGGACCATCTGCGGCACGAGCACACGGCAGCGGTATCGAATCCGCGACTGGCCTCGGTGCCGCTGCTCGCCCATCTCCTGGCCGCCCTCGTGCTCCGGGTGCTGCCCACCGAGCCGGCCGGTCCCCCGACAGGCACCCCCCACACACACGAACCCGGACACGAACCCGGCCACGATTCCGGACACGCATCCGGGTTCGACCCCGGGCAGGACCCCGAGCACGCCGTCTTCCGTCGCTACCGGGCCGCGGTCGAGGAACGCTTCGCCCAGCACCACCACGTACGTGACTACGCCGCCGTCCTCGGCTACGACCCGCGCACCCTCACGCGTGCGACCCGCGCCGCAACGGGCCTGGGCGCCAAGCAGTTCCTCGACCAACGGATCCTGCTGGAGGCCAAACGGCTGCTCGCACACACCGGCCTGCCCGCAGCGCGCTGCGCAGAGCGCCTCGGCTTCCATGACGCCGCGAACTTCACCACGTTCTTCCAGCGCCAGGCCGGGCTGTCCCCCAGCCGCTGGCGCCGGCGGCACGACGGCCGCTGAGCCTTTCCCGCCCTCGGATGCAGCATCATCTGCCGGCGTCGGCACAGGATCCACCGTTGGTGACGCCGGCGCGACGGCGGCTGTCTACAGCGAGGCCTTCGCCTTCCGTTCGTCGGCCCTGAGACGGCGCAGCGTCCAAAGGCCGTAGAGAGCCAGCAGCGGTTTGCCGACCAGCCACTCGCCAGGGCGGTAGTCATCCGCGCGCACGAGCCTCTTGGCAAGATCAGGGCGCTGGCGCCGCAAGTACGCGCGGGCCTTGAGCGCTTGAGCCGGCTGGGAGACGATCTTGATGCGGTCGACGTCCTCAAGCAGCGGGATCACGTTCGTGATGTTCTCCCATGTCGTGCCGCTTTGGTCTTCGAGGAGCACGGTGCCGTCGAACCCGAGCACCGAGGTCGCGTAGTCGGCCATCAGCTGGGCCTCCGCGGCGACACCGCCGGCCGCACCGCCGCTGAAGATCACGCGAGTGGCACGCGCACCGTCGGCGGTGAGGGAACGGATTCCCGCACGGACGCGCCAGCGGTTGATGAAGTTCGCCGTCGCCTGAGGGTTCCGGTAACCCAGCACGACCACGGCCTCGGCAGCGCCCCCGCTGGTCCCCACGAGAGTGCGAGACCAGCGCCAGTTCCACCACTCGCCCCAGGCGATGGCTGCGGCGGCTCCAGCCATCGCCAGTCCTGTCCTTCGTCGCATGGGGCGACTTTAGAGCCTGTCAGAAGCGCACGGTGCGGTCCCGGGTGACCGTCGGGACGGCGATCACGGCATCGAAGGCGTCAGGAACCGGGGTGCTCAGGTGGGAGCTCTGGGCCCGGACTCCGTTGAGCAGGGGTGTTCCCTGGGCGTCGCGCGGTGAGTGGCGCAGGTCGGTCAGGGTGATCCGGTCGGCGAGTCCGGCGTCGGTGAGCGCGGCCTCGACGCTGCCGGGCCGGGCCGGCTCAAGGGGGGCTTCGGCGAGGGTGAACCCGACCGCGGCGCTCTGGTCGGGGTGCATCTCCGGCACATGGTCCGCGGTGTGGACGAGGGCCACGGTGCGGTAGTCCTGGCCGAGCATGCGCTGCAGGTGCTGACCCATCGGGAGTGCGGTGAGTCCGCCGGCGAACTCCAAGGAGAACGCCGTCTTGTGGATGTGGTTGTTGTGTGCCGCGAGGACGATCCGGGTCCCCGGTTCGGCGCGGTCCAGGTGCCAGCGTACGGATTCCGCCAGGTAGATCTCACGCACCGACAGGTCCGCTGTCAGGCCCCGGCCGGACAGCAGGGCGTGCATCGCCTGGAACATGTAGTCCGTGTGGCAGGCCGCTTCCACTCGGCGCCGGGCGATGTCGAAGCGGCTCTGGCCGCTGCGGGAGACGTAGAGCGGTTCGGCGGCGCGCAGCCGCAGCAACAGCCGTGCCAGTACGGCGGTCAGTTCGTTCTGCTCGGCCACCGGAAGGCCGGCCCAGGCCGGCCCGGCCGCAGCGCCGGAGCCGCAGCCCTTGAGGAACCGGTCGCTCACGTCCAGGATCGTCTCGACGAGGTGGAGCGCGTCGGGGTCCACCTCGCGCAAGTAGTCGGCCACCGGCTCCAGGGCAGGCCGTAGCGCCCCGCCGGCCTCGGGGACGTCGATACCGGCGAAGCGCAACGGGTGCTTGCTGGTGCGGTTGTGGCGGCGGAGCCAGTGCATGAGGTCCGCGGCGCCCCACTCGGCGGCGGCCCGGCTCACTGTCGCCAGGTCGCCGTCGTCCCCCTCGCCCTGCAGCCACCGGTCGAGCGGGAAGGCCTCGCTGAAGCCGAACTCCATGGCGAAAACGGTGAATCCGCAGCGCTCGGCGAGAAAGCGCAGGACGCGCCGGCGTACGCGGGAGAACTCTTCGACGAAGTGGGCACCCTCACCGATCGCGACGACGCGGGCATCTCCGATGATCTCCCGGAGCCCTTCGAGATCGTCGAGGGGCTGCTGCGGATCAAGGGTGGTCAGGAGGGTGGAGTGTGCGCGAAACCAGTCGGCGAGCACGGTGGGGGCGGAAGGCTCAACAGGCACAGCTATAGCTCATTTCTCAGGTTGGGGTTCAGGACACAGCGGCTCGTCGGCCCGCGGCGGACGAGCGACGTGACGATGCGCAGACGCAACCGGCGCCGGGCCACCGGGCCGAGGGCGCGCCGCATCTGTCGATGAACCCCGTCAGAGAAAGTTGCTGAAGATTGCCACGACCGAAAGCTAGCAGGCCTGTCGTACACCCGCATGCGAATAATCCGGCGCTGCGCACCACTCGACGTCCGACGAGCAGGCCGTAAGGAACGGCGTCTTAGCATGGCCGCATGGAGGTCTCAAAGCTTTCCGCCGAGGCGCGGCAGCGGCGTAGTGCGGAGATACGGGCGTTTCTGCGCTCCCGGCGGGCGCGGCTGACGCCCGCGGACGTGGGCATGGCGGCCGGGAACGGGCGCCGTACGCCGGGGCTGCGGCGCGAGGAGGTCGCGGTCCTCGCCGGGGTGGGGGTCTCCTGGTACACGTGGTTGGAGCAGGGGCGCGACATCAAGGTGTCGGCCGAGGTACTGGATGCCGTCTCCCGTGTGCTGCGGCTGGACGCCGCCGAGCGTGAGCACCTGTATCTGCTGGCCGGGCTGAATCCTCCGCAGGCCGCGCCCGCGGACCGCGCCGTACCGGTCGGGATCCGCCGGGTCATCGACGGCTGGCTGCCGCGACCCGCGTACGTCATCGACCGGCACTGGAAACTGGTCGCCGTCAACCGGGCGGCCCGACTCGTCTTCGGGTACGGAGAACTCGACCACAGCTGCCTGGTCAGCTTCTTCACCAGTGCGCACTTCCGGTCCGTGCTGTGTGGGTGGGAGGACGCGGCGCGGCAGATCGTCGGCCAGTTCCGGGCGGATGCCGCGCGCTATCCGGACGATCCGGAGTTCGGGCGGCTCGCGGAGGACATGTGTGCCGCCAGTCCCACCTTCGCCACCGTCTGGGCCGAACACCCGGTGGGCGCGGCGACCGAGGGCATCAAGTCGCTGGTGCACCCCGCTGCGGGGGAGCTGACGTTCCACTACACGATGCTGCCCGTCTCCGATCTGCCCGGCGCCCGGCTGCTGCTGTACACCCCTGCGGAGGGGACACCGACCGAGAGCCGGGTGGCCGGTCTGCTGGATGCGGGGGAACGGGCCGCGGTCCCTGCCTCGTAGGCCTTACCCGGGGGGGCAGGGGCCCGGACGGCACGGTGGCCCGGCCCTCGGCCCTGGCCGACGGCAGGTCGCCCGCTCGCGCGGCCTGAGGGTGGTGGTGACAGACCCAGGTTCAAGTGACACTGCCGGAGCGGTTCGCACCGCCGCAGGATCGTGGGCATGCAGCGATTCACGAACAAGACAGCACTGATCACCGGCGGCACCAGCGGGATGGGGCTCGCCACGGCGCGGCGGCTCCTGGACGAGGGGGCGTACGTCGTCATCACCGGCCGCGACCAGGCGCGCCTCGACGCGGCGGTCGCCCGGCTCGACGCGGTGGAGGGCCGCGTGCTGGCCGTGCGGGCCGACGCCGCCTCGCCGGCTGACCTCGACGCGCTGATGCGCCGTATCGAGACCTGGCGTGGCACGCTCGATGCCGTCTTCGCCAACGCCGGGACCGGCATCTTCAAGCCGACCGCCGAGATCACCGAGGACGACTTCGACCGCACCGTGAACGTCAATTTCAAGGGCGTCTTCTTCACCGTTCAGAAGGCGTTGCGGCTGATGCCCCGCGGTGGCGCCGTCGTCATCAACGCCTCCTGGACCCTGTACCGGGGGCTGCCCATCGCCTCGGTGTACTCCGCCAGCAAGGCGGCGGTCCACAACCTCGCCCGCACCATGGGATCCGACCTGGCCGCTCGCGGTATCCGCGTCAACTCCGTCAGCCCCGGCTACATCGACACGCCGATGTGGCGCGAGGCGAACACCGACCCGGACGCCGAAGCCCGCAACTCCGCCGAGGTGGCGCTGGGGTCACTCGGCCACCCGGACGAGGTCGCCGCGGCCGTGGCTTTCCTTGCTTCCGAGGACGCCGCGTACATCACCGGCCAGGATCTGGTCGTCGACGGCGGGCTCGTCGGCTCCGTGCCCGTCGCCTCGTCGACGTGAACCCTGGCCGGGCGCTCTGCGCCGCCCGGCGGATCAGGTCAGCAGACGGCTGGGGTGGGAGCAGCGGCGCGCCGTGGCCAGGAGGGCGTGGATCTGGGGACCGACCTGGTCGATGTCGGTCACCGGCGTCTTGA
Organism: Streptomyces sp. NPDC047049; assembly: GCF_040643995.1. Taxonomy (NCBI): domain Bacteria; kingdom Bacillati; phylum Actinomycetota; class Actinomycetes; order Kitasatosporales; family Streptomycetaceae; genus Streptomyces; species Streptomyces sp. NPDC047049. Next base: position 112,164 of record NZ_JBEYVM010000004.1, on the reverse strand, counting down.
ACGGCAGCCGCACGTCGTGGTGAGTGTGCGGGTATTCGAGGCGCAAGGTCACGCCGTAGCGGTCCATCGCCACCGGCAGGGCGCGCAGCATGCCGCTGCCCGGACGCGGGCGGACGAGGCGCAGCAACAGGGGAACGACCTCGGCGTGGTCGTCCAGGAGGTGGGTCAGCATGCCCGCCTCGCTCGTCGCGATCGGATCGAGGTCGGTTGCCTCCAGGGCGTGGAGGGTGACATAGGTGCGTTCCCGGGCGTCTTCGAGGACCGCCTGGCCGAACTCCATACAGGTGCTCTTCGTGGCCTCCGTGCTGTACGGGGCTGCCAGCAGCCCGGTCACCGTGACGCGGGCACGTACACGGTCCCGTACGGGTGTGGGGGCGATGTCGGTGAGCTCCAATTTCACCGGGACGCGCGTCGCCGTCCGGGCGTCGGCGTCCTCGAACGGGGGGTGCAGGTGGACGTGGCCCATTGCCCCGGTTCCGTCGAGGTGACGCACTTCGGTAAGCCTCCCGTCGCTCACCACGGTCATCGAATGGGCGGAGGCAAGGATCGACCGGACGCGCTCTGCGGCGGTCGGTGAGGCGGCGGTACGGGGGTGGAAAGGACGCATCCGGGTGCTCCAGGAGCGGTGAGAGAAGCAAGGTTGATTACTTAGGTAAGCCTAACCTAAATAGCCAGGGCTCGGATCACCCCCGGACCGTTGCCGCCGCACACCACAGGCTCTGCCCGTGACCGGTTGACCCGGTGGCGAGGAGCCCGGCTCTCTGAACCTCAGGCGACGACGCACGCGGGAAGTCGCGCAGGTGTCGCACCGGCGTCTGCCGCACCTGCGTCACCCCCTCGTGACAGGCGGCATCCCGTACACCACCCCACCCCTCGCCCCCCCCCGCAGCCGGCACCGTCCTCATCCGCTGCGGCACACCGGCCACGGAAGTCGCCCTCGATCTCTGATCGGTCGGCCAACGGCACGCGACGGAGCCCGCAGCGGAGCGGTTGCGGCCTCGCCGAACTCGCCCCGGAGATGGCGGAGCGGGGCAGCGGGGCGATCGTCAACGTCAGCACCATGGCGGCCGAGCTCGGCATCGCGGGAGCGGCGCTGTACGGGTCGAGCAAGGCCGCCGTGAACCTGCTGACCAAGTCCTGGGCTGCCGAATACGGCCCGCGCGGAGTCCGGGTCAACGCCGTGCAGCCCGGCCCGACGCGGACCGAAGGCACGGCAGGCATGGGGACGGACCTCGACACCCTCGCCGCCCAGGCACCCGCCGGACGGCCGGCCACCCCGAGGGAGATCGCCGAGGCGATCGCGTACCTGGCCGGCGACACCGCGAGCTTTGTGCACGGCGTGGTGCTACCCGTCGACGGCGGCCGCACCGCGGTGTGACGGCTCCGTCCACTGGCCTTCGCTCGATCGTCCTGCCGGCCATCGACGTGCGCCGTGCTAGCGGTCGCCGGCGGCCTTCTCCAGGAGCGAGGTGAGGACCGGTTCGGCGTGTGTCCACAGCAGTGCGCCGCCGGCTCCTGGTACGACACGGTGCTGAGCGCGGGGTATACGGGTGGCGAGCAGCGCTCCGTTGTCGGGCGAGTGGCTGGTATCCCGTTCGCCGTACCAGAGGTCGACCGGGACCGTGATCTCGTCAAGGGCGAAGGGCCACCGCATCATGGCCAGGACCGTGTCCCGGGCGTAGCCGGCCGCTCCTTGCCCGAAACCCTCGTCCAGGGCCCTGCGGTAGGCGACCGCGAAATCGCCGTCCTGGTACACGGCAAGGTCGCACGCAGGGCTCCCCGCCATGACCATGCGCCACATCGTCTCCGCGCTGAAGCCTGCGAAGAACGCCTCGGCGCCGGCCGGGTCGCCCGCGGTCCGTTCAACGAGGTCCCGCAGATCAGCCGGCAGGGCGGCAGCGAACTCCGGTGCGGCGACCTCGTCCGCGCCGGAGACGACCGCCAGTGCCGAGGCGACGCTCTCCACAGCGCAGGCGAGAGCGAACGGCGCCCCTTGCGAATTCCCCACCACGGCCGGGCACCCCAGCCCTCGCAGCTCGACGAGTTGCCGGATGTCGTCGGCGAAACCGGAGAAGGTCCGGCCGGGTTCGGGGCTGGAGGCACCGAGCCCCGGGCGGTCCACAGAGACGAGCCGCACCCCGAGTGCTTCAACGGCACCTGCCCCGAAACCCAGCCACCGGCTCGTGCCCGCTCCCGGACACAACAACACGGGCACGCCGTCCGGCGGCCCCCACTCGGCCCACCCCAGCAACCGCCCATCGGAGAGTCGGCTCTCACCGACCCGGGCGGGATCGTCGACATATACGGCCATGATCACCATCATGGCCCGTCAACTGGAAACCGCCCAACGGTTTTTCGCCGTCAGCAATTCGCCGTCAGTATTCGGCACGGGAAGTGGCAGGCGCATCGGGATCGTCCTCCCAGTCGTCTTCGGGGAAGCCGGGGGCGTAGACCGGTTCGATGAAGACGTTGCGGTAGTCGGGCTTCGCGGGGCGCGGGAGCGGGTCAGCAAGCTTGTGGTGCGGCTGCGGTGTCGTGGGGGGCATGAGGTTCCTTGGTGTTCTACGCCGCAAATGGCGGTCGGTTGGTGAGGGTCGCAGGTCAGAGCCGGCGTCGACGAAATTGCATGCGGTGCGCTGTGGTGCGGTGTGGCGTGGTGGAGGCCTGCCATGACGTCGGGGGCCGATACTCCCCCTCCCGCTCTCGGCGGGGTTCAACTCCGCCGGTACAGCCGTGGAGATGACGCGGTGGAGCCCGTCCGGTGCGGTGTCGTAACAGGTGTCAGTGCCGGCGAAGGACTGCGAATCGTGCCGGAGCCTCGATTCGGTGATCATGATACGTGCAGCGGCCCGGCGGCTCTTGTCAGGTGACGCGTGCGGGCATCCCTCGCGCTCCGCGCGAGCGGAGCAGTCTGCTCGCGGGTGGTCACGGCGGTGAGGGCCGCCCTGCCGTCGCCGGTCAGCCGGACCAGCGAGGACCGCTGGTGCGCGGGATGGGGCGCGAGGTCGACCAGCCCTCGGGTCGCGGCGTCATTGACCATGCGCTGCACGAATTGCCGGCTCAGCGCCTGCGCGCCCCATCTGCGGGACGGTCATGGGCTCGTGTTCGCGTGGCAGGTCCAAGACGGCGCGGCACACCATCCGCCGACCGGCATGAGAACCCACGGCGACACCTCCGACACGGTGCGCTACCACCGCAGCCGATGTCGCAGCTCAGCGGCCGAATGCCGCACCACAACGACCACCTTCATCCACGGCGTCGGGCGCTCCCAGGCCACGCCACGGCGAGTGGCAGGCCGGGATTCGGATCGTGCAGCTCGCGCGAGACGGTCCCGCTGGGCGGGAAGCCCGGATTCCCGCGGCTTGCTCTGGCGGCGTCACGCGGGAGTCACGCCAGTTCCACGCCGCCGTCATGGCCGACCTTTCACGCTGCAACAGATATGCCAGCTCCTCAAGACAAGGGGAAGCATCATGACGAATCTCCGGAAGCGGCTTCCGCACGTGATCGGCGCCTCGCTCCTGGCCGCGGCGCTCACCGGAACAATGGGCGCCATGAGCGCTGTGGGCGCTGAAGCGGCGCCCACGAAGGCAACAACGTCGAAGTCGGCACCGGATGTCAGGTGCCGATTGGTCCTCAACAAGAAGACCGGCAAGTTGTTCTTGTTCCCGAGGGGATGCAGGTTCATCGGCGGTGGAACCACCGGAGCCACCACAACAGGAGCCACCATCGGTGGACGCACCGGTGGAGTCACCACCGGCGCCACCACGACCGGCGCGACCACCACCACAACCGGTGCCACCAGCACCACCGGCGCCACCACGACCGGCGCGACCACCACCACAACGGGCGCCACCAGCACCACCGGCGCCACCACTACGGGCGCCACCATCGGCGGCGGCGTTGGCGGAACCACCGGCGCCACCACCACTGGCGCCACCATCGGCGGCGGGGTAGGCGGAACCACCGGCGCCACCACCACCGGCGCCACCATCGGCGGCCGCGTTGGCGGAACCACGGGTGCCACCACGACCGGTGCCACCATCGGCGGCGGCGTTGGCGGAACCACCGGCGCCACCACCACCGGCGCCACCATCGGCGGCGGCGTTGGCGGAACCACCGGCGCCACCACCACCGGCGCCACCATCGGCGGCGGGGTAGGCGGAACCACCGGCGCCACCACGACCGGTGCCACCATCGGCGGCGGCGTTGGCGGAACCACCGGCGCCACCACCACTGGCGCCACCATCGGCGGCGTACTTGGCGGAACCACCGGCGCCACCAGCACCGGTGCCACTATCGGCTGAGGTAACAGCCGCTGAGGCAACAGCCGTACGAGTGGCGCCACCACCGGCGCCACCCCCGGCTGGGGCGAGCGATGCGCAGCGCAGGGCTCGGCTCCTGCCGAAGGGCGGTCGCGATCTCGCGATCTCCCTGCACTGCGCGCGCAGTCGGCAGGTGAGGTGAACCCTGAGGTCTCTCCGGCGGATCGGCCCCACCACGGGCCGATCCGCCGGGGGGACGTTCGCCTCGTCCTGCGGGGAACGGACGGTGCGCCTCATCCCGTACAGCGGGTCAGCAGGTCAGCAGGTCAGCGAGTGAGCACGTCACTGAAGCAGTGAGTCTGTTGCCGTCGCTTCACACGCGGGCCTTCGCTCCGGTGACCTGTGGTTCCTTGTCGCGGCGAAGTGGGCGGGTGATGCGCTTCCGCGTGGACGACACCCTCGACCCGATCCAGCGCAGGAAGTTGGTCGGAAGGAAGACCATGTCCGCAACGACCATCGCCAGTGAGAAGAACGGCAAGCCGCAGATCACCGCGATCGTCGCGTGTTCGGTCATCAGGATCGCGAGCAGTACGTTCTTCACCCGGCGGTTGAGGAGGGTGAAGGGGAAGGCGACCTGGGCGACGACGGTGCCGTAAGTGATCAGCGTGACGATCACGGAGCCGCTGTCGAGCGCCTGGGACAGCGGAGTCCACGGGCTGAAGTAGTTCAGATGAAGGGGGTAGTGGAGGGCGGTTCCGTCCTGCCAGCGCGGCCCCTGGATCTTGTACCAGCCGGCCGTGGCGTAGAGCAGACACACCTGGGCGGCGATCACAAACATCGCCGAGTTGTGGACGAGGTTGGCGGTGACGTCCAATACCCCTCGCACCTCGGAGAAGCGGCTCCGCCCTGCCCAGTACCACAGGGCCTGGATCAGCCACATCCCCCAGAAGATCAGAATCCACCCCCACGGGAGCTGCGCGAATCCCGTGATCTGCGCGAGGGCGAGGCCCAGGCCGCAGAGACCCCACAGGGCCACGCCCACCGGATTCCTGTCCTCCTCACCCAACGCCGCCGCGCGCGCCCGCCGTCGTGCGTCCAGCGACCACACCTGCCCGCAGCGCGTCAGCACCAGATAGCTCGAGATCAGGTGGATGAGGGTGTCGCCACCGTCGCCCAGCAGGACGTTGCGGTTCAGAAGCGACAACACCCCGATCATGAACAGCAGCGAGGTCGTGCGGGTGTGCCACCCGACGAGCAGCAGCAGACACGCGAGGATCGTCCCGTGGTAGACCAGCTCGAACCACAGCCTGTCGCTCGACCACAGCAGCACCGTGAACGCATGGTTCGAGGCGACGAGGCGATGAGCCAGGTCCAGTCCCCACGGGCTGGTGGTGCCGTAGAGCTCCTGACGGTGCGGCCACTCGCGGAGGAGGTAGAGGCCGAAGGTCAGCGCGAAGCCGATCCGGACGACCGCGGCCTGGTAGGGCGCCAGCGTCAGCCCCGTGATCTTGTTCAGCCCTCTGGCGATGGCCCGGTCGAGCTTCGTGGCAAAGTCCTTGAAGGGGGAAGGTGCCCGGGCGGTGTCCTTCTCGACGCTCACTGGAACTCCTTCTTGGAGACCGGCCACCACGGAAGCACCTGGTACGTCGTCTGAGTGTTCACGCGCTCAGTACTCCACTTCGGCGGGATAATCGGGGTGTTCGACGCGTAGATCTGCACCTTGACCACCTGGCCGCCGTCGACACGGGGCCCGATCCGGTGTGCCGCGATCCGGCGTACATAGGCCTCGGAGAGCTCACCCCGGAGGCCGACCGGCCGCCCCTTGACGTCGTGTGTCCTGTTGTAGAAGTCCCAGGCCTGGCGAAGCAGGTTCTGGTGCGCGTGGCTGGGGGCGGGATTGCCCCTGATCGCTTTGATGTCCTGGGCGGTCAGGCCCACCCAGTTCGTCAAACGCCGGGAGCCGTCGGCGAATTTGACCTCGGCGCGCGCGTTCACGGCGATGTTCTGCTGCAGCGGGTTCGGGGCGAAGAGCTGCCAGTTCTGGTCGAACTCCGGATAGACCCAGCCGTTGACCAGCCCGGCGTACTGCCTGCTGAGGGCGTTCGACGGCGCGACGAACAGGAACAGCAGGACCACGTGGAGTGTGACGACGATCGCCAGCACCGCGATGGTTCCCGCGATCATGATCCGCGACAGCAGCGACCAGGACCCGTTGGGCGCCGGCGGCAGCGCACGGGGGGCGGTTGACGCACTCGGCGCAGGGCCTCCGTCGGCGCTTTCCGAACCGGTCTCGACCGAGGCTGTCTCGCGTGGCTCCACAATGCTCCCTCGGTCGCAGGTCCCGGACATTCGGCGGATTCACTGGCGGATCACCTGGTCTTTCATCGGATCACCGCTTCTGAATGAGAATAAATGCGCGGATTGCCGCACAAACACTCTATTGAGCCGAATGGTTGATGGGACGTTCCCCTGCAGGCGAGCACGTACGACGCCGGCACCGAGGCCGCCGGGGACCACGGAGCCGGCGGCACGTGGAACGGGTGGGACGTTGGCTGGGCGGCACGCGGAACGGTGCGGCAGCACCTTGAGGGGGAACAGGCTGAACCTCGGAGGGCCCCGACTCGGGGCCCTGAGGAATCCACAGCCATGCGGCCACGGAGGGTCACCAGCCGGAGGTGCCCACCGGCATCACCGGGCCACCGGCATCACCGGGCCCACCGACATCCCCGGGCCAGCCGGCGTCACGGGCCGACGGGCGTCACCGGGCCGACCGGAATCACCAGCCGGAACCCGGCCTCTGCAGTCCGTCCACCAAGTGGCACAGCCGCGGAGTGGGACGCAGTCCGAGCTCGTCGCGAAGGCGGTGCGTATAGCGTTCGAATTCGTCCAGCGCCTCGGACGGGTTGCCCTCCGCCAGGTGGGCGCGGATCAGCGAAGCCTGACTGCTCTCCCGCAGTGGATTCGCTTGTACGGCCGCGTGGGCGGCCGCCACCGCCCCGGCGAACTGCTTCGTGTCGATGAACGCTCCCGCCAGCGCCTCAAGGGCGTGGAGGCGGAGCTGCTGCCATTGTTCGGCCTCCCGCAGGGCCCACTCGTCGTACCAGCCGGGCAGCAGGTCGTCGGTGAGCTGGTCGACGGTGGCCGCGTTGATGTTGAGGTCCTCGGCCGGGACCCCGGGGTCGAGTATGCGCTGGGCGAGCGACCGGGCATGATGCAGGTCAACGGTGACCTTCCGCGCGAGGCGCACCTCGGTAGGGCAGACATCCAGGGCCTTCCTGCCGATGCCACGCAGGCGCGACAGCGCCGACCGCAGGTTCGCGTACGCGCTCTGTTCGCATGCCTCGGGCCACAGGCTCCCCGCAACCAGGGAGCGCGGAGCAGCGGCACGGCCGTTGAGCGCAATGAACGCCAACAGCCGCTTCGAGCCGACGGGCACCGTCACCGGGACGTCGTTCACCACAAGGTCGAAACCGCCGAGAAGGGCGATGTGCACGGTTGGCCGGCTGCTCGCGGGTGGCCAGGAAAAGATCAGGTCATCTGAGCTCATGGCTGGTGATTGCGGAGAGGGACGTCCGTGCGGCGTAAGCCGACTGGCCGTGCCCCCGATGCTCGAGGTTCGCAATCATCTGTGCACCTCCCACAACCACATGTTGCGCTGCCCTCGGTGGGTTGTCGAATTGTTCCAATTCAGCGGGACATCTTCCCTCCTGAGGCGCGTGGGCACACATACCCTCCGATGGCAAATGGGCACGCGTCCGGGACCGCTCCGCGACGACAACGGGGCGACTTCGGCGCCGCGAGGGTAAGGGCCGGGGGGCGAACCGGGGCCGCACAGACACCACGGCGCCGCACAGGCACCACAATGCGTACAGGTCCGATGACGGGAAGCGACGGAGCGGATATCTCTACGAGGTCCGGGCATGCCCATGGGCCGACGGGGGGGCACACGCTGCGTACGAGCCGGGGTGGTCCCCCTGCTGACCCCGGTCACGCTCCGCACCCCGGCCCTCCGTCTCACGGCGCGGGCAACCTCAACCCGTCTCCTACCGACGACGGTAGTTGAAGCAGGGCGCCCATTCCGGGCGGGAAGAACTCGGCGGTGGGAACCCGCCGGTGGACACTCGAGGTGCGGAGTGCGAAGTGCCAAGGTCCGGAGTGCGGGGTGCGGAGTGCACACCACGCATCAGCCGATGAGACAGAGAAGCACTCCGGGCGCGGTGGCGGAGCCGCCCGTAGTGGTGGCCGCGATGGTGACCGTGCCCAGGGAAGGGGCGGGAGCGATGGCTGCGACTTCGGTGTCGGACAGGACGGCGAATGCGGCGGGGACACCGCCGAAGATCACACCGGTGGTCGGACGCCCTGTTCCTGACGCCCTGCCCTGCCGCCGACTCATCAGGAGCCGGTGGCAGGGCAGGCGGGTGAACCGTTGCCAGGAGGATCGCTCACACGTAGGTGTATCCACCGGCGACGGTCGTGCTGCCGCCCGGGGTGGTGACGACGACGGGAACGTTGCCGAGCGACCCGGCCGGGGTGAAGCCGACCAGCGCCGTACCCGACGCATTCACCGAAACCCCCGTCGCCGCAACCCCGTTGAACGTCACCACCGCACCACTCAAACCACTCCCCGAGATCACGAACGCCGTACCACCCGCAGCACTGCCCGACGACGGCGACAGCGACGTCACCACAGGCGGGCGCGGGGCCGTGTAGGTGTACCCACCGGCGACCGCGGTGCTCCCGGCCGGGGTGGTGACCACGACCGGGACGTTGCCGAGCGGCCCGGCCGGGGTGAAGCCGACCAGCGCCGTACCCGACGCATTCACCGAAACCCCCGTCGCCGCAACCCCGTTGAACGTCACCACCGCACCACTCAAACCACTCCCCGAGATCACGAACGCCGTACCACCCGCAGCACTGCCCGACGACGGCGACAGCGACGTCACCACAGGCGGGGGTGCCGTATAGGTGTATCCACCGGCGACCGTGGTGCTCCCGGCCGGGGTGGTGACCACGACCGGGACGTTGCCTGCGGGGCCGGGCGGCGTGACGCCGGTGAGCACCGTTCCCATGGGATTGATGGACACTCCGGTGGCCGGCACACCGTTGAAGGTGACCGTTGCGCCGGTGAGATTAGTGCCGATGAGGGCGAACGCGGTACCGCCGGCGGTGGGCCCGCTGCTGGGCACGAGAGCGGTGACCGTCGGGCCACTGGGCGAAGCGACGTAGGTATAGCTCACCGAGTTGGTGTTGCCTCTCGATGTGGTGGCGATGATCTGGACGGTTCCCGCCGCGTGCGGGGGCGCGAGGACGGTGACCGAGCCGCCGGAAGGGTCCTGGGTGACGATGATGGCGGGGATACCGCCGAAGGTGACCTGACTCGTGCCCTGCAGGCCCGCCCCGGTGAGCAGGACGGTATTCCCTCCGGAGGTCGGCCCCGAGTCCGGAATGGCCTCGTAGAGCCTCGGATATCTGGGCCAGTTTCCCCCGTCCCCGCCGGGCCAGGAGCCCGAAGACTGCGGACTTTCTTGCTGCTGTACGGCTGCGGACATGGCTTCTCCCTGGGCAGCCGCCGCCCCTCCCGCTCACGAGTCCATTCGTGAACGGGTCTGGTGGGAGCGGAAGTTGCCGTCGTCGAATGTTGGGTGCATGCGACGGTAGGGTTCCCGGCCGTGCGAAAGAAGGCGCGTACGTGTCAGCAATGACGTGTACGACAATCAAGATGACAATAGGTAAATGAGCGCGGCTCCCGGGCCGCTGACCGGCGTGCGCGGGTATTCCGCAGAACCGGTTCGCGAGCCGCCCGGCGTACGCACCGGGCGGTCCCAGGCGGGCGGTCCCGGCCGGGCGGTTCCCCCCTGGGCGATCCTCTCCATGCGGCCAGTGGTGACGCCCGGGGACGCATACCGCTCGCCCCCGGGCCCCGTTTCCGTTGTTCGCTCCCCATTGTTCGTTTTCCGTTTTCGCCCCTGGGCCGAGGGGCGAACTGCTACTGGTGATAGATGGTCGCGGCCCAGTTGGCCTTCCAGTTTCCGTCGCCGAACTGGAGGTTGACGGAACAGCGACCGGTGTCGCCGTCACAGGTCAGGCTGTTCGCCGGTACGGGAGCGGCGATCCGTGTGCCCTGGGGGGACCGGAGCGCCTGGTGGAAGATGCCGGCCGACCAGCTCGCGCGCCAGTTCCCGTCGCCGAATTGCAAGTTGGCGGTGCACTTGCCGGTGTCGCCGTCGCAGCTGAGGCCCGTTACCGGTACCGGAGCGCGGTAGGCGGAGCGGGGTGCCTGGTGGTAGATGGTCGCGCCCCAGCTCGCCTTCCAATTGTTGTCACCGAAGCGGAGGTTGGCTGTGCACTTGTAGGTGTCGCCATCGCAGTTGAGCGCGGTCACCGGTACCGGAGCAGCAGCGGCCGGGCCGGCCAGCCCGATTCCCAGAGCAGCGAGTGCAGCGCAGGTGCCGACGATGATGCGTCGCATGGCCGTCCTTCCCTCATGGGCGCACGGCGCGCCCGGTTCCAGAGAAGGATTTGCTGATTTCCTGCTGCGCCAAGCCCACCGATAACGGCCTTCAGCAAAAAGAGTGCTCCCCCGCACCGACGACCGAAATCGGAGCTGGGCTGCCGGACGGCAGTTGGTGGTGAACGGCGCATGCGCGGTGGGCTCGGGGAGTGAAGAGGGTGCAGCGCCCGGTAGGGCCGACGGCCCGTGGCGTGCCACCGGCACGATCGGGGCTTCCGGGCGGCAGCCTCGCCGCGCGCGCTTCCGTGTGTGCCGGCTGCGCGGGTGAGGCGGCGGTCCGTGGGTAGTTTGTACGGTTCGCCCTTGTCCGCCGGCTTGCCGCCCACGGCGCCCTGCGTTCTCGGGGCCCCGCATTCTCGGGGCCCTGCATTCTCGGGGTCGGGGCTTCCCTTTCGCGGGGAGCCTGCCTTTCGCAGGGGCCCCTGTCTTTCGGGGGCGTGCCCCTTACACCGGCTCCGTCACGACGGGCATCGGGGGCCGCGCCTCGCCCCGGCAGGGACATGTAAGGATGCCGTCATGACTGACAACGTGTTTTTCGACATCACCATCGATGGCGCCCCCGCCGGGCGGATCGTCTTCACCCTGTTCGACGACGTGGTCCCCAAGACCGCGAAGAATTTCCGTGAGCTGGCCACCGGCGAGCACGGCTTCGGCTACGAGGGATCCGGCTTCCACCGCGTCATCCCCGACTTCATGCTCCAGGGTGGCGACTTCACCGCCGGCAACGGGACCGGCGGCAAGAGCATCTACGGCGAGAAGTTCCAGGACGAGAACTTCCAGCTCAAGCACACCAAGCCCGGTCAGCTGTCGATGGCGAACGCCGGCCCGAACACCAACGGCTCGCAGTTCTTCATCACCACCATCGTGACGGACTGGCTGGACAACAAGCACGTCGTCTTCGGCGAGGTCGTCGAGGGCATGGACATCGTCAAGAAGATCGAGGCCCTGGGCTCGCGCAGCGGCGCCACCAGCGCCGACATCGTCATCGCCAAGTCCGGCGTGGTCGCGTAGCAGCCACCGCGCCTCCGGCGTCGGCGGACCCCGTCGACGCCACCGATCAGGGCCCTCGGCGCCGATGTCCGCCGGGACGGTCCTGGGCACCGGAGCCGCGCTCGGGGCGGCCGCCGCCGTAGGTGCGGCGGCCGCCCGCGCCGGCCCGTTCCGTCACTCCTTGCGGGTGGCACGGGTGGCGTAGGCCAGAGCCTGTTCGCTCAGCAGGCCCTCGACGAGGTCGAGGAGATCCAGTACGGCTTCCGCGATCGTGTCCGGCTTCTCGCCGGCGACGATGCGTTGGCCGATCTCGGCATAGACCAGCGAGTGGAACCAGCCGATCTGGCTTGCCACCAGGCGTGGTGTGGGGTCGTCCAGCCCAGCGCCGGTCTCTTCGGCCAGAACGGTGGCGAGTGCGTCGGTCATCTGCCGGCCGAGGTCCTCCAGTCGGGCCGTGAGGGTGGGTGCCGCCCGCATCATGTGGAAGACGGGGCCGAAGCCTGCGGTCAGGCCCAGCGTGCGGTCGCGGCGCCTTAGTTCGTCCCGCAGCTGGGCGAGGACCGCCCGTGCGGCGGACTCGCCGGGCCGCCGGGCGCGCACGAGGTCGGCGAGCCGCTGTGGGGAGGCCTGGTCCGGTGGGAGGACGAGGTCTTCCTTGGCCTCGTAGTAGTTGTAGAGGGTGTTGACCGAGACCTCGGCGGCCGCCGCGACCTCGGCGATGGTGACGCGGTCAAAACCCCGCTCCACGAACAGGCCGAGGGCCACGTCGGAGATGCGTTGCCGTGTCTGCCGTTTCTTGCGTTCCCGCAGCCCTTCAGCCATGGGGTAAGTCTAGGAACTCCGCAGAGAGTGATCTTGCCGTCGGGTGCCGTGCCGGTACCCGGGCCGGCCCAGCAGTTCCCGCAGCCCTTCGGCCGCCGCGGCCACGACCGGCCGGCGGCCGGCCGGCGGCAAAACTTGTCGAGAGCCGTTTCCGCGGCTTCCCTCAGGGATTTCCCTTGTTTTCGGGCTCGCGGCTTTCTGCTTGCTCGCGGCCGAGGAAATGCGTGGGGAGCCATTGCGTGGATATTTTCGCGCGGGCGGCGAGGTGGGCGACGTAGGCGTCGCGAAGCTCGTCCGGAGTCGTGAAGCCCGGCTCGTGGGTCAGCCATTCGTCCGGGACGGCGGTGACGACCTCGCGCAGCAACTCCGGCGTCACACGGTGGGCGAGGTCGGCGTCCGCTGCCGCCATGTCAGGGCCACGGGAGCCGAGCACGTGGTGCCGGAAGGGGTACGCCTTCCCGACGGCGTCCGCCGCGGCCTCCCAGCGGTGGTGGAAGACGAGCGAGGCACCGTGGTCGATGAGCCACAGACGGGGCTCCTGGTGACCGGAGGCCGGCCAGACCATGAGGTTCGGGCTGTGCACCGTACGGTCCACGTTGGCGGTGAAGGCGTCCAGCCAGATGATCCTTGCGGCCTCCGCCGGGTCGACCTCCAGCGTGCCCGGCGTGAAGTCGGCGGCTCCCGGCAGGTAGTCCATGCCGAGGTTGAGTCCCGCGCTGGAGTGCAGCAGATCCTGGATCTCCTGGTGCGGCTCCTCGTCGGCGACGGACGGGTCGAAGTGCACCCGGACCAGCTCCGGTACGCGCAGCCCGAGTCGCCGCGCCAGCTCGCCCACGACGACCTCGGCGACGAGCGCCTTACGTCCCTGCGCCGAGCCGGTGAACTTGACGACGTAGGTGCCCAGATCGTCGGCTTCGACGACGCCGGGGACCGAGCCACCGCTCCGCAGCGGGGTCACATACCGGACAGCCGTCACGCTGCGCAGCCCGCCCTGGGGCGCTGCGGTGCCTGCCGCACCTGCCGTACGTGCCGTATCCGCCATTCCCACCCCACGTGCCATGCGTCTGCGCCCCTGTCCCTGTGCGGGGAGGCCTCGAGCTCACGCGGAGAGCCGCCCCGACCGCAACCAGCAAAGATGACCTCTACTGTAACTTTGCAGTGCATTATAGTTTTTTCGCGCGGCGCCGCGTTCCTGCCGCCGTCGCGCGTAAGGGATCTCGTCGAAGGGGAGTGGAACGTGGCAAGGCCGAAGGTTCACGACACGGCGGTGGAGCGGGCAAACGAGGCCCTTCAGACGTACACACTCTCGGCCGAGGGCTGGCGCAGTAGCCCCGGCGAGACGTTGCAGCAGATCCTCACCGACTTGCTGCACTGGTGCGACGACACCCAGCGTGACTTCGATGCGGCCCTGGAGCGGGCTCGTTCCCGGCACTCCACGGAGAGCGGACGGGGCGGCGAGGATGCCTGACGGCCCTCCGCGGCACGCCTGACGGGAGCCACCGGATCGCCGATACCGCGTCCCCACAGCGCGGGCTTCACGCGCAGGACACAGGAATCGCGGCCCCTGTGGGTCACCTCGCACCGCATCACTCCCGGCGTACGGCGCCTCGGGTGCGCTGCCGCTGGGCACCTGGCTCGACGATCTCCACCGCAACCTGCACCTGGGAGAGAACGGCCGCCTCTACAGCGAACTGGCTGCCAGCCGGCTGTGGGTGGTCGCCGGCGGCGGGCTCGCGCTGTGGATCGGCCGGAAGCGTACGCACCGCAAGCTGCGGGCCCTCACCCTGCCGGATCGCACCGCCACCGGACGGCGCCGGACGCTGTCATGGCACGGCGCGGTTCGCGCCGGCCGCGCTCGCCCTGGCGCTGATCTTCCTGATCCTCTGGGGATACCGGATGTGGTGGCAGCGTCGTCCGACCCGCGACCGTGCCCTGTCCTTCGGACGGCCGGTCGCGCGGGGTGCCTGGCGGCAGGTTCGGCTGCCCCTGCTGATTTCGCTCGCGCTCGTCGCCGTGGTGGTGGGCCGGGCGGTGCCGCTGCTCGGCGTATCGCTCGCCGCGTTCTTGGTCGTGGACAGCGTTCTGGGCGTGCTCGCACGCCCAGAAGCTCCCGCTCCGGCCCCTGCTGGGGACTGACCAGCTTCGGAGACCGTGCGGTCGTGCTACCAGTAGTGCTTCCGGCCGGCGACCGCGTGTCCCATCGCGCCGAGGAGCCACAGAATCGCGCCGATGACGGCAAGAATGACCCCGATGGTCCACAGGATGGAAATGCCGGTCACAAATCCGATGACGAGCAGAATGATTCCGAGAACGACCACGGTGTGCTCCGATCTCGCATGAGTGTGGCTTCAACTCTGATCCTCGGTTGCCGGATCGGCAAGTTTTGATAATGCGGCAATAGAGGGGGACCCCGGGCAGCTCAGCCACCGCTTGCCTTTCGCACGGCTTTCCCGGGCTGAGCGGCGGGCTGCTTGAGGCGCTTGGGCCGCTCGGGTCGCGTGGGCACGGCGGCGGCGACCGTGTCGACGAGTATGCGGGCGGACGATCCGGGGGGACCATGGAAGCCACAGCACTCACCTGCCAGGGGCAGGCCACAAAGGCACGTGGGCAGGTCAGGCCACGAACGGGTGTGGGTACACCCCGCGTGGTCCGGCGGACGGAAGGAGTGCCGGGGTGAGCGCAGACGAGGCGCGGCCGGCCGGTGCCGGTGGGCCGGCGGGTAAGTCGTCCCAGCCGAGCGGGCTGATGGACCTCCTCGCCGTCGCCGCAGTGCTGGTGAACGACGAGGGACGGATCGTGCTGTGGAGCCCGCAGGCCGCGGATCTGTACGGCTACTCCGCCGAGGAAGCACTCGGGCAGTACGCGGCGCCGCTGCTCATCCACGAAGAGCACCGGGAACTGGTGATCAAGAAGTTCGCCGAGGTGATGGAGACCGGCCGGAGCTGGGGCGGCACCTTCCCCGTCCGCCACAAGGACGGCGCAGCGCGGCTGGTGGAGCTGCGCAACATGCGGCTGACGGA
Organism: Streptomyces sp. NPDC047049; assembly: GCF_040643995.1. Taxonomy (NCBI): domain Bacteria; kingdom Bacillati; phylum Actinomycetota; class Actinomycetes; order Kitasatosporales; family Streptomycetaceae; genus Streptomyces; species Streptomyces sp. NPDC047049. The sequence goes on along the minus strand of NZ_JBEYVM010000004.1, from coordinate 96,559 downwards.
CGACCACGGCGATTTCTACGCCCTCGGGCTCGCCACCGACTCACCGACGCTCCGCGAGGTGGAGCGGGATGTCGCGCTGTCCACCCGGCTGATCTCCCAGTCCCCCATCGGGCTGGCGATCCTCGACACCGAGCTGCGTTATGTGGCCGTCAACCCCGCACTGGAACGGATGCACGGCATTCCCGCGGAAGACCATCTCGGCCGGCACTACCGCGAGATCATGACCGCCGCGAAGTTCGAGGTACCCGAGACCGCGATGCGGCAGGTACTCGAAACGGGCGTCCCCATGGTCGACCAGGCCACCGTCGTCGGCCGCAGCCCCTCCGACCCGGACCGCCAGCGCGCCTGGTCCATCTCGTTGTACCGGCTGGAGGATCCCCAAGGGCGGGTTCTCGGGGTGGCCGACCTGGTGGTGGACGTCACCGACCGGTATCAGTCCGCCATGGAGGCCAGCGAGGCCCGGCGGCGCCTGGCCCTGATCGCGGACGGGTCGGCCCGTATCGGCACCACCCTGGAGGTGGAACAGACCGCGCGGGAGCTGGCCGAGGTCACCGTTCCCGAACTCGCCGACGTGGTCACCGTCGATGTGCTCGACTCCATCCTGGGCGAGCACCGCCCGGCCCGTGACGAGGGCCCCGCGGTCTTCCGCGCGCTCGCCGTGAAGGGCGCCTATCCCACCGAAGCCCTCCAGGCCGCCGACCCTCCCGGCCAGACCGCCGCCTACGACGCCGACCGCCTGGCGACCCAGTGCGTACGCACCGGCCGCCCGATCCTGGTCTCGCACGCGGATGACGACGATCTGACGCGCATCGCCCGCGACGGCCACGCCGCCACATTGCTGGCCCGCGCCGGAGTGCACTCCTACCTGCTGGCCCCGCTCACCGCCCGCGGCCAGATCCTCGGCTGCCTGGGGCTCACCCGCGCCCGCAATCCGCTGCCCTTCGACGAGGACGACCTCGCGCTCGCCGCCGAACTGGCCTCCCGCGCCGCCGTCTGCATCGACAACGCGCGGTCGCACCAGAGCGTGCGCAACGCCGCCGAAACCCTGCAGCGCAGCCTGCTCCCCGACCATCCGCCCCACCTTCCCGGTCTGCAGATCGCCTCCCGGTACCGGCCCGCGCAGGCCACCTACGAGATCGGCGGCGACTGGTACGACGTCCTTCCGCTCGAAGGGGACAAGACCGCACTGGTCGTGGGCGACGTCATGGGCAGCGGTATCGACGCCGCCGCCACCATGGGCCGCCTGCGCACCGCCACCAGCGCCTTCGCCGATCTCGATCTCGACCCCGCCCAGGTCCTCCAGCACCTCGACAAGATCACTTCAGGGCTGGAGCACTACATCGCCACCTGTGTCTACGCCGTCCACGATCCGCATCGCGCCGCATGCCATATCGCCACCGCCGGCCATCTGCCGCCCGTCCTCGTCCGCAGCGGCAAGCGCCCCGAACTCCTCGACCTGCCCACCGGCACCCCGCTCGGAGTCGGCGGCGTCCCCTTCGAGACCACCACCTTCCGGCTCGGCCCCGGCGATCAACTCGTGCTGTACACCGACGGGTTGGTCGAAACCCGCCATCACCCCATCGACGAACGCCTCGACACGCTGATCCGTCTGCTCGACGCTCCCGGCCGCTCCCTGGAAGAGACCTGCGACCGGCTCCTCAGCGACCTCCGGCGGCCCGACGACCCGGATGACGTCGCCCTGCTCATTGCCCGTATACGGCCCTTCGCCGCCGGGGCGTAGCGTGCCGGCCCGGTTGACGGAGCGGTGACCGAGGACCACGCTCGCACGAGGTGGAGCCCGGCACGGTGGTCACCGGCATCTCCCCCACGGTGGCGGTCTCGTGATTCGCGGGACGGGCGGCCCTGGTGGCGTCGTCACCCTCGCGCGCAAGCCCTCCGTCAGTTGACGGATGTAACGCCGCGCCGGGACCCGTACGTTGACTCCGCCGCAGCAGGGGCCACAGCCAGGGGCGGGGCGCTTCCTGCCCTGTCCGGGCGGCCTTGCCACGGCACGAGGGCCGGTTGCCAAACCGCCCCCAGGCAAGAACTGCCCAAGGAGAACCGAATAAACATGATCACCGAGCCGACCCCCCACGGGCCAGCGCGGCGGACGATGGCCGCATTCGCCGCGGTCGCCTTCGCCACCCTCGCCACGTCAGTCTCTCCGCTCACGACCGGAACGGCTCACGCGGAAACGCCCGCCATGACCGGCCTGTCCCTGTCGCCGCGCCTGCCCCAGGGCGACGGTCTTGCGGCGTCATTGGATCTGGCGAAGGACTCGCCGGACTACGGGACGGAAATGGTCATCAACAAGTCGCCGATGGCGCATTGGAGCATCCTTCCCAACGGGGACGGGAGTTTCCTGATCCGCAACGACAAGACGCAGAAGTGCGTCGACTTCAACACCGACAACGACCACCTCGTCGAGCCGGTGTACTGCGACCGGAAGAACAAGAAGCAGAACTGGTACCTGCAGCCCTCGAACGGTGGTGACGGCTACTACCTGATCCGGAACGTCAACACCGACAAGTGCATGGATGTGTTCGGGGGAAGCGGCAACGACGGCACCACCGTGGGTATCCACGGCTGCAACGGTGACAGCAACCAGGAGTGGACCATCGGCCCGACGCCCGGCGCGGAGTACACCGGCCCCACCCTCGCGGACCTGGCCACCGCGTACGCCCTGAAGCAGTGCAGCACCGGTGCCGGCGCCGTCAAGTCGTGCGACTACGAGGTCACCGGCGACAGCGTGGCGTCCGTGGGGAACCTGCAGCGGGTCAGCTCCAACGTGTGGAACAACAGCACCGACCCCGGGGAGAGGACCATCACCTGGACGCAGACCACGTCCCAGACCAATACGGTGGGCACTTCCCTCACGGTCACCAGCGAGGTCGGGGTCAACGTCGAATTCGTCACGGCCAAGGTCAGTACGGCGCTCACCGCACGCTACGAGCACTCCTGGACCCAGACCGACACCGTGAGCGACGCGAACAAGATATCCGTGAAGCCGGGCAACTACAGCTGGGCGATGCGAGGCCAGCTGATGAAGACCGTGACGGGTAAGTGGACGTTCACCAACGATCTCGGTGACACCTGGTCCGGCGACGGCACCGCCACCATCCCGGCCAAGGACGGCACCGACAGCCTCAGCAGCAACCTGGTGCTGTGCACGAGCGACAGCCCCGCTGCGGAGTGCGTCAACAACCGGTGACCGTACGGTGCACTCCCCTCGTGATCCGGGTGCACTCCGCCGCGTGATCTGACGGCAGGCCGTCGGACCGTTCCCCGGCTCCCCGAACGGAGCCGGGGAACAACGCGTCGAGCGCCGGGGGTCAGCCCTGCGACGATGACCGCCCGGACTTCTGCCGTCGGGTCACCTCCGCGGCGATTTCGACCCGTGAGGTCATCGCCAGCTTTCTGAGGATGCTGGACACATGGGTGCTGACGGTGCTCCGGGCGATGGACAGCCGGGCCGCGATCTCGGGATTGGAACACCCTTCGGCCACGTGCTCCGCAACCAGGCGTTCGGTGTGGGTCAGGGCTTCCCAGCCGTCGCGAAGGCCGGTCCGGGGCCGGTGCGATCCCCGGCGGACAGCGACCGCACGCAGCCGGGACGTCGCCTGGGCCACGTCCCAGACCGCGCCCAGCTGCGTGAACGTGTCCAGCGCCTCATCGAGCAGGACGCGGGCCTCGGCCGGCCGCCCTCCACGGGCCAGCATTTCCGCCGCATCGGTAAGGGCCTGTGCGGCGCTGAGTGGCCGCGGAGCCTTGCGGTAGCAGCGGACCGCTTCCCCGAGCAGATCCGGGTCCCCGCTCAGCAGGCCTTGACAGCGGTAGGCGTCACCGAGGTGGTAGAGGCCGCCGCTGTGGTCGGCGCGCCGTTGCGCGGCGGCGGCGTACCGCTGTGCGTTCGCACGGTCTCCCTGGGCCAGGGCGAGGCGGACCAGATCAGGTGTCAGGAAGCTGAGGATCAGCTGGCCCGGCAGATGGCCGACACCGCTGTCGAACGCCTCGGCGAGCCGGGAGTGGGCACGCCGGGCATCGCCCCGCGCCTCGTCCAGAAGGACGTCGGCGCACAACGGCAGGTACTCGTAGAAGGCAGCGACCGTCGAGTTGTCGCCCTCGGGCAGCAGAGCGGCCAGATGTGCTTCGGCGAGGGGGCGCCTGCCTCGGTGCACGGCGATCAATGCCGCCAGCGCCCGCAGCGCCCGGCTCAGCGCGTCCTGGGCTCCGCAGTCGAGACCCGAGGCGATCTCCGCCAGCGCATCGTCCCAGCGCCCCGTGTGAAACGCGAGGAGCGCGCAGGACAGGTGGTACCAGGGCAGAAACATCCCTGCGGTCTGCTCCGCAGGGATGCGGATGGCGGCGAGGGTCCGCTGGGCGTCGTGTCCGAGATCGAGATCGACGTAGTAGTTCACCAGGGCGAGTTGCAGCCCCATCCACTGCGCCGGGTGCATGGTCTCGGGCGTGATGCGGGACGCCTGCCGCGCGAGTTCCACCGCTTCGGCGTCAGGCGTTTCGAGGAATCGCTTGGCTGCCAGTACGTGCAGGGCGCCGGCCAGGGCCTGGCTGTCGCCGGCCTTGTCGGCGGCGCGCCGGACACGTGAGGCGAGCGCACCGGCTTCGGCGATGTCGCCCAGCGCGAAGAGACACACCGCGCCGAACGACTGGAGCCGGACCGCCTCGATCGCCGGTACGTCCGGGCTCCGGCATCCGGCCCGCGTCTCCGCCAGGGCCAGGTCAGGCCGGCCACGGGCGAACGCGGCCTGGATGACGATCCAGCGCATCAGGCATTCCCACCCGGGGTCAGGCGCCTTGGCCAGGGCACAGCGGGCGCTCTCCTCCGCCTCGGCGAGGAGACCGCAGGAAAGCTGCGCAAGGGCGTGGTGCAGCCGGAGGCCTGCGTACCCGGCGTCCGTGGGGTCGCCGAGTTCCAGCGCCGTGGTGAGCAGCCGCAGGGCCATGGCCGGTGCCCGTGTGGTGAGCCGTGCCGCGGAGCCTTCCAGCCATGTGATCAGGAAATCCGGGCTCGGCAGCCCGTCCAGGAGGTGTTCGGCGACGCGTTCGGCAGCCGCCCCGGACTCGGCCAGACACTGCGCCGCTCTCATGTGCAGCATGGTCCGGACCGGCCCCGGGACCGCGTCGTACAAAGCGTGCCGGATGAGCTCGTGCCGGAAGCGCAGGCGTTGGCCGGTGTCCCTCAGCACCCCGGCCGCCTCGGCCTCCGCCATGACGGCCAGCAGGTCGCGCAGCGGAAGGTCCACCACCGCCGCGAGTTCGGCGGTGGTGCAGCCGGCGCCCAGTACGGAGGCGACGCGCAGTACCTGCAGCACGTCATCACGCAGGTAGCGGAGCCGGTGCGTCACCAGTCTGGTCAGCGAGGGCAGCGTGCAGCCGGCGGCGATCTCCGCCGTGGCCTCACCGGTCCCGATGGCCTGCTCGCGCCGCAGCGCGGCGATCAACTCGGTGAGGTACAGCGGGTTGCCGGCGGCCCCCTCGGCCATGCGGAGCAGCCGGGGACCGGCCGGCCGGCCGCACAGGTCCGCCAGCAGAGCCGCCACGGCCTCCGTATCGAGGGGAGCCAGCTCCAGCAGGGTGCGATTCCCGGCGATCGGGCTCCGTGACAGCTGGTCGACTTCCCCGACTCGGGACACGGGCCGGTGAGCACCCACCACCAGAAGCGGCAACTGATGCACCGAACCCACCAGTTTGTGCAGCACGGCCACGCTCGCCGAGTCCGCCCACTGGAGGTCGTCGAGGAACAGCGCCAGCGGCCCCTGTGCGCACAAGTCCTCGACCAGCCCGATGATCGCCTCGATCGTCGCGGCATACGCCCCGGCCGTCTCGCTCCTGGCGCCCGGCAGACCGTAGCGGGCATCCCCCCGCAGCACCTCGGCGACCTGGGCACGCCGGGGATCCGAGGGGGACTCCTCAAGCTTCAAGCAGCCCGATATGAAGGAGAACGGACATTCCTGCTCCCGCTCCTGGGCACCCCCCTGCAGCACCCGCAGGCCCCTGCGCTCCGCGCCCGCCGCGGCCCGCTCGAGCACCGCGGTCTTCCCGAGACCGGCCTCGCCCACGACGAACGCGGCCTGTCCCTCCCCCGCGAGCGTGGACTCCACCAGCCTGGACAGCTCCGCCAACTCAGCCGCACGCCCCACCAGCCAACCTTCGAATGAAGCCATCACTTCGCCCCCACGCCATGTAATGCCAGGTGCTTCTTAGCACATGTCTTGGATGTGCGTGGTGAACGACCGTCACCCGGACACGATCCGCTCGTCGGTCCAGGCAGCCGTGGAACCCGGGTGTACGGGGTGGCGGTGCTGCGCGGGAATCCGCTACTCGAAGCGCGCGGGGTCGCCGGCTCCGCGGCGGACGATCTCCAGGCCGTCACCGGAGAAGTCGATGACGGTGGTCGGCTCGGTGCCGCAGTCGCCCGAGTCGATCACTGCGTCCACCACGTGGTCGAGCCGTTCCTTGATCTCCCACCCCTGCGTCATCGGCTCGTCCTCGTCGGGCAGCAGCAGGGTGCTGGAGAGCAGCGGCTCACCCAGTTCCGCGAGCAGGGCCTGGGTGACGACATGGTCCGGGATCCGGACCCCGACGGTCTTCTTCTTGGGGTGCATCAGCTGGCGCGGCACCTCCTTCGTCGCGGGCAGGATGAAGGTGTAGCTGCCGGGTGTCGCCGCCTTGACCGCGCGGAACACATCGTTGTCGACGTGCACGAACTGGCCCAGCTGAGCGAAGTTCTGGCACACCAGGGTGAAGTGGTGACGGTCGTCGAGGTTGCGGATCGACCGGATCCGGTCGATGCCGTCGCGGCTGCCCAGCTGGCATCCCAGTGCGAAACAGGAGTCCGTCGGATACGCGATGAGCGCACCGGAGCGGATGCTCTCGGCCACGGTGCTGATGGTGCGCCGCTGGGGGTTGTCGGGGTGCACATCGAAGTATTTCGCCATCCATCGAGCGTACGGGATACGGCCTCCGGTGCTCGGGTGGCAGGAGCGGCGGGCTCGGCCGGCGCCTGGAGGCACCGGCCGAACCCGCTGGTCCACAAGCGGCTGAGGGGGTTACGGCGCCATTTCGTACGCCCCGGCCAGTGCCTCGACGCGCTCCCAGACGCGCGTCGCGCGGGCCTCGTCGACGACCGGACGCCGGACCGCGCCGAGCGCCCACTCCTGCTGCGCCGTGGTGGCCGAATCCTTGCCGTGCAGTTCGACGGCGTGCGCGGAGAAGTCGCGGACGAGGACGGCGAACAGCTCGTCGAGGACATCGGCGTCGAGGCCGGTCAGGCGCGCCTGCTCCAGGATCAGCTGGCCGTGCACGACCAGCGCGAACAGCTGGCCGACGGCGAGCAGGAGGTCGAGGTCGCGGCTTTGCTCCTCGCCGGGGGCGGCGGTGGTGACGAACTCGCACAGGGCGTCCGCCTGCTCCCGGAAGCGGGCGACGTTGGACACCTCGGCGTAGGCGTCGAAGGCGGCGCGCCAGTCGTGGAAGCGGACGGAGCCCAGGCCGCGGGCCGGTCCCTGCCGGAAGAGGAACGCGTCGTCGGCCGCGTCGAGGCGGGTCGGCACCGCCTCGTACTCGGCCGGGTTCAGCAGGTGGTTGCCCATGAACTTGAGGATCAGGGCGAGGTTGACGTGGACCGTGCCCTCCAGCTTCGGCAGGCCGCGGATCTCGGTGGCGGCCTGGGAGAAGTAGGTGTCCTTCTCGAAGCCCTTGGCCGCGATGACGTCCCACATCAGGTCGATGACCTTCTCGCCCTCGGTGGTCACCTTCATCTTCGTCATCGGGTTGAAGAGGAGGTAGCGGCGGTCGTCGGGTCCGGCGGAGCGGAAGTAGTCGACGGCACGGTCGCTGAACAGCTTCATTCCGACGAGGCGGACGTAGGCGTCGGTGAGCTCGCGGCGCACGTGCGGGAACGCGGTGACGGGACGGCCGTAGAGGATGCGGTTCTGCGCGTGGGTGACGGCCTCGTACATCGCGTGCTCGCAGATGCCGATCGCACCGGTGCAGAGGTTGAACTTGCCGACGTTGACGGTGTTGAGGGCGGCGTCGAAGGCGGCCCGGCCGGTGTGCAGGATGTCGTCCGCGCCGACCGGGTAGTCGTCGAGGCGGAACTCGCTGACGTACTTGGAGGAGTCGACGACGTTCTTCACGAGGTGGTAGGCGGGGTGGCGGCTGTCGGCGGCGAAGAAGACATAACCGTCCGGGCCCTCGATGTCGGTGCGGCGGCCGAAGACGGAGACGAGTCCGGCGGCATTGCCGTTGCCGATGTAGTACTTGGAGCCGCTGGCGCGGAAGCCGCCGGCACCGTCACTGTCCGGCTCCAGCAGCATGTCGGTGGAGTAGATGTCGGCGCCGTGGGCCTTCTCGGACAGGCCGAAGGCGAACACCTCACCCTGGGCGAGGAGTTCTGCCGCGCGGGCCCGCACGGTGGCGTTGTCGCTCTGCCAGACCGGGCCGAGCCCGAGGATGGTGACCTGCCAGGCGTACCAGTAGTCGAGCCCGTAGAAGCCGAAGATCTCGTTGAGGGCGGCGATCCGGGCGGTGTCCCAGCGCTTGTCGGGCTCCCCGTCGGCGGCCGAGGCCGGGGTGAGGAAGGTCGCGAACAGCCCTTCCTTGGCGGAGAACTCAAGGAACTCCGCCAGCCAGGCGCGGGAGCGGTAGTCCTCGATCAGCTTGCGCTTGCCGCGGTCCTCGAACCAGGCGACGGTGGCACGCAGCAGCCTGCGGGTCTCGGGGTCGAAGTGCGCCGGGTCGTAGGTGCGGGGGTTGAAGAGCAGCTGGTCGGCCATGGATGGTCGCCTTTCCTGATCGGGTTGCGGGTGGTGGCGGGAAGCTTCAGGGGCGGGCCGGGGGCCGGCGGGCGGTGGTGCGCCGCCGCCGGTTCAGCGCCCGGGACCGCCTCCGTGGAGCTCGGCGAGCCGGCGGAGGGTGGCGAGCACGTCGTCGAGCCAGGCGAGGGTCATCCGCTCGTAGGCGATGCCGCCGCGCAGCACGACGTGCTGGAGCTCTTGTCCGGCGTCGGGCGTGGCGGGGGCCTCGGGACCGGTGAAGTCCCGCCGCTCCCCCGCGAGATAGTGCGCGAGCCGGTCGGTGTGCGCCTGGTGGTGGCGCTCGACCTCACGGATCAGCGCGGCCGGGTCGTCGAACGCCGCGCCGCGGATCTTCACGGCGAGGTCGTGCCGGACGCTCTCGGGTTCGATCGGCTCGTGGAGCCATCCGGAGAGCGCGGCCCGGCCCGGGGCGGCGACGGAGTACTCCTTCTTGTCCGGCCGGGCCTGTTGCGGCACCTCGCGGACATCGACCCAGCCGTCGCTCTCCATGCGCTTGAGGACGCGGTAGATCTGCTGGTGGGTGGCGGTCCAGAAGTATCCGATGGACCGGTCGAACCGCCGGGCCAGCTCATAGCCGGAGCCCGGCTTCTCCAGCAGGGAGACGAGGATCGCGTGGTCGAGCGCCATGCCCCGAATCCTTCTATGCAACTTGTTGCATAGACAAGTGGGCACCGCCCGGGTGAGACGCGGCTCACCCCCGTGAACCCGTGCGCGGGCATGCGGCGGGGCCCGCCGGCGGAATGCGCCGACGGGCCCCGGGACGTCACTCAGCAGGCGACGTCGAGGACGTGGATCCCGGACACCAGAGTGCCTTCGAGCTTGTAACAGTGGTTCTTGTCGGCCTCGTTGATGTACAGGGGCTTGGAGCCGCCCGTCCAGTAGACGGTGACCGTGACCCCGGTCGCTTCGGCGGGGAAGTACCCCTTCCAACTGGTCCCGATCGGCCGGTCGTGCTGGCAGTAGTTCTTGCTCTCTATGCCCGCCGGGCCTTTCCACTCATAGCAGGTGTCGATGAGGGAGCCGGCGTTGTGCTCGAACGCGATGTAGTTGTCCGAGGCGGCAGCGGCGGACGGCGCGGACAGTACCGCGCCGGCCAGCGCCAGTCCGAGTGCCGCGGCACCATAGGTCAGGGAACGCTTTCTGCTTCGCATACGGGAATGCGCCTCTCGCTTCGCTGATCCGGACATGCTCTAACAGGTCTTTTCGGTGATCTTCGGGTTGAAGGTGTAGCCGCTCAGCTCGTAGCAGTGGCCGCGCTTGAGGTCCGTGATCTGCGGCGTCACATTGCCGCCCCCGATCTGGGCCGCCACCGTCACTTCGAGCTGGACGCCCTGGGCGTCGGCGGGGATTTCCACCCGCCAGTCGGTGCCCTTGGGCTTCGCGTAGTCGCACGAGTCCGAGGTCGACGAGCCCTGCCAGTGGTAGCAGGTGTCGACCAGGAACCAGCCGTTGTTGGTGAACCCGATGTAATTGCCCGAGCCCGCCGCGGCGGCCGACGGTGCCGTCATGACGGCTCCGGCCAGCGCGAGCCCCAGGGCGGCTGCACCGTACGCCGCCGACTTCTTGATTTTCCGCATGGAGTGCTCCTTAAGGGAGGGTTGGCGAGGGGGAGCGGCGGCTCAGCTGCCGTTCATCAGCTTTCCGCCGCATGCGACCTCGTCGGTGTCCGCCCGCGCCGCCGCACTGAGGGGTATTTCGGTACGGAGACCCGTGATCTTCGCGCCACCGAACTCGCCGCCCTGGATCCGCACATCGGAGACGCGCTGCTCCATGTCGTGGCCCAGCTTCAGCATGCCCTTCCGCCCCGGCTTGATGGTGATCCGGACGTCACCGCTCTTCGCCTCGGCATTGGTCTCGCTGTACTGCGCGGAGGCCCCCACTCCCAGCTTGTCCTTGACGAGGGTGATATCGACGTTGACGCCGACGTTCCAGCCCCAGGTGAAGGTCTTGCTCCCGCTGAGGGTCTGGTTGATTTCCCCTTGTCCTCCGCTGCAGTTCTGAATGGGGCCCACGCCCATGACGGTGTTCTCCACGTCGAACCACTTCGTCACGTTCTTGGACTCCACGGTCGTCGCCGTGCAGGACACACCGCTGCTGTTGCACTGGTCCATGGCCCGCTTGACTTCGTCAGCGGAGTTCACCTGGTACCCGTTGTCGTAGGTGACGGAGGGGCTGCCCTCCTGCAGCCAGTTGTTCGTGTGACCGTTGATGTCGGTGGAATCGGCGGCCGACGCCGTGGGCGTCGTCAGGGCAAGCGCGACGGTGACGGCACCGAGGGCGATACCGATGCGGGATGCGGATGTGGAGATCAACGTATTCCTCGCTCTGTGAGTGGGGGCCCGGGTCACTGGAACCCGGTTCACGGGAGACCGCGGCGGCGGAACTTCCCCGATTGCTGCGTTCAGCAGCCGATTTCCGTGAGCTTGGGCCGGTCGACGAGGCCCGTGATTTCGAAGCAGTGGTTCTTGCTGGTGTCGAATACCGCGGCACTGTCTCTCGTGGCGTAGTCCACGATGCTGGTGCTGAGGTCGATCTTTGCGCCGGTCGCGCCGTCGGGGAAATACGCCTGCCAGGTGTCGTTCACCGGACGGACATTGTGGCAGTAGTCCTTGCCCTCGACATCACGCCACTTGTAGCAGGTGTTGGCGAGAATTCCGGCGTGATTGGTGATCTGAATGTAGTGACTCGAATCCGCATGGGCGACGGGGGCTGTGAACACCGCCGACAGGCTTGCGGCGCCCGCCGCGAGAAGACCGAATACGGCCCGATGATTGAACCTCACGGTTGCCACTCCCTCTTGAACTCTCCTGCGACATCGGAAGAATGCGACGTCGTGAGATCTGAGTAAGTCATGAGCAGCCGGCCGAATCAATTGGTTCGGGCTAAGACTTCGGTACCCGGAGAAAGGGACCGGGGGTAACCACGAGAAGCCCCCCGGGAAACGGGACACCACGGCACCGGACCACGAGAACCACGGCTCTTCGCCCCTGCCCGACCACAGGCCGGCGAGGCTGCCCGCCGGGATGCCGAAAGGCCCCTCGCCAGAAGGTGAGGGGCCTTTCGGGTCCGGCCGGGCACACGCGTCCCGGAACCGCGCGTCAGGAGTCCGTCGTGCCGCTCCCCTGACGCGAGCGGTCCGCGGCCGCCATGGCCGCCGCCAGATACGGGCGTCCCGCGATCCCGAGCTTGCGGTAGGCGCCGGTCAGATGGGTTTCCACGGTCCGCAGCGAGACGACGAGCAGTTCGGCGATCTGTTTGTTGCTGTAGCCCTGTGCGGCCAGGGTGCCGACGCGCTCCTCCCCCGCGGTCAGCGCCCCCGCGCCCCCGGCCCTGCCGACCCGCCCGCCCGCGAGGTGCAGCCGCTCCTGCAGACGCGCGGCGAGCACCGGGGCACCGCACCCCACGGCGAGGTCCAGCCCGCGGCGCAAGGCGCTCCTGGCGCCCCGCTTGTCGTCCCGGTGCAGCAGGGCGGCCCCGAAGGCGTCCAGGGCGCGGGCGAGTTCGAGGCGGGCGGGGGTCGGGCCCAGTACGTCGACGGCCTCGGCCAGCAGGTCCAGCCCCGGAGGACCGCTCGTGGCGAGTCCCGTCACCCGCAGCGCGACCCCGAGGGCCCGTGGGATGCGGCAGCGCCGGGCGAGGTCGAGTTCCTGCTCGGCCAGCGCACGGGCCGACGCGGTGTCCCCCAGGGCGAGATGGGCGGCCACGGAGCGGGAGCGCCAGGGAGCCATCGCGGGACTGACGGTCCCCGCGGCCTCGCAGTGGTGGCCGCACTCGCGGAGCAGCGAGAGCCCCGCCCGCGGATTGCCCTGAGCGATCCGCAGCGCTGCCAGACTCATGAGGAAGCGGGGCCGCTCCCATGCCACTTCCGCCTGCCCGGCCACGGCATGGGCGCCCGCGATCCGCTCGGCCGCCTCCATCCGGCCCTGGGCGAGGAGGGCGTCGATCCTGAGGGTGTCCAGGGTCAGTGCGTACGGGAGCCGCCCGGTGGAGGACGCCTGGTCAACGGCGGTCTCAGCGGTGGCGAGCGCTTCGGTGATGTTCCCCCGGCGCAGCGCCAGTCCTGCCTGGTAGAGCATCAGGGAGGAGACGAGGAGTTCCATGCCCCGGCCCGAGATCTCCCGGGTCAGATGGCGGTTGAGCTGGTCGGCCGTATCGAGCTCGTCGAGGTACAGCAGCGTCTGGGCGACGAAGTAGTGCAGCGGGAACAGGTCGTGGGAGAAGGCCGGCAGGTTGACGGACGCGCGCTCGATGAGTCCGGCGACGTACGGGGCGGGCAGGGCGGCGCGCAGGGCGCGGAAGGCGCGGATCGCGAGCAGCTGGCGTTCTCCCGCGGTGCGGTCGGCCGGGTCGTCGTCCGCACCGGGGGCCGACGGCGGTGCCGGACTGGTGACGGACGGCCGCTCGAACTCCATCCATGCGCGCAGCGCCCCCATCCGCAGCGCCAGTTCGCGGTCGGCGGCCCCGGAGTCCGCCGTGCGCCGGTCGCACAGCGCCGCGATCTTCCGGTCCACATCCGACAGGTCCGTACGGGAGCCACGGGAGAGGAGCAGCGAGTAGGCGAGCACGCCCAGCGCGTCGCTGCGGGCCGTTTCGTCGGTCAGCTCCTCGAGCGCGCCGGTGACGCAGGAGATGGCCAGCGCGGCATCGTAATGGCTGGCCGCGGTGCCCAGTTCCAGGAGCACCCGGGCGCGCTCGGGATCGTCCAGCGGCTGGTGCAGGGCGGCACGCAGATAGGTCACGGCCGTCTCCGGTGCGCCGCGGTGCAGGGCCTGGCCGGCCGCTCTGCGCAGCACCGGCAGGACCCAGGAACCGTGTACGGGACCGGCCGCCAGCAGGTGGGCCGCCACTTCCTCGTCGGGGCGTCCGCTGAGGCAGGACACCTGGGCCGCCCGCGCATGACCGGCACCGAGTTCCTCGGGCGACAGCATCCCGAGCACCGTGTCGCGGACGACCCGATGGGTGAAGCGGAGGTCGCCGTCCGCACGCAGCAGGCCCAGCGACCGCAGGTCCTGGGCCGCGGAGAGCACCACGGCACGCCCCGTTCCGCAGTACGCGGCAAGCAGCTCCGGCGGCTTGCGGTCGCCCAGTAACGCCAGTGCCCGCACCAGCTCCACCACCTCGCCGGACGCCTGGCAGAGCCGGTGCGAGATCTCCCCCGCGAGCGTCGACAGCATGACCGTGGGGATCCGGTCCCGGAAGGACGCGGTCGGCCGCACCCCGCTGCGCTGCGCCTGGTGGAGCAGGGCGCGGACGAACAGCGGGTGCCCGCCCGTGGCGGCGTGCGCGGCGGCGCAGAAGGCGTCATCGGGTTCCTCCGCGCCCCAGAGCGTTTGCACCAGCTGTGTCACACCGGCGGTGTCCAGCGGCTCCACCACGAGGGTCTGGCAGTTCGCGGGACGGACGAGCTCGGCGAGCAGCGGATCGAGCCGTCTGACCTCGGCGCTCCGCGTGGTCACCGCGATCAGTACGGGGTGACTGTCCGCCCGTCCGGCGAAGTGCACCAGCCAGCGCAGTGAGGGCTGGTCGATCCACTGCAGGGCGTCGACCGCCAGGAGCAGGGGTTGCCGGCGGGAGAGCCGGGCGGCCAGGGTGTCGAGTCCCTGCAGCGTCGACGCCGTCACATCGGCCGCCTCCGGCAGCGGTTCCGTGCCGGCGGCGTCGTCCAGCGCCCGGAGCGTAGCCGCCGCGGAGCCCTCCAGGAGTCGGGCGCGGTCGGCCTCGGACACCGCGGCCAGCAGGGGCCGGAACAGCTGTCGCACCGCGCCGAAGGCGAATGCGCGCTCCAGGGGGTGGCAGCGGGCCCGCAGCACCCGGAACTGATCGTTCCGCTCCCACCAGGCGCTCAGCAGGACGGACTTGCCGACCCCGGCCGCCCCTTCGAGCTGTACGACGCGGGACCGGCCGGACAGGACCTCGGCGGCCACGGCATCGAGGGCGGCGAGCTCGCGTTCGCGCCCCACCAACGGCCAGTCGTCACCGCATGCATCGCGGGAATGTCCGAACGTCACCACTTGCTCAACTCTCGTCTTGCGCCTCTGCTGTTCGAGACGTTGCGATGCCCACCGCGGTTGCCTGAGCTGGGCACGCGGATCCGGGCCGCCGCCCCCGCCGCACGGCCGCGGGGATCTTGGGAGGCCGGAACCGCCGACGGATCCGCGGGCCCGCCGTCGTGTGCAACCACCTCGCAACGTGGCAGGGGGTTAACTGAGGCACTGCCTCCGTGGCGGCTCGGTGACCATGATCTCGGTGACCATGATCCGGTCCGTGCCGGGCCGGCCCGCCGCCGTCCCGGGAGCGCTGTCCGTTGTGGCCGGTCAGGAGAGGAACGGCACGTGTACCGAAAAGAGACCGACAATCCCCAGGTCAACGGCTTCGCGACACAGCCGGGGCGGCTTTGATGAGCGGCGCCGAACAGGCGCCTGCGGCCGCCGGAGGCGCCGCTGCGCAGGGAGCTTCCCGGATCGCGCTCAGTGCGGCGGCGACCGAACTGCTGCGTCTGCTGCACGACCGGCACGGCCCGCTGATGTTCCACCAGTCCGGCGGCTGCTGTGACGGCAGCGCCCCCATGTGCTACCCGGCCGGAGAGTTCCGTACCGGATCGTCGGATGTGCTGCTGGCCCGGCTGGCCGTGGAGGGCGTGCCGGAGCCGGTGGGGTTCTGGATGTCCGGGGAGCAGTTCGAGCGCTGGCGGCACACCCATCTGACGGTGGACGTCGTACCGGGGCGGGGCAGTGGCTTCTCCCTGGAAGCGCCGGAGGGGGTGCGCTTTCTGATCCGCTCGCGGCTGTTCACCGACGAGGAACGCGCGGTTCTCGGCGACTGAGGCCGCCCGGCGTCAGGAAAGCCCCCGGGGAGGAGCCAGGGCGAGCCGGAGAACACAGTGAGGCCCCACGCACGGGGGAGAGCGTGGGGCCTCACTCTTTACAACGGGTGAAAGGCGCATCAGGTTCCCTCACGGTGAAACTTCCGCAAGAAAATCTTGTGCGGGGTGTGCACGCCCCTGGCACGCCCCTGGCACATACCTGGCCCGGCCCCTGCCCCGCCCCGGACGACGTTCAGGCGTCGTCCTGCACCAACCGCTCCAGCATCGCCTGGAAGTCCGCGTCCGCCACCACCCGCAGTCCGCCGCCGGACGGCTCGCTCAGCGGAGTCATCACGCCCCGGCGCCACCAGAAAACCCGGGGGCTGATGGCGCCCGCCGCGTCCTCGTGGCCGGCCGCCGCGAACTGCGCCATGGCCTGCAACGCCGGGACGACCTGGGCATCGTGAATGCGGTGGAAGGCCAGCTGGTGGCGGAAGGGCAGGGCGACCAGCGCACCGTCCGGGGTGAGTTCGATGCCCATCAGCCGCTGCACCAGTTCGTCCAGCACCAGCACCCGGCTCGCGGTGAAGAAGGAGTCGCCGAGCAGCACCTCGAACGCGGAGCCGTCACCGCGCCGCACGGTCTCGTGCCCCTCGACCGGCAGGGCGCGCAGGTTGTTCATCGCCCGGATCCGCAGCTCCGCCACCTCCCCGAGATCGGTCAGCGAGTCCTCGCTCAGCATCTGCACCGCCTCGGGCAGATCGAGGGCGAGCACTTCCCGCAGCCCCGGCGCCGGGGCGCGGCCGTAGCGGAAGGAATCGGAGGCGGGCAGGGTCTCCTGGGCGACCACACGGGGGTAGAGGCAGGCCCGGATCTCGTCGGAGCTGAGGATTTCCAGCGGCTGCGGGCCGTCCATCGTACGGAGCACCTTGCCGACGTGGTCCCGGATCAGCGCGGGCCAGCTGCGCTCACCGCGCCGGTCGCGGTGGCACACCGCGGCGAGGTTGCCGAGGCCGAACTGCCGGCCCGCGGAGTCGGTGACCACGCCCGCATACGCGGTGACTTCGAGCCCCTGTTCCGCGAAGGCCTGCCGGACCTGCGATCTGAACACGCCGCCTTCGCGCTCGGAGAAGAAACCGAACTCCCCGTCGCGTGCCAGGTCGCGGGGATCCCGCTTCGGTCCTCGGCGGAACAGGCCCATCTCTTCCTCCCGGCAGCGGCCACGAACGACGGCCTCGAATGGGCCGATCGTAACGGGTGCGTCGCCGCCCACGCCGCCCTCGCCGTCTCCCTGATCGCCGCCCTCGGCAATGACGGCGACTGCCACCGTGACGACCGGTCAGCCCCCGGGAACCCGCGTCGCTTCGGTGCAAGGCTCCCCGGGTGCGCCGGGCGCGCCAGACGTGCCCGGCGCGCCGGTGGAGGCGCTGGAGGCCCGTACGACCAGCTGCGGTGCCAGCCGGACCGTGTGCCGCGGCCCCGGCTGTGCTCCGGCCGGGCCGCGGCTCAGCAGGCGGGCGGCTTCGGCGGCCAGTTCGCCGACCGGCTGGCGGACGGTCGTCAGCGCCGGGTCGGCGAGACCCGCGAGCGGGATGTCGTCGAAGCCGGTGACGGCGACCTCGCCCGGTACCTCCGCGCCCAGTTGCCGCAGCCGTTGCAGCGCACCGGCGGCGATGAGGTCGTTGGCGCAGATCAGGGCGTCCGGGCGGGACGGCCAGAGGCGGTCGACGGCGGCCCGTCCCCACTCCACCGAGAAGTCGCCGAGTGCGAGGCGTCCGGGGGCCTCGGGGTCCAGCGCCGCGGCGCCCGCCTCGTAGGCCGCGCGCCGTTCGACCGCCGCCGACGCGGTCCCGGCCGCGCCGACGAAGCACGGGCGGCGGCGGCCGGTGGCAGCCAGGTGATCGAGCACCAGCGCCATACCGGCCGCGTTGTCGACGGCGACGGAGTCGGCGACACCGGGTCCGCAGCCGCGGTCGAGCAGCACCAGCGGCACCCGGCCGGCCGCAGCGGCCACCGCTTCCCGGCTGCGCCGCTCGTCGACGGGTATCAGCAGCAAGGCGTCGACCTGCCGCCCCAGGAGGGCGTTGATCCGAGCCGCCTCGGTC
This sequence comes from Streptomyces sp. NPDC047049, assembly GCF_040643995.1. Taxonomy (NCBI): domain Bacteria; kingdom Bacillati; phylum Actinomycetota; class Actinomycetes; order Kitasatosporales; family Streptomycetaceae; genus Streptomyces; species Streptomyces sp. NPDC047049. The sequence continues at coordinate 78,812 of NZ_JBEYVM010000004.1, read as the reverse complement.
ACCGGGTCGTCGTCGCAGTCGGCGAGGAGCACGGCCCGCCCCTCGGCGTGCAGGGCGTGCTCCAGCTCCCGGACGAGGGACGGGAAGAACGGGTTGGTGATCTGCGGCAGCACGAGCCCGACGGTGCCGGTGGAACGGCTGCGCAGGGCGCGGGCCACCTGGTTGGGCCGGTAGCCCAGGCGCTCGGCCGCCGCGCGGACGGTGCGGGCGGTCTCGGCGCCGACCGGGCGGGTGCCGGCCAGGACGCGGGAGACCGTGGCAATGGAGCAGCCCGACGCCAGCGCGACATCCCTCAACGTGACTTCGGCCACCGTCTCCCGGCTCCCTCCGTTCGGCCCGCCCGAACCGGAGGGAGCATACGCCCCCTTGTCCGCCCGGCAAACGTTGTCCCGCCACAGGCGCACCCCCGGCCGTCGCCCCCACTCTTCGTCCCGATAACGTCCGGATGGCCAGAGATTGAACCATTGACAACCCGCGGGCCCATGGGTCAAGTTTCCGGAGAACGTTTTCCATGCTGCTCGCTCGCCGGCTGACTCCACGCCCGGGCTCACCATGGGTGACCGCCGGGCGCGCTGTGCGCCGGAGCCCATACCGGCCCGCACACACCACACCTTCATCACCGTTTTTCCGAGCAGCAGAGCAAAGGGGCTCCTCCGTTGGCCAGAAAGATCATCCTCGACTGCGACCCGGGGCATGACGATGCGATCGCCATGCTCCTGGCACATGGCAATCCCGACGTCGAGCTGGTCGCCGTGACGACCGTGGTCGGGAACCAGACGCTGGAGAAGGTGACCCGCAACGCCCTGTCCGTGGCGCGCATCGCCGGGATCACGGGCGTGCCCTTTGCCGCCGGCTGCCCGCGTCCGCTGGTGCGGGCCATCGAGACGGCGCCGGACATCCACGGCGAGACCGGTCTCGACGGCCCGGACCTGCCCGAGCCGGCCTTCGAGCTGGACCGCCGGCATGCGGTGGACCTGATCATCGACACGGTGATGTCCCATGAGCCCGGTGAGATCACCATCGTCCCGACGGCGGGCCTGACGAACATCGCCCTGGCCGTGCGCAAGGAGCCGCGGATCGCCGAGCGGGTCCGCGAGGTCGTCCTGATGGGCGGCGGCTACCACGAGGGCAACTGGAGCGCGGTCGCCGAGTTCAACATCGCCATCGACCCCGAGGCCGCGCACATCGTCTTCAACGAGCGCTGGCCGGTGACCATGGTCGGCCTCGATCTGACGCATCAGGCGCTGGCCACCCCGGCCGTTGAGGAGAAGATCGCCGCCGTCGGCACGGCGCCTGCCCGCTTCGTCCTGGAGCTGCTGGACTTCTTCCGCGAGGCCTACCGCGAGAACCAGGGCTTCGACCACCCGCCGGTGCACGATCCGTGCGCGGTGGCGTATGTGATCGACCCGGACGTCATGACCGTACGCAAGGCGCCGGTGGACATCGAGCTGCGCGGTGCGCTGACGGTCGGGATGACCGTGACGGACTTCCGTGCGCCCGCCCCGAAGGACTGCACCACCCAGGTCGCGGTCACGCTCGACCACGAGCGGTTCTGGGGCCTCGTCGTGGATGCGCTCGAGCGGATCGGCGACGTCGAGGCATGAACGTTTCCACCACTGCGCGCCCCGTCGAAGCGACGGACGGCGGCTCCGGCGTCCGGATAGGTGTCCTGCTCACGGCGCTGCTCGCGGCGTGCTTCGCCTTCCAGCTCAACGCCAGCATGCTCAGCCCCGCGCTGAAGAACATCGAGGACTCCCTCGGCGCCACGTCCGCCGAGATCGGCCTCACCCAGACCGCCTTCTTCACCTCGGCGGCGCTGTTCTCCCTGTTCCTCCCGCGGCTGGGCGATGTCATCGGCCGCCGCCGGGTACTGGCAGGCATGCTCGCCCTGATGGTCGTCGGATGTGTGGTCGCCGCGCTGGCGACCAGCGTGCCGATGCTGTTCGCCGGGCGTGTCATCCAGGGTGTCTGCGGTCCGGTCGTCCCGTTGTGCCTGATCATGCTGCGGGTCGAGGTGAAGGAGCCGAAGCGGTACGGCACCCTGCTCGGCGTGATCACCGCCGTCAACGGCGGTATCGCCGGTGTCGACTCCCTCGCGGGCGGCTACCTCGCCGACCGGCACGGTTTCGGCTCGGTCTTCTGGGCGATGGCGGCCGTTGCGGCCCTGGCCACCGTGCTGGTCGCGACCCTGACGCCCGAGTCGAAGGCGCCGGCGGCGACCCGGATGGACTGGCCCGGGGTGGCGCTGCTCGTCGTCTCCGTGGGCTCGCTGCTGATCGCGCTCAACGAGGCGGGCAAGCTGGCCGCCGCCGACTGGCCGCTGATCGCCGTCCTCCTCGTCCTCTCCGCGGCCGCCTTCGCGCTCTTCTGGCGGACCGAGAACCGCAGCGGGCACCCCCTGGTCGCCACCCGGCACCTCAAGCAGCGCGCGACCTGGGCGACCCTGCTGACCACCGTGCTCACCATGACCGGTGTGTTCGCCGTGATGAACGGGCTGATCCCGGCCTTCGCCCAGGACGCCCGGGCCGGGCTCGGGATGAGCGCCGAGGCCTCCGCGTGGTGGACGCTGTCGCCGTACGCGCTCGCCGGGCTGGCCATGGGTCCGCTGGCCGGCCGCCTCGCCGCCACCTTCGGCTACGGCCGCGTCCTGCGGTGCGGGCTGGTCGGATCGGTGGCGACGGTCGTGCTGATGCTGCTCACCATGCACAGCCATTCGCAGGTCCTGCTGCTGGTGACGTCCATCCTGGTGGGCATCGCCTACGCGGGCGTGGCGAACATCGTCCTCAACGGGCTGGGCATCGTCCTCTCCCCCGCCGAGAACCCGGGCTTCCTGCCGGGCCTCAACGCGGGCGCGTTCAACCTCGGGGCAGGGCTCAGCTTCGCGCTCCTCTACGCGGTCAAGACCGCCGCCACCCCGGCGGACCCGTCATCCCCCGGCGGCTACACCGCGGGCATGATCGCGGGCGTGGCCATCCTCGCCGCGGCCATCGGGACGTCCTTCCTGATCCCGAAGCCGGTGGCCGCCGAAGCCCAGGACTGAGGCGCACGCCTGCCACCGCTCACTCACCGCCCGCCGGCCGGACTCCGGCCGGCGGGCGGTGTGGTGCGGGGCCCCGGGTACGGCGTCCCGCGGATCACTCCGGCCCCGCGTCCACCGTCCCCCGCAGGATGGCGCCGAGCCCGCCGGTCGGTGCCCGGTCGGGGTCCCGGACCACCACGACGTCGGCCCCGGTCGCGGCCGCCGACCGCACCAGGGCGTCGTCCGCCCGGGCGACCGCGGGATGTTCCTCTCCCAGGTACGACAACTCCGTTCCGCGGACAGCGAGTTGGTCGGCGTCGGAGCCCACCCAGACCTGCCGGGCGATGTCCGAACCGTGCGGGCTGACCAGCAGGGTGTCGATCCGGTGCTCCCGCGCCGCCTCGATCAGGGCGGGGATACCGGCCGCGGCATGCGGGGCGCGCCCGTTCCCGGGCCCGGCGCCGGTGCGGAAGCGGTCCGCCACCCGCGCGATGTGTTCGCGCTCCTGTACCGCTCTGACCTGGGCGATGTCCCGGTCCACCAGGGCGCTCTCGGCACCGGGCGCACGCCCGCCGTGGGAACTCTCGTAGGTGAGGGCACGCAGCGGCTCGGGCAGCTTCTCGTGCACCAGGTGGCGCTCGCGCGTCTCGCCGACCAGGACGACGGCCTCGGCGCCGCTCTTCTCGAAGGCCTCGCGCACCGCGTCGGCGATCTCCCCGGCGTTGTGTTCCCAGGTGTTCTCCGTCTTGGTCCGGAAGTGGCGTTCGGACGGGTCGCCCGCGGCGGTGCGGGGCAGGGGCGAGGCAGTGCGGCTGTGCCGGCCGGGGCTCCCGGTGCCCCGTTCGCCGACGAGGGAGAAGTCCGCCCCGTCCCGGTCGAGACGGACCACGAGACAGACCGGGTCGTCGCCGATGGCCGCCAGCAACGGAGTGACCCTGGGTACCGGGCCCCAGGCCGCGAAGGGCATGGCCGGGGGCCCGGGGAGCGGGGTGTCGAGCACGATCTCACCGTGGGCGGCGAACAGCACCCGTCCGGAGTGCGGCCCGCGACTGCCCTCCTGCGGCGTGAGCAGGGCCTCGTGCACGGCACCGCAGGTGGCCTCGTCCGCGCCGAGCGCGAACAGCTGCGCCGTGGTGGCGCTCGCCGTCAACTCTTGCTGCTTTGCGGCGTCCTCGGTACTGAGCGGGACATTGGCATAGACGGATGCCCAGGGGCCGGGCCGGTTGATGACCGGTTTCAGGAGCGAGAGTCGCATGGCGCTGCCTCCTTGGCTTCCTCGGATTCCGCGGAATCTCCCGTGGTGGTGGGCTGTCGTCGGTGTGCGGCCGGTGTCACCGGTATGCCGTTATGGGCCGGGTGCCTTACGAATTCCCGTTCCCGAAAGCCATATGCATGGCGGGCATATGCATCTGCCGTCACGTTGCGCGCATGCCCGGATGTTTTCCGTGTGCGCGAGGGGAAAGGGCCGCCGCAGGGTGGTACCGGGTGGTGAAGGGCGCCGTCGGGTTGTTACGGCTGGGGGACCAGGGAAACTGGGAGTAACGCGTCGGGTCTGTACGACTCGTAGAGCCGGAGGCACCCATGGTCATGGAACACGGCACGGACAAGACCGGCCCCGCCCGGGATGACGTGATGAAGAAGCAACTGCGGGGGCAATTGACGGCGGAGCGCTCCCTGCGGACCGATGAGGAGCACGAACTCCAGCCGGCGGGAGAGGACCAGCCGGTGGCGGCCTGGTCCCCCGAGAGCGACTTCAGGGGCGGCACGCCGAGCGGGATGAGCGAGCGGGATGTCGGGCTGCGTTCCGAACTCGCCCAGCACCTCGGACGGAGCCTGTATCCGGCCGACAAGTACGCGATCATCGAGACCCTGCGGCGGAACAACGCTCCGGACCGGCTGGTCGCGATGGCCGAGCGGCTGCCCGCACACGAGCGGTTCGGCAATGTGCAGAGCATCGCCGAGGCCGTCGGCATCGCGACGGAACACCGGCGCGCCTGAGGCGGGCGGGAGCGTGCCTCCTGGCGCTGCCGCCGGACGCCAGGAGGCGGACAATCGGTTGTACACGCACCTGCCGCACCCCGCGGCCGGTCCGGAGAAGGCGGAGAAGGAGGGCGGTTATGTCCGACGACGCAATGGGCGACGAGGTCTATCAGCCGCCCAGGTCCGACCCCCAGGACAACCCCAACGACCTCGACATGGAGGACGCCCTGGACGAGCCGGATCTCGACGAGACGCTGGACACGGGGTATTCGCCCCCGGAGCGGCCCTTCGTGGTGAACCACGAGGGGACCACCGCGCGGGAGCTGCACGACCGCGAGACGCTCGACCACCGGCTGGCCGTGGAGGTTCCGGACGTCCGCGCGCCCGACGGCGACGGCATCGGCGATCTCCCGGGCGGGGTGGGGGAACCCACGGACGTCGAATGCGGCGAGGAGCGGGCCGGCCGGCTCGTGGGCTCCGACGAGGGATTCTGGCGCGGGGGCAGCAATGACATCGCCGCGCGGGACGTCGGGATCGACGGCGGCGCCGCGTCGGCGGAGGAGGCGGCGGTGCATATCGCGCGGGACAATGCGGGGGACGGGGAGCGGGAGAGCGGCTGACTGCCCGCGGGGATTCCTTTCCGGTGGCCCGCAGGCATTCGTTTCCGGTGGCCCGCAGGCATTCGCTTCCGGTGGCCCGCGGGGATGCCTGTCCGGCGGGCCGTGGGGATCGCTTTCCGGCCGAACGGCGGAGCGCCACGACACCACCATGTGTATCCGGCCGCTCACCGGTTAGCCGACAGGGCACCACACCCTCGGTGTGCCTGCGCGGGCCGTCCGTCACACCGGACCGCGACCGCCGCGCCCGGCCCGGCGCTGGAGCACCCCTCGACCGCAGGAGTCCACGTGAACCGACGTCGTCCTCGGATCGTGATCGTCGGAGCCGGCTTCGCCGGGTTCGAATGTGCCCGTACGCTCTCCCGGCTGGCCAGGGGGGCCGCCGAGATCGTGCTCCTCAACCCCCATGACTACTTTCTGTACGTTCCGCTGCTGCCGGAAGTGGCGGCCGGAATTCTCGAACCCCGCCGGATCGCGGTATCGCTCACCGGGAACCTGCCGGGCACCCGGCTCGTCCTCGGGCAGGCCCACGACGTGGACCTCGATGCCCGCCAGGTGCGCTACACCGGCCCCGAGGGCGGGAAGGGCGCGCTGTCCTACGACCGGCTGGTCCTGACGGTCGGCAGCGTCAACAAGCTGCTGCCCGTCCCCGGCGTCGCCGAGCACGCCCACGGCTTCCGCGGTATGCCCGAAGCGCTGTACCTGCGCGACCACATCACCCGCCAGATCGAACTGGCCGGTGCGTCCGAGGACCCGGCCGAGCGGTCCGCCAGGACCACCTTCGTGGTGGTGGGTGCCGGATACACCGGCACCGAAGTCGCCGCCCACGGAGTGCTGTTCAGCGCCGACCTGGCCCGGCAGAACACCGGGCTGAAGGACGGTCCACGCCCCCGCTGGCTGCTGCTGGACGTCGCCGACCGGCTGCTGCCCGGACTCGACGAACGGCTGTCGCACACCGCCGACCGGGTCCTGCGCTCCCGTGGCGTCGATGTCCGCACCCGTACCTCCGTCAAGGAGGCCACCGCCGACGGGGTGCTGCTCGACGACGGCGAGTTCATCCACAGCCGTTCCCTGATCTGGTGTGTGGGCGTACGGCCCGATCCGCTGGTCGACTCGTTGGGGCTGCCCACCGACAAGGGGCGCCTGTGCGTGGACAAGTTCCTGGGCGTGCCCGGCCGGCCGGAGGTGTTCGCCTGCGGTGACGCGGCGGCCGTGCCGGACCTGACGCGCCCCGGCGAGGTGACGCCGATGACCGCCCAGCACGCCCAGCGGCAGGGCAAGGTCGCGGCGCACAATGTCGCGGCGTCCTGCGGCCGGGGTTCACCGCGCGCGTATCAGCACCATGACCTGGGGTTCATGGTCGACCTGGGCGGTGTACAGGCCGCGGCGAACCCCCTGCACCTGCCGATCTCCGGCCCGCTCGCCGCGGCCGTCACCCGCGGCTATCACCTGATGGCGATGCCGGGGAACCGGGTCCGGGTGGCCGCCGACTGGTTCCTGGACGCCGTGCTGCCGCGCACCGGCGTTCAGCTGGGTCTGCTCAACTCCTGGTCGGTACCGCTGGACACGGAAGCCCCCGAACTGCCGCGCCTGCCGGGAGACGAGTCCGCCGGGACGTAGGGAGCCTGCGCGGAGGGGGCTTTCCAGGGGAGCTACTGCACCCTTTCCTCTTCCTCCTCCTCGGGGAGCCACACATCGCTCACCGCGATATTGACCTCCACGACCTGGAGACCGGTCATCCCCTCGACCGCGGAGATCACGTTCTGGCGCACGGCTCTGCCCACCTCGGGGATGACCTCGCCGTAATCGACGACGATGTCCAGGTCGACCGCGGCCTGTTTCTCGCCGACTTCGACCTTGACGCCGTGCACGGTGGTCGTGCCCCCGCCGGGTACGCGTTTGCGCAGGGCTCCCACCGATCTCGAAAATCCGCTGCCGAGGGCATGAACCCCGTCGGATTCAGCGGCTGCCAGATAGGCGATTTTGGCGACCACACCGTCGGCGATGGTCGTCCGCCCCAGGTTCCCGGTGTTCCGCGCCCCGCGCTCTGCGGATTCGGTCATCGCGCCTCACCTCTTCGCTCCATCGAGGGGAAGTCTTCGGACCCTCTCTTCACGCTATGGCCGTACGGGTGACGCTGCCTCCCGAAGCGGGGCGGGACGGCTGCGGGCAGGCAGGGGCACCCCGGCCTCCGCCCCGGCAGCATCCCGCCCTTTGCCGGTCCGGCAAGGAGTTTTTCCCGCTTGCGGGCCTTCGGCGGGCCCCCGGTACCTCACGCGGCCGGCGCCGCTCAGCAGGCGGCCAGCACCAGGACATTCACCAGCACCAGGGCGGCCAGCACGGCCAGCGCGGCCGCCAGGACACGGCGTTTGAGGCAGTCGTAGCGCTGCTGGTACTCCCGGCGGAGCTGGAGCGCCCGGCCGGCGATACGGGTGACGGCCCGCTGCGAGAGATCGAGCTGCCGGAGGGCCAAGAGGCGCACCAGCTCCTGCCGTTGGGCCGTGGTCGGCCAGTCGAGGGCGTCGACGAAGGCTTCGGCGTCGGCGCGGGCGCGGTCGGTCTCCGCCTGCCACAGCAGGTATCCCTCGATGTCGGCGATACCGGCCCGGACGGTACGGCTGTCCGGCGTGCGGCTGTCCGGCGTGCTGTGGTCGGTCATGGCGTACCCCCTCAGCGCGGTTCGTCCCCCGAAGGGCGGCCGGTGCGGCCCGGCACTCCTGGTGCGTCCACGTCGCGCCGCGCGCCCTTCCTGGCGTCTTCCAGGGCGGCGACGTCGGGGTGGTGCAGGTCGAAGGCCGGGGACTCGGAGCGGACCCGGGGCAGCGTGGTGAAGTTGTGGCGCGGCGGCGGGCAGGAGGTGGCCCACTCCAGGGAGCGGCCGAAGCCCCACGGGTCGTCGGCCGCTTGCTTCGGCGCGTACTTGGCCGTTTTCCAGACGTTGTAGAGGAATGGCAGTACCGAGAGGCCCAGCAGGAACGCGCCGATGCTGGAGAGCGTGTTCAGTGTGGTGAAGCCATCGGACGCCAGATAGTCCGCGTAACGGCGCGGCATGCCTTCGACACCCAGCCAGTGCTGGATGAGAAAGGTGAGATGGAAACCGATGAACAGGGTCCAGAAGTGGATTTTGCCGAGCCGTTCGTCGAGCATTCTGCCGGTGAACTTGGGCCACCAGAAGTAGAAGCCGGCGAACATCGCGAAGACCACGGTGCCGAACACGGTGTAGTGGAAGTGAGCCACGACGAAGTACGAGTCGGAGACGTGGAAGTCCATCGGCGGTGAGGCCAGCAGAACGCCGGTCAGGCCGCCGAAGAGAAAGGTCACCAGGAACCCGATCGACCAGAGCATGGGGGTCTCGAAGGACAGCGAGCCGTGCCACATCGTGCCGACCCAGTTGAAGAACTTCACCCCGGTCGGGACCGCGATGAGGAAGGACATGAAGGAGAAGAACGGCAGAAGTACCGCGCCGGTCACGAACATGTGGTGCGCCCAGACCGTGACCGACAGCCCCGCGATGGTGATCGTCGCCGCGATCAGTCCGATGTAGCCGAAGATGGGCTTACGGCTGAAGACGGGGAAGATCTCGGTGACGATGCCGAAGAACGGCAGCGCGATGATGTACACCTCGGGGTGACCGAAGAACCAGAAGAGGTGCTGCCACAACAAGGAGCCCCCGTTCGCGGCGTCGAAGACGTGCGCACCGAATTTCCGGTCCGCCTCCAGCACCAGCAGCGCGGCGGCCAGCACGGGAAAGGCGAGCAGCACCAGCACGGCCGTCAGCAGGATGTTCCAGGTGAAGATCGGCATCCGGAACATCGTCATGCCCGGCGCGCGCATACAGATGATCGTCGTGATGAAGTTGACCGACCCCAGGATGGTGCCGAAACCGGAGAAGGCCAGGCCCATCACCCACAGGTCGCCGCCGGTTCCCGGGGTGTGGAGCGGGCCGGACAGCGGGGTGTAGGCCGTCCAGCCGAAATCGGCGGCGCCGTCCGGTGTGATGAAGCCGCTCACGGCGATCAGGGAGCCGAACAGGTAGAGCCAGTAGGCGAACATATTGAGCCGCGGGAAGGCCACATCGGGCGCGCCGATCTGCAGCGGCATGATCCAGTTCGCGAATCCGGCGAAGAGCGGCGTCGCGAACATCAGCAGCATGACGGTGCCGTGCATCGTGAAGGCCTGGTTGAACTGCTCGTTCGAGAGGATCTGCAGCCCCGGGCGGGCGAGCTCCGCCCGGAGGGCGAGCGCCAGAACCCCGCCGAGCATGAAGAACCCGAACGACGTGCCCAGATAGAGCGTGCCGATCGTCTTGTGGTCGGTGGTCGTCAGCCAGTCCACCACCACGCGTCCGGCATTCCGCCGCCGCTTGACCGGTTGCAGGGATTCCGTCTGCTGAACGGCTGTCACGGTCCGCACTCCTCATCGCCCGCGGTCGCCCCCCTGCCGGGCTGACGGTACAGACACCTCGGAACACGCCAAAGAGGCTCGCCGTCGCAGCCCATCAGTCACATGAAGGGGGCAGCGCGGGGCGGCGGCATCGGCGCGGCTCGTCCGCTCCTGTGCGGTCAGGTGGCGAGCGGCGTCGCGGGGGCCTGGGCCATGACGGAGAAGCGGACCGTCCCGGCGGCGCAGGGCCCGGCCGAGGGAGGGGGCCGCGGTCATGTCACCGTCAAACCCGTTCACTGCCCGATACAGGAACCACCGCCGGCCGGTCCGTCAGCCGGACCGGCCGGCGAACGCCCCGTCAGCCGGCGTGTCAGCCGCCCGTCAGCCGGTCTCCACCAACTGCACATACTTCTTGCCGAGTTGCGACATGGCGTGGCCGAACTCCTTCTCCGAAATGGCCTCGTGCAGCGTGCCGAGCACCGCACGCAGGCCGCGCCCGGCTTCCGGCCGGGTCAGGCCGGTGCGCTCACGCACCCTGCGGATCGACTCGTCCGGCCCGAAGGTCTCCGTCTCACCGCTCCCCCGCTGGAGCGAGCCACGCAGGGACTCGGGAAGTTCGAGGGCCAGGTCACGGACTTCGCCGTCGCTGAGCCGAACGCCGAGCGTCTCCAGAGTCGCACGGGTGAGATCGGCCGCTTCCTGCCGCGAGAGTCCCGCCCGAACGGCCACCAGCTGGAAGAACTCCTTGTCGTCCATGCGAGCCTCCACATCGGATTCGAGGGGTGGGCGAGGGAGGCCACCTCACTCACCACCTTGCCACGGCCGCATCCCACGTGCGAGGCGCCGCGAGGCCACCCCTCGCGGGCGGCGGGTCACCCAGCGTCGCGGGACACCTGCTGCGACCGAAGGGTCACCGGTGGTGCCAGGTGGGCACCGCCCCCGCACCGCGCCGCGTCAGCTCAGCGTCCGCAGCATCGAGGCCTGGAACGGCTGGAGTTCGCCGGTGCGGCCCTCGAAGATCTTGGCCGCCCACTCCGGGTCACCGAGCAGGGCCCGCCCGACGGCCACGAGGTCGAACTCGTCGCGCTCCATCCGGTCCAGCAGCCGGTCGATACCGGTGACGCCGGCCTGTTCGGCCCGGAACGTCCCGATGAACTCGTTGTCGAGTCCGACGGAGCCGACGCTGACCGTCGGCCTGCCGGAGAGCTTCTTGACCCATCCGGCGAGGTTGAGGTCCGAGTCCTCGTACTCCGGCAGCCAGTAGCGGCGCGTCGAGCAGTGGAAGGCGCTGACCCCGGCGTCGCTGAGCGGACCGACGATCTCCTGGAGCTCGTCCGGTGTCTCGGCGAGACGTGCCTGGTAGTTGCCCATCTTCCACTGCGACATCCGGAAGAGGACCGGGAAGTGCGGCGACACCGCAGCCCGGCAGGCCGCCACGATCTCGGCCGCGAAGCGCGTACGGGCACGGAGGCTGCCGCCGTACGCGTCGGTGCGGTGGTTGGTGGCCGACCACAGGAACTGGTCGATCAGGTAGCCGTGCGCACCGTGCAGCTCGACGCCGTCGAAGCCCAGGCGTTCGGCCGCTGCGGCCGCGTCGGCGAACGCCGCGATGACGTCGTCGAGGTCCTGCTGGGTCATGGCGTGACCGGACGGGGAGCCGTCGAGGGCGAGGCCGGACGGCCCGGAGGGCGGGGCGTCCGGGAACGGCGGCGCGCCCGCCGCGCGGGCCATGCCGACGTGCCACAGCTGCGGCATGATCGTCCCGCCCGCCGCATGCACCGCCCGGACGACACGCTCCCAGCCGGCGAGGGCGTCCTCGCCGTGGAAGCGCGGCACGGCCCCGCTGGTCCCGGCGGCCGGGTGATCGACGTAGGTACCCTCGGTGATGATCAGCCCGGTGCCGCCGGCGGCCCGGCGCGCGTAGTAGTCCGCGACATCGGCACCCGGGACTCCGCCCGGCGAGAACTCGCGGGTCATCGGCGCCATGGCTATCCGGTTGGGCACGGTGAGGCCGCCCAGGGTGAAGGGGCGGGAGAGCACCTGGGCCGCGCGGGCGGCGGAATCGCTGGAATGCACGTGTGGGCTCCTGAGACGAGAAGGCGGTCGCGGAGCGCCGCGGGTGGACGCTCCGCTGTGCACCAACACGCGAGAACGGAGCCGTCATCCGTTTTCGGCTGTCGTCTGCGCCACAGTGCCCGTCCGCTTGCGCCGACAGGGGCCGGCCGTGCTCGGCCCGCTCCGGCCGGGGTGGGCCGCGCCGGAGTCCTCAGATCGCCATCGCCTCCTGGATCCACCGGTTCACCCGGTACGGCAGCCACCACAGCAGCGGCCCGGTGCGGGAGACCAGGCGCTCCTCCAGGAAGTCGGCGGCGATCCCCGCGGGTACGGCCGACAGCGGTGCGCCGTAGGACAGTTGGCCGATCGCCTCCCGGTAGCCGGGCTCGTCCGTGGTGAAGCGGCGCAGGTGGCCCCATCGGCGGTCGCGGATCTGGACGAAGCCGGGGCCCTGCCGCCACACGCACTTGCAGAGGTAGTGCTCGCCGCGCCACCCGGAGAGCGCGGCCGCCTCGTCGGCGGGCCCGCTGAGGGTTTGGGGCGGCTGGAGGTGGCAGAGCTCGCGCCAGCCGTCGGCGGGCCCGTCCGGCAGGCGCAGCTGCCACTGGACGAATACGGCACGTGCCGTCAGATCACGGACCAGGCACAGCTGCCGGACCGCGTGCGCGGCGGCGTCGGGAGCCGCACCGGGGTCGTCGACGGCGGCCAGGTCGATCTCCTCGGCGAGCCGCACCCGCCGTACCCCCAGCTCCCACAGCCGGGCGGCATGCTTCTCCGGCGGTCCGGCCAGGTCGAGTTCGCCCAGACTCATGCCGGGCAGGGTGCAGGCATCCTCGTCGTAGTCCCGCCAGGCGGCGAGCGTCAGTGCCCGGGGGGCGGGGGTGGTGGTGCAGGTCATGGATGTCTCCTCGTGGGCCGGACGGCGGCGGGGCTTTGAAGACCGGCCCCAGAAGGTGTCTCCCTAGGCGTGGACGACGTCCCGGGGTGTCTGCGGCGTCTCGTGGTGGGCGGGCGCGGCGTGGCGGTGGCGCATGAAGTCGAGGCGCAGCAGGTCCTCGTTGACGGCGGCCGGCGCCAGGTGGACGTACTGTCCGCCGTCGGTGAAGACCAGCCCGAGCGTCACCCAGCGCTGGAGGAGGGTGTGCACGGCGGCCGCGTCGAGCCGCTGTCCGGGCAGCCGTGCGGCGAGCTTGCGGGTCAGTGCGGCGGGGGCGTGCGGCTGGTCGAGCAGCTTGAAGGCCGCGATCTCCAGGGGATCGGTGAGCTCCATGACCCCCCAGCCGAAGGCGCGTCTGCGGCTGACCAGCACGATGCGGTCACCGAGGTCGGTGTGGGTGAGCCTGCTGTCCGCGTGGTGTTTGCGCCAGGCGGCCAGCGCGTCGTTGAGGGCGGTGACGATGGGCTCCCCGATGCCGCGTTCGGGGGCCTCGAAGACGTAGGCCAGGTCGTACAGTTCGGACTCGGGCAGGTCGTAGGTGAAGCGGTAGTGCTTCTCGGGCCGCAGACCGGTGAAGCCGAGTTCGGGCCGGTTGAAGTACGGGCTGAAGCGTTCGATGGCGATGCGCGCGGAGAGGTCGACCGGCGGGTCGAGGTGTTCCAGCGCGGGCAGTTGGGCGATCACCGGCTCGTAGTCGGCGGCGCTCTCGCCGGGGAAGCCGTGGAGGTAGTTCCAGCAGACGGAGAGCCCGGTCTCGGCTCCGTCGCGCAGCATACGGACGTTCTGGCAGCCGCTCACGCCCTTGTCCATCAGGTCGAGCACCCGGCTGTTGAGACTTTCGATGCCAGGCTGGACGTAGATCATTCCGGCGTCGGCGAGGGTGCGCAGCTGGGTCCGGCGCATATTGGCCTTGATCTCGATGTGCAGGCGCAGGTCGTAGCCGCTGTCGATGATGCGGGGCAGGACGGTGTTGAGGTAGCCCATGTCGAGGATGTTGTCGACCACGTACATGTCCAGCACACGGTGACGGCGCGCCAGGTCCATGATCTCTTCGTAGAAGGTCTCCGGGCTCTTGCTGCGGAACTGCATGAAGGAGCCGTTGAGGCCGCAGAAGGTGCAGTGGTGTTTCTCCCCCCACCAGCAGCCGCGGGCGCCCTCGACGACGAGTTTGGGCTCCACCCAGTTGCGGGCCACGGAGGACGCCAGCCGCTCGAAGTAGCCGGTGTAGTCGGGCGGCAGGATGGTGGCGGGCGGCAGCGGGCTGGTGCTCATCGGGTTGGCGGTGCTGGTGCCGTCGGGGCTGCGGTGGCACAGCCCGGGGACGGCGGACAGGTCGCCGCCCTCGTCGAGGGCGGTGAGCAGCTGGGGGAAGACGGCTTCGCCCTCGCCGCGGACCACGTAGTCCAGGAAGGGGAAGTTGCGGTGGCCGGCCGCGCCCTGTTCGGCGTCGCAGTTGGCGCCGCCCATGACGGTCTTGATGTGCGGGGCGAGGCGTTTGACGTACTTGGCGGCGGCGAGCGCGGCGGTGTTCTGCTGGAAGGTGGAGGTGAAGCCGACGACGTCGGGGCCCGCCGCGACGATCCGCTCGGCTGTCTCCTGGACGAACTCCGGTACCACGCGGTGCAGTTCCTGGGACATTTGCAGCCGTTCCTCGCGCAGCTTGCCGTGCATCGAGGCGCGGAACTCCGGTACCCGCCACTCGGGATCGTCATAGAGCGCGGAGGAGAACACCCAGTCGCCGCATCCCATGAAGTAGGAGGAGAGCGCATAGAACTGGTAGTCGTCCGCGGTGAACTCGGTACGCCGGGTGATCCAGTCGGTGAACTCCAGGTTGGCGTGCAGGACATCGGCGTGACCGGAGGTGCGTTCGTCGACGCTGCGCCGGAGGATTCCGAGTGCGAGGGACGGGAGGTCGATCGGTGACCAGGGCATGTTGACCAGCAGGACGCGCATGTCGGCTCCTCGTAGGCGGCGGGGTGGGAGGGGAGGTGGCCGGGCGGCCGGCCGGTGACGTGCGGCGGTCCGGCCGGCCCGGCGGTGTACCGGGCCGGCCGGGGAGGGTCAGTCCTCCTCGGTTTCCTCGGCGTTGCGGAACGGGACGGTCACCGTGATGCCGATGCTCGGCTTGCGGTTCTCCTCGTCACCCGCGAGCGGGTCGTTGTGGATGATGTCCTTCTGCATGGCTGTGTCTCCTGTTCTGCCGGATGGCGGGAACGGTTCTCACGCTTCCCGGGGCGCCGGACGGGCCGGTGCTCCCGGAGACCCCGTCCGCTGTGGGACGGGGGGTTCGGTGGGCCGCGGGGTGCGGCGCAGATGCCGGCCGAGGAAGCCCATGGCGTGTCGCAGGGCGGCCACGTGGTGCGTGCCGGTGTAACCGTCGTGGCCGGTGTCCAGCCAGCGGGACTCGTGTGCGACACCGGCCCGGTGCAGGGCGGCCAGGTAGCTCCGGACCTGGCCGGGCGGGCATTTGGCGTCGCGGGTGGCGGCGATCACCAGCAGCGGGGCACGGACCTCGGCCGCGTAGTGGACGGGCGAGCTGCGCGCGTAGCGTTCTGGCACGGCGTCGGGGGTGCCGCCGAACAGCCGCTCGTCCAGGGCACGCAGTGCGGGGGTGCCGAAGCGGTGGGCCGCGGCGCAGTCGGCGACCGGTTTGACGGCGACGCCCGCCTGCCAGAGGTCCGGCCGGGTGCCGAGCGCGAGCAGGGTCAGGTAGCCGCCCCAGGAGGTGCCCCACAGGCCGATCGCGTCCTCGCGGGCCAGGCCGCGGCGGAGCAGGTCGGCCCGGACCGCGACGAGGTCGGCGACCTGGGTGAGCCCCACCCCCTCGCCGTACGCGGCGCGCCAGGCTGGCCCGTAGCCGGTGGAGCCGCGGTAGTTGACCCGCGCGACGGCGAACCCGGAGGCGATCAGCGAGTGCACCTGCGGGTCGTAGGCGTCGCGGTCGTGGTCGGCGGGTCCGCCGTGTATCAGGAACACCAGCGGGGGCCGCGCGCCGCGGGTCGGTTCCGGTTCGCCGAGCAGGGTGTGCACGGGGCCGTCCTGGCCGGGGGTCCACAGGTCACGGTGCCGGCCGGGTCCGGGGGCCGGCAGGGCGGGGAGCGCGGGCAGCCGGGTGCCGGCGGTGGAGCCCATCCGCGGCGGGGTGGCCGTATCGGTCCAGAGGTAGTGCACGTCATCGCGCGAGTGCGGGACGGCGTCGAGCAGGGTGCCGGGCGGGGTGGGCACCGGGCTCAGGGTGCGCCGCTCCAGGTCGGCGGTGGTGAGGGCGGAGCGGCCGTGGCGGTCGTGGCGGATGAGGACCCGTCGTCCTTCGGGGTACCAGCGTGCGGTGATCTCGGTGTCGAAGCGGCACCAGCTGTGCGGCCGCAGTCCGGCGCCGGGCCGCCAACTGGCCAGGTGGTAGCCGTCGTTGTCCTCCTGGACCAGCAGGAGTTCGGTGGTGGCGGGGGTCGGCGCGAAGCCGAGCGCCCACAGCCGGCCACGCCGTCCGGAGAGCTGGTCGAGGACCGCTCCGGAACAGGTCACGAGGGTGACCGCACGGTCGGCTCCGGCCGCCCCCGACAGCGCCAGGAGCCCGCCCGACGGCGAGATGCCGGTCAGCAGCGCAGGGCCGTCGACGGTGCGCACCGGCCGGGCCGGGCCGCCCGGTGTGCCGAGGTGGACGGTCATCGAGCGGCCGTCGCCGAGGCCGAGGGCCACGGTGCCGGCGTCGCTGAGAGCGAGGCCGCACGGGAGCCCCGGGCGCAGGCCGGTCAGGCCGGGGTGCCGCGGTCCGCCCTCGAAGTCCTGGAAGTACCAGAGCCCCTGGCCGCCGCGGTCCTCGGTGAACCACCACACCCGGGCATCGGCGTCGAGGGCGCAGTGCACCGTGCCCTCCGGGCTGTCGGTGACCTGGCGTGCGGTGCCGGTGGCGGCGTTCCAGGTGAAGATCTCGCAGCGGCCGTCGGCGTCCGCGGCCAGGGCCATCCGTGCCGGGTCGCGCGGGCAGACCTCGGGGAGCGCCGGCCGGTAGACCCGGAAACCGGTGCCGGGCTGCGGTGCGGCGGTACCTGCCGCGGTGGCGGTCATACGGTCTCCTCCTTCGTCCCGCGGGGGAGGCTCGATGCCCCGCGGGTCGCGTACAGCGCGAGCACGGTCAGCAGCACCGCACAGCCCAGGAGGGTCGCTCCGGCCCCGGCGCGGCCGGCCGCCAGCCCGGCGAGGGCCGGGGCCAGGGCCGCCGCCGCGCCCGACGCGGTGGCCAGCACGGTGCCGGTGCGGGCCTGCAGTCCGGGCGGGGTGATCCGTATGATCCGGGCCTGCAGCGCCACGGTGGCCGGCGGCGTCAGGAAACAGAGGAGTCCGAGGAGGAGTCCGAACTGCCAGGCCTCGCGGGCCACCGCCAGGGCCGCGGCGGGCGGCACCATCAGCCAGGACACCGCCACCAGCACCGTAGCCGCCGCGTGCCGGCCGGCCAGTCGCGGTGCGGCCAGCGCACCGGCCAGGCCGGCCGCCCCGGACAGCGCGAGGACCAGGCCCAGCGGAGCCGCGCCCCGGCCGTGGTCCTGGAGGGCGAAGACCGTCGTGTAATACAGCGCGACGAGCAGGGCGTTGACGGCCGAGATCCAGACGAGCGCCAGTCGCAGGACGGGCTCCCGGCGCAGCAGCCCCACCCCCGCCCCGGCCTCGGCGAGCAGCGCCCGCCGGGGCCGGCGCGGCGTACCGTCCGGCGACCGCTGCTCCGGCCGCGGGGACAGACCCGAGCGCATGGCGCGGATGCCGCCCGCCGCGACGACGTACGACAGGGCGTCCACGAGGAACGGCAGCCACGCGCCGGCGGCGAAGAGCAGTCCGCCCAGTGCGGGCCCGACGACGAGGGCTCCCCGCTCCCCCGCCTGTAATCGGGCCAGCACCCGCCGGTGCTCCTCCGGGGGACACACCAGCGCCACGGTGCCCAGCGACGCCGCCTCGTAGCAGGCGGTCGCGCACCGTTCGACGAGTACGGCGGCCAGCAGAACGGCCAACGGGACCCGGCCCGCGGCGACTGCCGCGGTGACCCCGGCCATCGCCGCGGCGGACACCAGCGCGGCGCCCACCATCACCCGCTTACGGGCCCCGCGGTCGGCGGGCACAGCGGCGAGCGGGCCGAGGACCAGCGTGGCGACCGCGAAGAGCCCGGCGAGGGCGCCGACTTCGGCGGGCGAACGCCCCAGCCGCAACAGCAGCAACGGCAGAACGAACCCGGACACCTGGCTGCCGAGGGCGTCACAGGTGCCCGCCCACCAGAACAGCCGGACGTCGCGGCGGGCGTGCGGCAGAGGGGCGGCGGGGGCCGGCGCCGGCGCGGAGTGCGTCATCAGGGACGGCCCGCGGCCGGTCTCGTGGCGGTGCGGGCGGTGCGGGCGGTGCGGTCGGCGCGGGCCTCGTGGTCGGGCCGCGTCCGCGCCGGGTCCTCCCCCGGACGGGCTGCTGCCGGACGGATTGCTGCCGGACGGCTTCCCGGCGCGCCGCGGAAGAACGCCGCCGGTAAGCCGTGCGGTGAGTCGTCCGCTCGCGGGGTCGCTGCTCGCCGTTCCATGCGAAGCCACCTCACGTTTGTGGGCAGATCGTGAAGATTGCCACACCAATAGGTCAACTTGCGGAGGAAATGTGCCAGAAGCGTGCTGGAGCTTAACCAGCCAGTGACTCAGGCCACAAGGTGTCGGGCAGTGAGCCTTTTGCGGCCTCGGCGTGAGCGGGTCGTGTGGAGGGGGACGACGGCCTGACCGAGGGCGGTGATGCGGCTGGTGCCGCACCTCTTCGTGGGCGGGGAAATCGGCCGCGCCCCGTGCGGCGAGCCGTTAACTTCCGCCTGGGCACTGTGAGATGCGAAACATGGGACGGCGGCCCAGGAGGCCGGACATGGGGCCGGGGGGCGTTCCTCGCCTCACCTCCTCGGACGACCGGCGGAGCCGCCGATCGTCCGAGGAGGACCGGCAGCTCCGCCGAGCGGAACCCATCGCCGGTCAGGTCGCCGCGAGCGCCTCCGTCGGATGCAGCCGGGAGGCCCGTACCGCCGGGTAGAGGCCCGCGATGACGCCGATCACCAGGGTGGCGCCCAGACCGCCGGCCAGCGACCAGGGCGGTACGACGGCGGTCCAGCCCTGGGCGTGCGCGAAGACGGCCGTGGCGGCGGCGCCCAGTGCGGCGCCCGCCAGCCCGCCGAGGGCTGACAACAGCAGTGATTCGGTGAGGAATTGGAGCCGGATCGAGCCTTTTGTCGCGCCGAGGGCGCGGCGCAGCCCGATCTCCTGGCGGCGTTCCAGCACCGAGATCACCATGGTGTTGGCCACGCCCACCCCGCCGACGAGCAGCGCCACCGCGCCCAGGCCCAGCATCAGGCTGGTCATCCCCTCGTCGGTGGCGGCCTTGGCCGCGAGGGCGTCGGAGGGCCGGGAGACCTTCACCGAGGCCTCGTCACCCGGGTTGACCGTACGGGCCAGGACGCCCTGGACCGCCTCCACGGAGGCGTCCGTGGAGCGCTCGAAGAGCATGGTCGGGTGGCCGTCGAAGCCCAAGTAGCGCTCGGCGGAGGGGTAGCCGACCAGGGCGGTACGGTCCAGGGTCGGCACCAGCTCGATGGGCGCGAGGATGCCGGTGACGACGTACCAGCGGTCGTTCAGCAGGATCTTGGCGCCGGGCTCGGTGATGCCGAGGCGGCCGGCGGCCACCGAGCCCAGCACGACCGTGGGCAGGCGTTCACTGGCGCGGTTCAGCCAGCTTCCCTGAGCGGTACGGGCGTTGAGTGCGCCCAGCAGGTCGGTACGGGCGGCCTGGACGGTGATGCCCGCCGCCATCTCCTCCGGCACGGCGTCGCTGCGCCGCACCCGGGCGTCGACCGCGCCGATGGCGGTGGCGTGCTGGACGGGGCCGATCCGCTCGACCATCGCCGCGGCGTTCTTGGGGAGTTTGGCGGTGCGGCCCATGGCGTCCTTGCCTGCCTCGGCGGTGAGCAGGTTGGTGCCGAGCCGGTCCATCCGGTCCATGATGTCGGCCCGGCTGGACGTCGACAGGCCGATGACCGCGACCATCGTGGCGATGCCGATCGCGATGCCGAGGGCGGACAGCACGACGCGGGTGCGGCGACTGCGCAGGCCCTCGGCGCCGACCCGCAGCACATCGGCCGGGGAGAGCCGGGCTGCCCGGAGTGCGGGGCCGCTCATCGGGTCGCCTCCTCGGTGCGCTCGAGGGGCGGGCCGGGTGCGGCGGACGAGCCGGAGGCGGACGACGAGCCGGAGGCGGACGACGAGCCGGATGCGGCGGGTGCGGTTCCGGAGTCGTCGACGATCTCGCCGTCGCGGAAGCGGATACGGCGGGGCAGCGAGTCGGCGATGTCGTTGTCGTGGGTGATGACGCAGACGGTCGTCCCGCCCGCGTGGAGCTCACGGATGAGGTTCATCACCAGCTCACCGGAGGCGGTGTCCAGCGCGCCGGTCGGCTCGTCGGCGAGCAGCAGATCGGGGCCGCCGACCAGTGCGCGGGCGATCGCCACGCGCTGCTTCTCGCCGCCCGACAGCTGATGGGCGAGGTGGCCGGTGCGGTGTCCGAGCCCCACCTCCTCCAGCGCCGTACGGGCGCGGGCGCGCCGCTCCCGCAGGCCCGTTCCGCCGTACAGCAGGCCGTCCGCGACATTGTCCTGGGCGCTGCGGCCCGGCGCGAGGTGGAAGTGCTGGAAGACGAAGCCGATGTGCCGGGCGCGCAGTGCGGAGAGCTGGGCGTCGGACAGCCCGCTCACGTCGTACCCGGCCACCCGGACCTCGCCCGAGGTGGCCCGGTCGAGGGTACCGAGCAGGTTGAGCAGGGTGGATTTGCCGGAGCCCGACGGGCCGACGATGGCGGTCAGTTCGCCGCGCTCCACCCGGAGGTCCACACCCCGCAGGGCGTGCACCCCGCCCGGGTACGACTTGGTGGCAGCCCGCAGTTCGATCACGGCTGGGGTCATTGCTCGGCCGCCCCCACCTTCATGCCTTCGGCCAGGCCGGGGCCACTGACCTCGATCCGGCCGTCGGCCGTCAGACCGGTCTCGACCGCCACCATGCGGGTCTTGGCGCCCTGGACCAGCTCCAGCCCGTAGCCGCCCTCGCGCAGCGCGACGATCGCCTCGACCGGAACCGTCAGCACGTCCTTGCGGCTCTCGCTGACGAACTTCACGCTGAGGGTGCCCTGCCGGTCCTTCTCCTGGAGCTTGGTCTCGTCGTCGAGCGTGATCTCCACGTCGATGTCCTGGCTCGCGTCACCGGAGCCGGCCGGCCCGCCCGTGGCGGAATCGGACTCCTCGGGGGCCACCACACCGCTGACCTTGCCGTGCCGGGTGCCTCCGCCGGGCATGGTGATCTCCACCTTGGTGCCGGCCGCGGCCAGTGCCCCGTCGGCCTGGTCGAGCGAGGCCCGTACGACGGGCTTGGTGGAGGCGACCGTCAGGACCGCCTTGTCCGGGCCGACGGCGTCGGCGAGGGCGGCGTCCGCGGTCACCACCCGGACGGGACCGCGCTGGAAGACGACGTCCCCCTGGCCGATCTCGCCGTTGGCGGTCACATCGAGGGACTTCTGCCACGCCTTGACGGCGGCCTTGGTCGCCTCGTCATAGCGGACGTCCACATACAGCCCGGAGCCGAAGCCCAGATCGCGGAGGTTGCGCTCCAGCTGGAGGACGTCCGGGCCGCGGGTGCCGGCCTTCATCGCGCGGAACATCGGCGTCGAGCCGTAGAGGAGGACCACCGGCCGGGCGTCGCGCTCGTACAGGCGCTGCCCGAGTGCCACGGTCTTCCCCGGCTGGGCGGCCTTGGTGATCGTGCCCTGCACGGGGGACTTCACCGCCCGGCGCTGCGCGTAGTCCAGCTGTCCGTCGACGGTCTTGCTCTGCACGAGGTCGGTGCGGGTGATCTCGGTGGTGGTGGGCGGCCCCTTCGGCTTCCGGCCGTCAGCCGAGGCGTCCTGGCCGGGGTTGGTGAGGAGCATGACACCGGCGGTCACCGTGGTGGCGGTGACCGCCGTCGCCAGGGCGACGAGCGCCCGGCGGCGCTGTGGTGCGGAGCTCACTGCCTGCCGTCCAGTCCGTCGAGGAGCTTGTCCTTGCAGGCCTGACGGGCCTCCTTGTAGGTGGAGGAGTCGGTCTTGACCTCGGGCGAGGTGGGGTTCGCGTCACCGCCGGGCATGACGTTGCCGTTCTGCAGCTGCGGGTTGGTGAATTTCGATACGCCGTGGGCACGCATGCACTTGGCGTGCGCGAGCATCGACTCGTATTCCTTCTGGGTGTCGCGGGGCGGCTCCAGATTCATGGCCTTTCGCATCTCGGGCGCGCACACCCGGCCCCGGGTGCCCTTGACAAGGCTCTCGCCGCCCATCGAGGTCTCCAGCTCCTCGATCTTCGTCCAGTCGAGATAGCCGCTCAGCTTGGGGGCGGGGAAGTCTTTGGAGACGTTCTTGCGCAGGCACTGCACGTACTTCATCTGTGCGTCGTAGAAGGCGCTCTTGCCCTGGGACGCACCGCCCTTGGAACCGCCGTCCTTGGACTGGCCGGTGGTGGGCGCGTCGCTGACGGAGGCGACACCTTCGCCGGACGGCGCGGCGCCCCCACAGGCGGTGGTCAGCGCCAGAGCGGGTACGGCGATCAGCAGCGCGAGGCGCGCGGCACGGGAACGGGAACCTGTCTTCTGCGTCATGCGGCCCAATGTCGGGGCCGTAGTTGGTGGCCGTTCCATGGCCGCATGATGAGAACGTAACAATGTCGCGGCCCCGCGCTTTCGCCCTGTGGATAACCCCTGAGCTGCACAAACCCTCGCCCATAATCGTCGGCATGCCGCATGTGCTCTTGATCGAGGACGACACCTCCGTACGCGACGGAATGGAGCTGGTGCTGCGCCGGCACGGCCATGAGGTCGACGCCGTCGCCACCGGTGAGGCGGGCCTGACGCTGCTGTCGCGCCCGTGCGGCGGCGGTATCGAGATCGCGGTGGTCGACCTCATGCTGCCCGGTATCGACGGGTTCGAGGTCTGCCGCCGCATCCGCGGCCGGGGGCAGCTGCCGATCATCATGCTCACCTCCCGCGGCGACGATCTGGACGTGGTCAGCGGGCTGGAGGCGGGCGCCGACGACTATGTGGTCAAACCGATCACCGGCCGGGTGCTGGAGGCCCGTATCCGTGCGGCACTGCGCCGGGCCGGGCCGGGCCCCCGCACGGACACCGACGACTTCGCCGGACTCGTCATCGACCGGTCCGGCCTGACCGTCACCAAACACGGCGCCCCCGTCCCCCTCCCGCCCACCGAGCTGCGGCTGCTGCTGCAGCTGTCGGCCGCCCCCGGCCGGGTCTTCAGCCGGGAACAGCTCCTCGAACTCGTCTGGGAGCACGACTTCCTGGGCGACTCCCGGCTGGTGGACGCGGCGGTCGGACGGCTGCGCGCCAAGCTGGAAGACCTCCCCGCCAAGCCTCGCTACATCCAGACGGTGCGCGGCTTCGGCTATCGCTTCGGGCCGCTGTGAGCGCGATGCGGACGACCGCGACGGGGAGCACGGCCCAACCCGCTGCGAAGACCGCCCCGAGAGCCGCCGCGCGGGGGCGTTTCCGGCTCCCCCGCCTCGACGGGCTGCGCGGCCGGCTGATCATCACCGTCGTCGTGGTCGCCCTGATCAGCGCCGTCACCGCGACGGCACTGGCGTACCGGGAATCGCGCGACGCGGTCCTCAAACGGGCGCAGAGCGCCGCCGTCGATGACTTCCACAACCGCGTCGGCCAGCTGGCGACGGAACTCGACGTCCCACCCGATCTGCGCTCCCTGACCCGGTTCGCCACCGAGGTCTCCTCCGGCCTGCACGGCTCGCTGGTCCTCGCCCGGTACCGCGAGTACACCGCCTCCTCCGACGCGTCCGCCGACCGCACCCGGATCACTCCCGAGCTGCGCGCCGCCGTGCGGGACCGCGCCCGGGTCTCGCAGCAGCGGGTGGAGTACGGGGGCAAGCCGTGGCTGGTGCTCGGCGCCCCGGTCGGCCTGGATCCGGCCTCGCACGCCGGCTCCGGAGCGCCGTCCGGGGTCGAGGTATTCGCGGTCGTCTCCCTGGCGGAGGAGGAGCGCGACACCGCCGAACTGGTGCGCACTGTGCAGCGCGGCCTGGTGCCCGTGGTACTGCTGGCCGCCCTGCTGGCACTGCTCGCGGCCCGTACGGTGCTGCGCCCGGTCCGCAGGCTGGCACGGGCCACCCGCAGACTGGCCACCGGCGAACTGAGCATCCGGGTCGAGGAGAAGGGCCGCGACGAACTGGCCGAACTCGCCCACACCTTCAACGAAACGGCCGGCGCGCTGGAGCACACCGTCGGCGAGCTGCGCGAACAGGAGGCACTGGCCCGCCGTTTCGTCGCCGATGTCTCCCATGAACTGCGCACCCCGCTCGCCGCCATGACCATGGTCTCCAGCGTCCTGGAGGAGGACGCCGACCACCTCACCCCCGACACCGCACACGCGGCCCGTACGGTCAGTGCCGAGACCGCCAAGCTGGCCCGGCTCGTCGACGACCTCATCGAGATATCCCGCTTCGACGCCCGCGCCGTGGCGCTGACGGTGCACGAAGTGGACCTGGCCGAGGCGGTGCGCGCCACTCTCGCGGCCCGCGGCTGGGCCGACCGGGTCGAGGCCGATCTCCCGCCGGGCATACGGGCCCGGCTCGACCGCCGCCGCCTCGATGTCATCGTCGCCAACCTCGTCGGCAACGCCCTCCGGCACGGCGCACCGCCGGTGGCCGTCACCGTACGGGCGGCGGACGACCGGCTCACCGTCTCGGTCGCCGACCACGGCCCGGGGCTGGCCCCCGAGGCCGCCCGCCATGTCTTCGACCGCTTCTACAAGGCCGACAGCGCCCGCAGCCGCTCGGAGGGCAGCGGCCTGGGCATGGCCATCGCCCTGGAGAACGCCCGTCTGCACGGCGGCACCATCGAACTCGCGCCCCCCGAACCGGGCATCGGCGCCGTCTTCACCCTCCGCCTCCCGCTCCGTACGGAATCCGCCTCATGACGCGTCCCCGCACCGCCCTCAGCTGCTGTGTGCTCGTCCTCGTCGCCGCGGGCTGCGGCATCCGTCCCACGGGTGTCACGGACGGCGGCACCGCGCCGGCCGGGATCCCGACGGGCATGCGGGTCTACTTCGCCTCCGGCACCGGACTGCGCGGGGTGCCCCGGCCCGGCATCGATGTCGATCATTTCAACGCCGCCTACAAGCTGTTGCTCAGCGGGCCTACCGCGCAGGAGCGGGCCCACGGGCTGACCAGCCTCGTCAGCCTCGAAGAGCGGCTGAGTGTCACCTCCCACCGCGGCAATGTCACCATCGATGCCCGGCACTACAGCGCCGACTTCCCCCAGGACCAGAGCACCGGGCAGCTGGTCTGCACCTTCGCGCGTGCCGAGGTCCTGATCCACGGCACCCGTCCGGACCAGGTCCAGGTGACCCTCATCGGCCGGGACGGGCGCGCCGGGCCCTATCAGTGCCAGCAGTTCCTCTCGCGCTGATCGTCTCGCGCCGGCTCTCACGCGCAGGGCCCCGGGCCGGGATCTGCCGCTGGCCGGTGGGCCGGCACCGCCCGTCACAGGTTCAGTCCTCGACAGGTGGCAGCCCCGGCAGCACCTTCTCGATCGTGATGGGGAAGTCGCGCACACGCGTCCCCGTGGCGTTGAACACCGCGTTGGCGACCGCCGCACCGGACCCGCAGATGCCCAGCTCGCCTATGCCCTTCGCGCCCAGGACATTGGCCTTGTCGTCGTACCCGTCGAGGATGACGACCTCGACGTCGGGGATGTCGGCGTGGACCGGAACCAGGTATTGCGCGAGGTCCCGGTTGACGAAGGCGCCGGACCGCAGATCGACCACGGCTTCTTCCTCCAGGGCCGCGCCCGCTCCCCAGATCATGCCGCCGATCAGCTGCGAGCGGGCCGTCTTCGGGTTGAGCACCCGCCCCACCGAGAACACGCCCAGCATCCGCCGCAGACGGATCTCGGCGGTGTCCGCGTCGACCCCCACTTCGGCGAAGTGGGCGCCGTAGGTGTGGATCGAGTAGGCCGAGTAGTTCGGGTCGTCGCCCATGAAGAGGGTCGTGCCCTCCGCCTCCGCACCGTCGGGATGATGGCGGGCGACGATCTCGCCCATGGCCTGGGACGCGTCGCCGATGCGTACGGTGCCCTCGGCGAACACGGCGTCGGCCGGGTCCCGGCCGTGCAGCGCAGAGCGTTCATCGCCACACGCCGCGACCAGCAGCTTCTCCCGCAGGGCCGCACACGCCCGGTGCACCGCGGTGCACGAGTTGGCGGCGCCCCACGAGCCACCCGACCCCCAGCTGGAGGGCAGTCCGGAACGCCCGAGCTCGATCCGCACCCGGTCGGGCGGCAGCCCCAGCCCCTCGGCGGCGACCTGGGTCAGGATGGTGTAGGTGCCCGTGCCGATATCGGTCATGTCCGACTGGACGACGGCGGTGCCGTCCGCCTCCAGACGCACCCGCACCGCCGTCGGTCCCTGGAAGTGCCCGCGGATGGCGGCCGACATGCCGTAGCCGACCAGCCACCTTCCCTCGCGGACGGTCGCCGGGGCGGCGGGGCGGCGCTCCCAGCCGAACCGCCGCGCCCCGTCGCGCAGGCAGTCGACCAGATGCCGGTCGCTGTAGGGCACGTCCCGCTCGGGATCGACGGTGGGCTCGTTGCGGATCCGCAGCTCGACCGGGTCCATGCCGAGCGCATCGGCCAGTTCGTCCATCGCCGACTCCACCGCGAGCATGCCCGGTGCCTCGCCCGGCGCGCGGACGTCCGACCCGCGCGGCAGATCGAGCGGCGTGAGCCGGTGGCTGGTCAGCCGGTGGGGCGCGGCGTAGAGGCTGCGGGTGGTGGCGGCGGTCTGCTCGGCGTACTCCAGGTCGCGGTTGGTGTGCATGGTGACGTCATGGGCGAGCGCAGCCAGCCGTCCGTCGCGCCCCGCACCCAGCCGCACCCGCTGATTCGAGGTGGGGCGCAGGCCCACGAGTTGGAAGACCTGCTGCCGGGTCAGCGCGACCTTGACCGGTTGACGCAGCTCGCGGGCGGCCAGTGCGGCCAGGATCGTCTCGGAGTGGATGCCCAGCTTGGAGCCGAATCCCCCGCCGACGAAGGGGCTGACGATATGGATCCGCGCGGGGTCCATCCGCAGCGTGCCGGCGACCGAGGAGTGCGCCGCGTCGACGATCTGGCAGCTGGCGTAGACGACCAGGTCCTCACCCCGCGGTTCCACCAGACACGCATGCGGTTCCATCGGCATCGAGAACTCGTACGGCGTGGTGTAGTACTCGTCGACCCGCACCTCGGCGGCATCGAATCCGGCATCGAAATCGCCCACCGACGTATCGGTGGGGAGCCCGGCATTGACCACTTTCGGGATGTACGTCTCATCGTCCCCGGCGAAGTCGAACCGCCCCCGCCCGACCGCGTACTCCACCTCGACCAGCTCGGCCGCCGCTCGGGCCTGCTCGAAGGTCTCGGCGACGACGAGCGCCACCGGCTCGCCGTAATAGTGAATCTCCGGGCCGGTCAGCACCGGCTGGGCACGCCAGTACTCCAGCACAATGGACTCATCACGCGGGCCTTGCACCGGCGCGTTGTGATAGGTCATCACCATGCGGACGCCGACCGCGCTTTCGGCGTCCTCGGTGTCGATCCGGGTGATGCGGCCTTTGCCGATCGTCGCGCCGACGATGACCCCGTACAGCGGTTGGCCGGCCTCCCAGTGCTCGTAGGCGTACGCGGCCCGGCCGGAGACCTTCAACGGGCCGTCCACGCGGTTCAGACCTTGCCCGATCATCTCGCCTCCTCAGCTCGGCTCAGCTCGGCTGGGCCGCTTGCGCCAGCGTGCGGCACAGCGTGCGCCGGGCCAGTTCGATCTTGAAGTCGTTGTCTCCCTGCCCCACGGCGTCACGCAGGGCGGCCTCGGCGGCGGCGCGATAGGTGGCCATCGTGGCGGGACGGCCGGCCAATGCGGCCTCCGCGTCGAGGGACCGCCACGGCTTGTGCGCCACTCCGCCGAGCGCCACCCGCGCCTCGCTGATCGTTCCCTGCCCGGCCGAGACGACGGCCGCCACGGAGACCAGCGCGAACTCGTAGGACGCCCGGTCGCGCACCTTGCGGTAGAGCTGCCGGCCCGGCAGGGGCGGGGGCAGGGTCACGCCCGTGATCATCTCGTCGGCCCGCAGCACGGTCTCGATGTGCGGCGTATCGCCCGGCAGCCGGTAGAAGTCCGTGATGGCGACGCGGCGCACCGCCCCGTCGGCGGCGAGGAGTTCGATCTCGGCCTCCAGCGCGGTCATCGCGACGGCCATGTCCGAGGGGTGGGTGGCAATGCAGGACGCGCTGGTGCCGAGGACCGCGTGGATCCGGTTGAAACCGCCGATGGCCGAGCAACCGGATCCGGGGGTGCGCTTGTTGCAGCCCGCTGCCGTGTCGTAGAAGTAGGGGCAGCGCGTGCGCTGCAACAGATTTCCCCCGGTGGACGCCTTGTTCCGCAACTGGCCCGAGGCGCCCGACACCAGCGCCTGCGACAGCACCGGATAGCGGGTACGCACCCGGGCATCGGCGGCCACGTCGGAATTCCCCGCCTGGGCGCCGATACGCAGTCCGCCGTCCGGCAACTCCTCGATGTCCCGCAGCGGAAGCCGGCTGATGTCGACCAGATGGCTGGGGCGCTCGATGTCGAGCTTCATCAGGTCGAGCAGATTGGTGCCGCCGCTGATGAACTTCGCACCGGCCGTGGACACCGCGGCGACGGCGGCCTGGACGTCCATCGCCCGCTCGTAGGTGAAGGGCCTCATCGCGGGCCTCCCTGCGCGATGCCGCGGATGGCCGCGACGATGTTCGGATAGGCGGCGCAGCGGCAGATGTTGCCGCTCATCCGCTCGCGGATCTCCTCGTCGCTCAGGGCGATCCGCGACGCGGCCACCTCGGCGGTGGCATGGCTGGGCCAGCCCGCCTCCACCTCGGCGAGCATGCCGACAGCCGAACAGATCTGGCCGGGTGTGCAGTAGCCGCACTGGAAGCCGTCACAGTCGACGAAGGCGCGTTGCATGGGGTGCAGACCATCGGGATCACCCAGGCCCTCGATCGTCACCACCTCGTCGTCCTCGTGCATGACGGCGAGCGTCAGACAGGAGTTGACGCGCCGGCCGTTGATCAGCACGGTGCAGGCACCGCACTGCCCGTGGTCACACCCCTTCTTGGTGCCGCTCAGGCGCAGATGTTCGCGCAGCGCGTCGAGCAGCGAGGTCCGCGGATCCACCTCGAGCCGCCGCACCTGATCGTTGACCCTCAAGGCGATCGCCGACAGCGGGGCGGCCTCGCCCTGGCTCCGCCCCGCGGCGCTTGTCTCTGCCTCGCTCATCACGGCCCGCCCTCCTCGACCGGGTGCGGTGTCATGCCGGATCACGCCGGATCACGCCGGATCGCGCCGGATCGCGCGGGAAACGCATCACCCCTGTCGGGCGCGCTCCCCTGATCACCAGGGTCTCGCACAAACATGACCGCCGCACCGCGAGGCCTTCCTCGGCGCTCCTCCCGGAGGCGCCCCTACGACCTGCGGGCAGGTCCTAGAAACTGAAGCTCATGAACGCCCCGTATCCGCCCGCGGCCGCCGCCGTGAAGAAGTCGACGAGTTCTTCGTAGGAGCGCCGGAGCCAGTCCAGCCCACCTTCGGCATCGTGCGTCCACGTATGCGGATACACCTTCTTCCCCATCATCCGCTCAGGGGCGTAGTGAGCCGCCAACCGCTCCCACGGCGTCGCCTGCAGCTGCCCCGCCACCCTCGCGATCTGCTCCGCGGACCAGCCGAACAGGGTGCCGTCCTCCAGGATCGGGTACCCGTCCATCAGGAACTCCAGCTCGACGTCCGTCTCGTCGAACAGGAACTGGAGGCCGGCCCACGCCTTGTCCGGACCGCCGCTGGGACGAGCCGACATCAGGACGTCATCGTCGTCATACAGTTCGGAGACGCAGGAACGGGCCCAACTCGGGTCCTCCTCCGCCCTGTCCAGCTCCTCCGTTGTCGCGCCGATGAATCCCACACTCACGCCCATGACAGGCAATCCCCCTTGGTGTACCACCGTGGTGTACCGCGTGATCGGCCCTTGGCCCGAACCACGAAGGCGAGTGTTCCACGCAGCTCTGACAATCGGGCTCCACCCAGCGGCGAGCGGCGGTGCGGCGGGAACGCGTCCCGGCGGGCGGCACCGAGGCGAGCGGTTCGCGGCGGCTCCCATGCATGTCCCGAGGGGCGCCGAGCGTGTTCGCCAAGTGACACCGAGGCGTGCCCGGCGGATTGCGAAGGTGACGACCTGACGTACCGTCAGGAGGCTCACCGAAAGACCGGGCAAGAGCACGACCAGAGGCGACCGGCGATGACCGGAACCCGCCTCCCGATGCGAGCCGCGGGCGGCCTCTTGACCCGGGAAGACGCAGGTCGCGAGACCGCCCCCGGCCCCATCGTCACCCGATTCGGGCGATCCCCCGCGTCGCCCGAACCGGGCAGCTCGACCGGATTCCGTCGACAGACGAAACCCTGCATTGTACAAAGTATATTGGTCCTGAGCCAGTCAACGCAGGAGTTATAGGATGTCCCCCCGCAGCGCATCGGTCAATGAAGAATTGCGGCGGCGTTCCCGCGAGCGGCTGCTGCAGGCGACGGTCGAGCTGGTGGGAGAGCGCGGCTTCGAGGCCACGACGCTCAAAGACATCGCCCAGCGGGCGGGGGCGGCGCGGGGGCTGGTGTCGTACTACTTCCCCGGCAAACAGCAGCTCCTCCAGTCCGCCGTGCACCGGCTGATGCATCTCACGCTGCAGGCCGCACTGGAGCGCGCGCCACGGCCGAGCGGGCCGGCGGCGGGGCGGGAGCTGCTGGCGCGGGCCATCGACGCGATCCTGGGCCTTGCGCATGACCGCCCGTTGCTGATGCGGACGCATATGGCGGGAATCCTGACGGCCGACGGATTCATCCAGTGCCCCGAACAGCAACGGCTGGCCCAGTTGCTGCGCGAGACGGTCGTGGCGTACGGCTCCTCGGACCCCGATGCCGACTATCCGCTGCTGCGGGCGCTGCTGATGGGTGCGGTGGTGGCGATGCTGTTGCCGGGAGCCCCGATGCCGCGCGTGCGACTGCGCGCCGAGCTGTTCCAACGGTACGGACTGGACTGGGCGTTGGGCGAACCCCACGCAGACGACGAGGTGCCGGCTCCCTGATCTTCGCCGGTCAGCAGCTTATTGGTCAGCGCTTGTTGTGCCGTGGCGTCAGGAGCCCTTCGTCGCGGGCGCCGGCGATCAGGCGTAGCGCTCTTCGGCGATTACGGCCGGTGGCAAGCATGACGGCCAGCACGGGATCGCTCCCCTCCCGCTGAGCCCGGCGGTACGCGTCCGCGGCGACCCTGCGACGCTCACCGGCCCGCGAACGGGCGAGGACGGCGGAACGGGCACGCTCGGACGCCGGGGCCGCGGCGGACGACCCGGGTGACGTCGAGGGGTCGGACGGCGTCGCCGACTCGGACACCGACGGCTCGGACACCGACGGCCCGGGCGACTCGGACGACGTCGATGACTCTGACGCCTCCGACAGTGCCGAGGGCCCCGACGGCGCTGAGGACGCGGACACCGGGGCGGTCGTCGACGTAGCGGATGCCGCGGACGCAGCGGACAGGGCAGACGCGGCGACCTCCCCGCCTGTCACCTCCTCCCCCGGCGCGGCCTCCCCCTGCGTCGCAGGTGCCACGCATCCCTCTGCCATCACCCCCTGTCCGGCACCCGTCGGCCCCGGCTCCCATTCCGCCTGCGGCCCGGCCTGCGGCCTGCCGTCCGGCTCCGCCGCCGTGGTCACCGAGGTGGTCAGCGGGCCGGCCTGCCGGAGCGTGGCCCGGGTCCTGTGCGGCCGCCCGGTGGCGGACCGGAAGGCGTCGTCCAGCGGGCCTTCGATCCAGCGGGCCAGGTCGGTCAGGCCGGCGAGCGTCAGCGGCGGGTCGGCCCGTACGTCCTCGACGGTGATGTGGTCGTCGGAGACCGTCACGAGGACATCGACCCGGGCACCGTCGGCGAACGTCAGCCGGGCGCTGCACCAGGGGCCCAGCGGATCGAGCCGGGGCAGCGGACACCCGGGACCCCGGGAACCGGAGGGATCCTCCGGGGCGGCGGAGCCGGGGGCGGGAGCGGGCGCGGCCGAGCCGTGCGCCCGCAGCTCCCACGTGGGCCACTCCAATGGCGCGCCCTGGGCTTCATATCGGTGATTAACGGTATAAAAGTCACTTTCCGACACATTGAAAACCTAGCCCCCCGCTCACCCGGCCCAGTAGCGCGGCACGCTCATCCCACCGGGAGCAACCCCGATAGCGCATCTCCCGCAGCGCGTCCGCCGGTGCGATCCTGGGGGTATTCCGCGGAAGGGGCCACTCGTGCTTCGTGTCGCAGTGATCGGTTCTGGACCCAGCGGCGTCTACACCGCCCAGTCCCTGATCGAGCAGCAGACCGTACCGGACATCGAGGTGTACGTCCTGGACCGGCTGCCCTGCCCGTACGGTCTGGTGCGCTACGGCGTCGCGCCGGACCACGAGAAGATCAAATCGCTGCAGAACAATCTGCGTACGGTGCTGGAGCACCCCAGGGTGCGCTTCCTGGGGAACGTCGAGGCGGGGGCGCCGGGGCTGGGCGTCGAGGAACTGCGCGAGATCTTCGATGCGGTGGTGTTCTGCGTGGGCGCCGCCACCGACCGGCACCTGGGCATCCCCGGCGAGGAGCTGCCCGGCAGCCGTCCGGCGACCGAGTTCGTCGCCTGGTACAGCGCACATCCGGACGCGGCCGCCGTCCGCTTCACCCTCGCGGCACGGTCCGCCCTGGTGATCGGTGTGGGGAATGTGGCGGTGGACGTGGCACGGATGCTGTCCCGTGGTGCTGCCGAGCTTGCCGCCACCGATATGCCACAGGGCCCGCTGGGCGCGCTGGCGGACAGCCGCGTCCAGGACGTCTGGATGGTCGGCCGACGCGGCCCCTCCCAGGCCAAGTTCACCACCAAGGAGCTCCGGGAACTGGGCTCCCTTCCGGATACCGAGGTGTGCGTACGGCCCGAGGAGCTGGCGCTGGATCCGGCGTACCGGGATCCGGGCGGGCTGCCTGCGGTGGGGCGGCGGAACATCGAGGTGCTGCGCGGCTGGGCGGAGCGGTCGGCGGCACGGGCGGCGACTTCGGCGGGCCCGGACACCGGGGCCACCGGTGGCCGTGGGCGCCGTATTCATCTGCGGTTCTTCCTGCGCCCGGTCGAAGTGCTCGGGGATGCCACCGGGGTGCGCGCGGTCCGGTTCGAGCGGACGACGCCCGACGGGCACGGCGGAGTGACGGGCACCGGCGAATTCGAGGAGATCGAGGGGCAGTTGGTGCTGCGTTCGGTCGGCTACCGGGGGACGCCGATGCCCGGCCTGCCGTTCGACGAGACGACCGGGACGGTGCCGCACCAGGAGGGACGGGTGCTGCGGGACGGGGCGCCACTGCCCGGTGTGTATGTGGCCGGCTGGATCAAGCGGGGCCCCACGGGGGTGATCGGCACGAACCGGCCGTGCGCCAAGGAGACCGCGCGGTCACTGCTGGCCGACGCCCCCGCACTGGCGGTGCACGAGGCGGCCGAGGACCCGGTGGCCGCGCTGATCCGGGCGGGGCAGCGGCCGGTCCCGTGGCCGGGCTGGCTGGCCATCGAGGCGGCCGAGGTGGAGTGGGGCCGCGGGCTGGGCCGCGGCACCGTCAAACTCCCGGACTGGGCGGGGCTGTTGGAAGCGGCCGGGTCGGCGGATCCGACCCGCTGAATCCGCGGGCGGTCGGGGCGGCGGGTTCCGGCCCGCCGGGCCGCCGGTCCGCCGGCCCGCCGGGCCGCCGGGCCGCCGGTCCATCGATCCGGAGGGGCCCCGCGCTCCGGCCGGCCCGGCATTCCCGGCAGCCCCGGCACTCGCGCCTCCCCCGGCGGCCCCGCTACTCCTCCCCGAGGCGGCCGGCCTGCAGATCCGCCGCCCGGAGCACACCGTCGATCAGGCCGGGGAAGAGGGCTTCCAGGTCGGCCCGGCGCAGCCCGTTCATCTTGGCCGTGCCGCGGTAGAGCTGCTGGATGACGCCGTGCTCGCGCAGCACCCTGAAGTGGTGGGTGCAGGTCGACTTGCTGACCGGGAGTTCGATGTCCGCGCAGTTCAGCTCCCCCTCGGCGGCCGCCAGCGCGCGGACGATCCGCAGCCGTACGGGGTCGGCGAGCGCATGCAGGACATCGGCCAGCCGGATGTCCGCACGGGCCGGGTGCTCCAGCGACCGGGAACCCGACGGAGCCCGCCTGGAGGTCGTTTCGGTCGGCATGACGACTCCTGACTCATTCTGCGGGGCTCGGTGTGGCCTGGCGCGCCGCCCGCCCGCTCATTGTACGAGAAGCATCGTAGTTTGACATCCACCGTAGTACGACGCCTATCGTATGAGTGCGGGGCCGGCCGGCACCCGTTCGCCTCCAGGTACAGGAGCTTGCCGTGAGCGCACTCTTCGAGCCCATCACCCTTCGCGCGCTGACCGTTCCGAACCGCCTCTGGATGGCACCCATGTGCCAGTACTCCGCGGCTCCCGAGGGCCCGGCGGAAGGGGCGCCCGGCGACTGGCACTTCCAGCACCTGGCCGCGCGGGCGGCGGGCGGCACCGGCCTCATCCTCACGGAGGCCACCGCCGTGAGCCCCGAGGGGCGCATCAGCCCGTACGACCTCGGCCTGTGGAACGACACCCAGACCGAGGCCTTCCGGCGCATCACCGGCTTCCTCAAGGACCAGGGCACGACCCCCGGCATCCAGATCGCCCACGCGGGCCGCAAGGCGTCCACCGAGCGCACCTGGGTGGACCGTGGCGCGCCGATCCTCCCCGGGCAGCGGTACGGCTGGGAGCCGGTCGGGCCGAGCCCGGTACCGTTCGGCGAGGGGTTCGCGGCACCGGCCGAGCTCACCGTGGCGCGGATCCAGGAGATCGTCGCGCAGTTCCGGGCAACGGCCCGGCGGGCGCTGGCGGCCGGCTTCGAGGTGGCCGAGATCCACGGTGCGCACGGCTACTTGATCAACCAGTTCCTTTCGCCCTTCACCAACCGGCGCACCGACGCGTACGGCGGCTCGTACAAGAACCGGACGCGGTTCGCGCTGGAGGTCGTGGACGCCGTACGGGAGGTCTGGCCCGACGAACTTCCGGTCTTCTTCCGGATCTCGGCGACCGACTGGCTCACCGAGGACGAGAGCGACGCCCGCGAGGGCTGGACGGCCGACGACACCGTGCGCTTCGCCCGCGAGCTGCGGGAGCACGGGATCGACCTGCTGGACACCTCCACGGGCGGCAACGCGCCGGACGCGAAGATCAGCACGGGTCCCGGCTACCAGGTGCCGTTCGCCGAGCGGGTCAAGAAGGAGAGCGGTCTGGCGGTGGGCGCCGTCGGCCTGATCACCGAGGCGCGGCAGGCCGAGAAGATCATCGCGGACGGTCAGGCCGACGCCGTGCTGCTCGGCCGGGAACTCCTGCGGTCCCCCAGCTTCGCGCAGCACGCGGCACGGGAACTGGGTGCCCGCGCCGCCGTGCCCCAGCAGTACCACCGGGCGGTCTGAGGCCGTCAGGAGGGCGTGCGCCGGCCTCGCGGGAACGGGGCCGCACCGTCCGACCTGCGCGGACACGTTCCGGGACGCCATTGTCAGTGGCCGGGTGCAGACTTGCCCCTATCTGAGACAACGGCGTCCCGGAGGTGTTCCGGCATGACTGACGTAGTACTCGCGGTGGGCACGCGCAAAGGGCTCTTCATCGGCCGTCGGCGGCACGGCGACTGGGAGGTGAGCGGTCCGCACTTCTCCGCGCAGGCGGTGTACTCCCTCGCGATCGACACCCGCCGCGCCACGCCCCGGCTGCTGGCCGGGGCCGACAGCGCGCACTGGGGCCCCTCGGTCTTCCACTCCGACGACCTGGGAGAAAGCTGGCAGGAACCCTCCCGCCCCGCGGTCAAGTACCCGGCGTACACCGGGACTTCACTGGAACGGGTGTGGCAGCTGCATCCGGCCGGCCCCGCCGCCCCCGATGTGGTCTATGCGGGCACCGAGCCCGGCGGCCTGTTCCGCTCCGAGGACCGCGGCGAGACCTTCGAGCTGGTGCGGGCGCTGTGGGACCACCCCAGCCGGGAGAGATGGCAGCCGGGCGGCGGTGGACTGGCGGTTCATACGGTGATCACGGACCCGCGGGACGCCGATGCGGTCACCGTCGCCGTTTCCGCTGCCGGGGTCTTCCGGACCCTCGACGGGGGCGCCGGCTGGGCCCCGTCGAACAGCGGAGTGAAGGCGGTCTTCCTGCCGGACCAGCATCCGGAGTTCGGCCAGTGCGTCCACAAGATCGCGCAGGACCCGGTGCACCGCGACCGGCTGTATCTGCAGAACCACTGGGGTGTCTACCGCAGCGACGACGCGGGCGCGCAGTGGACGGACATCGGCGGCGGACTGCCCTCCGACTTCGGCTTCGCCGTGGCCGCCCATCCGCACACGGGAGACGTCGCCTACCTCTTCCCGATCACCGCCGACATCGACCGGGTGCCGGCCGGGCACCGCTGCCGGGTCTACCGCACGGCCGATGCGGGCGACAGCTGGCAGGCGCTGAGCGAGGGGCTGCCGGACGAGGACCATTACGGCACGGTGCTCAGGGACGCGCTCTCCGTCGATGACGCCGATCCCGCCGGGGTGTATTTCGGCAACCGCAACGGCGAGCTGTACGCCAGCGCGGACGACGGCGACAGCTGGCAGCAACTCGCCTCCCATCTGCCGGACGTGCTGTGTGTGCGGGCGGCCGCGGTGGCCTGAGGGAAACCCGGGGGGGGGACGGCACGGGGCGATGGACCCGGGAGCCTGGGCCATCGGTTGATCGGGAGCGGTCCTGGGCCAGTAGGGTGATCCCGTGGCTGCACGACCTCTCCAAGACATTGTCGAACCCGGCTGGGCCAAGGCACTTGAGCCCGTTGCCGGACGGATCGCCGCGATGGGCGACTTCCTGCGGGCCGAGATCGCCGCGGGACGTAGCTATCTGCCGGCCGGCAACAATGTGCTGCGCGCTTTCCAACAGCCCTTCGACGAGGTGCGGGTGCTCATCGTCGGACAGGACCCCTACCCCACACCGGGGCATGCGGTCGGGCTCAGTTTCTCCGTGGCGCCGGATGTGCGTCCGCTGCCCGGCAGCCTGGAGAACATCTTCCGCGAGCTGCACTCCGACCTCGGGCTGCCCCGCCCGTCGAACGGCGACCTGACCCCGTGGACCCAGCAGGGCGTGCTGCTGCTGAACAGAGCCCTGACGACGGCCCCCCGTAAGCCCGCCGCGCACCGCGGCAAGGGCTGGGAGGAGGTCACCGAGCAGGCCATCCGTGCGCTGGTGGCGCGCGGGCGCCCGCTGGTGTCCGTGCTGTGGGGGCGCGATGCGCGCAACCTGCGGCCACTGCTCGGCGATCTGCCGGCCGTCGAGTCCGCGCACCCCTCCCCCATGTCCGCCGACCGCGGCTTCTTCGGCTCGCGGCCCTTCAGCCGGGCCAACGACCTCCTGGTGCGGCAGGGCGCACAGCCCGTCGACTGGAGGCTGCCCTGACACCGGGCGATAGTGTGCCTGGCATGACGAATGCGAACATCCCTGCGGGCTGGTACGCCGATCCGCAGGGCACCCCCCACCAACTTCGCTGGTGGGACGGGTCCCAGTGGACCGAGCACACCCACCCGGGACAACAGCCCGCGGCTCCCGGCCAGGGCCAGGCACCGCAGCCGGCGCAGGCCGCGCCGCAACACGCTCCCCGGCAGCAGGCCCCGCAGCAGCAGATGCCGCAGCAGTCCGCGCCGCAGCAGGCGCCGGGCCAGGCCCCGTATCCGGGTCAGCAGCACGGCGGCGCGCCGTACGGTCAGCAGGGTTACGGCTACCCCCAGCAGGCGCCCGGCCAGCAGGCGCCCGGCCAGCCGATGCAGCAACCGATGCAGCAGCCGTACGGACAGCAGGCTATGCCGGGTGCACACCCGGGCGCCGTGCAGCAGCAGGTGCAACAGCAGGCCGGGGTGGCACCGGGCGGACCGGGCGGCGGCAGCCTGTTCACCGAGCCGGTGCTGGTGGTCAACCAGAAGGCCAAGCTGATCGAGGTCAGCAACGAGTACAGCGTCTTCGACCAGCACGGCAACACGATCGGTGCGGTCGTCCAGGTCGGCCAGAGCACGGCGAAGAAGGTGCTCCGCGTCGTCTCCAGTCTCGATCAGTACATGACCCACAAGCTGGAGATCCGGGACGCCTACGGCCAGCCGCAGCTGATCCTGACCCGCCCCGCGAAGATCCTCAAGTCCAAGGTGATCGTGCAGCGTCCGGACGGCTCGCCGGTCGGCGAGATCGTGCAGCAGAACGCCATCGGGAAGATCAACTTCGCGATGATGGTCAACGGCCAGCAGATCGGCGCCATCAAGGCGGAGAACTGGCGCGCCTGGAACTTCGCCATCGTGGACCACGCCGACACCGAGGTCGCCCGGATCACCAAGACCTGGGAAGGCCTCGCCAAGACGATGTTCACGACGGCGGACAACTACGTCCTGCAGATCCACCACCAGCTGCCCGACCCGCTGCTGAGCCTGGTCGTCGCCACGGCCCTGACCGTCGACACCGCCCTCAAGCAGGACGCCCGCGGCTTTGGGTGAGCCCGCGGGCCGCACCCCGGACGCCCCCGGGCCCGGCCCTTCCCCCTGGGTGCTCGGGGTCGACTCGGGCGGGTCCGGGCTGCGGGTGGCCGTCGCGCCCGCCGACGACCCCGTGGCCCGGCCGCCGGCCTCCCGCACCTGCGACGAGCCGGTGCCCACCGGCCCCGCCGGGATCGACGCGGAGCATCTGCTGTCCCAACTCCTGCCCGTCGCGGAGGAGTTGAGGCGTGAAGCGGGCGTGCACGGGTTCGCCGCGGTATGCGTGGGAGCGGCCGGTATGGCGAGTCTGGGCGAGGATCTGCGGGCCCGGCTGCCGGGCGCGCTGGCCGCCGCGTTCGGGGTGCGCCACCTCGCCCTCGCCGCGGACGCCGTGACCGCCTACGCCGGTGCGCTGGGCCAGCGGCCCGGTGCCGTCGTCGCCGCGGGCACCGGCATGATCGCCCTCGGCACGGATCTGACCGCGGAGGGCGGCTGGCGCCGGGCGGACGGCTGGGGTCACCTGCTGGGCGACTGCGGCGGCGGCGCATGGATCGGCCGCGCCGGGCTGGAGGCCGCGATGCGGGCGTACGACGGGCGGCCGGGTGGCTCGGCCGCCCTCCTGGCGCGCGCGGAAGCGGTGTTCGGGCCGGTCTCCGGGCTGCCCGGCGCGCTCTACCCGCGCCCCGACCGGCCCGCCGTCCTGGCCTCGTTCGCCCCGGAAGTGGCCCGCTGTGCCGCCGAGGACAACGCCGTGGCCCGTGGCATCATGCATGCCGCGGCGGGCCATATCGCCGATGCCGCCGCCGCGGTCTGCCCGCCGGGGGACCAGGCCGCGGTGGGCTGCACCGGCGGACTCTTCGGCCTGGGCGAACCGCTGCTGGCTCCGCTGCGCGGGGCACTGGCCGAGCGGCTGCCCCACGCACGTCCGGCGGCCGCCGCGGGCAGCCCGCTCGACGGGGCGCTGGCCATCGCCGCGGCACTGGCCGCAGGCCGTCTGGCACTGCCCGTCGAGGGGCGGTTGTTGCAGATCACACGCCCTGCGCCGGGGTAGCGCGGGCGTGACGCGCGGGATAAATCGGGACGGATACCTCTCCACCGAACCCTCCCTCCGCGCAGGGGTGGTCCGAACCGTTAGCATGCGGCGCCATGAGTTCCCCCACTGGGCCCGCACCTGGCTCGCCCGATATTGACGCCGCACCCCCGAGCCCGGGAGCCGCACCCGGCCTGCCTGTACGAATGCCGCGACGGCAGTCCGGCCGCCACCGCAAGCCGGAACCGCTGGCCGCACCCGAGGGCGCGCCCGCGCTGGTGCTGGCCGTGCCCGGCACCCCCTCCACCGCCTCGCGCAGCCTGGCGGAAGAGGTCTCCAGCATCGCCCGCTCCGAGCTCCCGGGCCTCGACGCCCGGATCGGCTATGTCGACGGCGGCGACGACGAGTTCCCGTCCCTGGAAGCAGTGCTGGCGCAGGCCGCCAACGAGCACAAGGCCCGGGAGGACGCCGACGGCCGCACCGACCCCGGCCCCGCCGCCGTGGTGGTGCCGCTGCTGGCCGGACCGGACAGCGCCCTGCTGCGCCGGATACGCCAGGCCATGATGAACAGCGGCTCCGGCGCCGAGCTGACCGATGTCCTCGGCCCGCACCCGCTGCTGGCCGAGGCGCTGCACGTCCGGCTCTCCGAGGCCGGTCTGGCCCGTGCGGACCGTGCCCGGCTGTTCACCGTCGCCACGGCGGCGGACGGCATCATCCTCGCCACCGTCGGCGGCGAGGAGGCCGTGCAGGCCGCCGGGATCACCGGCATGCTGCTCTCCGCCCGCCTCGCGGTACCGGTGCTGGCCGCCGCCCTCGACGAGGAAGGCGCCATCTCCCGTACGGCCGAGCAGCTGCGCGAGTCCGGTTCGCAGCAGCTGGCACTGGCCCCGTACCTGATCGGCCCGGAGATCACCGACGGCCTTCTGGGGGCGGCCGCGGCGGAGGCGGGCTGCGCGTCGGCCGAGGCCCTGGGCGCCTACGGCACGGTCGGCCGCCTGGTGCTGTCGAACTACGCGGCGGCGGTGGGCATCAACCTGCCGACGCAGGCGCAGGGGGCACCGGTCCGCTAGGACCTTCCCCGGAACGGACGCCGCTCACGGAAGGGCCGTCTTCGCGCACCGCGCGGGGCGGCCCTTCGTCGCGTCCGGCCGGCTTTCCGGGCACCGTGCCGGGACACCCCGCACCGTTCCCGGACACCCCGCCCCGCCGTTCCGCCGCCTTGCCTCTCCGCCTTGCCCGCCTGCCGCCTTCAGCCGGAGGCGAAACGTCCGATTCGGCTCCGACCGGCGCAGTTACCCGCCAGAAGGCCCAGGAGGCCGGCGGCCGGGTCGCAGGCGGGCCGACGGCCGTACGTCCGCCAGATGCCCGCACAGGGGGCTTGCCGTACGCCTGACGCGCCAACCGATGAGTGCGGAAACGCCACGAGGTCTACCGTCCTGCAGAGGCCACTCGCCGGCTGCTCGCCCCTCGTAGGGCGAGCGGGCCGCCCACGGAAGGAAGTTCATGTCGCACGTCGACCTCGTCCGCGCCGCCTTCGGGGCCTACCTCGGCCAGGACCGTGCCGCCATGGACCGGCTGCTCGCCGAGGATTTCGTCTTCACCAGCCCGCAGGACGACCACATCGGCAAGGCCGCGTTCCTCCACCTCTGCTTCCCCACGGCGGACCGGCTGCGCTCGCAGGAGATTCTCGACGCCGTGGCCCTCGACGGCGAGCAGGTCTTCGTCCGGTACGAGTACGAGCTGAAGACGGGCGAGCGGCACCGCAACGTCGAGGTGACGACGGTGCGGGACGGCCGGCTCGCCGAGACACAGGTGTACTTCGGCGGGCGCTTTCCGCAGGGGTAAGACGGGGCTTGCGCAGGGGGAGACAGCTCTCCCAGGGGCGAGCCGGCAACCCACCGCAGGGACGGGACGGCCGCCCTGGGCAGCTCAGGCGAAGACCACGCAGGACGCGGCCGGCGCCTCGACGGATCCGCCCCGGGCCGGGAGCCCGGTCGCCGGGTCGACGGTGAACCAGGTGACGTCACCGGAGCGCTCGTTGGCGGCGTACAGGTGCCGGCCCTCGGGGTGCAGCGCCAGGTCCCGGGGCCAGTGGCCGCCGCAGGGGACGGTGGTGACGAGGGTGGCGGTGTCGCCGTCGAGGGAGAGGACGGCGAGGCTGTCGTGGCCCCGATTGGCGGCCCAGGCGAACCGGCCGTCAAGGGAGACGACCAGTTCGGAGGGGAAGGTGCCGTCCTCGTCGGCTCCGTCCGGGAGGAGGCGGGTCTCCGCCAGCGGCGTCAGGGCACCGGTGCCGGCGTCCCATCGGCAGACCGTGACCGTCGGGTCGAGTTCGTTGAGGACATAGGCGCGGTCGCCGCGCGGGTGGAAGGCGAGGTGGCGCGGGCCGCTGCCGGGCCGCAGCCGGGTTTCGGCGTGGACGGACAGCGTGCCCCCGGCCGGGGCCAGGGCACAGCTGCGGACCGAGTCGGTGCCCAGGTCGACGCTGAGCAGCCAGCGGCCGCTGGGGTCGGGCAGGACGGCGTGGGCGTGCGGGCCCTCCTGGCGGTCGGTCCGCGGGCCACTCCCCTGGTGGACGAGCACGGTGGCGGGGCCGGTGAGCGTGCCGTCGGCCCGTACGGGGAGCGCACTGACGCTGCCGGAGCTGTAGTTGGCGGTGACGAGGTGGCCGTCGGCCAGGGTGAGGTGGGTGGGGTCGGCGCCGTCCACGGGGACGGCGGGTGCCAGCAGCTCGGGCCCCTGAGGGGTGAGGGCGAAGGTCGCTGCGGTGCCGGCCGGCGTCTCGCTGACCGCGTAGAGGAACCTGCCGTCGGGGCTCGGGGCCAGGTAGGAGGGGTTGGGGAGGACGTCGGTGGAGTGCAGCGGGGTGAGTGCGCCGGTCTCCGGGTGGACGGCCGCGGTGGTGATGCCGAGGCCGCCGGCCGCGGTGAACGATCCGATGTACGCGCGTCGCCCGTGGTCGCTCGCCACCGCTGGTCCGCCCTTCGTCACGTGGTCCGCCCTTCGTCCGCCCGCCGACCGGCGAGGCCGTTGGAGGTTCGGCGGCAAGGTGTCCGTCAAGGTGCCCCGGCGACGCTAACAGCCAGGGGCGGGGCTGCGGTCGCGATGGCCGGTTCCCGCCCACGGGCGCGCGTCGTCGTGAGCCCGGGGCCCGTCCGTGCGTCACCGAGCGCTCGGACGGGATGCCGAGGCGGGCGCACGGGGCCCGCGTCCGGCCGGCCGGCTGTCTGTCTGCCCGCCTGCCCGTCTGCCCGCCTGTCTGTCTGTCTGTCCGTGGGAACCGTGGTCAGGCGTCGACCAGCGGGGCACGCGGAGAGCTGCGGAGCGGCGCGGAGAGTTCGGCCAGCGCCCGCTCCAGGCCGTGGAGATGCGCCAGCGCGGGTTCCGCGGCGGGCGGGTGCGCCACCACGACGGTGGCGGCTCCCGTATCGCGCGCCCCGCGCGGTGTGGTCAGCGCCTCGACGGCGGCCTCCACGCGCTGGCACGCGGCGGTGAGCCGGGCATCGTGGGAGGCCTCCGGGTCGGCGGCGATGGAGGCCAGTCCGCGCACCTCACGGGCGCAGTCGTCGAGCAGCGCCAGGACCTGACGGGCCCGCGCCTTGCGGGCACGCAGCGGGCTCAGGGGGTGCACCAGAGGGGAGAGCGAGAGTCGCACCCGGCCCAGCAACGGCCCCAGCTCGGCGACGTGCGGGGCGGGGTCGGCGGTCGGGGAGCCCGCGAGGCGGGCGGCGGCCTCGGCGGTGCAGTGGTGCACACAGCGCAGGGCGCGCTCGATCCAGGCGTCGGTGGTGGCATGGGTGGTGACGGGCAGCACGAAGACCACCGCCAGCGCCGCGCCGAGCGCCCCCACACCGGTCTCCGCGAGACGCAGCGTGAGGAGACCGGGGTCCAGCACTCCCAGCAGCCCGTACAGCAACGTGGCCATCAAGGTCACCGCGAGCATCATCCACGTATACGAGACGGCGGCGGTGTAGAAGATCCCGAACACGCTCACCGCGACCAGGACGACCGTGGGGACGACGGCGC
This sequence comes from Streptomyces sp. NPDC047049, assembly GCF_040643995.1. Taxonomy (NCBI): domain Bacteria; kingdom Bacillati; phylum Actinomycetota; class Actinomycetes; order Kitasatosporales; family Streptomycetaceae; genus Streptomyces; species Streptomyces sp. NPDC047049. The sequence goes on along the minus strand of NZ_JBEYVM010000004.1, from coordinate 35,066 downwards.
CGTGCAGCGGGACGGCGACGAGCAGACCGAGGACGATGCCGATCACCGTGCCGAGGGTCCGGCGGAAACCGCGCACCAGCGTCTCGCCGCGCGAGGTGGTGTTCACGAAGATCCACCACGTGGCGCCCACGGCCCAGTACCAGCGCTGCTCGGAGAGCAGCTGGCCCACCAGGAGGGCGAACGCGCTGCCGGCGGTGGCCTGGATCGCCTGGCGGGTGGTCGCCCGGGCGAGCCCCCGGCCGGCCGGCGGGACGGGCAGGACCGCCGGGGGCAGCCTGCGCTCGTAGCACCACACTCCGAAGCGGACGAGCGAGGAGGCGGCCAGGGCGAGGGCGACCGCGGCGTACAGCTCGGGCAGTTGGCCCGGCACCGTGTGGAGGAACTGCGCCGCGAAGAAGGTCATGAACGCGAACACCCCCAGGGCATGGCCGCGCGGTCCCCAGCGGCGGGCGTAGACACCCATGCCCACCACAGCGGTGAAGACCACGCCCCGTCCCACCGGATGGTCGTGGAGCACCGCCGCGACGGCGAGCACCGGGAAGCCGACCGCGGGCAGCAGGCCGGTGGTGACCATCTGCGCCCGGACCGTCGCGTCGGTGACCGTGAAGAGGGCGAGCAGCGCGGCGAGCCCGCCGGTGATGGCGGCGACGAGCGAGTGCCCGGCGAGACCGCACACGGTGACCGCCAGGCCGATGCCGAGGACGGACCGGGCGGCGCTGCGCAGCCGCAGCCACCCCGGATCCGGAGCCACGAACATCCTCTTCAGCACAGCGTTCCGCCCTTCGCCGTTCCGGCATGAAAAAGGCGCCGCGGAATCCCGCAGCGCCATCGACGGGGCCATCAGAACACCTCTTCGGCATATTGCTCAACAGACGCCGCAAGAGCTGTGCCATTGGTACAGCTGGATGAGCTCACGCCGGGCCAAGAGGGGGCCAATGGGCGGTACCGGGGCGGGAGCCCGGTCCGTGGGTCGGTGGCCGGCGGTCTCCGCCCGGGCTGCCTTCACCGGGGCCCTGGGTACAGTCACGACTCCCCAGGAAGCCCGCCGCCCTCGTCAGGAGGCCGTTGCCCCATGTCCGTGGATGCCCTCGACGCCAAGATCCTCAGCCTGCTGCTGGAGCAGCCGCGCACCAGTGTGCGGGAGTACGCCCGTCTCCTCGGGGTCGCCCGGGGCACCGTGCAGGCGCGCCTCGACCGTCTCGAACGGGACGGTGTGATCACCGCCTACAGTCCCCGGCTGTCCCCCGCCGCACTGGGTCACCCCGTTCTCGCCTTCGTCCACATCGAGGTCACCCAGGGCCATCTGGAGGAGGTGGCCGACGCGCTGGCGGAGGTCCCGCAGATCATCGAGGCGTTCTCGACGACCGGCGGCGGAGATCTGCTCACCCGGGTGGTGGCACGGGACGCGGAGCATCTGGAGGATGTGATCCAGCGGCTGATCAGCCTGCCGGGCGTGGTCCGTACCCGTACGGAGGTGGCACTGCGCGAGCGGGTGCCGCATCGCATGCTGCCGTTGGTCGAGGCGGTGGGCGCCGCCGGATCGCGTTGAGCCGGGGCGCTCGGGCGTGTCCGCGAAGTCCCGGCGTTCGCGAGCGCCGGGACTGCCGTTCCAGGGCGGCCAGGGGGAAGGTACGGCGCGGGTCGCGTACGACCGGCGCGGGCAGCCGGTCGGCTCTTCCCCCTGACCGGGGCCGGTCACTCCAGGTCGAGGGACTTGCACTCGGCGGCGAGACCGTCGCAGAGCAGGTCGATGCGGACGGCGCCGTCGCGGACGACGGTGTCCTTCAGGTTCTTCCGGGTGACCATCTGCGCCTTGAACAGCTGGGCGGGGATACCGGACTTGCTCTTGTTGTCGGCGGTGGCCGAGGTGAGGGACTTGATGCTCTTGCCCCGCAGCAGGCGGAAGGCGATTTCGGCGGCGGTCTCCGCCTCCGGCCTGACTTCCTTGTAAATGGTGAAGGTCTGGGTGCCGGCTACCAGCCGCTGCAGCGCGGGGAGTTCGGCGTCCTGGCCACCGACCGGCACATTCTTGATACCGGCCGACTTGAGTGCCGCTGCGATACCGCCCGCCATACCGTCATTGGCCGAGTAGACCGCGTCGAAGCCCGCCGCGCCATGGGCGTCGATGAAGTCGCCCATCTCCTTCTTCGCGGTCGCCGCCGACCAGCCGGGGATGTCCTTCTCGTAGACGATCTTCCGGACCTTGCCGTCGAGGACGGCATGGGCGCCCTTCTTGTAGGACGGCGCATTCGGGTCGGTCGGTGAGCCGTTCATCATGACGACGTCGGAGGCGGCCGCCTGGGAACCGAGGGCGGCGAGAATTCCCTGCCCCTGGAGCCGGCCGATCTTCTCGTTGTCGTAGGAGACATACGCCGCGACATCGCCCTCGGCGAGCCGGTCGTACGCGATGACCTTGACGCCCTTCTTGGCGGCGGAGTCCACCCAGCTCTTGGCCGCCGCGGCGTCGACCGGGTCCAGGATGATGACCTTGACGCCCTTCTTCACCAGGCCGTCGAACTGTCTCTTCTGGGCATCGACCTGCTGCTCGGCATTGTGGTAGTCGACTTTGCATTCGAGGCAGAGGGACGCAACGCGCGACGAAATGATGCGGCGGTCGAACTTCTCGTACCGGGCCGCTTTGCTCTCCGGAAGGAGCAGCCCGATCGAGTCCTTACCGGCACCGGTGTCCTGATGGTCGCTCCCACAGGCCGTCAACGGCGCTGCGAGCGAAAGCGCCATCGCGCCGGTGAGGGCACGCCGCATTATTGCATTCATTCCCGGTACCTCCAAAGGGGCCGCCTGACCGACCCATGAACGGCTGAAGTGAACGTCATCTCCGGCCCTACCGTCAAGAATCGAAGCAATAACGATAGGGAAGGGTCCTGTGATTTGACTCTCTGAACCCCCGTCACGCGGCGGGCATTCCGGACAGTACCGAAACGGTCAATTCATTCCGGAACACGCCGTAACGTTCCGGTTCCGGCCCCGCCACGTCGACCGCCTGACGTGGGCCGACGCCGGGGTTTCATGCTGCCGCTCGACGCGCCAACCACGCGCTACGCAAAAGGAGTTGACCGGACGCACCGAGCTTCGGCGCACACGCGACGCGGAGGCGAACGCGGACACGAGCGCAGCCCCGCACGCGGACACTCCTTTCACCACAATGCACCGGACCGCGAGCGCGAGGAGAGAAATAGATGCTGCGCGCAGCCTTTCCGGAGAACCGCCGAGCCGAACGACGAGTGGTCAAGACCAATCTGCGGCGAGACCGTGACGCCCCGAGCGAGGGGAGCACCAAAACCCTTCCGCTCAACAACCAAATGACACAACCGAAATGAAGAATCCCGGGTAATTCCTGAGATTATTTTCTGCGGCCGGGTCCCCTTCCTCAAGGGAACCCGGCCGCGACCATCCCGGGAATCGCATGCGCCGGGTCAGCCCACCCAGCCGCCGGTGAGGCCGAGTACCGCCGAGCCGTCCACGTCGGCGAGCTTGGTGCCGGTGAAGCCGCGCGCCCAGTCCGACGTCTGGATACGGAACGCGGGACGGTCCGCGGTGAGCGCCTCCAGCACGGCCCCGGCGGCCTCGGCCGGGGTCTGCGCACTGCCGGCGAACTGCGCGACGGTGCGGTCCAGGTAGGCCTGCAGCGCGTCCGCGTAAGGACCCGCGGCGGCGACCTCAGCCGCCAGGTCGACCCCGATGTTGTTGACGAACTCGGTCGCCACCGCGCCGGGCTCCACGACGGAGACCGTCACCCCGGCCTTCGCCGCCACCGGCGCCAGGCTCTCCATGTAGCCCTCGACGGCGAACTTGGCAGCGCAGTAGGCCTCGTTGAAGGGCTGGCCGACGACCCCGCCGACGCTGGTGACGGTGATCAGGCGGCCACCGGAGGCGCGCAGGTGAGGCAACGCCGCCTTCGAGACATGAAGCACGCCGAAGAAGTTGACCTCCATCACCGTGCGCACCTCGGCGACGGACTCGTTCTCCAGCGTGCCGAGGTGTCCGGCCCCCGCGTTGTTGATCACGGCGTCGAGACGGCCGTGCTCGGCGATCACCCCGTCGACCGCGGCGGCGACGGACGCCTCGTCGGTGACATCGAGCTGCCGCACCTCGAGCTCCACCCCCGCTTCCGCGGCCGCCTCGCGCAGGGCGCCGGCACGGCCGGTGTCGCGCAGCGTGGCGACGACCCGCCAGCCGGCCCGCGCCGCGGCGACGGCGGCAGCCAGGCCGATGCCGGAGGACGTGCCGGTGATCAGAACAACCTTGGAAGACATGGCGAACCTTTCGGCCCCGTAGCGACGGAGCAATTTAAGTGCGTGTACACACACCATAGACATTACGTGCACGCACACGCAACCGGTAGCCTGTCCGGCATGGCGAAAAGGAAGCTCACCCAGGCCGAGATGCCGGTGGCCGACCATGCCTTCTACGGGCTGGTCTGGGCCGGCACCGTCCTGACCGAACGCGTGGACCGCGCCCTGATCAAGGCCCACGACCTCCCGGTCTCCTGGTTCGAGGTGATGCTCTGGCTCGCCTCCAGCCCGGACCCGGTCCCGGCCTCCGTGCTCGGCAACAGCACCATGCTCAGCCGCAGCCAGGTCTCCCGGGTCGTGGACGCCCTCCGGAGCCGCGGCCTGGTCACCCGCACCCCCTCCGCACATGACGCACGCTCCGTCGAGGTGTCCCTCACCCCGGAGGGCCACCGGCTCTTCGAAGAGGCCGACGCCACCCGCCGCTCCTGCCTGGCCCCGGTGTTCACCGATCTCCTCGACCAGGAAGACCTCGAAGCGCTGAGCACGGTGTGGCGGAAGCTGAAGGCCAACAAGGACGGCTGAGGAGTCCCCGCACGGGGCTGCCGTACCGACGGGCCTACGCATCAGAGCGGACCGCCGCGGCACCGGCGGCCCTCAGTGCGCGATCGTCCGGGCGATGTCCAGGGTGAGCCGCTGCCAGGGGTCGCGCGGGTCCCGCGTGGTGAGGTCGGCGATCCGGCGCAGCCGGTAGCGCAGCGACTGCGGGTGCAGGCCGAGCTTCCGGGCGGCGGCGTTCGCGGAGCCCGTGTCGAGGTAGGTGGTGAGCGCGTCCATGAGGTGCCGCCGGCCGGGCTGGCGGAGCGGACCGAGGATCAGCCGGCTGATCTGCTCGGGAGTGGTGGCGGGGCGGCCGCCGAGGAGCGCCAGCACCTGGGCATCGCCGTCCGTCAGGACCCGCTCGGGGTGGTGGGCGTGTGCGGGTGCGGTGTCCAGCGCGTCGGCCGCGAGACGGTAGGCGACGGCGATCCGGTCCAGGCTCTCCCCCGAGAGGGCACAGCCCCGCAGCCCCCGCTCCCCCAGGACCCGGGGCGCGGACGCACCGGCCGAGGCGGGCAGCAGCAGGACGGCGCGCGAGCCCCGGACCGTCACCAGCGGGGTGAGGCCGCCGTCGTGGCCGCCGAACGAGGACAGGAGACCGGCGGCCGTCTCCTGCGTCACGCGCGCACCGTCCACATCAGCCGGCTCGGCCACCAACAGGCAGTAGGGGTCCGGGAGTTGCCTGCCCAGCCGGGCGGCCCGGTCGGTCAGCGCGCCGATGGAGGCGTGCCGTCCCGCGATCAGGTCGTCGAGGAGCAGCCGCAGCGCCCGGTCGCGGTCCGCGGTGAGATCTTCGCTGGTGGCGGTGTAGGCGGTGGCCATCTCCTCGGAGAGGGTGTCCAGGGTGGTCAGCGCCATCCGGGCGAGGGCGAAGGCGTCCGGTGCGGCCGGCGGGGGCGTCGCGGCCGCGATCTCGTCCGTCAGCACCGTCGCCGCGACCCGGTAGGCCCGCAGAACCGCCTGCATCGGGCGGCCGTCCGCGGCCCGCGCCGCGGCGATCCCGCGGAACCGGCGGAGGTCGGCGGGGGTGAGGGCGCCGTCGGTGACCCAGAGGTGGAGCAACCGGTCCAGCGCCCAGGCGGCGATGGACCGCACCTCGTGGAGGCGGCTGTCATCGAGGGCGGCATAGGCCGGGACCTGCTCGCGCACGGCGGTGACGACCGTGGCGACCACCCCGGGGTCGGCGATCAGCCGCTGCCGGATGCGCTCCCGTTCCTTCATCACAGGGTGATGATTCCACCCGCGTGTTGTGCGCACCGCGGTGGACGGGTGTGGTCACGGTCGCCAGGATCTCGGGTGAGCACGCAGTCTCAGCGACGAGAGGCGGGACGTACGGATGGCGAAGCACTGGGCGGACTTCCAGTACGAGATCTATCTCCACGGCATGACCGGCGCCGTACCGCGGCTGCCGACCGATCTGACGCGACTGGAGGAGCTTGCCGAGCGGCGCCTGGGTCCCGGCCCGGTCGGCTATGTGGCCGGCAGCGCGGGCACCGGCAGCACCGCCGACGCCAACCGGGCGGCGCTGCACCGCCATCGGATCGTCCCGCGGATGCTGCGCGAGGTGGACGCACGCGATCTGTCCGTGGAAGTGTGCGGCCGGGCGCTGCCCGCGCCGCTCGCACTGGCGCCGGTGGGCGTGCTGTCGATCATGCATCCCGACGCCGAACCCGGCGCCGCCCGCGCCGCCGCGGCCCAGGGGGTGCCGTACATCCTGTCCTCCGCCTCCAGCACCCCCATGGAAGAGGTCGCCGAGGCGATGGGCGACGGCGAGCGGTGGTTCCAGCTCTACTGGGCCAAGGACCGCGAGGTCACCAGGAGCTTTCTGCAGCGGGCGAAAGCGGCCGGGTACACCGCCCTGTTCGTCACCCTCGACACCCCGCTCCTGGCCTGGCGGCCGCGCGACCTCGACCAGGCGTACCTGCCGTTCCTGCACGGTGTGGGCACCGCCAACTACTTCACCGATCCCGCGTTCCGTGCGGGGCTCGCCAAACCGGTGCACGAGGACCCGAACGCGGCCGTGACGCACTTCCTGGGGATGTTCGCCGACCCCGCCAAGACCTGGCCGGACCTGGCGTTCCTGCGGGAGAACTGGGACGGCCCGATCGTGCTCAAGGGCATCCTGCACCCCCAGGACGCCCTGCGGGCCGCCGAGGCCGGGATGGACGGTGTGGTCGTCTCCAACCACGGCGGCCGCCAGGTGGCGGGCTCCGTCGCCGCCGCCGATGCGCTGCCCCGCGTGGTGGAGGCGGCGGCCGACCGGCTCACCGTGCTCTTCGACAGCGGCATCCGCACGGGTGACGACATCTTCAAGGCACTGGCCCTGGGCGCGAAGTCGGTGCTGGTGGGGCGCCCGTACGCCTATGGCCTCGGCCTCGACGGGCAGGCGGGCGTCGAGCACGTCATCCGCTGTCTGCTCGCCGAACTCGACCTGACCCTCGCCCTGTCCGGGCACTCCCGCCCGGACACGCTGACCCCCGACGACCTCATCAAGGAATCCGTATGACCAGCTCGCCGGAGTCGTCCTCCACCGCGCGGCCGCGCCCCGTGCGCAACGTCCTCGCCGTCGTCTCGCCGCATGTCGGCGGCCGCGCCGCCGGAGCCGCGCTGGCCGGCCTCTTTCCCGGGCAGGCCCGGGTCACCGTCGTCGAGACGACCGACGAGGACCCGGCGGCGCTGCGCGAGGCGCATCTCCTGATCACCGGCCTGGGCCCGGTCACCGCCGGCCATCTCGCCGCGGCACCGGACCTGGAGCTCATCCAGTGCGCCAGCCACGGCTTCGACTACGTCGACCTGGACGCGGCCCGCCAACGCGGCATCCCGGTCTGCAACATCGGCTCCAGCGGCGCGGAGAAGCAGAACGTCGCCGAGCAGACCTTCGCCCTGATGCTCGCCCTGGCCAAGCAGCTGGTCCCGGCCCATACGGCGCTCACCGAGGCCGACTGGGCGCTGCCGCGCCTGCAGCAGTCCATCACCGAGCTGTCCGGCAAGACCCTGGGCATCGTCGGCCTCGGCCACATCGGCGAGGAAGTCGCCCGCCGCGCCCTCGCGTTCGACATGGACATCGTCTACGCCGGGCCGAAGCCGGTCGCCCCGAAGACCGCGGCCCGCCTCGGCGGTGCCCGTCATCTCGGTCTCGACGAACTGCTGCGCACCTCCGACTACATCACCCTGCACGCCCCGCTCACCGAGCGGACCCGCCATCTGCTCGGCGCGGAACGCCTGGCGCTCCTCAAGCCGACCGCCTTTGTGATCAACACCGCCCGCGGCGCCCTGATCGACCAGGACGCTCTCGCGGACGCCCTGGCGGCCGGCACTCTCGCCGGCGCCGGTATCGACGTCTTCGACCCCGAACCGCCCACGGCGGCCCTGCGTCTGCTCAAGGCCCCGAACGTGGTGCTCTCGCCGCACGTCGCGGGGGTCACCCGCGAGACGCTGGTCCGCATCGCGCTGGCCGCCGTTCAGAACGTCCTCGGCCATCTGGAGGGCGAGCCGCTGCGGGACATCGTCTCGTAACGCCGCACCGGGCCGGCGCCCGCCGGGGCCGGTGCTCTCCGGTGTCAGCGGCTCCCGCGCGACCGGCCGAGGCCGCGCTCGTGCGGGAGCGGCCGGCCGCCGGGGCCTCTCGTGTCCCTTCGTCTCTCTTCTCTCCTGCCTTCCCTGCCTTTCCCGGCTCGCCGCACACCGCTTGGCCCCTCATTCCGGCCAATGTTCGGCGCATCGGTGCGGTACCGGTACGGCTCCGTTGTGATCACCATGGACAGCGTCCCGCCGATCACCCCGGCCGGCCGGGCCGGTTCCTCATCCGTGGCGGCCCTCCGGACCCGGAACGGCAGCCAGGAGAAACAGGAACACATGCGCGTCACCCACCAGGCACCGCTCGCGCCGATGACCACGCTGGGCATCGGCGGACCGGCGGCGGCCCTCGTCGAGCTCTACGACCCCGCGGACTTCCCCGAGTTCGTGGCGCTGGCCGGCACCTTTCCCGGTGCGCCCGTCTGCCTGGGCGAAGGGAGCAACGTCCTGGTCGGCGACGCCGGATGCGACAGCGCCGTGCTGCGGATGAGCACCAAGGGCATACGCATGACCGGGAGCACCGCCGACGGGCGGGTGCTGGTCGAGGTGCAGGCCGGTCATCCGCTCGCCGATCTGGTCAACGCCACCGTCGCCGAGGGCCTGACCGGTATGGAGATGCTGGTGGGCATCCCCGGGACCTCCGGTGCCACCCCCGTCCAGAATGTCGGCGCCTACGGTCAGGAGACGGCCGACACCCTGGTCGAAGTGACGGCATGGGACTGGACGTTGCGCCGCAAGGTGACCATGGACGCCGCGGCCTGCGGCCTGGGCCACCGCACCAGCGTCTTCAAACACTCCCGCCGCTGGACCGTGCTGAGCCTGGTGTTCGCACTGCGCCGGTCCGGCCTGAGCGCGCCGGTCACCTACCGGACGGTGGCCGCGGAACTCGATGTACCGGTCGGGAGCCGGGTGCCGCCGGCCGAGGCGGCCCGGGCGGTGCTCACCGTCCGCAGGAGCAAGGGCATGGTGCTGGGGTGCGGTGGCACCGACGACCGCTCGGTCGGGAGCGTGTTCCTCAGCCCCGAGATCTCCCCTGCCCAGGCCGACGACCTGCGGGCGCGCCGCGCACCGGTGAACCGCTTCCCCGACGGCTCGATACGGGTGAGTGCGAGCTGGCTCATCCGCCAGGCCGGATTCGAGCTGCGTCAGCCGGTCGTCACCGGCGTACGGATCTCCTCCCTGCACTACACCCTGGTCGCCGAGGAAGGTGCGAGCGCCGCCGGTTTCACCCGGGCCATCGACATCGTGTTCCAGGAGGTCCTGCACCGCACCGGAGTACGACTCACCTCCGAAGTCGACTTCCTCTGATATCAGCCCCATTCCCCGTGGGTGAGCGAACTCACGCCGCCTTATCGGTTTCACGTCCTGATGATTCGGCATGCACCCGGAGCCGAATGCCCCGAACGCAGGCGGCAAGCGGCTTCTGACGGCCCGGACGGACACACAGCGGCATTCCGTCATGCCCTTTTTCCCTCCTACGCTTTTGTCAGGCATGAGTAAACCCTTTTCGTTGAGGTGCTGTTCAAGCCATTCTTGATGGCTCGAACAGCCGGGGAGGGGGCCCCTGTTCACTCGCCCTGCCGTCAGAAAAAGGACCCGCAAGGATCCGAACCGGATTCCATCGTTCCGGAATCCCCGAGAAGCGGAGCGCACCTCCCCACGCTTGACATGACATGCACCCTCCGATGAAATGACCGGCGGTTGCGAAATCCCTTTGCAACAACCGGACACAATCCGGGATTAACACATCTTTCTTTGGAGGGGACCATGGAGAACATCATCACCAGCATGGACGAATTCGACCTCGACCTCGACATGGAAATCACGGATTCCGCCACGGTCGCCATGAGTGCGCAGGAGTCGAAGCTCATGACGCAGGTCTGTCCGGTCACCTCCTGGAGCTGCTGAGACGAGCAGCTGAGACGGCGGTGCGGGGCGGCACGGAGGACGTGGTCCCGCCGCCCCGCACCGTCGTCAGGAGAAGTGGTGGGCGGGGAACGGGTGGAGAGAGTCATGGGTGGCAAGCGCGAAGTCGATTTCACCTGCGGGGAGGTGGCTCTGGTACGGGCCGCGGCCCTGCCCCTGCCCCTGCCCCCGGACGACGCACCGGCCCGGCCGCCGCGGCCGTCCGCCGGGGACCCGGACGAAGAGCGCTGGCTGCGCCGTCAGGTGAACCGGCTCGCCGCCGATCCACGGCTCATGGAAGCGGTGAATCTCGCCAGCGCAAGCCTCGCGGCGGAGGTGGACCGAGTCGTCGCGGGAGAGCGGCTGCGGCTGAAGTCACTGCGCCGCATCGCGGTGTCCCTGATGAAGTACCACTCGCGGATGTCCCACCGCCCCACCCCGTTCGGGTACTTCGCGGGGGTCGGCGTCGCCGGGTTCGGAGCTGCCCCCGCGCAGGAGCCGGTCGGTGGCGGGCGCAGCGTGACCCGGCCGGACGCGGACTGGCTGGACGGCGTTCTGGCGACACTGCTCGATATCCCGGCCGCATGGCAGTGCGCACGGCTCACCGCCAACAACCTGCACACCGTACGGGACGGCCGGCTGGTCCTGGTCGACCACCATGACCGCACCGGGACACAGCAGTGGACCGGCTCGGTACGGCACACCCGGGTGGTCCGTCACCTGCTGGCGGCCGCGGCCCTGCCCACGCCCTTTGCCGCACTGGTGGAGGAGGGGAAGCGGGAGTTCCCTCAGGCGCCCGGGGGTGCGGTCGAAAACAGCCTCGCGCAGCTCGTCCGCGGTCACTTCCTGCTCAGCGAGCTGACCCCGCCGCCCGACTGCACCACCCCGCTCGACCACGTCTGCGACCTGCTGCACGGCGTCGACCACCCCACGGTCCACCAACTGCACGCCATCAGAGCCGAGTTACGCTCCTTGGACGCCGCGTCACCGGACTCCCGGGGCGCCCGGCTGACCGCGGTCCGTGCGCGGATGCGGGCCCTGCAGCCGGCCACGGACGTCCTCCAGGCGGATCTGGCCCTGGACCTCCGGCTGACCCTGCCGCACGAAGTGGCCCGGGAAGCGGAGCGCGCCGCGACGGTGCTGTGGCGGACCTCCCCGGTGCACCGCGGCAACCCGCACCTGCGCGACTACCACCTGGCTTTTCTCGACCGGTACGGCACCGACCGGCCGGTCCCGGTGCTGGAACTGCTCGACGAGACCCGGGGGCTGGGGCTTCCTCGCGAGGACCGGCAGCACGGTGCCCCGCTGCCGGCCTCGTCCGCCGCGTCCGCCGCCGATGCCCCCGCACGCGACCGCGTCCTCGGCGAGCTGCTGATGGACGCCGCCCGCCGCGGCAGCGCGGAAGTGGTCCTCGACGAGGAGGCGGTACGCGCCCTGGAACCGGCGGAGCGCGGGCCGGCCCCGCCGAGCATGGAGCTGGGAGGCGAGCTGGTGACACCGGGCCGGGCCGCCCTGTGCGGCGGGGACTTCCATCTCGTGCTCAGCCCTCATGCGGTATCCCCGCTGGCCGGGGCGGTGTTCAGCCGCTTCGCGCCGGTGCTCGGCGACGGGTCGGCCGGCCGGATCCGGGCTCTGGCCCGGCACACCGAACGGACCGCACCCGAGGGCGAGATCCCGGCGTGCGTCGCCTACCGGCCCAGGGTGGCCCGTTCCGGCAATGTGTCCGCCGTCCCGCAGTGGCTGTCCCACCGCCTCCCCCTGGGCGTCGGGCCTGCCGTGGCGAAGACCGCGGACGATCTGCGCCTGGAGAACCTGGCGGTGTACGCGGACCCGGACCGGCTCCGGCTCGTCGACACCTCGACCGGCCGGAGGGTGCGGCCGCTGTCGTACTCGATGCTCCGTCCCAGCAGCGGCCATCTTCCGTACGTGGCCCGGTTCCTGCTCGAACTCGGGCAGGAGGGGCAGGCCTTCTGCGCGCCGTGGAGCTGGGGCAGCTGGGCCTCGGCGCCCGCGCTGCCCCGGGTGCGCCACGGCCGGACCGTGCTCTGCCCGGCGCGCTGGCTGCCGGACCGGGCGCTGCGCGCCGCGGCCGACGGCGGGGACGAGGAGTGGGAACGGCAGGCCGGGCAGTGGCGGCAGCGGTGGGACGTGCCCCGGCAGGTGCTGCTCACCAAAGCGGACCACCGCATCGCGGCCGACCTCGACGACCCCCTGCACCTCATGGCCTTCCGCGACGAGGTGCGGCGCTCCCCCGGCCTGACGGTGGTGGAGCAGTTCGGGGGCACAGCCGGGAGGCAGTGGTTCCGGGGGCCCGAGGGCTCCCATGCCGCGGAGTTCTTCTTTCCCGTCTTCGCCCGGCCCACCGGTCGCGGCGCCTCCCGCGACACCCGGCGCGCCCTCCCCGCGCCGGTGCCGGTCCCGCCCCTGACGCGGGGCACGGACAGCGGCCGCGGTACGCGCGCTCAGCTGCCCGGTGGCGCATGGCTCTACGCCAAGATCTATCTGCCCCGGGCCCGCCAGGACGAGGTGCTGGCCCGTCACCTCGCACCGCTGACCGACCCCGGCCTGCTCCGCAGCGCGGGCGCCGGCCTGTGGTTCTTTCTCCGCTACGAGGATCCGGCACCCCACATCCGGCTGCGCTTCCACGGCAGGCCAAAATCCCTGTGGCCGGTGCTGCTGCCCGAGCTCCACTCCTGGGCGCAGGCGCGCACGGAGGCGGGGCTGCTCGCCAAGGTGGTCCTGGACACCTATGAGCCCGAGACCGAGCGGTACGGAGGCCCGGACGCGCTCCCGCACGCCGAGCGCTTCTTCCACGCCGACAGCGAATCCGTCGTCACGCTGCTGGCCGGGTCATCCGGCCAGCTGGGCGATCCGACCCTGTCGGCCGCGCTGGGCATCCTCGACATCCTCACCCACCTCGGGACCCCGGAGCAGGCGCTCGGGTGGCTCAGCACCCCTTCCGTACTGGCGCACCGCAAGGACGTACCGCGAGCCCAAAAGCAGGCCGTCGCCGCCCTGCTGGGCCCGCACGGCAGGCCCCGGCCGCCGGCCACCGCGGACGGCCGGTGCGCCGGATGGAGCACCCGCGGCCCGGCCCTGGCCGGTCTGCGCGAGGTGCTTACCGCCGGTGAAGAGGACGGGGACCGGACGGGACGGATCGCCCTGAGCCTGACGCATCTGCACTGCAACCGGCTGTTCGGCCCCCGCCCCGAACAGGAACGGTCGGCCCATGTGACGGCACGTGAAGCGCTCGCCCTGTGGCTCGGCCGGAAGCGGCACGACCGATGACCGGAACACCCCACGGTCTGTGCGGCACGGCGTCGGCCGTCGCCCACCGCGTCGCCGACCTGCTGAGCACGCCGGAGCAGGTAGCCGGCGCCGCCCGCGACGCCTTCGCCGCGCTGCCTCCCCCGCTGCGGCAGTCCGGCTGGCAGCCTGCCTCACTGCTGACCGGACACCCCGGCATCGCGCTGCTGCACACCCGCTGCGCCCGCGACGACGCCCGGTACGCGGCCCTCGGGCACTCCCATCTCGCGGCGGCCGTGGCGGCGGCCACCGAGGCCGGCCCGGCCGCCGTCGGCGACCTGCTGCTGCCCGCGCGGCTGCACGCGAACGCCCACGGTGGATACACCCGGCTGCTGGCACGCTGCACCGAGCTCCATGCCGCCTACGTCCGGGCCCGGGTCGCCCACCTCGTCGCACGACGGCAGGAACACGGCCCCGGGCTGGCATACGGCGACTACGACGCGATCGCGGGCCTGGCGGGAGAGGGACGCAGCCTCCTGCTGGCGGCCGACCACGGCGACGAGCGGTGCGTACCGGCCCTCGACGACGTCCTGCGCTTTCTCGTCGGGATCAGCCACCCCGTCCGTCTTGACGGCCCCGGCCGCACCGGCCACCCCGGCCACCCCCGCCGCTCCGGCCGCCCCGGCCGCCCCATGGAAGAAGACGGCATCCAGGTACCGGGATGGTGGTGCGCACCCGACCGGTACCTCGTCCCGCGCGACCGCCGGGAGTTCCCGAGAGGTGACTTCAACGTCGGTGTCGCCCACGGGATCTGCGGCCCGCTCGCACTGCTGTCACTGGCCCTCCGCTCCGAGCACCGGGTACCGGGGATGCCGGACGCCATCCGGCGGATGGCCGACTGGGTGCGGAGCGTCGGCTACACCGACGGCCACGGCATGCAATGGCCCGGCCGGGTCGCCTTCCCGGGCCGCCCCGGAGTGCCTTCCCGGCGCCGCTCCTCCGCGCAGGCGGGGACCCGCAGCAGAGCGGGCTGGTGCTACGGGACATCCGGCATCGCCTGGAGCCTCCACCTGGCCGGGCAGGCGCTCGGCGACCACCGGATGACAGCGCCGGCCGAGGAGGCGATCGGCGCGCTCGCGTCCCGCCCGCAGGACGGGCCGGCGTCCGACGACCCGGGCCTCTGCCACGGCCGTGCGGGCGTTCTCCACGCCACCGTTCGCATGGCCGCCGCCACCGGACGCCCCGCGTTGTGGGCAGCCGCGGACGCCCTCGCCCGGGAGCTCATCGCGGAATTCGACGAGCGAACCCCCTTCGGCTACACCCAAGTCCTGCCGCCCGCACCCTCGCAGTCCCCGTCTTCGCGGACCGCCCCGCACCGCGTCCACCACCCCGGGCTGCTGGACGGCGCCAGCGGAATCGCCCTCGTACTGGCCGACTACGCCGACGCCCGCCGGGGAGCCGCCCCCGCCGAGCGCAACGGCTGGGACGCGGCGCTGCTCATGGGCTGAAGGGACGGCCGCGGTGCGGTCACGCTCACTAGAACCCGCCGTGCGTCGGCCGGACCTCGAAGCCCGTGAGCCCCTGCGGCTCTTCCTCATGGACGGACGCGGTGTTGACGGTCGCCATGGGAGGCCCCTCGTGCGCCCAGTCCACCAGTTTCCGTACGTGCTCGGACTCCCCCTCGAACACGGCCTCCACCGTCCCGTCGGACAGGTTGCGTACCCAGCCGGCCACACCGTGCTCGTCGGCCAGGCGCCGGCAGGTGTCGCGGAAGAACACCCCTTGTACGTCTCCGGAGACCACCACCCGTCTGCGGATCATCCGTGCCTCACCTCGTTCGCTCGCCCCGGCGGTACGAGCGCAGATATATCCCGCCCCCGCGGTCAGCGGGCGGAGCCACGCCCGGACGGCGTACGGCTCACGGAGCGTCCGGTGGCCGACACGGCGCGGGCGAAGTGGCCGGCGTCGAGGACGGCGGCCCCGCCCGTGTCGTTGTTGAAGTAGGTGTGGACGTCGGCCCGCTCCGGCCAGGTGTCGGCGATCCGTCGTGCCCAGGTGGTGAGCGCCTGCCTGCCGTAACGCGGCCCGGGTTTCGCACGGCCCCCGTGGAAGCGCAGATACCCCCAGTCGGCGGTACGCCAGAGGGGTGTCACGGGCCGCGAGCCCCGGTCCGCCCAGCACAGCGCGGCACCGCGGCACTCCAGGACGGCGCGGATCTGTGGGGTCCACCACGAGGTGTGGCGGGGCTCGACCGCCACGCGGGTACCGGCCGGGAAACAGCCCAGGCAGGCATCGAGCAGCCCGGCGTCCGCGGGCAGCGTGGGCGGCAGTTGGAGCAGGACGGGCCCGAGCCGGGGGCCCAGGGCGGCGGCGCGCGACATCAGCCGCCCGACCGGTTCCTGCGGATCCCGCAGCCGCTTGATGTGCGTCAGGTAGCGGCTCGCCTTGACGGCCATCACGAACCCGTCGGGGGTGCGGTCCCGCCAGGTGGCGAAGGTCTTCTCCTCGGGCAGCCGGTAGAAGGCGGCATTGCTTTCGACGGTGGCGAACTGCCGCGCGTACTCCTCGAGCCAGAGCCGCTGCGGCTGGTCGTGCGGGTAGAGGACGCCGCGCCAGTCCTTGTACTGCCAGCCGGACGTCCCGATGAGGACGGTCATGACCGGATCCCTGCCCGGTCCGGGCCGGCGGTTATCCACCGGGCAGTGGCTGTCAGCCGGGGCTCGTCCGACCAGGTGGCGTCACCCGGCCCACCGCCCGGACAGGAAGGTGAGGGCGAAGACCGTCATCAGCGGCGCCGCGAGGCAGAGGTACACGGTTTTCACCCGCGGATCGCGCAGGCTCCATCCGGCCAGGAGGACCCACAGCGGCCACCACAGGAGGGTGGCGCGGGGTATGGAGGTGTACCAGTACGAGGTGCCCAGGGCCCACAGGCTGAGGCCGACGTAGACGGCCTCCGGCCAGCGGCGCCGCCGGACCAGCACCCCGGCGAGCACCAGGCCGACGACCATGGCGAGGAGTTCGGCCTGGGACATCAGGGCGTACCCGGTGGGCAGTGACTCGGCGAAGGCGGCATGCCAGGTGTTCCGCCAGGCTTCCCAGGGGGCGTGGAAGTCGCGGTACCAGCCGCGTTCTTCGGCGTGCTTCCAGGCCATCCAGTCGCCGGTGTGCATCCGGAGATAGGCGCTGTAGACGAGGGGCGGCAGTGCGGGGAGCGCCAGCCACGGCAGTGCGCGCCACTGGCGGCGGGTGCGGACGGTGACGGCGAAGTGGACTGCGAGGGCGGCGGCGAGGAAGAGGCCGCTGACCCGGACGGCGGTGGCCAGCGCTGCCAGGGCGGCAGCGGCGGGCCAGTTCTGCCGCTGGGCGGCGAGCCAGGCCGGCAGCGCGAGCGCGAGGAAGAGCGCTTCGGTGTACCCCGCCGCCAGGAATATCGCGCACGGTGAGAGCAGCAGGAAGAGGACGGCCCGGCGCCCGGCGCGCTCGTCGGGCAGGTGCAGCCGGGCGATCCGGGCGAGCGCCAGGACGGCGACGGCGCCGGCGACGAAGGAGATCAGCAGGCCCGCGGTGGCCCAGTCCGGGATGACGGTGTGCACGGCCCGCAGGAGGAGGGGGAAGCCGGGGAAGAAGGCCTCCCTGTTGTCCCAGCCGTTCCTCCACGGCCCGGCCTCACCGGGGAAGTAGCCCTCGCTGGCGATGTGCAGGAAGTGCCCCCAGTCCCAGCGCTGCCACGTCTCGAGGAAGGCGGCGGCGTGATGGGTCGCACGGTCGTCGGGGAACAGCCACCCGGTGCAGTAGGCGGTGGTCCAGATTCCGACCCGGGTCAGCAGATACAGCCACAGCACCTCACGGTCGGCGGGGCCGGGGACGTAGCGTCGTCGGCGGGATTCCGGCCCCGGCCGGCGGGTCGGACGCGGGCGGGTCGGACGCCAGCGGGTCGGACGCGGGCGGGTCGGACGCGGGCGGGTCGGCGGCGAGTGACCGGCCGGGCCGGTGTCGCCTGCGGTGTCGCCGCCCGGGGGTGCCGTGCCACCCGGGAGCGTCGTACCGCCCCCGATCGTCGTGCCGGCGGTGCGCGCCGGCGCCGAGGGGGCCCGAGGCCCGGCAACGGGGCTGGTGGCGAGCGGCGGATGCGTCCGGCGCAGACGGGGCGACGAAGCGGGCATGACGGGAGCTCCTGCTGTGGTGCGGGCGTGCGGGACCGCCCGGCGGCCGGACCGCCGGGTCAGGGTGCGGAGGGGTCAGCGCGGGGGCGCGGTGAACGGAGGGGACGTGCGGTGCGTGGCGGTGGCGGACGCCCCCAGGGCTCCCTGGCCGGTCCGGGGCGGCTCGGTGGTGGGCGGTGTGCCCGGTGTGGTCCGGCCGGGCACGGGAGTACTGGTCGCCGACGACGTGCTGCGGGGCGGCGTCGGCGCGGGTTTCGGGGTGGCATTCGGCCGGGAGGGAGACGGGGTGACGGCCGGAACCCCGGTACTCGGGCTGCCGGGCAGCAGTGCGACGGCGGCCGCACCGGTACCGGCGAAGACCAGGCAGGCACCGGCGGCGAGCGCGGCGATCCGACGGCGGCGCAGCCGCTCCCCGCGCCGGGCGACGAGCTCGACCGGTGCACAACGCGCACGGGACTGCCCGGTGGAGGCCGCTTCCTGGAACAACGACCGCAGCAGGTCATGGGGTTCAGGCACCGGGTGCCTCCTCAATACGCGGGTCCTGCAGACGAAGGGAGAGTGCCGTCCGGCCCCTGACCAGATGGGTCTTGACGGTGCTGGCGGACAGCCCGGTCTCGACGGCGATCTGCTCCACGGTCAGGTCGCACACGTAGTGCAGCGTCATGGTCCGCCGCTGATTGGCGGGCAGCTGCCGCAGCGCCGCCACCAAGGCCACCGATTCGGGCCCGGGGCCCTCGACATGCGGCGGGGCGCCGCTGCGCTGCCAGGCATCCGCGGCACGGCGCCGTACACGCCACCGGCTCACCGCCAGGCGCCACGCGACCGTACGGATCCAGGCCTCGGGCTGACCGTTCCGGTCGAGCTGACGCCGCCGGCTCCAGCCCCTGGCGAACGCCTCCTGCACCACGTCCTGCGCCTCGTGCTGATCGCCGAGCATCACGTACAGCTGCCCGGTCAGCCGGGCGACCGTCTGCGCGTAAAACTCTTCGAACTCCTCGACGGTCAACAGCCACTCCCCGGTTCTTTTCGGTCTCCCCCCGCATACGCCTGGCGCGCGGCATCCGGTCGACACAGAACGCAAAGTTCCGGGGTGACGGTCATCACAGACCGTGGCTCACGGGCATCCGGCACCGCCGGCCACCGGCCCGGCCCGGCCCGGCCCCGGAGTCATGCGACCACCCGCGCCCCGGCCACCCCGCTTCCCGCTTTCCCCTCGTCCTGGTGAATCGGTGTCCGGGAGCCGGTCAGCGGGGCACCCGTGCCGCCGTGGCGTGCCGCGACGATCTCGGCGGCGATGGACAGCGCGGTCTCCTCGGGGGTGCGGGCGCCGAGGTCGAGGCCGATCGGGGAACGGAGGCGGGCCAGTTCGGGGGCGGTGACGCCGGCTTCGCGGAGTCTGCGGTTGCGGTCCTCATGCGTACGGCGTGAGCCCATGGCGCCGACGAAGGCGACCGGCAGCCGCAGGGCCTCCCGCAGCAGGGGGATGTCGAATTTGGCGTCGTGGGTGAGCACGCACAGGACCGTGCGGCCGTCGGTCTCGGTGCGCTGGAGGTAACGGTGCGGCCAGTCGAGCACGATGTCATCGGCCTCCGGGAAGCGGGCCCGGGTGGTGAAGACGGGGCGGGCGTCGCACACGGTGACGTGGTAGCCGAGGAACTTGCCCGTACGGACCAGGGCCGCGGCGAAGTCGATGGCGCCGAAGACAATCATGCGGGGCGGCGGCACGCTCGACTCGACGAAAAGCGTCAGGTCGGCCGCGCAGCGCGATCCGTCCTCCGAGACCGCGAACGTACCGGTGCGGCCCGTGTCCAGCATGGCGCGGCTCTCCGCCACCGCCGCACGGTCCAGCTCCGGAGGCCCGTCGAGTCCCCCTTCACAGGAGCCGTCGGGGCGTATGAGCAGTGCTCTGCCCAGCAGTTCGGCCGGTCCCCGGGCCACACGGGCGACCGCCGCCGGCTCCCCCCGGGCGGCGGCCGCCAGCGCCGCGGCGAACACCTTCCTGCCCGGTGTGTCCGCCCGTACGGGTGTGACCAGGACCTCGATCGCCCCGCCGCAGGTCAGGCCTACCGCGAAGGCATCCTCGGCGCTGTAGCCGAACTCCTCCAGGACCGTCCCGCCGTCCTGGAGTGCCTGGGCGCACAGGTCGTACACCGCTGCTTCCACACACCCGCCGGAGACCGATCCGATGGCCACGCCCCGGCTGTCGACGGCGAGGGCAGCGCCCGGGCTGCGCGGCGCGCTGCCGGCGACGGCCACGACGGTGGCCACGGCGAAGTCCCGGCCCTCCGCCATCCATCGGTTCAACTCGTCGGCGATGTCCAGCATCTCGGTTCTCCTCGTGGTGTGCAGGTCATGGTGTGCAGGCCCTGCACGAAAGCCCGTTCGTCGCGAGGCGGACGTCATCGAGCCCGGACGCCCGCGTGCGACGGGACCGAGCCCGGACTCCCGGGCAGGCGGGAGCCGAACCGGGACGCGCGTGCAGGACCGCAACCGAACCCGGACGCCCGTGCAGGACCGGAGCCGAGCCCGGACGTCCCTGTGGGCTCAGCCGGCTCCGTTGTTCCCGATCCCGGCTCCCGTCAGCAGGACACGGTCCGGACGGATCGGCAGGTTCCGGTGACGTACACCGGTCGCGTGCCAGACCGCGTTGGCGATGGCCGCTGCGGCTCCCACGATCCCGATCTCGCCGATGCCCTTGATCCCGACCGGGTCGTCTTCGTCCGGGTCGTCCACCCAGTCCGCTTCGATGAGCGGTACATCGGCGTGCGCGGCGAAGTGGTAGCCCGCGAGGTCGGCACCGACATGGCCGCCCGACGCCTGGTCCCTGACCGCCTCCTCGTGCAGCGCCATGGAAAGGCCCCAGGTCATACCGCCGATGAACTGGCTGCGCGCGGTCAGCGGATTGATGATCCGGCCCGCGGCGAAGATGCCGAGCATCCGTCGTACGCGTACCTCACCGCTGGTGACGTCCACCGCGACTTCGGCGAACTGCGCACCGTAGGAGTGCCGTTCCTTCTTCGCCAGCGCGCCGATGGCCTCGCCGGTGTCCGCCCGCGCCGTGATGCCCTGCGGCGGGATCGCCCCGCCCAGGGCCAGTTGTTCCTTCAGCTCGCGCACCGCGATCGTGATGGCCCAGCCCCACGAGCGGGTGCCCATCGATCCGCCGGCGACCATCGCGGGGCCGAAGTCGCTGTCCGCGATCTTTATACGGATGCGTGCCGGTTCCACCCCCAGCGCGTCCGCGGCGATCAGGGCCAGCGCGGTCCGGGCGCCGGTCCCGACGTCCGCCGCGGTGATCCGTACGGTGAACGTGCCGTCCGCCTCGGCCGTCACGGCCGCCGTGGACGGGGCAGCCGCTGAGGGGAAGGTGGACGCAGCCGTGCCGGTGCCCAGCAGCCAGCGTCCTTCGCGACGGGTGCCGGGGCGCGGGTCCCGGTCCGACCAGCCGAAGCGTGCGGCGCCCTCCTGGAAGCAGGCCAGCAGATTACGGCTGCTGAACGGCAGACCGGAGAGGGGTCCCACCTCCGGTTCATTGCGTGTCCGCAGCGCGATCGGGTCGATACCGCACTTCTCGGCGAGCTCGTCGAGCGCGGACTCCAGGGCGAACGAGCCCGGGGCCTTGCCCGGCGCACGCATCCAGCTCGGTGTCGGCACATCGAGCGGGACGACACGGTCGACGGTGTGGTGCGCGTCCGCGTCGTACAGCACCCGTCCGAACTGCGCGCTCCGCTCGACGAATTCATGGACGGTCGAGGTGAGGCACTGCGCCTGGTGATCGAAGGCGCGCAGCCGTCCGTCGGCATCGGCGCCGAGTCTGACCCGCTGCACCGTGGGGCTTCGGTAGCCGATGACGGAGAACATCTGCCGTCGGGTCAGTACGACCCGGACGGGGCGGTGGAGAACGGTTGCCGCCATGGCGGCGAGCACGACATGCGGACGGGTCGCCTTCGCCCCGAAGGCGCCGCCGACGTGCTCGGACCGCACCCGCACCGAGGCCGGGTCGAGCGAGAACAGCTTCGCCAGCTCCTCCGAGACGAACCTGCTGCCCTGGTTGGAGTCGACGACTTCGAGCCGGCCGCTGTCCCAGCGCGCCATCGCCGCATGCGGCTCCAGCGGGCTGTGGTGCTCTTCCGGGGTGGTGTATTCCGCGTCCACGACCACAAAGGACGCGGCAAGCTCGGCCGCCAGGTCCCCCTTCTGCGCCTCCGTCGGCGTACCGGGGGAACCATCCGGTGTGCGCACCCCCGGGCGTCCGGGGAAGAAGGCGATGTCGTGCGGCTCCTGGTCGTAGTGGACCACCAGGGTTTCGGCGGCTTCCCTGGCCTGCTCGGAGGTTTCGGCAACGACGAGCGCGACCGGCCAGCCGGCGTGCGGCACACGGTCGTGCTGGAAGACCTGAAGGATCGGCTCGGCCGTCCCGAAGCCATTGGAGTAGTCACCGTTGAGCCGCGGGGCGTTGCCGTGGTGCAGGACGGCGAGAACACCGGGCATGGCGAGTACGGGGCCGGACTCCACGGAGCGGATGCGGCCGCGGGCGATGGTGGACAACACCAGCCAGCCGTGGGCGAGTTCGGCGAAGGGGATCTCGCCCGCGTAGCGCGCCGCCCCGGTGACCTTGTCCCGGCCCTCCAGGCGGGTGTGGGCGGTGCCGGAGGCCGGCGTCACCGCGACGCTTTCCGTCGTCGTGGTCATCGGGCGGCCTCCTCGGTGAGTTCGGACAGCACGGCCACGACGAGGTTGCGCATCAGGGTCACCTTGTATCCGTTGTGGGGCAGCGTCCGGGCGGCTGACAGTTCGGCATCCGCGGCGGCGGCGAAGGCGTCGGCGCTCGCCGGTCCCCCGGTCAGCACCCGCTCGGCTTCCCGGGCCCGCCACGGCCGGGACGCCACCGCCCCGAAGGCGAGCCGGACCTCGTGGACGACTCCCTCCCGGACATCGAGGGCGGCGGCGATCGAGCCGATGGCGAACGCGTACGACGCGCGCTCCCGGACCTTCCGGTAGCGGGACACCGCGGCAACGGGGGCCGGCGGCAGGGTGATGCCGGTGATCAGCGCACCGGGCGGCAGCGCCGTCTCCAGATGCGGGGTCGCGCCCACCGGACGATAGAAGTCCGCCAGCGGCAGCTCCGCCGGTCCGTCCGCCGTTTCGTACCGGACGACGGCATCGAAGGCGGTGAGGGCCACCCCCATGTCCGACGGGTGGATGGCCACACAGTGCGCGGAGGCGCCCAGGATCGCGTGGTTGTGGTGTTCGCCCTCGATGGCGGGGCAGCCGCTGCCGGGGTCCCGCTTGTTGCACGGCTTGGTCGCATCGGTGAAGTAGCCACAGCGGGTGCGCTGGAGCAGATTCCCGCCGACCGTGGCCATATTGCGCAACTGCCCCGAGGCACCGGACAGGACGGCCTGCGCCAACGCCGGGTAGCGGCGCCGCACTTCGGGATGGGCCGCGAGCTCGCTGTTGGTGACGGTCGCGCCGATGTGCAGACCGCCGCCGGCCCCCGCCTCGATCCGGTCGAGGGGGAGCTCCCGTACGTCGATGAGCAGCGCGGGCCGCTCCACCCCGGCCTTCATCAGGTCGACGAGATTGGTGCCCCCACCGAGCGCGCGCGCCTCGGGATCGGAGCCGAGCAGGGCGACCGCACCGGGGACGTCGAACACGCGCTGGTAGCCGAACTCCCTCATGCCGTCACCTCCGCGTCGCCCGCGTTGCCCGCGCCGTCCGCTTCGCCCGTGCCGGCAGCCGCGGCGGGGCCGCCTTCCTGCCGCGGCCCGGGTGGGGCGGACGCCGCACCGGCCCGCGCCGCCTGCGCGACCGCCTGCACGATCGACACATAGGCGCCGCAGCGGCACAGGTTGCCGCTCATCCGCTCCCGGATCTCATCGGCGGTGAGCGGCGGCACCCCCGCCTCGGGCCGTACGTCCGCGCTCACGGCGCTCGGCCAGCCCGCCGCATGCTCCTCGATCACCGCGATCGCGGAGCAGATCTGACCCGGTGTGCAGTAGCCGCACTGGTAGCCGTCCAGGTCGAGGAACGCCTGCTGCACCGGATGCAGCCGCTCGCCCTCCGCCACGCCCTCGATGGTGGTGATCACGCGCCCCTCGGCGGCCACCGCGAGCTGCAGGCACGCGACGGCCCGGCGTCCGTCGAGCAGCACCGTACAAGCGCCGCACTGGCCGTGGTCACAGCCCTTTTTGGTACCTGTCAGATCGAGGTGCTCGCGCAGTGCGTCGAGGAGAGTGGTGCGGTGGTCGACGGGCAGCGTGTGTTTCTCGCCGTTGATGTTCAGGGTGATGGCGCTGGACGTCGATAGGGCCATGGTCAGCCTTCTTTCGCGTATGGGAGGCGCGGTGGGCGTCGGGGCGTGGGCCCCGAGGCCGACGCGGCCGGCCCGGAGGCCGAGCGGTCCCTGTCCCTCGGGAGCCGGAGTGCCGGACGACGGAGGATCCCGGGGACAGTTCGGAAGACGGTGGAGGAGGAGGCGGCAGGGTGCGGGCGGCGCCGGCTCGGAGCGCCGGCGGCGTAGGCGCTGGACGGTAGGCAGGTCACAGTGGTCACCGGTCGCCCACACCGGCCGTATCTGCCGCTATGGTGGACCTAAGCGGACAACTGTCCATTACCTTCGTAACGTACCGGACAACTGTCCGGTTAGCAAGCCCGGCCATCGCTGATTTCCGGAAGGAGGACGCGTGCAGCAGAAAAAAGACGCGCCCCTGCGCTCGGACGCGCAACGGAATCGCGAACGCATCCTGGAAGTCGCGCTGGAGGAGCTGACCCGGTCGGCCGATGCCCCGCTGAGTTCCATCGCGAAGAAGGCCTGCGTCGGACAGGGGACCTTCTACCGCCACTTCCCCAGCCGCGAGTCACTGGTCCTGGAGGTCTACCGCTACGAAGTCCAGCAGGTCGCCGACACCGCGGCCCAGTTGCTGGAGACCCGCACCCCCGACCAGGCCCTGCGGGAGTGGATGGACCGCCTCGCCCAGTACGCCATGGCCAAGGCCGGCCTGGCCGACGCGATGCGCCGGGCCACCAGCGAGCAGAACGCCCTGGCCGGCCTGGGCCACGGCCCCGTCACCTCGGCCGTCACCCTCCTGCTGCAGGCGAACGAGGAGGCCGGAACCATCCGACCGGGCGTGACCCCCGACGACTTCGTACTCGCCATCGCCGGCCTCTGGCAGCTCGACCCCCACGGCGACTGGCAGTCGCGCGCCGGACGACTCCTGGACCTGGTCATGGACGGACTGCGGGCCGGCGCTCCCGGCGCGTGACCCACCCGCACCCGCCCGCCGCGAGCCGCACCGCCGCCCAGGCCACCCACCCCGACGCGACTGCCGCCCGCGACGTCACCGCCAAGAAACCCCTTACCGCCGATACCGCATCGCACACCTCGGCCGTAACTGCCGGTAAGTGATCACTTTCACTCAGCAGCCGGCCCGTCCACAGCCCATACCGGTCTCCCGACTGCCATCATCCCTACCGGTGCGGGGGCAGCGGATACCCGCGCCGACCAAAATGGCAGCAATGGCAGGGGAGTTGGCGTGACATCAGCGTGGTGGCGGTGGGTTGTCCCCAAACAGGCGGGCACCAGGGCGAGTTCCGTTCCCAGCAGGCCGGGGGCAGTCCGTCGCCCGCTCAGGGCAAGACGTTTCGTAGCGAGCCAATCCGCCGTGAGGCAATCCGCCGCGAGCCAATCCGCCGCGAGGCAATCCGCGACGAGGCGCTTAGCGACGAAGCACCTCGTCGCGAGGCGCTTGGCGTCAAGGCGTCTCACCACAGCCACTGCGGTCGCCGTACTTCTCGGCCAGCTCCTCGGCGGGCTGCCCGCCGCGGCGCAGACCAGCGCCCTGCCGGGATCGGCGTTCCCCCTCGTCCTCGACGTGGACCTGACGCCGAATCCGGTGTGCAGCGGAGCCGTCCACGGCCGGGTGCAGGTCTACGACCCCGCCGCGGCCAAGACCGGCGCCACCGTGGAATGGCGCGTGCGCGCCGGTGAGAAGCAGCTGGCCGGCGGACGCCTCGCCATGACTGCCCCGGTCGGCACAGCAGAGTTCAGCGTCCCCTTCGACCGGGTGCCCGCGGCCGAGACCGCTCTACAGGTCGACGCCCGCCTCGCCGCCTCGTCCGGGAGCCCTGCCCCCGGACACTACGGAAAGGTCTGGCGGGACACGGTGCGCCGGGGGTGCGATCCGGTGCGGGTGGCATCCGTCGGTGACTCCGTGGTCTGGGGGCAGGGTCTGGACCACGACCAGAAGTTCCCCTATCTGACGGGTCAGTTGCTCGGCCGGGAGACCGGCCGGGGCCATCAGAACATGGACTACTCGATCTCCGGCGCGGTGCTCGACGCGCCCGACCTGCCCGTGGGCAACGACGACGCGGCCTGCCTGCGCACCACGGAGAAGCAGGACCCGGACGGCGACGGGGAGATGGAGTTCGGCGAGGTCACCCGGCAAACGCCGGACGTGTTCTGTCAATTGGAAAAGGCGGGGGCACAGGCACGGGCGGGCGGCTACGGTCTCGATCTGGTCGTGATCAACGGGTGCATCAACGACCTCGATCCCTTCTTCGGCCTCGGGGCCGGGATCACCCCCGGCTCTGAGAGGGTGCCCGAGGCGGTGAAGCGCGAGTGCTCCGGCATCGGCGCGGCACCGGAGAACCCGGCCAAGGACGTCCCCTACTTCAGCGGCGCGAAGGTCGGATACGGCGGACGCGGGATGCAGGCGGCGATCGAGAAGGCCCATTCCCTGCCGGGACGGCCGAAGGTGCTCGTGGCCGATTTCTACTACGCGCTGAGCCGCAGCAGTTCGCCGATCCCGGTGCGAACCTGCTCGGCTCCAGGAGTCGCCGGGGCCCGGCTGGCTTCCTGCAAGGGAGCCCTCGGCAGGGTGGCCGAGCGCTATGAGCAGTACACACAACTCGCCAATGCCGCCTACCGCCAAGCGGCGTCCGCGGCCAACGAGGCGTCCACGGACGGTCCGTACGCGGTTGCCGCCGACGGACTGTTCACCGTGGACAATGCCGTGCTCGCCCGGGACTCCAAGGTCTGGGGCACTCCGGTGAGCGACCCGGCGTTCCCACTGCGCACCCGGGCCTGCCCCGAGCTCAGCCCGACTCCGGCGCAGTGTCTGACCGCCGCCGTCGCGCACCCCGACATCGACGGCGCCCGGCAGTACGCCGACGCCTTTCTCCTCAACCCGCAGGTCCGCGAGTGGTTCCACCTCCGCCGGCAGGGCCCCCGGGCGCAACTGAATGTCCCGGAGAACGCCCCCGTCGGCAGTGAGGTCCGCATGTCGGCAACGGTGAACGGAAAACCGCCCGCCGCCGGGTACCACTACCACTGGTACTTCGGCGACGGTACCCAACAGGAGACGAACGAGGCGGCCGTCACCCATGCCTACGACCGTAAGGGACCGTGGCTGCCACGCCTCGTGATGACCGGTCACGACGGAAGGAAGTCCCTGGTCGAGGCCACCCGGGACCTCACCGCGGACTGACGGCTCCGTCCGGGGGCGGCTCGCAGAAACGGCCTGCGGGCCACGCGGACCGCCCCTCGCACGACCGCGCCGCGAGGCGCGAGCGTACGTGCCGATACGGGCAGTTCGCGTGGGGAAGCGCCCTGTCGTACTAGCCGCCGGCCGAGACGGCCGGGCATGTCCAGAACGTCACCGTCGGCCCGTAGGAGCCGTCCTCCTCGTCGCTCACCTCGACGGTGATCTCCCGGTCGGGGTAGCGCGCGGACACGACTCCCTGCCAGCACTCCCCCAACGCCAGCGCGAGTTGGGGCAGATCCTCTCCGAGCTGATCGTTATCCGTCAAGGGGGTATTGCTGAACATGTCCCACAACTCCACATGATTGACGACGAGTTCGATACGGCGTCCGTCGCCCTCCAGACGCGTGAACCAGTCGTCGACGATGTTCTGCCGGAAGTTTTCCTTGAGGAATACGCAGCCGCGGTAGTCGACCGTCTCGGGGCAGAACAGCCAAGCCGCGGCCAGGGCGAAACGCAGGCCGCCCTCGAAGTCGAGGTAGTTGTCCGGGGAGAGCTCTTCCTCCTTCCAGTCGGTCCGCCACCGCCGGAAAAACGCCGGCAGCTCACGCCCGGACCACGCGGGTTTGCTGCGGCTCACGGGATCTCCCAGGGAAACACGGCGCGCGCACCGTCCTCGATCGACGCCCGAAGACTTCACCGCCTTCGGATCGGCCTGTTGGCACACACCCTACGAGCAAGATCTTGCCCAGGTCGTGCACCATCGGCGACTCCGTGCGGCGACTCGTCCTCACCAGCTCTGCTGCGAGAAGCGACTCGGTGCGCGGCCGTGCGCAATAGCGTGGACGGTGGCCGTGGGCAGTAGTCGTGGGCAGTGCCGTGGGCAGTGTTCGTGCCGGCTGTCCACGGCCGCGCTGCCGGTTCAGCGAACGTGCACCGTCACCACGTCAGAGGCGTGCAAGCGCACGGGCTTCTGGTCGTGCGCGCTGGTCAGGCCGTACAGCACCGCACGGAACTTCAGGTCGCCGCGGCGCGCGGACGTGCCGTGCGCAGTGACCCGCGCGTCGCCGTCGGCCACGGGGCTGCAGGTCTCCTGGTGCCACCCTTCGCCGAAGCCGTTCTCCTCCAGGCACAGCTGATGCAGGAAGCCGGCGCTGTCATCGTCGCCGTGCGCCTTGACCGTGATGGTCTTGCCGACCTGCGCCGTGCGCGGCGCCGTGATGTCCACGTCGCCCTTCGCGAAGGCCGGCCCGGCGGTCAGCGCCACCGAGGCCAGGCCCAGCGCACCGATCACCGCCACACGGCCGCCCCGCGCCTTGATCCCGGTCTTCTTCGTCCTGGTCATGGACTTCCCCTCCCGCGGGCCCCCTACCAGGGCAGACCCGCCCTTCGCGAAGACGCCCGGTGCGCCTCGCCGCCCCTCCAGATGAGCCGGCCGCCCCACGCGTTGCTCCTGGCCCGGCATCGTTACAAATTTCCGGCATAGTTCGGTAACCGGTGCCTGATCCCAACAACAGGTGCCAAATGGCTTCTTGGAGGCGCCAAGGGCGGCCCGTCACCCTGACCGCACCGCTCCGGAATCGCATCGCGAGCAGCAAGACCGCAGCGGCTCCGGCTCCGGCTCCGGCTCCGGCTCCGGCTCCGGCTCCAGCAAGCTCTCCAGGTTCTTCCTGGCGATCTGCTTGCGGAACTCCCCCTCGTAGGAGGGATCACCGGAGTCGTGCATGACCTCGGTCGTCCAGACTGCGGACGCCTGCTGCCGCCATGTGTGGTCCAGGCAGGTGTCGGAGTAGCTGTCGAGCAGACTGGAATCGTGGTTCTCGACCTGGTGAATGAACGCGCGAGCGAGCACGTCGGCGTCGTGGAGGGCGAGACTCATCCCCTGTGCGCTCATGGGTGAGATGAGATGTGCCGCGTCCCCCAGAAGGTAGAGCGCGCCGTAGCTCATGGGGCTGAAGACCACTCCGCGGAGCGGCACGACCTGCTTGCTGGTGATCGGCCCCCTGGGGGTTAACGGCTCGCCGAAGCGAGCGTCCAGTTCGTTCCAGATTCGGTCGTCCGGCCATTGCTCGATGGTGTCGGTGAGCGGGCACTGCAGGTAGAGACGACTGGCGCTCGGGCCACGGGTGATCTGGGCGGCGAAGCCGCGGGAGTGCACTGCCAGCACGGCCGGAGGATCCGCGGGTACCTCGGTCATGACGGTCAGCCAGGCGTACCCGAACTCGTGGGTGGAGCAGCTGAGGATGTCATCGGGGATGGCCGACCGGCTGACACCACGGAAGCCGTCGCTGCCGGCGACGAAGTCACAGCTGACGGTCTTGGTCGAGCCGGCGGCGTCCCGGTAGCGCACCAGAGGGTTGACGGTGTCGATGTCGTGCAGGGAAACGTCTTCGACCCCGAAGCGCAGATCGCCACCGTCGCGGAGGAAGACCTTGATGAGGTTCTGGACGAGGATCTGCTGGGGGCAGAACACGCCGTCGACATCCTCGGAGTCGTCATCCCGTCTCCACCGCCGCATTTCCCCCTCGACCAGCAGCGGCACACCCGAATCGGAGTCACCGTGGCTGTGGCCCTCGACGGCCTCGGCCAGTCCCCACTCGTGCAGCCGGCGGACCCCGCCGGCGTCGAGAGCTCCGGCCCTCTGCCGTTTCTCCACGTAGCCACGACTGTGCCTTTCCAGAACGATGCAGGACTTCCCGTTCCGCAGAAGGAAGTTGCCGAGCGCGAGTCCGGCGACCCCGCCTCCCACGATGACGACGGTTGCATTCTTGCCGGTTCGGGTCATGTGCTCCGAGCTCCTTGCAGACGGCGAGGCCGGACGCGCCTGAGCGTGAGCGCCTGTGCCGCCGAGATGGTGTAGGTCGTACTGACCACCACTGTGAAACTCGACCACAGGGGCACCCAACCGGTAAAGGGACAGCCGATACCGCAAACCCGCCAACCTGGCCAGCCTGCCAACCCGCCACACTCCGATACACGCCGCGCGTCCGCCGGTGACTCCTGCCGCTACGGAAGCGCGGGGCTGGTGCGTAGATCTGCCTGGTAGCTGCCCGGGGTCTGGCCGACGACCGAGTGGAAGGCGTCGATGAAGCTGGAGGGGTTCGACCACCCGCAGGCCATCGCTGTGTCGGTGACCGACCTGCCGTTGGTGAGGTGGCCCAGGGCGTGGTGGATGCGAAGCGTGGTGCGCCACTGGTGGAAGCTCATGCCGAGTTCGGTGTGGAACAGGCGGCTCAGGGTGCGTTCGCTCGCTCCCGCGGCGCGTCCCAGCTCGGCCAGAGTCGCGGACCGCGCAGGATCGGCGTGCAGGAGGCCGGTGACGGTGCGCAGCCGGTCGTCGCTGGATTCGGGCAGGTGCAGCGATTGCTCGGGAGTGTCACAGAGCTCGTCGATGACCACGGCGAGCAGGCGTTTGTGGGCGCCGGGGCGGGCCTCCGGCCGCTCGCCGGTGAGCACCAGGACGGCCTCGCGCAGCAGTGGACCGACGGCGAACACGCTGGGGTGGTCCACCAGTTCGCCGCACAGATCAATCGGGATGGTCAGGAGGCGGGCGTCCGTACGGCCGTAGAAGCGATGGGAGTGGGCAAAACCGGGTGGCGTCCACGTCACGCGGTTGGCCGGGGCGACCCAGGTTCCGCGCTCGGTCGTGGTGGCCAGTGTCCCGGCGGCCGCGTGGACGAGCTGGCCCTGTTCATGGGTGTGGGGGTCGAGGTGGTAGCCGTGCGGCAGCCACCCGGCGCCGCTGGGCATGGGCTGTGGTTCCGAGGGCCCCGGAGGGGGCTGGCAGGATTTCAGCATCAACTGACAGTCTGCCGGTGGCGCGTCACCCTGGTTCAGCGGCCGACGCGGAGATGGCAGGGCCGGTTGATCCGGCGGGCATGCGTAGCGGACTCGCCTCGCACAGGTGGGAGCGGACCACCGCGCGCGAGTTCTGCGGACCGTTCGCGGGTTTCGTCACCGGCTGGTCGCACTGGGCCGCCTCCTGCATGGCAGAGGTCACGGCCGTCGGTCACTCCTTCGTCGTCCTCACCGCCGCGCTGTCCGCCTGCAACTCCGGCATCCACTCCGCCGGTCGCATGGTGCGCGGCCTCGCCCTCAACGGCGAGGCCCCCAGGGCCATGGCCGGCCTCAGCGACCGCCATCTCCCGCTGCCCGCGGTGGTGCTCTCCACCCTGGTCATGGGCGCCGGTATCGCCGTGAACGTCGTCTCCCCGGACAAGGCCTTCGTCTACATCACCTCGGTCAGCGCCTGCGCCGGGCTGTGGACCTGGTCCATGATTCTCATCTCTCACCTGCGCTACCGGTGCCGGGTGCGCGCTGGGCTGCTGCCCGCCGTCGGCTTCCGCATGCCCGGCGCCCCGGTCACCCACTGGACCGTGCTCGCCGCACTCGCCTTCGTGGTCGTGCTGATGACCGCCTCCCCCGAGACCCGGCCCGGACCGTATGTGTGGGCGGTGTGGTTCACCGCTCTCACCGTCGTCTACGGGTTGGTCATCAAGAGGGGTGTACAGCAACGGAGTTGAGCCAGGCAGCCGGCGTCGCTCCGCGCTCTCGTGCGCGTGACTGGACGCGGCTGTGCATGCCGCCGAAGGAGCCGTACGAGCCCGCCACCCTGGGACAGGCCGTTTTCGCCGGTTGAGCCCACGCCGGCCGGCCGCCGGCCCCAGGCAGGCCCCTCCCGTGCCGGCCGGCTGGTCAACGCCCCGAATCCGGTACCTTTCGCGGGGCGGACGGAGCCTGGTCTCCGGGCCGAGAGACCCAGCCGACGGTGGCGGCCAGAGTACGCAGGACGGTGGCGCCGGCGAACACCGCCGAGGAGACCGGCCGTCCCATCCATCGCGTCAGATCACCTCGCAGGTCGGGATCGACCTCGACGGTCACCCGGAGGTATCTGTTCTGCAGCGTGGTGACCGTGGTGGACCGAGGCGCCGGGACATCATCCTGCCCGCGCCGCAATGCCGCCCGGTAGCTCTCCTTGCGCCGGCTCATGCCTCATCCTGACGTTTGATCAGTTCCTCCGCGAAGTCCATGTACGCCGACCCCTTGGCCTGGACCGGATTCCCGAAAGACTGGGCGTACAGGTCGAGCCGCGCGATCTGGGTGCGCAGCACCTCGAAGCCTTGCTCGGTGAGTGCCTCGCGAGCGTCCGCATCGGGCCCGGTGCGCGTGGCATCGGGACGGTTGGTGCGATTGAGCAGCACCGCCGAACGGGCCGGCTCGGCACGCAGGGACTGCACGTCCGCCATCTCGCCCCGGATGGGGGCCATCCGGTCCAGTTCGATGGGGGCGGGGGTCACGGGCACGATCCACTCACCGGCGTACCTCATGATGCTGCGGGTGATGCGGGGATGGTCCTCCAGCTGGGGCGCATCGAGCACGACGGCCTGCCGGTCGCCGAGGAAGTCGTTCACGCGGCGGTGGACGTCCCCCACCGGCAGGGCGATCACCGGAAACGGAAAACCACCGGCCAGCTCGCTCCACCGCAGCGCGGAAGCGGCCGGGTCACCGTCGACCAGCAGCGGCGTCATACCCGACTCATGAAGCGCGTGGGCCAGCCAGACAGCACTCGTCGTCTTCCCGACACCGGGCTTGAGATTCACGAACGCACAACTCAAAGGCACGAGAACGGACAATAACGGGCGCGATCGTCCAGTTCCGGTCGGCACGAGGGCGTGGCCTCGTGGTTCACCCGCAAGCAGGGAGAAACGCCGGACACGGCACACCGAGGCCAGTCGCGACCCGGCAGGATCGGCGAGCAGCCGGCGAGCAGGTGCCCCCGGGCGGCCTGGCGGAGTGCACCGAGCCGGGAGCGGGGTCATTCCTCCAGTGCTGCCGCCATGCGGTCGAGGTCGGCGAGGAGCGCTGTCAGGCGCTGCGCCGGGATCGCTTCGACCATGCGCTGTTCGACGGCGTAGACGGCGGCCTGGACCGCGGCCAGGCGCGCGGTGCCTTCCTCGGTGAGGCGGGCGGGCCGGGCGCGGCCGTGGTCGGCGGTGGCGGGGCGGGTGATCAGCCCCGCTTCCTGCAGGCCCCGCAGAACGACGTTCCCGGATTGCCGGGTGACGAAGGTCGCGCGGGCGAGGTCGGCGTTGGACATGCCGGGATGCAGGGCCAGGAGTTCGAGGGTGGCGTACTGCGGCACGGTCAGGCCGTGCTCGCGCAAGACCTTGTCCATGGCCCCACGGAGGGCGGCCTGGGTGCGTTTGAGCAGGTAGCCCACGTGTTGAGTGACGTCTTTCGCGGGATGGGGCCGCTCGGCCGATGCATTCTCCAGCATGTCAGCATGCTGACATACGCGCTCCGGCCGCCTTAACCTCGGGCATGTCAAAGTCCTGACATTGACTCCAAGGAGACCCATGACTGCCACCATCGACGGCCCCGACTTCGTCGCTCTGCAGGTGCGCGACCTGAACGCGGCAGCGGACTTCTGCGAGCAGCACCTCGGCCTGCGCCGGGCCGCGGTCTCGCCACCCCACGCGGTCGTCTTCGACACCGAGCCGACCCCCTTCGCCGTCCGCGAGCTCCTGCCGGGCACCGACCTCGCCGACACCGCACGGCCCGGACTCGGCACGGTGCTCTGGTTCCGGACCTCCGACGCCCACCAGCTCCACGACCAGCTCACCGCCGCCGGGATCAAGATCCTCACCCCGCTCACGGACAGCCCCTTCGGGCCGGTGTTCTCCTTCGAGGGCCCCGAGGGCTACACCCTCACCGCGCACGGAGGCTGACCGTTGCCCGCCGTCACCCTCACCCCGGCCGGGCCCTTCTCGCTCGCCTCCGGTATCCGGTTCCTGGAGGGCTTCGCCCCCGCGAGCTACGACCGCCCGGCGGACGGAATCCTCCGCCTGGCCTTCCCCGCCGACGACGGCGTCTCGGTCGTCGCGGCCGGCGTCCGGCAGGAGGTGAGGGCAGACGGCGGCGCGGGAACGGTCCGGGCCGAATTCACCGTGCATCCCGGCACCCCGGACCCGGCGAAGACAGTGACCGCAGAGGCAGCGGCCGAAGGGGACGTGCGGGCCCAACTCGCCCGCATCCTCTCGCTCGACGTCGACGCCACCGGTTTTCCCGGCCTTGCCACGGACCCCGTGGTGGCCGGGCTCCTGGCGGACCACCCGGGGCTGCGCCCGGTGTGCTTCCACTCCCCCTACGAAGCCGCCGCCTGGGCCATCATCGGCAACCGCATCCGCATGACCCGGGCGGCCGCCATCAAGTCCCGCATCGCCCACCAGCACGGACACCGGGTCCACATCGCAGGCCAGACCCTGCACGCATTCCCCACCCCCGCGGCCCTGCGCACCCTCACCCACCTGCCCGGCCTCACCGACCTCAAGATGCAGCGGCTGCACGCGCTGGCCGAAGCAGCCCTCGAGGGGAAACTCGACGCACCCCACCTGCGCACCCTGCCCGTCGACCACGCCCTCGCCGAACTGCGCACCCTGCCCGGCATCGGCCCCTTCTCCGCCGAACTCATCCTCATCCGGGGAGCAGGACACCCCGACGTCTTCCCCCGCCACGAACCACGCGTCCACAAGGCCATCGCCACCGCATACGGACTCGGTGCCCCGACCACCGACGACGTCACCCCCTTGGCCGAGATCGCCGATCGGTGGAAGCCCTACCGCAGCTGGGTCGCCTTCCTGCTCCGCGTCCGCGCCCAGGACACGCTCTCGCCGGGCTCCGTGTGCTCCAGAGCCTTGCCCGACGAGCTGCCGCAACTGGCGCCCTCAGGGGGTGTCGTCTCCCCCTAGGTGTGCTGTCCCGGCACGTTGGTGACAGGCGACATGCGCCTTCGTGGTGCTTGAACGAGGTGAGGGCCTTCTGGCTCGGTGGGGATTGCGACATCT
>NZ_JBEYVM010000003.1:458830-784851 GCF_040643995.1 Streptomyces sp. NPDC047049 | reverse complement strand
GCGCCCCTGGCGTCCTGCCGCGTCGGCCACGCTTACTCACCACCCACCGACGCCCCCCCCCACCCGCTCCGGCCCGTCACCGCAACCCAACAGCCCCGCCCAGCGGACCCGCACCGCGCAGCGGGCGAAAAACGGAGAGCAACAACCACGACGGGAAAGCCACAAACGTGGGGCTACACCCCCGGCCCCCGGCCAACCGTGAAGCCCAGGACCGCGCCACCCCCCGCCCGCCGCGCGGCAAACGCATGGCCGCCGTGGGCGGTGGCGATCTCGCGGACGATGGCGAGGCCGAGGCCGGAACCCGGCAGACCGCGGGCCGCCGCGGCCCGGTAGAAGCGGTCGAAGACCCGGGTGAGGTCGGCGTCGGCGATGCCGGGGCCGCGGTCCAGGACCTCGATGCGGGCCCCGGTGACGACGACCTCGATCGGCTCCGTCCCGCCTGCGTCGAATTTGGCGGCGTTCTCCAGGAGGTTGGTGAGCGCACGGTGCAGGGCGGCGGAGCGGCCCTCGACCACCGCCGGGCGGACGGTCCGTACGGTGATCTCCCGGCCGGTGCGGCGGCGGGCCGAGGCGGCCGCCTTCTCGGCGACCTCGGCCAGGCTCACCTCCGAGAGCGGGTCGTCGTCCCGCTGCCCGGCCGCCAGGTCCACCAGCTCATTGACCAGGTCGCTGAGTTCGCGGGCCTCGCCCGCCAGGTCGGTCAGCAGCTCGTCGCGGGCGTCCGGCGGCAGCTCGTCGAAGCGCTTCAGCAGCGAGATGTTCGTACGGAGCGAGGTCAGCGGGGTGCGCAGCTCGTGGCCGGCGTCCTGGACGAGGCGCTGCTGGTCCTGGACGGCGCTGGCCAGCCGGCCGAGCATGTCGTCGAAGGCCCGCCCGAGGCGGGCGACCTCGTCGCGTCCCGCCACCGGGACCGGGACGTCCAGCCGGCCGTGCTCCGCCACGTTCTCGGCGACCGAGGTCAGCCGCACCAGCCGGCCGGTGATCCGGCGCGCCAGCCACCAGCCGCCCGTGCCGGACAGCGCGATGACCGCGGCGGCCAGCAGGGCGGTGCGCTGCTGCAGGGCGGAGAGCAGATCCTCGGTCTCGCTGAACTTCTGCGCGACCTGTACGGCACCGCGGCCGCCGCCGAGTGCCACGGTCGCGACGTGGTACTCCTCGTCGCCGATCTCCGCTTCCCGCTCGGCGAGGTGGCCGGCGCGCGCGTCACCGGCGATCCGGCGTTCCGCGGTACCGGCCGGCAGGGCCGGGCGCCCCGCCTCCACGATCCGGCCGTCGGCGCCCAGGATCTGCACATCGGTACGGGTGGGCCGGGTGAGGTCGTCGCGCGGCCCGTCGTGGTCGGGGTCAACGGTCGTGTAGTCGGTGGGCTCGAACGGCTTTTCCTGGACCTGGGTCCGCAGATCCCGTACGACCTGCGAGAACACCGACCTCTCGTCGACCCGCACCAGCCGGGCCGCCGCGTCGTAGCTGAGGAACCCGACCAGGACGGTCACCGCTGCCGCCCCCATGGCGAACGCCACCGCGACGGCGGTGCGCAGACTGGCGGGTCTGCGGGTGCGCAGCCAGGCGGCCGATCCGCCCCTGCGCCAGGAGCGTGCCCAGACCCGCAGCCGGGCGCGCAGCCGAGCCCACAGCCGGGGGCCGGCCGGGGGGCGTGGCCCGGCGCCGGACCGGTCGCGGGCCCGGGACATCTCAGTCCTCCCGCAGCACGTAACCGACGCCACGCACCGTGTGGATCAGCGGGCGGCTGCCCGGGACATCGACCTTGCGCCGCAGATAGCCCACGTACACCGCGAGGTTCTTCGAGCCGGGGCCGAAGTCGTAGCCCCAGATCCGGTCGTAGATCGTCGAATGGTCCAGGACGATTCCGGCGTTGCGGGCCAGCAGCTCCAGCAGCTCGAACTCGGTCCGGGTCAGCTCCAGCTCGCGCTCGCCGCGCCAGGCGCGGCGCGAGGGCCCGTCGATCCGCAGGTCCGCGGCCTCGACGACACCGCTGTCCGCCACCCGCGCGTCGTACGCCTCCTCGGTCCCCTCGGTCTCGTCCGCCGCAGCAAAACCGGCGCCCGCGCCGCTCCCGTCCGCCGCCGGTCCCGCCGTCGTCCGCCGCAGCAGCGCCCGCAGCCGGGCGAAGACCTCCTCCACCTCGAACGGCTTGACCACGTAGTCGTCCGCACCGGCGTCCAGACCGGCGATCCGGTCCGCGGTCTCGACCCGGGCGGTGAGCATCAGGATCGGGGTGCGGTCCTGCTCGGCCCGCAGCACCTGGCACACCTGCAGCCCGTCGATCCCCGGCATCATCACGTCCAGCAGGATCACATCGGGCCGCTCGCGGTGCGCGGCGGCGAGCGCCTGGATCCCGTCGGCGACGGCGGTGACCCGGTACCCCTCCAGGGTCAGGGCACGCTCCAGCGCGGTGCGGATGGGCCGGTCGTCCTCGGCGAGCAGTACGGAATGGGTCACGCGGCAAGTGTGCCAAGGGCCCGGAGGTGCGACGGCGGGCGGCCGGTCCCGCCGGGGCTTTCTTACCCGGATCTCACCCGTGGTTCTTACCGGGCTCTCACCCTGGCCACGCCATCGGCTTACCCCTTACCGCCACGGTGGCCCGGTGCCGGACGGGCCGGTCGCGATGAGGCGGCCGTGAGCGTACCGGCCGGTCGGACGACTCGGCACATCTCCGGGAAGAGCACCTCACCGCATGAAGATCACCCTCCTGCTGCACAACGCGTACGCCATCGGCGGCACCGTCCGCACCACCTTCAACCTCGCCGCCGCGCTCGCCGACCGGCACGACGTCGAGATCGTCTCGATGCTGCGGCACCGCGAGGTCCCGCGCTTCACGGTGGACCCCCGGGTGCGGCTGGTG
This sequence comes from Streptomyces sp. NPDC047049, assembly GCF_040643995.1. Lineage (NCBI taxonomy): Bacteria > Bacillati > Actinomycetota > Actinomycetes > Kitasatosporales > Streptomycetaceae > Streptomyces > Streptomyces sp. NPDC047049. The sequence goes on along the minus strand of NZ_JBEYVM010000003.1, from coordinate 781,988 downwards.
CCGCTGGTGGACACCCGCGTCGGCAGCGAGGACATGGCCGATCCGCTGTTCGGGGAGCCCGCGCGGGACTTCCCGCTCGCCGAGAAGCGGCACCACCAGTACAGCCGGCTGACCGACGTCCGGGCCGCGGAGTTCCTGCGCACCACCGATGCCGACGTGCTGATCGGCACCCGGCCCGGCATCAACGTCTACCTGGCGCGGTTCGGCCCCCGCCGGGCCCTGCGGATCGCCCAGGAACACCTGCGCCACGACGCGCACAGCAAGCGGCTCCGGGCCGAACTCGCCCGCCACTACCGGACGCTGGACGCCCTGGTCACCACCACCGAGGCGGATGCCGCGGTCTACCGCTCGCGGATGCCGCTGCCGGGCGTACGGGTCCTGGCGGTGCCGAACATCGTGCCCGCACCGGACGGGCCGCTGTCCGAGGGCACCTCGAAGGTGATCGCGGCGGCCGGCCGGCTGGTCCGCGGCAAGCGCTTCGACCTGCTGATCGAGGCGTTCTCCGCGGTCGCCGCCAAGCACCCCGACTGGCGGCTGCGGATACACGGGGGCGGCGCCGAGCGCGCACAGCTCCAGGGGATGATCGACGGGCTCGGGCTGAACGGGCAGGCGGAGCTGACCGGGCCGCGTTCCCCGATAGAGGCGGAGTTCGCCAAGGCGTCGATCGTCGCCTCGGCCTCGGACGCCGAGTCCTTCGGCATGACCCTCGTCGAGGCGATGCGCTGCGGCGTGCCCGTCGTCAGCACCGACTGCCCGCTGGGCCCGGCCGAGATCATTCACGACGGTACGGACGGGCTGCTGGTGCCGCGCGGCGACGGCCGGGCGCTGGCCGGCGCGCTCCTCCGGCTCATCGAGGACCCACAGCGCCGCCGCGACATGGCCGGGGCCGCGCTGGAGAGTTCGCACCGCTACGACCCGGAGCCGATCGCCGAGCGCTACGAGCTCCTTTTCCAGGAGCTCCGGTCGACGCGTGCCGCCCGCGCCTGGCGGCGCACCCTCGCGCGGGCCCGCGCCGTCGCGCGGCGGCTGGTGCGGCGGGCCCTGCGGCGCTGAGGCGTCGTCCCACTACGGCGGCGGGTCCGGGGGCGGCGAAAGCGAAGCCGCCGCAAGGTGTTCGTGGCGCACGGATTCCACTTGACCGCGGCACAAGGCCTCAACTTGACCACGGTACAAGAAACTTCCCTACCACAATCTGGCGTCCCCGGTGGCAAACATGCTGAACTGCTGGAACGAGACTGCTTCGCACGCAGGGACGCCGGCTCGCGGAAGCATCTGATCAGGAAGTGCAGAAACACGAGGAACACCCGGCACCACGGCAACGCAGTCGAGGATTCACGCAGTTGACGCTTCGAATCCGCAGGGCCGATCGGCAGGAGGCCGTTCATGCTGCATGGTGTCGATGTCAGCTCCTACAACACCTCGTACTCCGCCGAGGGGCTGGACTTCGTTTTCGTCAAGGCGACCGAAGGCCGCTCCTACATCAATCCGCACCAGTCCGCACAGGCGTCAAAGGCCCGTAAAGCGGGCTGTGTGGTGGGTTTCTACCACTTTCTGTGGCCGGGCAATATCGCCGCCCAGGCGAAATACTTCGCCGAGAAATGCGCATCGGTCCAGGGCGACCTCCTCGCCTGCGACTGGGAGCGCACCGGCGAGGGGACCTGCGCGAGCAATGCGCAGAAGGACCAGTTCCTGCGCGCGGTGAAGAAACTGCGCCCCACCCACCGCGTGCTGCTCTACTGCAACCGCGATTTCTGGCTGAACCACGACACCACGTCCTACGCGGCCGACGGCCTGTGGATCGCCGATTACGTCTCCGCCGGACATCCGCGGATCAAGGCGAAGTGGCGCTTCCACCAGTACACCGACCAGCCGCTGGACAAGGACGTCGCGGACTTCTCGACCAAGGCCGCCCTGAAGAAGTGGGCGCACCCGGCATAAGGTTTGCTGTCGGCGCGCCTTTCCGCGCCGCCGGACAAACCGCGCGTACGCAGAGCAGCAGACCGAACGGGAACGCTGCGCAGGCGGCACGGGAACAACGTGTCACCGCACCACGCGACGCGGCACGAGAACACGACGCAGACGCGGCACGGGCGCGAGCCGGTACCGCACGAGAACACGAGGAGCAGCCGTGACCGACCCGGCGTCCAAGGCCCTGCAGCAGGAGATCGCCCGGGATCTCCAGGTGACCGCGTCCTTCGACGCCGAGCAGGAGATCGAGCGCCGGGTGGCCTTCCTCACGGAGCGGCTGACCTCCACGGGCCTGCGCTCGCTGGTCCTGGGGATCAGCGGCGGCGTCGACTCCACGACCACGGGCCGGCTCTGCCAGCTCGCCGTGGAGCGGGCCCGCGCCGCCGGGCACGAGGCGACGTTCTACGCGATGCGGCTGCCGTACGGCGTCCAGGCTGACGAGAAGGACGCCCAGCGGGCGCTGGAGTTCATCCGCGCGGACCGGGAGCTGACCGTCGACATCCGCCCGGCGAGCGATGCGGCGCTGCGGGCCGCGATGGACGGCGGGCTGGTCTTCCGCGACGCCCACCACCAGGACTTCGTCCAGGGCAACATCAAGGCGCGCCAGCGCATGATCGCGCAGTACGCTGTCGCGGGCGCCCATGACGGCCTGGTCGTGGGCACCGACCACGCGGCCGAGGCCGTCTCCGGCTTCTTCACGAAGTTCGGTGACGGCGCGGCCGATGTGGTGCCGCTCACCGGGCTGACCAAGCGCCGGGTGCGCGCGGTGTCGGCGGCGCTGGGCGCCCCCGGCGAGCTGGTGCACAAGGTGCCGACGGCCGACCTGGAAACCCTGGACCCGGGCAAGCCCGACGAGGACGCGCTCGGTGTGAGCTACGACCAGATCGACGACTACCTGGAGGGCCACCCGGTCGACGCCGTGGTCGCCCAGGCCATCGTCCGCCGCTACCGCCTCACCGAGCACAAGCGGGCGCTGCCGATCGCGCCCTGAGGGGCCGCTCGGCTCTCCCCCGCCCCCTCCCCCTCTCCCCCTTCGGGGGAGGGGGCGGGGGGTGGGTTCGGGGGTGGGGGGGACGGCACCCCGCGTCGCCCGGCCCGCAGCGCCCCGGCGGCTCCGCCGCGCCCCGCTGGCTCCGCCCCCTCGGCCCCGCCCCCGTCGGCCCGCCCCGTCGGCCCGCCGCGCCCCCGTCGGCCCCACCCCGTCACGGACCGGCAAGCCGGCCGTCACCGTCCCGGTGCTAAATCATGGGCGGGAGCGGGCATGCATCCGGCCATGGGAAGCCGCGAAGTGCGATCGGAAGATCAACTGTCAGTGGGTCCGCCTACGCTCCGAGGCATGGGTTACGCAAACCTGCGCGAGCTCCGGTCCGCGCTGACCACCGCCTCCGACCTTGCCTCGTCCCTGCAGTCCGCGCCGACCCGGCGCGATGCGGACCAGCTCGTCGACGTCCTCCGGCAAGCACTGACCGCTGCCGGCTCGCTGCACGCGGAGACCGGCCCGACCGGCTGCGCCATACATCCCCACGGCGCGGTCGACCCGTTGTACGGCGACGTGGAAGACCCCCTTCCGCCGGGCTACGGAAAGTGCCTGCTCTGCAACGACCGCCGTCGCCGGGCGGACGCCCACCCGGCGCACGCCCGCCCGCATCCCCGTCCGCATCCGCACTGGCGGCGCCGGCTGAGCGCCTAGAGCTGTCCGCCGTCCAGTGACTGCCGGCTGCCGGCTTCGGCCCTTGGGGGTGTCTGCCCCCGGCGTGCCGGCCGGCCGGGTCGGTGACGCAAAGGCCCCCGGCCCCCGGCCGCCGGGAGCGGACTACCATCCGCGCATGCGACCTGCCACATACAGCGATGAGGACCTTGAGCAGCACTCCCTCCGGCGACGCGTGCCCGACGACGGGCAGCGGTCCGGCTTCGAGCACGACGTCGACCGGATCCTGTACTCGACCCAGTGGCGGGCGCTGGCCGGCAAGAGCCAGGTGGTGGCGAGCGCCGAGCTGGGCGCCTACCACACCCGGCTGACCCACTCCATGAAGGTGGCGCAGCTCGGCCGGCGGATGGCGGAGCGGCTGGAGCGCCGGTACGGCGGGCCCAACCCGGCGCTCGTCGAGGCGGCGTGCATGGCTCACGACATCGGCCACCCGCCCTTCGGGCACGCCGGTGAGCTGGCGCTGCGCGCCACGATGGACGACCTGCACTTCGCGGACGGTGTCCTGGACAGCTTCGAGGGCAATGCGCAGACCCTGCGGGTGCTGACCTTTCTCGCCGCCCACAAATACCCGGGCCATCGCGGACTGCACCTGACCCGCGCCTGTCTGGACGCCGCCACCAAATACCCGTGGGAGCGGGCGCCCGTCGACCAGGACCCGGCGCGCCATGTGAAGTGGGGGGTGTACGTCGCCGACCGGGAGGCGTTCTCCTGGGTGCGGGCCGGCCGTACGGACACCGCCGTACCGGTCGAGGAGCAGGTCATGGACTGGGCGGACGACGTCACCTACGCCTGCCACGACGTGGAGGACTTCTACCGTACGGGCCTGATCCCGCTGGCCGCGCTGTTCCCGCCGGACGGGGCGGCGGGCGCCGACACCGAGCGGGAGACCCGCCGTTTCCTGGACTACGTACAGGCCAAGCGGGCGCGCGAGGGCGAGCCCTTCGACCGTGACGCGGCGCTGGTGATGATGGCGGACATCGGCAAGCGGCTGGCGGTACCCGCCCCGTACAGCGGCAGCCACGAGGACGCGGTCGCGGTCAATCGCCGCACCTCCGATCTGATCTCGTACTTCACCCGTGGGATCGAGCTGGAGGTGGGCGGCGAGGCGGCGATCCGCTACGGCGCGCGGCTGGTGATCCCGCCGGAGCGGCGGGCCGCCTGCGATCTGCTCAAGGAGCTGGTGTGGTGCTACGTCATCGACCGGCCCGCACTGGCCACCCAGCAGCACGGCAAGCGGCGGGTGGTGAGCGAGCTGCTGCGCTGGACCCATGACGCACCCGAGCTGCTGCCGCCGGACCGCGCCGAGGAGCTGGCGCTGCACGGCGACCGGCTGCGTGCCTGCGCGGACCATGTGGCCTCGCTGACCGAGGACCAGGCGCTGGCCCTGCACCGGCGGCTGTCCGGCACCGGCCTGGGGTCGGTCAACGACAACGTGTGGCTGTGAGGGAGCCGGTGAGCCCCGGGGAACCGGTGAGCCCCGGGGGCCGGGGCCCGGTGCCGTTTCACAACCGCCCGGCCCCGCCCCGCCACCGGCACTCCGCCGCTATCCGGCCTCTTCCCGCGGCCGTTCCGCCCCGTCCGCCGGCCGCTCGGCTTCGCCCCGCGGCTTCTTCTCCGGCCGGAGCGCAATACGGCCGAGCACCGCGGCGACGATCAGCGCGGCCACCGCGATCAGCGCGTAATCCGGTACGGCGTTCCCGATCCGCGCCGCCCATTCCTCGGCCCGGAATTCGTCGTCCGCGTCGAGGATTCCGGGCAGCGCACTGGTTCCGTTGAAACGCAGGAACAGCACGCCGATCCCGATGAAGAACACCCCGGACAGCACCGAGGTGGTGTGCAGCCGCAGCTTTCCGAGGGTGAATGCACGGCCCCGCAGCCAGCCCCGGGTGCCGAGTTTGCAGCGTTCCCACAACAGCGCCAGCACGAACAGCGGCAGCGCCATGCCCAGTGCGTAGACGGCGAGCATCGAGGCGCCGTACACGGGTGAGCCGCTGACCGCCGTCACCGTCAGCACCGCGCCGAGGATCGGGCCCGCGCAGAAGCCGGCGAGCCCGTAGACACAGCCGAGCAGGAAGGTGGAGACGGCGGACCGCGGGGTGATCCTCGCCGCGGCCTCCTGAGCACGCCGCGAGGCGAAGCCCAGGCCGAGGATCTGGGCCAGCCCCATCGCGATGACGACCCAGCCCCCGACGGCGATGAGCAGATCGCGGTGGCCGTTGAACAGCCGGCTGGCCGCCGTACTGGCCGCGCCGAGCGGCACCAGCGTGGTGGCCAGCCCCAGATAGAACACTCCGGTACGGGCCACCAGCCGGCCGGGGGTCGAGAGCGAGTACGCGAAGAACGCGGGCAGCAGCAGCGCGCTGCACGGGCTGAGCAGCGCCAGCGCACCGCCCAGGAACGCCGCGAGGTAGCCGATGTCGTTCATTCCCCGGCCCCCTTGGCCGCCGGCCCGTCCTTGGCCGCAGACCCGTTCTTGCCCGACGGCTCGCTCTTGTCCGGCGTCCCCTTCTTGTCCGACTTCCCGTTCTTGTCCGCCCGCGCCGCGGCATCCTTGATGGCCTGGGCGAAGACCTCGGCGGGCTGGGCCCCGGCGACCGGCCGGCCGTTGACGAGGAAGGACGGCGTGGACTGCACCCCGAGCTGGTACCCCTCGGTCTGATCCTTCTTCAGCGCCCGCTCGGCGTCCTCGCTCTTCATGTCCGCACGGAACTTGTCGATGTCGTCCACACCGCTGCTGCGGGCCAGCTCGACGAGCTTGTCCTCGGCGAGCGCCTTGCCCTTACGGGTCTTGGCGTACAGCTCGTCGTGGAGCTGCCAGAACTTGCCCTGCTGCCCGGCGGCCCAGGAGGCACGGGCGGCCCGCTCGGAGTCGGCGCCGAAGACGGTGAAGTTGCGGAATTCGATGCGCAGGGTGCCCGCGTCGACGAACTTCTTGATCAGTCCGGGCTGGGTCTCCCGGGTGAAGCGGCCGCAGAACGAGCACTGGTAGTCGGCGTATTCGACCAGGACCACCGGGGCGTCCTTCCTGCCGACGGCCAGCGGATCGCCGTCCTCGCGCCGGCTGGTCCGCTTGGCGAGGTCGTCGAACATCTTCTGCTGTGCGGGGTCTTCCTCGGGCGCATCGGAGGCGGCGGCCTCGGGGGTGTTGCCGCGGCCGGTGCCGCGGTCGTCCTCGGCGGACTTGCCGACGGCGATCCCGATGGCGATGACGGCCACGACCAGGGCGATGACCGCGCCGATGGCGGCCAGTTTGCGGGTGGGAGAGGCGGAAACGGGCATGCGGAAGCTCCAGACGTACGGAGGGGGAAGGTCAGGCCGGGTGCGTCGGGGCAGCGGCCTATATCCGCAGTACGGGCAGGAGCGGGGTGCGGTCGCGGGCGGGCGCGCTGTCGGTCGGTGGCCGGGCGAGCGCGTACTGCGCGGGCAGATCAGCGGCGAGCGGCCCCACGCCGGTGGTGGCGGGGGCCAGGGGCTCGCCGCGGTGCGGTGTGGGCAGCGGGGCGGACTCCGCGGGCCCCGGGGCATGCCGGTTCGAGCACTTCTTGGGCGCGTGGGCCACGGCGAGGGGGGCACCGGGATCGAGCCGCGGGCCGCCGGCGGTGGCGGCAGACGGCCGTGTCGGTGCGTCGCCGTCCGCGGGTCCGTACGCGGGAGCGTCGCCGTCCGCGGGTGCGCCGCCGTACGCGGGTCCGTCCTCGTCCGCCGATGCGTCTGCGTCCGCCGGGCTCGCCGCAGTGCGCGCCGCCGCCGGGGAGGCCGGCGTCGCGGCGTCGGCCCGCCATGCCGCCGTGGCCGCTGCCGCCCGGCCCGCCAGCCAGGCCTGGTCACCGCCGATGCGGCACAGCAGCGGCCCGAAGGTGACGGCGAGGAGGAGCAGCAGCGTCAGCGTGGCCGAACGGCGCACGTGGTGCATGTCCCCTCCTCTCCGGGCCCGGTGCGCGAACATGAATATCCCATCCTACGGATCGTCATCGCGCGAGCTGAGCACCGACCGGAGCGGACATCGGAGCCGCCGGGACACGGGAACCGACGCGGCAACGGGGACCTCGGGGCACAGGCGCCCGGGGGGCAAGCCGGGCCGGGGCAGCCGGGCCAGGGCAGCCGGGCCGGGGCAAACCGACCCTCAGCGGTCGGCGATCCGCATCTCGAACCAGGTGCTCTTGCCGCGGGGCAGCAGATCCACGCCCCAGCGGTCGGAGAGCTTGTCGACGAGGAAGAGGCCGCGGCCGCTGAGGTCCATCTCCTGGACCGGCATCAGGCAGGGCAGGCCGCGGGACGGGTCGCGCACCTCGATCCGGATCCAGCCGCGGCGGCGGAGCATCCGCAGCCCGAAGGTGCGGGCGCCGGTGTGCCGCACGGCGTTGCCGACGAGCTCGGACACCAGCAGCACGGCCTGCTCGGCGAGCTGGGGCGTCAGGGCCCACTGTCCGAGGAGTACGGCGGCGGTCAGCCGGCGCGCGATGCCGGCGGACTGGGGGCGCGAGGGCAGCCGCACCTCGCCGAGAGCCGGGTCACCGACCGGATCGGGGGCCGCGAAGGCCGGTGCGCGAGGGGCCGGTGCGGAGTCCGCGTCCGGACCGGGGATGCCCCATCGCGCGGCGGCCGGATCGCTCCGCGGCCGCGGCTGCTCCATTCCTTCGAGGCCCGCCATGCGTCCCATCATGGCCGTTGCGCCGCGTCCAGGGGAGCGGAACCGACGGAATCGATTGTCCGGAATCGTCGGTTCCAGCCCAGCGGCAAAACCTCGGCCAACGGCCGGCGAGGGTCCGGCGCACCCGGGCTGACCTGCCTGGACGCCGGGCCTCCACGGAAGCGGCCGGGCACCTCAACAAGGTTGCCTTAAGGCGCAATTAAGCCTTCCTTGGTTCGCCCACACGAGGCATTGCACCCGGCCCAAACCTCACAAGCACCCTCAACAACAGTTGTTTCAGAGGAACTTGGCCTTGCCCGGCCCTTCCTCGACGAAGCTGCGCATGCCGGTCTCCCGGTCCTCGGTCGCGAACAGCCCCGCGAACCAGTTGCGTTCGATCGTCAGGCCGGTGTCGATGTCGGTCTCCAGACCGCCGTCGACGGACTCCTTGGCGGCCCGCAGCGCCAGCGCGGGGCCGGCCGCCAGCCGTGCCGCCCAGGCGTGCGCCTGCTCGTAGACCTCCGCGGCCGGCACCACCCGGTCGACCAGGCCGAGCGCAAGGGCCTCGTCGGCCTTCACATGACGGCCGGTGAAGATCAGGTCCTTGGCCTTGGACGGGCCCACCAGCCGCGCCAGCCGCTGGGTGCCGCCGGCGCCGGGGATGAGACCCAGCAGGATCTCCGGCTGGCCGAGCTTGGCGTTGTCGCCCGCGATCCGGAAGTCGGCGCAGAGCGCCAACTCACAGCCCCCGCCCAGCGCATAGCCGGTGATCGCGGCGACCACCGGCTTGGGGATCCGGGCCACGGCGGTGAACGAGTCCTGCAGGGCCTTGGAGCGCACCACCATGGCCGGGTGGTCCATGGCCTGCATCTCCTTGATGTCCGCGCCGGCCGCGAACACCTTCTCGCCGCCCCAGACGACGACGGCGCGCACATCGTCGCGGCGGGTGACCTCCTCGGCCAGCTCGCGCAGCCGGTCCTGGGTGGCGATGTCCAGTGCGTTCATCGGCGGACGGTCCAGGCGGATGGTGCCGACGCCGTCGGCGACCTCGAGATTCACAGTCATGCGGGAAGGTTAGTACGCGTTAACGACATCGGGCCCGGTGCACTGCGTCACAGTGCACCGGGCCCGGTCGCCTTCCGGCCGCCCTGCGGCCGGGGCCGCCGACACCCCCTATGGGCGGCCCTCCTGGCGGCCCTACTGGCGGGCCTTCCACTTCTCCCAGGAGAGGTTCCAGTCGCTGAAGCCGTTGTCCGGCTGGATCGTTTCGTCGTGGGAGTTCTTGACGATGACCACATCGCCGACGACGGAGTTGCGGAAGAACCACGCCGCCGGGGTGGAGCTGTCGCCGCCACCGCGCTGGTCGAAGAGGCCCACACAGCCGTGGCTGGCGTTGCGGGTGCCGAAGGTCGCGCTGCCCGACCAGTAGTTGCCGTGGATGAACGTGCCGGACGTGCTCAGCCGCATCGCATGCGGGACGTCCTTGATGTCGTACTCCCCGCCGAAGCCGACGGTGTCGCCGTTCATCCGTGTCACCAGGTGCTTCTCGCTGATCACCATTTTGCCGTTGTACGTCTCGGTGCCCGGCGCGCCCGAGGTGATCGGGATGGTCTTGATCTTCTTGCCGTCGCGGACCACGGTCATCTTCTTCGACGCGGCGTCGACCGTGCTGACCTGGCTGCGGCCGACGGTGAAGGAGACCTCCTTGGCCTGGGTGCCGTAGACCCCGGGCCGCCCCTCGACGCCGTTGAGATCGAGCTTGAGGGTGACCTTGGTGCCGGCCGCCCAGTACTTCTCGGGGCGGAAGTCGAGCCGGTCGTTGCCGAACCAGTGGCCCTCGATGGGGACCGACGGCTTCGCGGTGACCTTGATGGCGTCCTCGACGGCCTGGGGGTCGGTGATACCGCGGGTGAAGTGGATCGAGACCGGCATCCCGACGCCGACCCGCTGGCCGTTCTCGGGGGTGTACTGGCCGATGAAGGTGTTCTTCGGGACGAGGGTGGTGAAGCGGGAGTGCTCGGCGGTCTCCCGGCCCTTGCCGTCCACCGCTATGGCGTCGACGGTGTACTCCGTCGAGGCGCCGAGGTGGCCGCTCGGCTGCCACAGGGCGCCGCCGCCCACTGTCTTCCCGTCGACCTCGTTGCCCTTGCCGTCCTTGACCTTGACGGACTTGAGCCGGCCCTTGTGGGCGGTCACCTTCAGGGCGCCGCTGGTGGCGACGTCGTGTGCACCGTCCTTGGGCGCTATCGTCACGGCCGCCTGCGAGGCGTCCTTCTCCCCGGCCTTGCCGGCCCCTTTGCCGTCCTCGACGTCACCGCCGCATGCGGTCACCAGCAGCACCATCGCGCCGACCAGCAGGGCCGGCGCACCCCCGCCCCTGACCGGCCACCGACGCCGGCGAGCCGGCACCCCCGAATTCGGCTGGACGTTCACGACTGCCCCTTCCCCCTCGCACGGCCCGCGGTGCCCCGCGCGCGGACGCGGACAGCCGCGCGCTTGCCGTTAGATAACCACACCGCGGTGACAGTGAACTCCCCGTGAACGTCACCGTTTAGTCCCAACTGCGGGGGTGGTGCGGAGGCAGGGGGCGGACGGCCGCCGAGGCGGCCGCCGGTCAGCGCCGCGCGGACCCGGCCCGCCACAGCTCCCAGGGCATGTTCCAGCCGCCGAGGCCGTTGTCCGGCGCGACCGTACGCTCCGGGGAGTGCTCCACCACGACGGTGTCGCCGACGATCGAGTGGCCGAAGAACCAGCCGGCCGGGGTGTGGGGGCCACCGCCCTTGATGTCCTTCAGCCCGACACAGCCGTGGCTGGTGTTGAGGCCGCCGAAGACCTCGGGCGGGGCCCAGTAGTTGCCGTGCAGGAAGGTCCCCGACCTGGTGAGCCGCATGGCGTGCGGCACGTCCGGGATGTCGTACTCGGCGCCGAAGCCGACGGTGTCGCCATCCATCCGCGTCACGGAATGCCGCTCCAGGATCACCATCGTCCCGTTGTAGGTGGGGTTCGCGTCGTCGCCCGCGGTGACCGGCAGGACGGCCACCACCCGGCCGCCCTGGCGGACCGTCATGGTGTGCCGGGCGGCATCGATGGTGCTGACCTGGTCCCGGGCCACCCGGTAGTGGACGGTCCGGCGCTGCGTCCCGTAGGCGCCCGGTCCGGCCTTCACCCCGCGCAGCCGCAGCTCCACGGTGATCACGGTGCCCGGCCGCCAGCGCGCCCGGGGCCGGAAGTCCAGCCGGCGGTGGCCGAACCAGTGGGCCGCGGTCTCGACGGCGGGGCGGGCGCTGACCCTGACGGCGCGTTCGACGGCCGCGCGGTCGGCGACCGGCCGGTTGAAGACCAGCGAGACGATCAGGCCGGTGCCGACCGTGGCGTCGCCCTGCGGCGAGAAGCGGGCGGTGAAGCGGCGGACGGGCACGGAGGTGGCGAAGGTGGTGTGGCGGGCCGAGCGCCGGCCCGCACCGTCCAGCGCCACCGCGTCGACGGTGTACTTCGCACCGGGCTGAAGGCGCCGGGCCGCCGGGCGCCAGGTCATACCGTCCGGGGCGATCCGCCCGGCGACGGGCTGCCGGCCGGCGCCACCGGTCCGGCTGACCTCGACCCGCTCCAGCCGCCCCTCGGGCACCCGGACCTCGAACCGCCCGTCGGCCCGTACACCGTGCGCCCCGTCGTGCGGGACGACCCTGATCGCCACCCCCGGGGAGCGCGGTTTGCTGCCGGCGAAGCCCTCGGCGTCCCCGCAGCCGGCCAGCGCCGCCGCCCCGGCGAGCCCGGCCGCGGCGGCGAGGACGACGCGGACCCGGCGGGCCGCCCGCCCCGCCGCTCGCCCGCCCGCCCGGTCCGGCAGCCGGCCCGGCACCCTGCCCCGCGCCCGGCCGTCCTCCCGGCTCCGTGCTCGGTCCCCTGCTCGGTTCTGCTGATGGGCGGTCATGTACAGGATTGTGACGGATGATCACCACATTGGGAGGTATGCCGTGTAACGGGATGTCACGGGCAGTGCGGGGCAGAGCGATGAGCCCCCGCCGGGGGAAGCGTGAGGCAACGCCCGGTTGCGGGAAGAACAACGGGGAGGGCGGGGGACACCTGCACGGCCGGACCCTCCCGGTGGACGCCGGGAGGTACCCCGTGCCGGGGCCCGCCGCCCGACCGAGCCATGAGCCGCAGGAGGCCGGCACGTGTCGAGCGCACCCGAGCAGGAGGCGGTGGCGGATGAACCACTCGCCCCACCCGCGGATATCCGCCCCGGCAGCCCCACACCACTGGGCGCCCGCTATCGCACCGGCCCCGACGGCATCGCCGGCACCAACTTCGCCCTGTGGGCGGGCGGCGCCGAGGCCGTGGAACTGTGTCTCTTCGACGACGCGGAGCGCGAGACGCGCCATGCGCTGACCGAGCTCACCCATGAGATCTGGCACGGCTTCCTGCCCGGTGTCCACCCCGGCCAGCGCTACGGCTACCGTGTCCACGGCCGCTGGGACCCCTGGAGCGGCGCCCGCTGGAATCCGGCGAAGCTGCTGCTGGACCCGTACGCCAGGGCCGTGGACGGCGACTTCGGCGCCCGTACGGAACCGTCCGGCGCGGGAGCGGCGCTGCCGGCCCAGCTCTACGGCCATGTCCGTGACTGGCCGGATCAGCACGTCGCCGACACGGTGCGCGACGACCGGGACTCGGCGCCGTACGTCCCCAAGGGCGTCGTGGTCGGCGAGGACACCGGGGACGAGGGCGGCATCGACGAATGGCGGGACGACCGCCGGCCCAAGACGCCCTGGCCGGATTCCGTGCTCTACGAACTGCATGTGCGCGGTTTCACGATGCGCCACCCCGGTATCCCGGAGCGGCTGCGCGGCACCTATGCGGGGCTGGCGCACCCCGCGGCGCTGGAGCACCTGGTCCGGCTCGGCATCACCGCCGTCGAGCTGCTGCCGGTCCACCAGTTCGCGCACGAGGACCACCTGGTGCGCCGGGGACTGCGCAACTACTGGGGCTACAACTCCGTCGGCTACTTCGCGCCCCATGCCGGATACGCCGCCACGGGCACCCGGGGGCAGCAGGTCGGCGAGTTCAAGCGGATGGTGCGGGCGCTGCACGACGCGGGCATCGAGGTGATCCTCGACGTCGTCTACAACCACACCGCGGAGGCCGGTGAGCTGGGCCCGACGCTCTCCCTGCGGGGCATCGACAACCGCGGCTACTACCGTCTGGCCGGCGAGGCCCGCCGCTACGCCGACTACACCGGCTGCGGCAACACCCTGCACGTCGTCCAGCCCCATGTCCTGCGCCTGATCACCGATTCGCTGCGCTACTGGGTCACCGAGATGGGCGTGGACGGCTTCCGCTTCGACCTGGCGGCCGCGCTGGCCCGCTCCCTGCACGATGTCGACATGCTCTCGCCGTTCCTCGCGGTGATCGCGCAGGACCCGGTGCTGCGCCGGGTCAAGCTGATCGCCGAGCCCTGGGACGTGGGCTCCGGCGGCTATCAGGTCGGTGCCTTCCCGCCGTTGTGGACGGAGTGGAACGACCGCTACCGCGACACCGTCCGCGACTTCTGGCGCGGCGCCCAGCACGACGTGCGCGACCTGGGCTACCGGCTCTCCGGATCGAGCGACCTCTACGCCTGGGGCGGCCGCCGGCCCTACGCCTCGGTCAACTTCATCACGGCGCACGACGGCTTCACCCTCCGTGACCTGGTCACCTACGAGCACAAGCGCAACGCGGACAACGGCGAGGGCAACCGCGACGGCACCGGTGACAACCGCTCCTGGAACTGCGGTGCCGAGGGCGAGAGCGAGGACCAGGAGGTCCGCGCGCTGCGCCGCCGCCAGCTGCGCAACCTGCTGACCACCCTCCTGCTGTCGACGGGCGTGCCGATGCTGGTCGCCGGCGACGAGATGGGCCGCACCCAGCACGGCAACAACAACGCCTACTGCCAGGACAACGAGACCAGTTGGCTGGACTGGTCGCTGCTGGACGACCCGGAATGGCGCCCGCTGGCCGCCCTCGCCGCCCGCCTCATCGCCCTGCGCCGCGCGCACCCCGTGCTCCGTCGCCGGGCGTTCTTCTCCGGGCGGCCGCATCAGCAGGGCGGTCTGCGCGACCTCGCGTGGTTCACCGCGGACGGCACGGAGATGACCGAACAGGACTGGTTCACCCCGGGCGCCACGCTGGGGATGTACCTCTCCGGGAACGACATCTCGCAACGCGACGCCCGGGGCATCCGCCTCGTCGACGACAGCTTCCTGGCCGTGCTCCACGCGGCCGACCGGCCCTGCCCGTTCACCCTCCCCGGACCGCCCTGGGCCCGCGCCTACGAACTCCTCGTCGACACGGCACGGGAGGACCGGCCGGGGGCGGAACAGCCGCCGTACCCGGCGGGCGGTTCGCTCACGCTGGCCGGGCGGTCGGTGGTGCTGTTCCGGGCCGTGCCGGGCTGAGGAGGGCCGCGGGGCGGCGGTCGCGCGGTGGGACGCCGGCGGGCGGCGGCGGGGCGGCGGTCGCGCGGCGCGGGACACCGGGCGGGCCGCCGGGCGGAAAATGGCATGAGCGTTGTCAGTGACGCGCCTTACGCTCGCGAGTGATGGCCGACACCGCGCAGACCTCGCCCCCGCCCGACCGGACCGACTTACCCCAGCGCTCCGCAGTGCGCTCGCTGTTGCGCCTGTGGCCGTTCATCCGCCCGGTGCGGGCACGCCTGGGCACCGCCGCGTGCGTGGCGATACTCGCCTCGTGCATCAGCCTGATCATCCCGCTGGTGCTCAAGTGGCTGGTGGACGGGCCGGTGGCCGGGCGCGACACGGGCGGGATATGGCTCGGTGGCGCCTTCCTGCTGCTCCTCGGGCTGGCGGAGGCGCTGTTGTTCGGACTGCGGCGCTGGCTGGTGGCGCGCCCGCTGGCCGGGGTCGAGGCGGCGATGCGCGAGGCGCTGTACCGCCATGTGCAGCGGCTGCCGGTCGCCTTCCACGACCGCTGGCCCTCGGGCCAGTTGCTGTCGCGGGGAACCACCGACCTTCAGCTGTTGCGGATGTTCTTCACCTTCCCGCTGACGTTCCTGCTCGTCAACGGGGTGACCATCCTGGTGGGCGCGGTGATCCTGATGGCCCAGCGCTGGTCTCTGGGCCTGGTGCTGCTGGCACCGGTGCCGCCGCTGATGGTGCTGTGCTCGGTCTTCGAGGCGAAGTACGGGCGGGCGGCCCGCCAGGCCCAGGACCAGGTCGGCGATCTGACCACGGTGGTCGAGGAGTCGGTGCTCGGCATCCGCATCATCAAGGGCTTCGGACGCCACCGCAGCCAGGCCCGGTCCTTCCGGAAGCTGACGCATGCGCTGCGTACCTCCGAACTCCGCAAGGCCCGGCTGCTGGCCTGGATCCTGGTCTGCATCACCACACTTCCGGAGATCGCGATCGGCGGCGCCCTGGTACTCGGCTCGCTCCAGGTGGCCGACGGCGAGCTGTCCGCGGGCACCCTCGTCGCCTTCCTGTCGACCGCGCTGGCGCTGCGCTGGCCCGTGGAGTCGACCGGTTTCCTGCTGGCCATGGCCAACGAGGCGGCAACGGCCACCGACCGGTACTTCGAGGTCATGGACGAGCCCGCGGTGGAGGAACCGGCAACGGGCGGGGGGACCGGGGGCGTAGGGGGCGGGAGCATACGGGCCGGGGACGCCCAGCCCAAGGACGCCCAGCCCAAGGACGCCCCCGTACCGCCCGGCACCGGCGGACTGGTCTTCTCCGGCATCGAGTTCCGCTACCCCGACGCGCCGCCGGACGCCCCGCCCCTCCTCCAGGACGTCACCCTGCACATCCGGCCCGGCGAGACGATGGCGCTGGTCGGGGCGACGGGCAGCGGGAAGACCACCCTCACGGCGCTGGTGCCGCGGCTGTACGACCCGACCGCGGGCCACATCACCCTCGACGGGCGCGATCTGGCGACGCTCAGCCGGGACGAGGCCCGTGCGCTGGTCGCGGTGGCCTTCGAGGAGCCCACCCTCTTCTCGGCGACCGCGGCGGAGAACGTGCTGATGGGCACGGAGGGCGCGCAGGACAGCGATCTCCGGCGGGCGCTGGCGGTGGCACAGGCCGAGGAATTCGTCGACGCCCTGCCCGAGGGCAGTGCGACCCAGGTGGGTGAGCAGGGGCTGAGCCTGTCCGGCGGGCAGCGGCAACGGCTCGCCCTGGCCCGTGCGGTGGTCGGCCGGCCGCGCTTCCTGATCCTCGACGATCCGCTCTCCGCCCTCGACGTGCACACCGAGGCGCTGGTGGAGGCGGCGCTGCGCCGGGCCCTGGCGGCCACCACCGCGCTGGTCGTCGCCCACCGGCCGTCCACGGTCCTGCTCGCCGACCGGGTGGCGCTGCTGTCCGGCGGCCGGATCGCCGCCATCGGCACCCACCATCAACTGCTCCGGGACAACGCCGAGTACGCCACCTTGATGTCCGGCGAGGGAGAGAGCGCCCGATGACCACCACCGCAACCGGCCTTCCGCCCGACGACCCCGAGGGGCACCGCTTCCCGCAACAACAGCCGCCCGCCACACCGCGCTCCCCGAAGACCGAGGCCACCCCGGAGACCGAGAGCTCCCCGAAGACCGAGGGCACCCCGGAGGACACGGGCACCCCGGAGGCCCCGGGCCCCCCCGCCACCGACCCCTTCGCAGACGATCTGCTCCCCACCTCCAAGGGGGCCTCGCGCGCCCTCCTGGCTTCCCTGCTGGCGCCGCACCGGCGCCGGGTCCGGTGGGTGGCCGTTGCGCTGCTGCTCCAGCAGGCCGCCGTGCAGGCCGGCCCGCTGCTGGTCGCCTACGCGCTCGACAGCGCGGTGCCGGCGCTGCGGGCGGGCGATCACGGGCCGCTGATCGCCGTGGCGGTGGCGGCGGTGCTGTGCGCGGTGGCGTCCGGCGGGCTGCAGTTCGGCTTCATCCAGCTCTCCGCCCGGGTCAGCCAGGATGTGCTGCTCGACCTCCGCGGCCGGATCTTCCGGCATGCACAGGCGCTGAGCCTGGACTTCCACGAGCGCTATACGTCCGGCCGGCTGATCTCCCGCGCCACGACAGACGTCGAGTCGCTGCGTGAACTCCTCGAGGAGGGGCTGCAGGAGCTGATCACGGTCGCGCTCTCGACGCTCTACATCACCGCCACCCTGCTCTGGCTGGACTGGGGATTCGGCGCGGCCGCCCTCGTCTCCGCCGGTCCGCTCGCCCTCCTCGTACGCTCCTTCCGGCACCGCTCGCACCGGGTCTACAGCGCGAAGTCCACGGCGATGGCGAGTGTCATCGTGAAGTTCACCGAGACCCTGAGCGGCATCCGCCCGGTGCAGGCGTTCCGCCGCGAGCGGCCGAACGACGCCGCCTTCGCCCGGCTGAACCACCAGCACGCCCGGATCAACGGCGCCACCTCCCTGGAGATGGCGCGTTACGTCGTCTCCTCCCGGCTGGTGGCCAACACCGCGGTCGCCGCGCTCGTCCTGTGGGGCGCCTACCGTGTGGCCACGGGCGGGCTGGCGCTCGGTGTGCTGGCAGCCGGTGTGCTCTACCTCCGGCGGCTGTACGACCCCATCGACCGGCTCGGGATGTTCCTCAACTCCTATGAATCCGCGGCCGCTTCCCTCCAGAAGATCGCCGGTCTGCTGGCCCTCCGCCCCGGCGTGCCGGAGCCCTCGGCCCCTGCCGCGCTGCCGGCCGTGGCGGCGGGCCGGCCGGGCCGCGAGGTCGCCTTCCACGGCGTCCGGTTCGCCTACCGCTCGGGCGGCGAGGTGCTGCCCCGCTTCGATCTGACCCTGACGGCGGGCACGACCGTCGCCGTGGTGGGTGCCACCGGCGCCGGCAAGTCCACCCTCGCCAAGCTGCTGGCCCGCTTCTACGACCCCACCGACGGCGAGGTGCTGCTCGACGGCGTCGATCTGCGCGCGCTGTCGGCCACCACCCTGCGCCGCGGTGTCGTCATGGTCACCCAGGAGGCCTTCCTGTTCTCCGGCACGGTCGCCGACAACATCGCCCTCGGCCGCCCGGACGCCACCCGCGCGGAGATCGAACACGCCGCGAAGGCCATCGGCGCCCATGACTTCATCACCGCTCTGCCGGACGGCTACGACACCGATGTCCGCAAGCGCGGCGGCCGGATATCCGCCGGCCAGCGCCAACTGGTCGGCTTCGCCCGCGCCCTGCTCGCCGACCCCGCCGTCCTCATCCTCGACGAGGCCACCAGCTCGCTGGACATCCCCGGCGAACGCGCGGTACAGCGCGCCATGGCCACCGTGCTGCAAGGCCGTACGGCCCTGGTGATCGCCCACCGCCTCTCGACCGTCGAGATCGCCGACCGGGTCCTGGTCATGGCCGACGGCCGGATCGTCGAGGACGGCCCACCGAAGGAACTCATCGCCGGCCGGGGCCGGTTCGCCGAGCTCCACCGGGCGTGGCGGGAGAGCGTGGGGTAGCCGGCCGGTCCGTAGGGTCCTCGACACGTGACCAGGCCCGGAAGGATTCCCGGCCCTGGACGGCAGCGGTGTACACGGGTCGCCGGACGAGGTGGGCGACGGCCCGGCGCCGAGGGCGGCGAGCACGGCCGTGGCCCGCCGACAGCGAGCCGGCGCCACCACGTGGACCGGCCCACCGTGATCCGTCTGGCGTCTGCCGCCCTCGTGGGAAAGGATGACCGAGTGAACGATCATCTAGTGCCGCACTCCCTGCGCCCGGTAAGCGGAGCTGCCCGCAGCGCCGTCGCCGCCTTTGTCCTCGCCGGTGTCGCCTGGGCGGCCGTTGCCCTGTGGCAGCTCCGGCTCGCCCTGTCCGGGATGCCTGCTTCCGGGCTCCCGGACCAGGGCGACGGCCGGCATCGCACGCTGACCGCCCTGGAGAACGGCTTCCACATCATCAGCGCCCTGGCGGGCGGGACCACGGTGCTCTGCGCGCTCGCCTTTCTGGGCTGGTTGTGGCGCGTCCGGGACAACGCCCGAGCCTTCTCCGGACAGCCGCCGCGCTACGCCGGGCCGTGGGTCTACGCGGGCTGGATCGTGCCTGTGGCGAACCTGTGGGTGCCGCGCGGCATCGTCGTCGACATCCACCGCGCGAGCGCGCCGGGAGAACCGCTGCCGCGCGCCGTGAACTGGTGGTGGGGCCTGTGGCTCGCCGGGATGCTGAGCGGTACGGGCCTGATGTACAAGGGTTCCACGGACGACGTCATCGCCCGCGCCTACCAGAACGTACCGCTGCTCCTGGCGGCGGACGCGGCCGTCATCGGCGCGGCGGTGGCCGGCATCTTCGTCGTCCGCGCCCTCACCGCGGCGCAGCAGCAACGCATCGGCAACGGCAACTCCCCGCGCGGCGAGGCCGCCGGCCCCGCGGCGGGCTGACCCACCGCCACCCGCAACACCACCAGTAGCGCGATGAAGGCAAGGCGAGGCAAGGCAGGCCCAGCCACCAGGGGACAGCGGGCATGGGGGGACGCACGGCGCAGGAGATCGGGGCGGCGGCAGAGGGGCGAACGGTATGACGGCGTCCGGCGGCACGACGGATCCGGGCAGCGGCCGGGGGGTTCCCCGCCCGCGCAGCGCCGGGCGGTATCTGTGGTGGCTGGTGGTCAGTCAACGGGGCCGGGTGGCGGCAGGCGCCTCGTACGGGAGTCTGTGGATGGTGGGGCTGATGCTGCCGCCGTATGTGCTGTCGCGGGCCATCGACGACGGGCTGGCCACCGGCCGGATGCCGGTGCTGCTGGGCTGGGTTGCGGTGCTGCTCGGGGCCGGGGCGGTGAACGCCTGGCTGGCGGTGATGCGGCATCGCACGATGACCCGCATCCGTATGGACGCCACGTTCCGTACGGTGCGTGCCGTCATGGCGCAGACGGTGCGGCTGGGGGCGGCGCTGCCCCACAAGGTGACGGCCGGGGAGGTCGTCACCATCGGGATCGGCGATGTCGCGGTGATCAGCCAGACGCTGACGATGACCGGGCCCGGCGTCGGCGGGGTGCTGGCGTATGCGGTCGTCGCCGTCCTGCTGCTGACCATCTCACCGCTGCTGGCCGCGGTGGTGCTGCTGGGTGTGCCCTTGCTCGCGGTGCTGGTCGGGCCGCTGCTGGGGCGGTTGCAGGGAGCGCAGACGCGCTACCGCGAGCGGCAGAGCGGGCTGGCGGCGCGGCTGACGGATCTGGTCGGCGGCCTGCGGGTGCTGGGCGGCCTCGGGGGAAAAGCGGTGTTCGCCGGCCACTACCGGCACGCCTCGCGGGCGCTGCGCGACGAGGGCTACCGGGTGGGTGCGGTGACCAGCTGGGTCCAGGCGCTCGGGCTCGGGCTGCCCACCCTGTTCCTGGCCGCGGTGACCTGGCCGGCGGCGCGGATGGCCGCCCAGGGCACCCTCACCGTGGGCGAGTTGGTCGCGGTCTACGGCTATGCGGCGGCGCTGGTGTTACCAGTGTCCTTCTTCATCGAGGGTGGCTACGACCTCACCCGGGGGCTGGTCGCCGCCCGGCGGGTCGTACGGTTCCTGGCGCTGGAGCCGGACGGCGCGGAGGCGGCCGTCGCCACCCGCGACGCGCCCGCCGTCCCGTCCGTGCTGCGTGATCCGGTGTCGGGCGTCGAGGTGGTGCCCGGGCTGCTGACCGCGCTGGCAGCCGCCCGGCCTGCCGAGTCGGCGGCGGTGGTCGACCGCCTGGGCGGATTCGCGGATTCGGCCGCCACCTGGGGCACGGTGCGTCTCGACGAGATCGCGGCACGGCAGCTCCGCGACCGGATCCTGGTGGCGGACAACGAGGCGGATTTGTTCGCCGGGACGCTGCGCGAGGTGGTCGGCGGGCGCCGGGACCGGGACGCGGAGGCGACCGACCGCGCCGTCCGTACGGCCCTGGCCGAGGACATCGTCGGCGGTCTGCCCGACGGGCTCGACGCGCCGGTCGAGGCGCAGGGCCGCAATCTCTCCGGCGGGCAGCGGCAGCGGCTGCGCCTGGTACGGGCGCTGCTGGCCGACCCCGAGGTACTGCTCGCCGTCGAGCCGACCTCGGCGGTCGACGCGCACACCGAGGCAGGTATCGCGACCCGGCTGCACGCCGCCCGTGCGGGCCGTACGACGGTGGTCACCAGCACCTCGCCCCTGCTGCTCGACCGGGCCGACCGGGTGTACTTCCTCGTGGACGGAAGGGTTGCGGCCGTCGGCAGTCACCGTGAACTCCTCGACGGCCAGGCCGGATACCGCCGCCTGGTCTCCCGCGGCGAGGACGAGGACGGCGACGGCGCAGGTCCCGCGGGCGCCGACGAGGTACCCGTGACCGAGGAAGGCGACCGCACCGTCCCCGCGGACGCGGCCGAGGTACCCGTGACCGAGGAAGGCGCGCGATGACGACGTCGTCCACCCCGCCCGGACGAGCCGAGGGCGCGCTCCCGGACCTCGCGGCACGGCAAGACCGTGCGGCACCCCCGGACCATGCGGCGCCCCCGGACCGTGCCGCACTCCCGGACCGTGCCGCGCTGCCGGTGGCCGATCCGGCCACGACCCGGCGGGCGGCGCTCCGGCTGATCCGGCGGGACGGCCGGGCCTTCGCCCTGCTGCTGGCGCTCAACGGCCTGGCCGCGGGCGCCGGCCTGGCCGGCCCCTGGCTGCTCGGCCGGATCGTGGACGCGGTGCGCGAGGGCGGCGGGGTGCGCACGGTCGACCGGCTGGCACTGGTCCTTTTGGCGGGTGCCATGGCACAGCTGCTGCTGGCGCGGTACGCCCGGTTCGTCGGGTACCGCTTCGGTGAACGGACCGTGGCGCGCGTCCGGGAGGAGTACGTCGACCGGGCGCTGGCGCTGCCCGCCGCGACCGTGGAGCGGGCGGGCACCGGCGACCTGACGACCCGTGGCACCTCGGATGTGGCCGCGGTTGCCGAGGCGGTGCGGGACGCCGCGCCGGAGGTGTTCATCGCCACGGTGCAGGCGCTGTTCCTGCTCGGTGCGGTGGTGGCGCTCGATCCGCTGCTCGGCGCATGCGGGCTGGGGGTGCTGTGCGGGCTGGTCGCGGTCCGCTGGTACCTGCGCCGGGCACGCACCGCCTACCTGGCGGAGGGGGCCGCGACCTCGGCGCTCGCCGAACTGCTGGCCGCCACCGCGGCGGGCGCCCGGACCGTCGAGGCCCTGGGGCTGGAGGAGCGCCGGACCACGGCGGGCGAGCGGGCCATCGAGCGCTGCCGGCGCACCCGTACCCGCACGCTGTTCCTGCGCAGCGTGCTGCTGCCCGCCGTGGATGCCTCGTACGTCCTCCCGGTGGCCGGCGTCCTGCTGGCCGGCGGCGTGCAGCAGGGGCGCGGTGACATCAGCCTGGGCGTGGTCGTCTCCGCCGCGCTGTATCTGCGCCAGCTGTCCGAGCCGCTGGAGACGATCCTGTTCCGGGTCGAACAACTGCAGAGCAGCGGCGCCGCATTCGCCCGCGTCGAGGGCCTGGGCGGGGCCTCGCGGAGCACCGCACCCGCCACCGCCACCCTCCTGCCCCACCCCTCCGGGGAACCTTCCCTCCGGCCTTCCCCCGCCGCACCCGTCACCCCCGCCGCACCCGTCACCCCCGCCGCGCCCGTCGACGACCGCATCGATGTCACCGCCGTCCACTACGCCTACCCCGGCGGGGACGACGACGCCCCGCACGCCGCCGCTCCCCGCGACGTCCTGCACGGTGTGGACCTGACCGTCCGCCCCGGCGAGCGCCTGGCCGTGGTCGGCCCCTCCGGAGCCGGCAAGTCCACGCTGGGGCGGCTGCTGGCCGGTATCGACGCGCCGCGCAGCGGCTCGGTGACGGTCGGAGGGGTGCCGATCGCCGCACTGGAACCGGAGGTGCTGCGCCGTCAGGTCGTCCTGGTGACCCAGGAGCACCATGTCTTCCTGGGCACCGTCCGGGACAACCTGCGCATCGCCGCGCCCGGTGCCGACGACACCGCTCTGCGCGCCGCGCTGGCCGCCGTGGGGGCCGACTGGGCCGAGGAGCTGCCGGGCGGACTGGACACCGGACTGGGCGCCGGCGGCCACCGTCTCGACGGCGCCCGGTCCCAGCAACTGGCGCTGGCCCGGGTGGTGCTGGCGGATCCGCACACCCTGGTCCTGGACGAGGCGACCGCGCTGCTCGACCCCCGTACGGCACGGCACACCGAGCGCGCCCTGGCCGCCGTTCTGAAGGGGCGTACGGTCATCGCGATCGCGCACCGCCTGCACACCGCCCATGACGCGGACCGGGTGGCCGTCATGGAGGCCGGCCGGCTGACCGAACTCGGTACGCACGACGAGCTGGTGGCGGCGAACGGCGCCTATGCCGCTCTGTGGCACTCCTGGCACGGCCGGGACGCGTCCGGCTGACCCCGGCGCTCGCTCCGCCCCCCCGGGAGCCCACAAAGACGCCCCCCGGAGACCGTCGAGGCCCCCCGCCGGCGGAATCTTCCCAGGACGGGATCCGGACGGCTATGAGCTGCGCTTCCCACAGCTTTCCGAGGTTTGAACGGGCGGGAACGGATCGCGCGGCCGATCACGGGCCGTCCGGTTTCCGAACACCGATTTCGCGCAACGGACGGTTTCCGGCCAATTCGTTGAACGGTGCCTGACAACAAGCCACCGGTGGTGGGACTCTTCCCCGCAACCGCCGCACGGATCCCCACAGCACCACATCCCGCGGTGGCCGCAGATTCCACCTGCTCCACCCGTACTGCCCGTACCACCCGTACGCCCAGCACCACCCGTACGTCTCCCCCCACACGCTCCAAGAGTTCTGCCTCGCTCTGCCCGGACGGCCGTCTCGCCGCCCGGTCCCCCTCGGCCGCCTCGCCACTTGGGCGGCCACCGCAGAAGGAGTCAGTGTGAGACGCACCCCCCATGGACGCGCCGTTGCGACCGGCGCACTCGTCGCCGTCACAGCAATGCTGGCAGTCGGCGTCCAGGCCGGTACCGGCACGGCGGCCGCCCCGCGGCCCGGCACCACGCATGCCACCCCCGATCCCGGCGCCCTGCCGGCCAAGCTGTCCCCGTCCCAGCGTGCGGAGCTGATACGGGCAGCCAGTGCCACCACCGCCGAGACCGCGCGGCGACTCAAGCTCGGCGCGCAGGAGAAGCTGGTCGTCAAGGACGTCTCGAAGGACGTCGACGGCACCGTCCACACCCGCTACGAGCGCACCTACGACGGGCTGCCCGTCCTCGGCGGCGACCTCGTGGTGCACGAGAACAAGGGCGGCACGCTCAAGGGCGTCACCAAGGCCGTGCGCTCCCAGATCAAGGTCGCGAGCACCACCGCGAAGGTGAAGCCGGCCGCGGCCGAGGCGAAGGCCGTCACCTCCGCGCGGGCACTCGGGTCGAAGAAGACCGAGGCCGCGAAGGCGCCGCGCAAGGTGGTCTGGGTCGCCGACGGCAAGCCGCTGCTGGCGTACGAGACGGTGGTCGGCGGGCTGCAGGACGACGGCACCCCCAGCCAGTTGCACGTCATCACGGATGCCACGACCGGCGCCAAGATCTTCGAGTACCAGGGGATCGAGAAGGGCGTCGGCAACAGCGAGTACAGCGGCAAGGTCACCATCGGGACCTCGGGCTCGGCGCCGAACTTCTCGATGACCGACGCCACCCGCGGCAACCACAAGACGTACGACCTCAAGCACGGCTCCTCCGGGACCGGCACGCTGTTCACCGACGCGGACGACACCTGGGGCGACGGCACGCCGCAGAACGCCCAGACGGCCGGTGTCGACGCGGCCTACGGCGCGCAGGAGACCTGGGACTACTACAAGAACGTGCACGGCCGCAGCGGCATCCGCGGTGACGGCGTGGGCGCCTACTCCCGTGTGCACTACGGCAACAGCTACGTCAACGCCTTCTGGGACGACGGCTGCTTCTGCATGACGTACGGCGACGGCAGCGGCAACAACTCCCCGCTGACCGCCATCGACGTGGCCGGCCACGAGATGTCGCACGGTGTCACCGCGGCCACCGCCGACCTCACCTACAGCGGTGAGTCCGGCGGCCTCAACGAGGCGACCTCGGACATCTTCGGCACCGCGGTGGAGTTCTACGCCAACAACGCCTCCGATCCCGGTGACTACCTCATCGGCGAGAAGATCGACATCAACGGCGACGGCACCCCGCTGCGTTACATGGACAAGCCGTCCAAGGACGGTGCCTCGGCCGACTACTGGTCGAGCAACGTCGGCAACAAGGACGTGCATTACTCGTCCGGTGTCGCCAACCACTTCTTCTACCTGCTGTCCGAGGGCAGTGGCCCGAAGGACATCGGCGGCGTCCACTACGACAGCCCGACCTCCGACGGTCTGCCGGTCCCGGGCATCGGCCGGGCCAACGCCGAGAAGGTGTGGTTCAAGGCACTCAGCCAGTACATGAGCGCCAACACCAACTACGCGGGCGCGCGCGACGCCACCCTGAAGGCCGCGGCGGACCTCTTCGGCCAGGGCAGCGCGTCGTACAACACGGTCGCCAACACCTGGGCGGCGGTCAACGTCGGCACCCGCGTGCCGGACGGCGGCGGGGTCACCGTCACCAACCCGGGCAACCAGACCAGCACCGTGGGCCAGGCGGCGAGCCTGCAGATCAAGGCGAGCAGCGGCACCGCGGGCGCGCTGTCGTACGCGGCGACCGGCCTGCCCGCCGGGCTGTCGCTCAACGCGACCACCGGTCTGATCTCCGGTACGCCGACCACGGCCGGCACCAGCAATGTGACGGTCACGGTCACCGACGCCGCGAAGAAGACCGGTACCGCCGCCTTCACCTGGACGGTCAACGCGACCGGCGGCGGCAGCGTCTTCGAGAACGCCGACGACGTGGCGATCCCGGACGCGGGCGCGGCGGTCACCT
This sequence comes from Streptomyces sp. NPDC047049, assembly GCF_040643995.1. Taxonomy (NCBI): domain Bacteria; kingdom Bacillati; phylum Actinomycetota; class Actinomycetes; order Kitasatosporales; family Streptomycetaceae; genus Streptomyces; species Streptomyces sp. NPDC047049. Next base: position 755,904 of record NZ_JBEYVM010000003.1, on the reverse strand, counting down.
CGCCGATCAATGTCAGCCGCACCGGCAATGCGCCGAGCACCCTCAAGGTCGGGGTGGACATCGTGCACAGCTACCGCGGTGACCTGGTCGTGGACCTGATCGCCCCGGACGGCACGGCCTACCGGCTGAAGAACGCCAGCGCCTTCGACTCGGCGGCCGACGTGAAGACCACCTACACGGTCAACGCCTCCACGGAGAAGGCCTCCGGCACCTGGAAGCTGCGGGTTCAGGACGTCTACTCCCAGGACACCGGCTACATCAACGGCTGGAAGCTGACGTTCTGACCGCACCTCGGCACCCGGCCGTCACCTTGGTGTGACACAAGCGGGTCGGCGGATCGCCGCAGCTCACAACTGACCTGCTGGGCAAGGCTGTTGGGCGTCATCCCCGGATCTTCGGGGGTGGCGCCCAGCTCCGTTATACGAACGGCGCTCACCTCTCTACGGACATTTTTCAGCCAATTCCCGAACACCCTCCTGACATGCACGCGTTCGAATGGCAGTCTTCCCGAACGCACGTCACACCCGCATCGCTTTGCACCCCCACCTCTTGGCAAAGTTGAAGGAGCACGCGTGACCCCCCACATGTCCCGTAAGACCCGCATCGCCGGTATCTCCCTCGCGGCGGCGGCCCTCGTGGCCGCCGGCATCACCGCGGGCACCGCCGGTGCCTCCACCGTCCAGGCCCCCACCGCGGACGGTTCGCCGCTCAAGCTGAGCGCCTCGCACCGCGCGGAACTGCTGCGTGACGCGAGCGCCACCAAGGCGCAGACCGCCAAGGAACTCGGCCTGGGCTCGCAGGAGAAGCTGGTCGTCAAGGACGTCATCAAGGACGCCGACGGCACCACGCACACCCGCTACGACCGCACCTACGCCGGCCTTCCGGTCCTCGGCGGCGACATGGTCGTGCACACCGCCAAGGGCGGCGCGATCAAGAGCACCACCAAGTCGACCAAGAAGTCGGTCAAGGTGGCCTCCATCACGGCGAAGATAGCCCCGACCGCCGCCGCGCAGTCGGCGCAGGGCACCGCGGTGAAGTCGCTCAGCGGCAAGAAGGCCGACGCGCAGACGCCCAAGAAGGTCGTCTGGGCCGCCTCCGGCAACCCCGTCCTCGCCTACGACACCGTCGTCAAGGGCGTCAAGAAGGACGGCACCCCCAGCCGGATGCACATCATCACCGACGCCAACAGCGGCAAGAAGATCTTCCAGTACGACGACATCCGCACCGGCAAGGGCGAGAGCGAGTTCAGCGGCTCCGTCGACCTGGGCACCTCCAAGGAGGGCAGCGGCTTCACGCTGACCGACGCCGACCGCGGTGGTCACAAGACCCTCAACCTCGGCAACAGCGAGTCCGGCGAGGGCAAGGCCTTCACGGACGAGGACGACAAGTGGGGCACCGGCAAGCCGGACGACCCGCAGACCGCGGCCGTCGACGCCCACTACGGTGCCGCCGAGACCTGGGACTACTACAAGAAGGTCCAGGGCCGCAACGGCATCAAGGGCGACGGCAAGGGTGCCACCTCGCGCGTCCACTACGGCAAGAACTACGTCAACGCCTTCTGGGACGACGACTGCTTCTGCATGTCGTACGGCGACGGTGAGGGCGACAAGGCCCCGCTGACCGCTCTCGACGTCGCGGCGCACGAGATGTCGCACGGTGTCACCGCCGCCACCGCCAACCTCACCTACAGCGGTGAGTCCGGCGGCCTGAACGAGGGCACCTCGGACATCTTCGGCACGTCGGTCGAGTTCTACGCCAAGAACGACAAGGACCCGGGCGACTACCTCATCGGCGAGAAGATCAACATCAACGGTGACGGCAAGCCGCTGCGCTACATGGACAAGCCGTCCAAGGACGGTCAGTCGAAGGACTTCTGGGACTCCAGCACCGGTGGTCTCGACCCGCACTACTCCTCGGGCGTGGCCAACCACTTCTTCTACCTGCTGTCCGAGGGCAGCGGCCCGAAGGAGATCGGTGGCGTCAAGTACGACAGCCCCACGAAGGACGACAAGAAGGTCGAGGGCATCGGCCGGGACAAGGCCGAGAAGATCTGGTTCAAGGCCCTGACCGAGTACATGACCTCGAACACCGACTACAAGGCGGCCCGTGAGGCGACCGTCAAGGCGGCCACCGACCTGTACAAGGCCGGCAGCCCCGAGGTCAAGGGTGTCGAGGCCGCGTGGGACGGCGTCGCCGTCAAGTAACACCCCGCGTGCACACGCACTGATCCTTTCGGGGTGAGACCACCCCGCAGCGAGCGGTGTCCGGAGAGAACGTCTCCGGGCACCGCTTTCGCGCGTCCGGGGAGCGTTTGGGCCGCTCCCTGCGGGGCAGCTCCTACCGCCGCGTCCCGTGATATGGCCGATTTCACCCCCTCATGCGCTCTTGTACGGACTACCTCCTGGGGGGAGGCTGCGGTGTGGGCGCCGAGGGAAACCGGCGCGGCACCGGACATCCGCACACCGCAACTCCGCTGTGATCAGACCGAGTTGAGGAGGCGAACGCCGACCGTGTCAGCGCAGCGCCGCAGCCTTACGCGAGGGGGCGGCAGGGTGTTTGCCGCCGCACGGCGGGCCCGTGGCCACCTCCCCGTGGGGCGCCCTCCGCCGGACCGCCCGGCGGCAGCCCGGCCGCCGCCCACGGGGACGGCGCACCGGGCACACCGTGCTCACCCGCACCACCCACCCGCACAGCGTCCACCGGGGGAACCACCGACCGGAGGCCGGAGGAGCGCCGACCCGCCCCGCCGTGTCATCCGCCAGCCGAGTGAAAGCGGACAGGAGCGCCCATGCGCGCACCCGGCACCCCCGCCGCGGAGCGGATACAAAGGACAAAACCTAGCAAAGCGCCACAAACTCAGGTGAGCCCATGATCGGTCGCATTCCTGTTCTGGACATCCGCCCGCAGATCGATTGCGGCCGCCGCCCGGCGAAGGCGGTGGTGGGCGAGACCTTCGAGGTATCGGCCACCGTCTTCCGCGAAGGGCATGACGCCGTCGCGGCGAATGTCGTGCTGCGCAATCCAGCCGGCCGCTGCGGCCCCTGGACCCCGATGCGGGAGCAGGCACCCGGCAGCGACCGGTGGAGCGCCGAGGTCACCCCCGGCGTCGAGGGCCGCTGGTCGTTCACCGTCGAGGCCTGGTCCGATCCGGTCACCACCTGGCGGCGGCACGCCGCCGTGAAGATCCCGGCGGGCATCGACACCGAGCTGGTGCTCGCCGAGGGCGCCGACCTCCACGAGCGGGCCGCCTCGGAGGTCCCCAAGAGCGACGGCCGGGAGTCGGTGCTCAGCGCCGTGGACACCCTGCGCAACCCCGAGCTGCCCGCCGCGACCCGGCTCGCCGCGGCGCTCTCCCCCCAGGTCACCGCGGCGCTGGACCGCCACCCGCTGCGCGAACTGCTGACCGTCTCGCGCCCGATGCCGCTGGTCGTGGAGCGCCGGCGGGCCCTGTACGGCTCGTGGTACGAGCTCTTCCCGCGCTCCGAGGGCGCCACCGTGGCCCCGGACGGCACCGCCGTCAGCGGGACCCTGCGCACCGCCGCCGAGCGGCTGCCGGCCGTCGCCGCCATGGGCTTCGATGTCGTCTATCTGCCGCCGGTCCACCCCATCGGCACCTCCTTCCGCAAGGGCCCCAACAATGCGCTGTCGGCGGGCCCGGACGACGTCGGCTCCCCCTGGGCCATCGGCTCGGCGGCCGGCGGCCATGACGCCCTCCACCCGGACCTGGGCACCTTCGAGGACTTCGACCACTTCGTCCGCACCGCCCGCGAGCTGCGGATGGAGGTGGCGCTGGACTTCGCGCTGCAGTGCTCGCCCGACCACCCCTGGGTCACCCTGCACCCCCAGTGGTTCCACCGCCGCGCCGACGGCTCGGTCGCCTACGCCGAGAACCCGCCGAAGAAGTACCAGGACATCTACCCGATCGCCTTCGACGCCGATTTCCGCGGGCTGGTCCGCGAGACCGAACGCCTGCTGCGCTTCTGGATGGCCAAGGGCGTACGGATCTTCCGGGTGGACAACCCCCACACCAAACCGGTGGCCTTCTGGGAGAAGGTGATCGGCGAGATCAACCGCACCGACCCGGACGTGCTCTTCCTCGCCGAGGCCTTCACCCGCCCCGCCATGCTGCACACCCTCGCCCGGATCGGCTTCCACCAGTCGTACACGTACTTCACCTGGCGCAACACCAAGCAGGAGCTGACCGAGTACCTGACCGAGCTGTCCGGCGAGAGCGCGAGCTATCTGCGGCCCAACTTCTTCGTGAACACCCCGGACATCCTGCACGCCTACCTCCAGGAGGGCGGCCGCAGCGCCTTCGAGGTACGCGCCGTTCTGGCCGCCACCCTCTCCCCCACCTGGGGCGTCTACGCCGGATACGAGCTGTGCGAGGCGACGCCGCTGCGCCGCGGCAGCGAGGAGTACCTCGACTCGGAGAAGTACCAGCTGAGGCCGCGCGAGTGGGATGCGGCGGCCAGAGCGGGGCACACCATCGCCCCCCTGATCACCACGCTCAACCGTATCCGCCGCCAGCACCCTGCCCTGCAGCAGCTGCGCAACCTGCACTTCCACCACGTCGACAACGACGCCGTCCTCGCCTTCTCCAAGCACGAGGGGCACGGCGACCGGGCCGACACGGTGCTCACGGTGGTCAACCTCGACCCGCACCACACCCACGAGGCGACGGTGTCGTTGGACATGCCGGAACTCGGCCTCGGCCGGCACGAGTCCTTTCCGGTGCGCGACGAGCTCACCGGCGACACCTACCACTGGGGCAGGGACAACTATGTGCGCCTGGAGCCGGGCCGCTCTCTCGCGCCCGCCCATGTGCTGTCGCTGCGACCGTCCTCACCGATCGGAGGGTCACCCAATTGATCGTCAATGAGCCTGTCCCCGACACGTTCGAGGACACCCCGGCGAAGGACCGCGATCCCGACTGGTTCAAACGGGCCGTCTTCTACGAAGTCCTGGTGCGTTCCTTCCAGGACAGCAATGGCGACGGCATCGGCGACCTCAAAGGCATCACGGCGAAGCTCGACTATCTGCAGTGGCTGGGGGTGGACTGCCTCTGGCTGCCGCCTTTCTTCAAATCCCCCCTGCGGGACGGCGGTTACGATGTCGCCGATTACACCGCGGTGCTTCCCGAGTTCGGCGATCTGGCCGACTTCGTGGAATTCGTGGACGCCGCGCACCACCGCGGCATGCGGGTGATCATCGACATGGTGATGAACCACACCAGCGACCAGCACCCGTGGTTCCAGGAGTCGCGCACCGACCCGGAGGGCCCGTACGGCGACTATTACATGTGGGCCGACGACGACAAGCAGTACCCGGACGCCCGCATCATCTTCGTCGACACCGAGGCCTCCAACTGGACCTTCGACCCGGTCCGCAAGCAGTACTTCTGGCACCGCTTCTTCTCCCACCAGCCGGATCTCAACTACGAGAACCCGGCGGTCCAGGAGGAGATGATCTCCGCCCTGCGCTTCTGGCTCGACCTGGGGATCGACGGCTTCCGGCTGGACGCGGTGCCCTACCTCTACGCCGAGGAGGGCACCAACTGCGAGAACCTGCCGGCCTCGCACGCCTTCCTCAAGCGGGTCCGCGCGGAGATCGACGCCCATTACCCGGACACCGTGCTGCTGGCCGAGGCCAATCAATGGCCGGAGGACGTCGTCGACTACTTCGGCGATTACGGCGTCGGCGGCGACGAATGCCATATGGCCTTCCACTTCCCGGTCATGCCGCGCATCTTCATGGCGGTGCGCCGCGAATCGCGCTATCCGGTGTCGGAAATCCTCGCCAAGACCCCGGCGATTCCGTCCGGCTGCCAGTGGGGCATCTTCCTGCGCAACCACGACGAGCTGACCCTCGAAATGGTCACGGACGAAGAGCGCGACTACATGTACGCGGAGTACGCCAAGGACCCGCGGATGCGGGCCAATATCGGTATCCGCCGGCGGCTGGCCCCGCTGCTCGACAACGACCGCAATCAGATCGAGCTCTTCACCGCCCTGCTGCTGTCCCTGCCGGGTTCGCCGATCCTCTATTACGGCGACGAGATCGGCATGGGCGACAACATCTGGCTCGGCGACCGCGACGCGGTGCGGACGCCGATGCAGTGGACGCCGGACCGCAACGCCGGGTTCTCCTCCTGCGACCCGGGCCGGCTCTCGCTGCCGACGATCATGGATCCGGTCTACGGATACCAGGTCACCAATGTCGAGGCCGCGATGAGTTCGCCGTCCTCGCTGCTGCACTGGACCCGCCGGATGATCGAGATCCGGAAGCAGAACCCCGCGTTCGGGCTCGGCAGCTACACCGAGCTGTCCTCCACCAATCCGGCGGTGCTGGCCTTCCTGCGGGAGGCGCCGGGCGCCGCCGGCGCGGACGACGACCTGGTGCTGTGCGTGCACAACTTCTCGCGCTTCGCCCAGCCCACCGAGCTGGACCTGCGGTCGTTCAGCGGCCGCCATCCGGTGGAACTCATCGGCGGCGTCCGCTTCCCCGCCATCGGGGAGCTGCCGTACCTGCTGACCCTCGCGGGCCACGGGTTCTACTGGTTCCGGCTGCGCAGGAACTCCGGACAGTCTCCGGCGCCCTGACCGGGGCACGGGCCGGAAAGACGCCCGTACGCGGCCGCCTGGCGCGTACGGGCGTTTTTTGACCTTTCGCCCGGGCACCCTCCCTAAGGGTTGTCCCGTACAGGCCGGGTGAACCGTCGCCGGTCCCCCCGGCCCGGGAGGGAATCCGCCGCGCAGCGGAGCAGGGCACGCCAAAATCGCCGCTGCCGCAGGGACGAGCTCGCCCGGTGCCCGCCTCCGGACCCCCGTCCGGGTGCCTCACCGGCAGCCTCCGTCTGGGGGTACCCCCACCGCGCCACCGCACAGTCAAGGCCGTATTCCGGGACACTTTGCCCTATATGTCGTGTGCCCGGGGAAAGGACGCGACGCCATGTCGGACACCGCCTCGACCCGTGCCACCCGCAACACCCCTGATCACCGCCCGCTCGCCGCCGCCCCCGATCTGCTCTCCTCACTGGCCCCGCTGCTCGCCGAATGGGTACCGCGCCAGCGCTGGTTCGCCGGTAAGGGGCGGCTGATCACCGGCTTCACGCTGCTCTCGGCGACCGAACTGCTGCCGTGCACCGACGCCGGCGCACCCGGCCTGCTGCTCCTGCTCGTCCGCGCCCAGCAGAGCGCGCCGCCGAGCCGTACGCCCATCGGCGGCGACTGCTACCAACTCCTGCTCGGGGTGCATCCGGCCCTGCCGCCGCAGCTGGCGCCCGCGGTGATCGGCCGTCCCGGCGGCGGCCCGCTGCACGGTCGCACCGTCTACGACGCGCTGCTCGACAACCGGCTGTGCGGGCTGCTGCTGGAGCGGCTGCGGGTGCCGGGCCGGCTCGGGGCGCTGTGCTTCTGCCGGGAGCCCGGCGCCGAGATCCCCTCCGGGCTGCCGGGCCGGCCGATCGCCGTCGAACAGTCCAACTCCTCGATCGTCTACGGGGATTCCTTCATCCTGAAGGTCTTCCGGCGGATCGAACCGGGGGTCAATCCCGATCTGGAGCTGCCGCGGGCGCTGGCGGACGCCAAGTGCGCGCGGGTGCCCGCGCCCGCCGCCTGGTACGAGTCGGCGGCCGCCGAGGAGGGCGGCGAGGCGACGACGCTGGGCGTGCTGCAGCCGTTCCTGCCGGGCTCGGCGGACGGCTGGCAGCTGGCGCTGAACGCACTCGCCGTCCGCGCCGACTTCACCGGCTCGGCGCGGGCGCTCGGCCATGCCACCGCCGAGGTGCACACCGCGCTCGCCCAGACGCTGCCGACCACCGAGCTGCGCCGCCCGCAGCTGGAGGTGATCGCCGCCCAGATGCACGAGCGGCTGGACGCCACCGCCCGCGCCGTGCCCGTACTGCAGCCCTACCGCGCCCGGCTGCGCACCGCCTTCGACGCGCTCGCCGCGACCGGCCACGACGGCCGCAGCTGGGCCGCCCAGCGCATCCACGGCGATCTGCACCTGGGCCAGACGCTGCGCTCCGCCGACGAGGGCCGCTGGTCGCTGATCGACTTCGAGGGCGAACCGGCCCGCCCGCTGGCCGAGCGGCGCCGTCTCCAGCCGGCGGTGCGGGACATCGCGGGCATGCTGCGGTCCTTCGACTATGCCGCGCGCAGCGGCCCGGCCGGCGGGGACCCCTGGGCACTGGAGTGGGCCCGGCGCACCCGCGACGCCTACTGCCGGGGCTACGCGGAAGCCGGCGGGCTCGATCCGCGCTCCGCGCCCGAACTGATGCGCGCTTACGAGACCGACAAGGCCGTTTACGAGGTGCTGTACGAGGCCCGGCACCGGCCCGACTGGCTCTCCGTCCCGATGGCCGCCATCCGGCGGCTGGCCTCCGGCGGGGAGCCGGCCCTGGGGGCGGACAGCCGGCCGGGCGGGGCCGCCGGGTCCGACCACGGCCGGGGGTGAGGGGCCGCCGACGAACCGCCGATCCGCCGCGCGTACGCCCGTACGCCGTACGCCCCCGAGATCCGACCGACGCACCGCCACACCGCCCCGCACCGCCCCGCACCGCCCCGAGGAGGCCTCTCGTGACCGCCCGCCCGCCGTCCCGTCCCACCACCCCCGACACCACGCCCGCTCCGGGCGCGGCCGACGACAGCGCGGCGGGGCGGTCCGGCCGCGCGGCGACGCCCCGGCCGCCGGCCGTCGCCCCTCCGGTGGCCGCGCGGGGCACCTTCGCCGGCCCCGCGGCCGGTGCCCCGCCCGCCCGGCCGTCCGCTCCCCGGGAGACGGCACCGACCGGCCGGGCGGCCGCGCCCGGGGGCCCGTCCGCTGCGGCGCCGTCGGCAGCCGGCAGTCATGGGGTCCGGCCCGCCGCGCCGCTGTCCGACGAGGACCGCGGCCGGCTCCTGGACGGTGCCCATCACGACCCGCACGGGCTGCTCGGCGCCCATCCCGCCCGCGGCGGACTGCTCATCCGGGTCCTCAAGCCCTGCGCCCGGCGCGTCACGGTCCTGGCGAAGGGGCTGCGCGCCGACCTCCCCGCCGAGGGCGACGGGCTGTTCGCCGGGGTGCTGCCGCTGCGCACCATCCCCGACTACGAGCTGCTGGTCGACTACGGCGACAACGCCCTGACGGTGCAGGACCCCTACCGCTTCCTGCCCGCGCTCGGCGAGCTGGACCTGCATCTGCTCGGCGAGGGCCGGCACGAGCAGCTGTGGCAGGCGCTCGGCGCCCGGATCACGGAGCACCAGGGGGTCACCGGTACCCGCTTCACCGTCTGGGCGCCCAATGCCCGGGGGGTGCGGGTCGTCGGCGACTTCAACTACTGGGACGGCACCGGCCACCCGATGCGCTCGCTGGGCTCCTCGGGCGTCTGGGAGCTCTTCCTGCCGGGCATCGGCGAGGGCGAGCTCTACAAGTTCGAGATCACCCGGCCGGACGGCTCGCGGACCGTGCGCGCCGACCCGATGGCCCGGCGGACCGAATGCCCGCCCGCCAACGCCTCGGTCGTGGAGGCCTCGCACTACCGCTGGACGGACGCCGGCTGGATGGCCCGGCGCGGCGAACGGCCCGTGCACGAGGCGCCGTTCTCCGTCTACGAGGTGCATCTGGCCTCCTGGCGCCCCGGCCTCACCTACCGGCAGCTCGCGGTGCAGCTCCCGGCCTATGTGAAGGACCTGGGCTTCACGCACGTCGAGTTCATGCCGGTCTGCGAGCACCCCTTCGGCGGCTCGTGGGGCTATCAGGTGACCGGGTTCTACGCGCCCACCGCCAGGATGGGCACCCCGGACGACTTCCGGTTCCTGATCGACGCACTGCACCGGGCCGGCATCGGCGTGCTGATGGACTGGGTGCCGGCGCACTTCCCGCGCGACGACTGGGCGCTGGCGGAGTTCGACGGCCGTCCGCTCTACGAGCCCCAGGACCCGGCACGGGCCGCGCACCCGGACTGGGGCACCCTGGAGTTCGACTACGGCCGCACCGAGGTCCGCAACTTCCTGGTCGCCAACGCCGTGTACTGGTGCGAGGAGTTCCATATCGACGGCCTGCGGGTGGACGCCGTCGCCTCGATGCTCTACCTGGACTACTCGCGCGAGGACGGCGCCTGGACCCCGAACGTCCACGGCGGCCGGGAAAACCTCGATGCGGTCGCCTTCCTCCAGGAGATGAACGCGACCGTCTACCGCCGCTGCCCCGGCGTCGTCACCATCGCCGAGGAGTCCACGGCCTGGGACGGCGTCACCCGCGCCACCCACCACGTCGGCCCCGGCGGCTTCGGCGGTCTGGGCTTCGGGCTGAAGTGGAACATGGGCTGGATGCACGACTCCCTCGGCTATGTCTCCAAGGAGCCGGTGCACCGCAAGTACCACCACGGCGAGATGACCTTCTCGATGATCTACGCCTACTCCGAGAACTACGTCCTGCCGATCTCCCACGACGAGGTGGTGCACGGCAAGCGCGCCCTGGTGTCGAAGATGCCCGGTGACTGGTGGCAGCAGCGGGCCGACCACCGTGCCTACCTCGGGTTCATGTGGGCCCATCCCGGCAAGCAACTCCTCTTCATGGGGCAGGAGTTCGCCCAGGGGGCGGAGTGGGCGGAGAGCCACGGACCGGACTGGTGGCTGCTCGACCCGTCGTACGAGGCGGAGCCCGACCACCGGGGCGTACGCGATCTCGTCCGCGACCTGAACCGCCGCTACGCCGCCACCCCCGCGCTGTGGGAGCGCGACACGGACCCGGCCGGCTTCTCCTGGATCGACGGCGACGCGCGCGAGGACAATGTCTTCTCCTTCCTGCGCTTCGCCGCCGACGGCTCGCCGCTGATCTCGGTCAGCAACTTCTCGCCCGTCGTCCGCCACGGCTACCGGCTCGGCGTCCCCGACCACGTCCCCGCCTGGCGGGAAGTGCTCAACACCGACGCTGCGCGCTACGGCGGCAGCGGCATCACCAACCCCGCCCCCCTCACGACCGGACCGACCCCCTGGAACGGCCGCACCGCCTCCGTCTCCGCCGTCCTGCCCCCACTGGCCACCCTCTGGCTGCGACCGGCCTGACCGCCGCACGGCCACCGGCCCCAGAGGGGCGGGCGCCCGCCGCCCCCGCAGCGCGGCGAAGGGGCGGGCGCCGCCTCCGGCACCCGCCCCTCCGGCTGTCCCGCGGCCCGGGATCAGACCGTGGCGGACGTCTTCGTTGCCTCGCCGTCCCGCGGCCCGACGACCCCGGGGGCGGCCGGCTCCGCGGAGTCGTCGTCGGTCATCGTCTTCTCGTCGAACGGCGCCCGGCCGGCCAGCACCTCCGCCACCCGGGCGTTGTCGATCTCCTTGGTCCAGGTGCCGATCAGGATGGTGGCCACCGCGTTGCCGGCGAAGTTGGTCAGGGCGCGCGCCTCGCTCATGAAGCGGTCGATGCCGACGATCAGGCCCACGCCGTCGACCAGTTCGGGGCGGTGCGACTGCAGGCCGCCGGCCAGGGTCGCAAGTCCCGCGCCGGTGACGCCCGCCGCGCCCTTCGACGCGATGACCATGAACACCAGCAGCGAGATCTGCTGCCCGAGCGGCAGCGGCTTGCCCATCGCCTCGGCCACGAACAGCGAGGACATCGTCAGGTAGATGGCGGTGCCGTCGAGGTTGAAGCTGTAGCCGGTGGGGACGGTGATGCCGACCACCGGCTTGCTGACGCCCAGGTGCTCCATCTTCGCGATCAGCCGGGGCAGCGCCGACTCCGAGGAGGAGGTGGACAGGATCAGCAGGAACTCCCGGCCGAGGTACTTCAGCAGCTGGAAGACGTTGACCTTGGCGATCAGCCGGAGCAGCGTGCCGAGCACCACGATCACGAACAGCACACAGGTGGTGTAGAAGCCGATCATGATGACGGCCAGGGACTTCAGCGCGTCCACACCGGTCTCGCCGACCACCGCCGCGATGGCACCGAAGGCACCCACCGGCGCCGCCCACATGATCATGGACAGCACCCGGAAGACCAGCTTCTGGAGGTGCCCCACCCCGCGCAGCACCGGCTCACCCGCCGCACCCAGCGCCTGCAGGCCGAAGCCGACCAGCAGCGCCACCAGCAGCGTCTGGAGGACCTGCTCCTGGGTGAAGGCGGAGACCAGGGTGGTGGGGATCATGCCGAGCAGGAAGTCGGACAGCGACTCCGCGCCGCCCCCGGCCTGGGCGTGGCCCGCGTGCCGGACGGACTCGGTCAGATGGAGGCCGGACCCGGGGTCCAGCAGGTTGCCGACGACCAGGCCGATGGCCAGCGCCACGGTGGACATCACCATGAAGTAGCCGAGGGCCAGTCCGCCGACCGCGCCGACCTTGGCGGCCTTCCGCACCGAGCCGACGCCCAGCACGATGGTGCAGAAGACGACCGGCGCGATCATCATCTTGATCAGGTTCACGAACCCGGTGCCGAGCGGCTTGAGCTGGACGGCGACACCGGGGGCGGCGAAGCCCACGATGATGCCGAGCAGTACCGCCCCGATCACGGCGATGTAGAGGAAGTGGGTCCGGTCCCGCTTCGCCGGCGCGGTCTCCTCGGTGGTGCCCCCGGACAACGGGGTCTGTGCAGCCACGGCTGTCTCCTCGGTCTACGGCTGTGCGCTGATCTGCGGCTCTGTCACACAACAAGTTCCGGCGACTATGCACGCCGCTGTGGCGCCCGTCACCCTTACGTACATTTCGTTCACGTAAAAGTGACCGCACGGACTGTTGTGAAAGTGACCGTGCAGACTGTTCTGTATGCGACTCCCCCGCCCCCGCCCGTCCCGGCACCTGCGCGGCCCGCGCAGCCTCGCCGGGCAGCTCTTCGCCATGCAGGTGGTGCTGGTGGCGGTGGTCGTCGTGGGCTGTGTGCTCTTCGCGTACCTCAGCGCGGGACGGCAGGCGGAGGAGACCGCACGGCGGCAGGCGACGGCCGCCGCCACCGCCGTCGCCGACTCCCCCGCGGTGGTGGCCGCCGCGCGCACCAAGGACCCGACGGCCGCGCTCCAGCCGTACAGCGAGCGGCTGCGGCACGACTCCGGAGTCGACTTCGTGGTGGTGATGGCCCCGGACGGGACCCGCTGGACGCACCCCGAGCCGTCCGCGATCGGCAAGAAGTACCTGGGGCACATCGGCCCGGCGCTGCACGGCAGGGTCTTCCCCGAGACGCATATGGGGGTGCTCGGACCCTCCGTACGGGTCGTCGCACCGGTCCGTGATCCACAGCGCGGCGGCCGGATCACGGCCCTGGTCAGCTCCGGGATCACCATCGAGACGATCAGTGAGCAGCTGCGCAACCAGGTCCTGGCGCTGGTGGGGGTGGCCGCGGGGGCGCTGGCGCTCGGCGGTCTGGGGACGTATGTGATCAATGCCCGGCTGCGCCGGCACACCCACGGGATGAACGCGGCGGAGCTCGGCCGGATGCACGAGTACCACCAGGCCGCGCTGCACGCCGTGCGCGAGGGGCTGCTGATGCTCGACGGGCAGCGCCGGGTCGCCCTGATCAATGACGGCGGGCGGGAGCTGCTGGGGCTGTCGGACGACGCGGTGGGCCGCCACGTCACGGAGCTGGGGCTGCCGGAGCCGCTGACCGAGGCGCTGCTGGCACCCGGCCCCCGCGTCGACGAGCTGCAGCTGACCCCCGAGCGGGTGCTGGTGGTCAACTCAGCACCGGTCTCCGGCGGGGAGCGGCGCGGCAGCGTGGTCACCCTGCGCGATCACACCGAACTCCAGGCGCTGTCCGGGGAGTTGGACTCGGTGCGCGGCTTCACCGAGGCGCTGCGCTCACAGGCCCACGAGGCCGCCAACCGGCTGCACGCGGTGGTCTCGCTGATCGAGCTGGGGCGCGCCGAGGAGGCCGTGGAGTTCGCGACCGCGGAGCTGGAGCTGGCGCAGGCGCTGACCGATCAGGTCGTCGGCGCGGTCGCCGAACCGGTGCTCGCCGCGCTGCTGCTCGGCAAGGCCACGCAGGCCAACGAGCGGGGCGTCGAACTGACCCTGACCGCCGACAGCCGGATCGACGACGGGCTGCTGCCGCCCGGCCTGCCGGCCCGCGACCTGGTGACGGTGCTGGGCAACCTCCTCGACAACGCCCTGGACGCCGCCGCCCCCACCCCGGAGCACACCGCCGCCGGGCCGCCGCGGGTGCGCGTCACCGCGCGGGCGGACGGCGGCGAGCTGTTGTTGCGGGTGGCCGACAGCGGCCCCGGGGTGTCCGCGGACGCCGCCGAGGAGATCTTCCGGCGGGGCTGGAGCACCAAGCAGGGCACGGCCGCGCCCGCCCGGGGCCGCGGTCTGGGCCTGGCCCTGGTCCAGCAGGCGGTCCGCCGCAACGGCGGCACCGTCACCCTGGACCGGGCATCCGAAGGCGGCGCGCGGTTCACCGTACGGCTGCCGCTGCGGACGGGCGCGCCGGCATGAACGGGGCGAGGAACGCGGCCCGCCCCGGCGCGAGAGGAGGCGCCCGGTGACCCCCTCCGCCATCCGGGTCCTCGTCGTCGAGGACGATCCGGTCGCCGCCGACGCACACGCCCTGTACGTGGCACGGGTGCCCGGCTTCACGGTCTCCGGCACCGTGCACTCCGGCGCCGACGCCCGCCGCCATCTCGACGCGCACCCCGTCGATCTGCTGCTGCTCGACCTCTATCTGCCGGACGGCCACGGGCTGCAGCTGGTGCGGACGCTGCGCGCGGCCGGCCACACCGCCGACATCATCGCGGTCACCTCCGCCCGGGATCTGGCGATGGTGCGCGAGGGCGTCTCGCTCGGCGTGGTGCAGTACGTGCTGAAGCCGTTCACCTTCGCCACCCTGCGCGACCGGCTCACCCGCTATGCGGAGTTCCGCGCCACCACCGGCGAGGCCAGCGGGCAGGACGAGGTGGACCGGGCGATCGCGGCGCTGCGCGCACCGCGTCCGGCCGCACTGCCCAAGGGGCTGACCGCGGCCACCCTGCGGGCGGTGACCGATGTGCTGCGGGCCGCCGGAAGCGGGCTGACGGCGACCGAGGCCGCCGCCGATGTGGGCATCTCCCGGATCACCGCCCGCCGTTACCTCGAACATCTGGTGGAGAGCGGCCGGGCCGCCCGCGCCCCCCAGTACGGCCACGTCGGCCGCCCCGAGTTGCGCTACCGGTGGTCGGGCCACTGACCGACCGTGACCGGTGGTTTCCTACGAGCCTCGTCCTTGGGCATCCGCACGATAGGTGCGCGGCCGGGCCGTCACCTACCGTGTGCCGGTGCATACGCAAGACGGGGAGCCCCGCAGACCCCCTTTCGACGCCGAGGCCGCCCGCCGGCTCCGCGAGGCGCTGGGGATGACGCCCGCCCATGTCGCCTACGGAATCCGCGCCGCCTTCGGCATACCGGTTCCGCCGGCGGCGGTGGCCTCCTGGGAACGGGGCGAGAGCGCCCCCACGGAGGCCGAACTGACCGCGCTGGCCGGTGCCCTGTGGTGCGCGCCGGGCGAGCTGCTCGGCGCACCGGGCACCCTGCGCGAGTACCGTCTGGCGCACGGCCTCGCCCCGGCGGACCTCGCACTGCGGATCGGCATGGACCGGGCCGCGTACGAGCGCCTGGAGGCCGACGGGACGTGGCGCGGCAGCGACCGGCAGGCCGCGGCGCTCGCCGAGGCGCTGGCCCTGCCACTGCCCGCCCTGGTCCGCTTCACCGGCCGGGACGGCCAGTTGACCGAGCTGCTGACCAGCGCCACCACCACCCGCTGGCAGGCCTACGTCCGGCCGGTCGGCCAGGTCGTACCGCTGTCCCGGCAGCAGCTCCGGGCCGTCCTGCAGGATTTGCACGGCGTGTATCAGGCGACCATGGCCGCTACGCTCCACTGGGGCGGCTCGGACAGCGCCGGGGAATCCGGCCGGGCGGGACGCGCGTTCCTCGACGGCATCCTGGCGGAATTCTGGGCCCGGGCCGGCGAGCCGCGACCCTGAGGTCTTCCCTCCTCGCCGGGCGCCCGGTACCGACGGAACGCCCCGATGACACCGAGAGGTCAGGGTTACCCCGAGACGCCCCGTCGGCCCCAGGTCGGACGGGTGTCCGTCCAGAGAATGACGCCGGGCCCGCGGATGGGACTTCCGGCCGGTGCGGCTTTCGGTCCTTGCGGCCGAGGTGCGGGCCGACCTGCGCATTCGAGAATGGGGACATCGAAACGTCCGTCCCTCTCCAGGAGTTCCCCGTGTCCCACCCGGCCGCCCTTCCGGGTTTTCCCGGTTCCCCCGCCCCCACTCGCGCCGACGGTGCCGTCGCCGCCCGTGCCACGGATCTGAGCAAGGTCTACGGCCAGGGGGAGACCCGTGTGGTCGCGCTGGACTCCGTCTCGGTCGAATTCGGCAAGGCCAAATTCACCGCGATCATGGGTCCGTCCGGCTCCGGCAAGTCGACGCTGATGCACTGCATGGCCGGACTGGACGCGATCTCGTCCGGCTCGGCCCGGATCGGCGACGTGGAGCTGTCCTCGCTGGGCGACAAGCAGCTGACGCGGCTGCGCCGGGACAAGATCGGCTTCATTTTCCAGGCGTTCAACCTGCTGCCGACGCTGAGCGCGCTGGAGAACATCACCCTGCCGATGGACATCGCGGGCCGCAAGCCCGACAAGGAATGGCTCAACGCCGTGATCGAGACCGTCGGCCTGTCCGGCCGGCTCGCGCACCGGCCGGCCCAGCTCTCCGGCGGCCAGCAGCAGCGCGTCGCGGTCGCCCGTGCGCTGGCCGCCCAGCCGGAGATCATCTTCGCGGACGAGCCGACCGGCAACCTCGACTCCCGCTCGGGCGCCGAAGTGCTGGGCTTCCTGCGGGAGTCGGTGCAGGCGATGCAGCAGACGGTCGTGATGGTCACCCATGACCCGGTCGCCGCGGGCTATGCGGACCGGGTGATCTTCCTCGCGGACGGCCGGATCGTCGAGGAGCTGTACGAGCCGACCCCGGACGCCGTCCTGGACCGGATGCGGCTGTTCGACTCCAAGGGCCGTACGAGCTGACGCCCGGCACACCGCACCCCCGCGCTCCCCGGCGCGCCGCCCCTCACCCCGAGCCACCGGACCAGGACTGACACCACCACCATGCTGCGAACCGCCCTGCGCAACGTGCTTGCGCACAAAGCCCGATTGATGATGACCGCACTCGCGGTCCTGCTCGGCGTCGCCTTCGTCGCCGGCACCCTGATCTTCAGCGACACCGTCGGCTCGGCCGTCAAGAAGGCGTCCGAGAAGAACCTCGACGGGGTGGCCGTCTCCGTCCAGGCCGAGGCCGGCGACAGCTCCCCGGACATCGGCAAGGACCGCAAGCGGACGACCCTTGTCGACGACAAGCTGGCGGACAAAATCCACGCACTGCCCGGCGTGCAGTCCGTACGCCGCAACGTCAACGGCACGGCCACCGTCGCCGGCCCGGACAATGTGCCGCTCGGCCACGAGTGGCAGAACCTCGCCACCAACTTCCAGCCGGACAAGGACGGTCACGACCCCCGCTACCCGCTGCTGCAGGGCCGCGGACCGGCCGCCGACGACGAGATCGCGCTGGACGAGGCGACCGCGAAGGCGTCCGGCCACAAGATCGGTGACGCCGTGCGGCTCGCCACCGACGGCCCGGTGCTGACGAAGCGGCTGGTCGGCATCGTCTCCACCGACGACCCGCAGGTCACCGCGGGCGGCAGCCTGACGCTCTTCGACACCGCCACCGCGCAGAAGCTGTTCCTGCACCCCGGCCAGTTCGACGAGCTGGTGATCGGTGCCGCGCCCGGCGCCGATCAGGAGGCACTGACCGGCAAGGTCAGCGAGGTGCTGCCCAAGGACCGTGCCACGGCGACCAGCGGCACCGATCTCGCCGCGGAGCAGTCCCGTATGGTCGCCAGCCAGAACAAGGCCCTGTCCCAGACGCTGCTGACCTTCGCCGGGATCGCGCTGTTCGTCGGCGTCTTCATCATCGCCAACACCTTCACCATGCTGATCTCCCAGCGCAGCCGGGAGATCGCCCTGATGCGCGCGATCGGTGCCTCCCGCCGTCAGGTCGTGCGCTCGGTCCTCGCGGAGGCGGCCCTGCTGGGTCTGATCTCGTCGGCCGTCGGCTTCGCGCTGGGCATCGGCCTCGCCGTGGGCCTGCGGGCGGTGCTCGAAGCGAATGGCGCGGGTTTCCCGGACGGACCGGTCGTCATCAGCCCGGCCGCGGTGCTCTCCGCGCTGGGTGTGGGCGTCGTGGTGACCGTACTGGCCGCCTGGCTGCCGTCCCGCAAGGCGGCGAAGATCGCCCCGGTGGAGGCACTCAACACCGTCGAGGCACCGCCGGCACTGCGCAGCCTGGTGCTCCGCAACTCCCTCGGCGCGGTCATCACCGGCCTCGGCATCGCGACCATGTGCTACGTCTCCACGCTGAAGAAGGCCGACGATCTGCCGATCGCGATGGTGGGCGGCATGCTGACGCTGACCGGCGTCATCATCCTCGCGCCGTTGCTGTCCCGGCCGCTGGTCTCGCTGGCGGGCGTCGTCACCACCCGGCTCTTCGGCATCAGCGGCAAGCTGTCCACGGAGAACACGCTGCGCAACCCCCGCCGTACGGCGGCGACCGCCTCGGCGCTGATGATCGGCCTCACCCTGATCACCGGTATGACGGTCGTCGGGAACTCGGCCGGGCAGGCCATGGACAAGATGACGGCCCAGGGGCTGAAGGCCGACTACAAGGTCGGGGCCTCCTCCGGTCTGGACCCCGAGCTGTCGCAGAAGGTGGCGGACGTCCCGGGCGTCGAGGCGGCTGCTCCGCTGCGCAATACGGGCTTCTCGACCCCTGATTCCTCCATGGGCCTGATGGGCACCGACCTCCGCACGATCGGCAAGGTCATCCAACTGGACTTCATCAGCGGTTCGTTGAAGGGCGCCGGAGGCAACGACATCGCGGTCTCCCAGAAGATGGCCAAGATGAAGGGCTGGCAGACCGGCGACACCCTGGACGCCACCTTCTACGACAAGAAGAAGGCGAAGCTCAAGATCGTCGGAATCTACGCGGACAACCAGGTGCTCGGCGACTCGGTGGGCGCCACCTCGCTGGCGGCACCGCACCAGATCGTGCCGATGGTCGAGTCCCTGCTGGTGAAGGCCCAGGACGGCCCGTCGGAGGGACTGGCGAAGCAGATCCGGCACGCCCTCGGCGACAGCCCGCTGCTGAAGGTCCAGAACCACGACGACCTGCGCAAGGAGAACGCCGCAAGCATCGAGATGGTGCTCAACATCTCCTACGGGCTGCTGGGCATGGCCGTCCTCATCGCGGTGGTGGGCGTCGTCAACACCCTCGCCATGTCGGTCTTCGAGCGGACCCGCGAGATCGGGATGCTGCGGGCGATCGGCCTGGCCCGCAGCGGCATCAAGCAGATGGTCCGGCTGGAGTCGGTGGTCATCGCGCTGTTCGGCGCGGGCCTGGGCATCGCGGTGGGTGTCTTCTGCTCCTGGGCCGTCGGCACCCTGGTCAGCGAGGGCCTGCCCACCTACGAGCTGATGCTGCCCTGGGGCCGGCTCGCGCTGTTCGTACTGATCGCGGCGGCCGTGGGGGTGCTGGCCGCGCTCTGGCCGGCCCGCCGGGCGGCCCGGCTGAACATGCTCCAGGCCATCGGCGCCGAGTGACCACCTGACCGCCACCCCCCACACAGGCGGCGCGCCTGCCCTCAGCCGAGGACAGGCGCGCCGCCGTTGGTGTGTGCGGGACGCAGCGGGCTCAGAAGACCGACTCGGCCTCGTCCATCCGCCACTCGGGCACCGTCTTGAGTTCGGTGACCGCCTCGTGCAGCGGCACCATCGTGATGTCGGTGCCGCGCAGCGCGGTCATCCGGCCGAAGTCGCCGCGGTGCGCGGCCTCGACGGCGTGCCAGCCGAAGCGGGTGGCGAGCACCCGGTCGTACGCGGTGGGGGTGCCGCCGCGCTGGACGTGGCCGAGGATGACCGGGCGGGCCTCCTTGCCGAGGCGCTTCTCCAGTTCGACGGCGAGGTGGTTGCCGATGCCGGTGAACCGCTCGTGGCCGAACTGGTCGATCGCGCCCTTCTTGTAGTCCATGGTCTCCTCGGCCGGGTGGGCCCCCTCGGCGACACAGACCACCGCGAACTTCTTGCCCCGGGCGAAGCGCTCCTCGACCATCTTGACCAGGTCGTTCACATCGAAGGGGCGCTCCGGCAGGCAGATGCCGTGGGCGCCGCCGGCCATCCCGGACTCCAGCGCGATCCAGCCGGCGTGCCGGCCCATCACCTCGACGACCATGACGCGCTGGTGCGACTCCGCGGTGGTCTTGAGGCGGTCGATCGCCTCCGTCGCGACGCCGACGGCGGTGTCGAAGCCGAAGGTGCGGTCGGTGGAGGAGATGTCGTTGTCGATGGTCTTGGGGACGCCGACGACCGGCATCCCGGCGTCCGCCAGCATCCGGGCGGCGGTGAGGGTGCCCTCGCCGCCGATCGGGACCAGGACGTCGATGCCGTAGTCCTTGGAGAGGTCCTTGGACTTCTCGCAGGCCTCCCGGAGCCGGTTGCGCTCCAGCCGGGACGAGCCGAGGATGGTGCCACCGCGGGCCAGGATGCCGCTGACCGCCTCGAGGTCGAGCTTGCGGTAGCGGCCTTCGAGCAGCCCCTTGAAGCCGTCCTCGAAGCCGATGACCTCGTCGCCGTGCCCGGTGAGGGCACGGTGGACAACAGACCGGATCACAGCGTTCAGACCAGGACAGTCGCCGCCTGCGGTGAGGACTCCGATACGCATCGTGCTGGGTCTCCTGTGCTCGCTGTCGGTTCGTGTGAGCCGGTCCGATTGTTTCACGGGACGGCCCGCCCTCCTCCTCCACGGACCTCACCCCCACTGTCCTCGCACGGACTCCGCAAGGGAAACTGGGAGAGCGACCTATCTACACACATAGGTATTGTCAAGAGGGGCACGCCCACAATAACGACTAATTTTGACCTTGTGGCCATCGATTGGATCGGAGAGCGCACGTGACGCGGAGCGTGTACGTGACCGGTATCGACCGCGGCGACGGCCGCCAGGTCGTCGAGCTGGGGGTCATGGAGCTGCTGACCCGCCATGTCGACCGGGTGGGGGTCTTCCGCCCGCTGACCCACGGCGACGGGCCCGACCGATTGTTCGACCTGCTGCGGTCCCGCTACCGGCTCACCCAGTCCCCCGACACCGTCTACGGCCTCAGCTACGAGGAGGCCTCCGCCCTCCAGGCCGAACGCGGCACCGACGAACTGGTCTCCCGGCTCGTCGACCGCTTTCACGCCGTGGCCAGGGACTACGAGTACGTCCTGGTCCTCGGCTCGGACTTCGCCGCCACCAACCTCCCGGCCGAGCTGAACCTCAACGCCCGGCTCGCCAACGAATTCGGCGCCGCCGTGCTGGCCGTCGTGGGCGGCCAGGGCCAGGAGGCGGAGTCCGTACGCGCCGAGGCCCGCAACGCTTACGGCGCCTACCACTCGCTGGGCTGCGACGTCGTGGCCGTGGTCGTCAACCGGGTGGCCCCCGAGCACCGCGAGGCGGTCGTCGACCGGCTCGCCGCCCGGCTCCCCGTGCCCTGCTACGCGCTCCCCGAGGACGGCTCGCTCTCCGCGCCGACCGTCGGCCAGATCGTGCACACCCTGGGCGCCGAGGTGCTGCTCGGCGACGACTCGGGCCTCGCCAGGGACGCCAGGGACTTCGTCTTCGGCGGCGCCATGCTGCCGACCTTCCTCAAGGCGCTGACCCCCGGCGCGCTCGTGGTGACCCCCGGAGACCGGGCGGACCTGGTCATCGGCTCGCTCGCCGCGCACAGCGCCGGTGCCCCGCCGATCGCCGGTGTGCTGCTCACCCTGGACGAGCGGCCCGGCCCCGACATCATGGCGCTGGCGGGCCGCCTCGCCCCCGGCACCCCGGTCATCTCCGTGCCCGGCGGGTCCTTCCCGACCGCCGGCGAGCTGTTCGCGATCGAGGGCAAGCTGAACGCCGCCTCGCCGCGCAAGGCGGAGACCGCGCTCGGCCTGTTCGAGCGGCATGTGGACACCGTGGAGCTGACGAACCGCATCTCCGTCGCCCGCTCCGGCCGCGTCACGCCGATGATGTTCGAGCACGAGCTGATCGAGCGCTCCCGCTCCGGCCGCCGCCGGGTGGTCCTCCCGGAGGGGAGCGAGGAGCGGGTGCTGCGGGCCGCCGATGTGCTGCTGCGCCGGGATGTCTGCGATCTGACCCTGCTGGGCGAGGAGGAGGCGATCCTCAAGCGCGCCGCCGATCTCGCCATCGACCTGTCGGGCGCCCAGATCATCGATCCGCAGACCTCCGGGCTGCGCGAGCGGTTCGCCGAGCGTTATGCCGCGCTGCGCGCCCACAAGGGCGTCAGCATCGAGCTGGCCTTCGACGTGGTCGCGGACGTCTCGTACTTCGGCACCCTGATGGTCCAGGAGGGCCTGGCCGACGGGATGGTCTCCGGCGCGGTGCACTCCACCGCGGCCACCATCCGTCCGGCATTCGAGATCATCAAGACGAAGCCGGGCGCCCAGATCGTGTCCTCGGTGTTCTTCATGTGCCTGGCCGACCGGGTCCTGGTCTACGGCGACTGCGCCGTCAACCCGGACCCGGACGCCGAACAGCTGGCGGACATCGCCATCCAGTCGGCCGCCACCGCCGCCCAGTTCGGCGTCGAGCCGCGGATCGCGATGCTCTCGTACTCCACCGGCACCTCCGGCTCCGGCGCGGACGTCGACAAGGTCCGCAAGGCCACCGAGATCGTCCGCGAGCTGCGCCCCGACCTGCTGGTCGAGGGCCCGATCCAGTACGACGCGGCGGTGGACGCGGCGGTCGCCCGGACCAAGCTCCCCGACTCCGACGTGGCCGGCAAGGCCACCGTGCTGATCTTCCCGGACCTCAACACCGGCAACAACACCTACAAGGCCGTGCAGCGCTCGGCCGGTGCGGTCGCCGTCGGCCCGGTCCTGCAGGGGCTGCGCAAGCCGGTCAACGACCTCTCGCGCGGCGCCCTGGTCCAGGACATCGTGAACACCGTGGCCATCACCGCCATCCAGGCCCAGGGCGCCCGTCCCGGCGCCGGCGCCACCGCCTGACCCGGCCGCTCCCCCGTCCCCGCCCCCCATCGGAAAGCGCTCCATGACTGCCACCGGCACCCGCGTCCTCGTCCTCAATTCCGGCTCCTCGTCATTGAAGTACCAGCTGCTCGACATGGCCGGCCCGCAGTCGGCCGGCGGCTGTGCCGCGGGCCGGCTCGCCGTCGGCCTGGTCGAGCGGATCGGCGAGGAGACCTCCCGTCTGGTCCACACCCCGCTGGCCGCCGGGGGCGACAAGCGCGAGACGGAAGGCCCGATCGCCGACCACGAGGCCGCGCTGAAGGCCGTCGCCGCGGAGCTGTCCGCCGACGGCCTCGGCCTCGACTCGCCGCAGCTGGCCGCGATCGGGCACCGGGTGGTGCACGGCGGGCTGCGGTTCACCGAGCCGACCGTGATCGACGACGCGGTGCTGAAGGAGATCGAGCGGCTGGTGCCGGTCGCCCCGCTGCACAACCCGGCCAACATCACCGGCATCCGCACCGCCCGCGCGCTGCGCCCCGACCTGCCGCAGGTCGCGGTCTTCGACACCGCCTTCCACACCACGATGCCGGAGTACGCGGCCCGCTACGCCCTCGACGTGGCGACCGCCGACGCGCACCGCATCCGCCGCTACGGCTTCCACGGCACCTCGCACGCCTATGTCTCCCGCAAGACCGCGGCGCTGCTGGGCAAGGACCCCTCCGAGGTCAATGTCATCGTGCTCCACCTGGGCAACGGCGCCTCCGCCTCGGCGGTGGCCGGCGGCCGCTGCGTGGACACCTCGATGGGGCTGACCCCGCTGGAGGGCCTGGTCATGGGCACCCGCTCGGGCGACATCGACCCGGCGGTCACCTTCCACCTCAAGCGGGTGGCGGGGATGTCGGAGGACGAGGTCGACGTGCTGCTCAACAAGAAGAGCGGGCTGATCGGGCTGTGCGGCGACAACGACATGCGGGAGATCCGGCGCCGGATCGACGAGGGTGACGAGCGTGCCGCGCTCGCCTTCGACATCTACATCCACCGGCTGAAGAAGTACATCGGCGCCTACAGCGCGGTGCTCGGCCGGGTCGACGCGGTGGCGTTCACGGCGGGCGTCGGGGAGAACGCCGCCCCGGTGCGCGAGGCCGCCGTCGCCGGTCTGGAGGAGATGGGGATGGCCGTGGACGCCACGCTCAACGCCGTACGGTCCGACGAGCCCCGGCTGATCTCGCCGGAGTACGCCCGGGTTGCGGTCGCCGTGGTACCCACGGACGAGGAGCTGGAGATCGCCCAGCAGACATATGCCCTGGTCAGCGCCTAGGTCTCGGTGTTTCCGCCTACCGAAATATTCCGCCGCTAAACAAACCGATAGGATTCCGCCCATGCGCCGTTCCAAAATCGTCTGCACCCTGGGCCCCGCCGTCGACTCCTTCGACCAGCTGAAGACGCTGATCGAGGCCGGCATGAATGTGGCCCGTTTCAACATGAGCCACGGGACCCAGCCGGAGCACGAGGAGCGGTACCACCGCCTCCGCAAGGCCTCCGAGGAGACCGGCCGCGCGGTCGGCGTGCTGGCCGACCTGCAGGGCCCCAAGATCCGTCTGGAGACCTTCGCCGACGGCCCGGTGGAGCTGGTGCGCGGCGACGAGTTCGTCATCACCACCGAGGACGTACCCGGCGACCGGACCATCTGCGGCACGACCTACAAGGGCCTGCCCGGCGATGTGTCCAAGGGCGACCCGGTCCTGATCAACGACGGCAATGTCGCCCTCCAGGTCGTCGAGGTCGACGGCCCGCGGGTGCGCACCATCGTCATCGAGGGCGGGGTCATCTCCGACCACAAGGGCATCAACCTGCCCGGCGCCGCGGTGAACGTCCCCGCGCTGTCCGAGAAGGACATCGAAGACCTCAAGTTCGCCCTGCGGATGGGCTGCGACATGGTCGCGCTGTCCTTCGTGCGGGACGCCAAGGACGTCCAGGACGTGCACCGCGTCATGGACGAGGTGGGCCGCCGGGTCCCGGTCATCGCCAAGGTCGAGAAGCCGCAGGCGGTCGCCAACATGCAGGAGGTCGTGATGGCCTTCGACGCCGTCATGGTCGCCCGTGGTGACCTGGCGGTGGAGTACCCGCTGGAGAAGGTCCCGATGGTGCAGAAGCGCCTGGTGGAGCTGTGCCGCAGGAACGCCAAGCCGGTGATCGTGGCGACCCAGATGATGGAGTCCATGATCACCAACTCCCGGCCGACCCGCGCCGAGGCGTCCGATGTCGCCAACGCCATCCTCGACGGCGCCGACGCGGTGATGCTCTCCGCCGAGTCGTCCGTCGGCGCCTATCCGATCGAGACCGTCAAGACGATGTCGAAGATCGTCGAGGCGGCCGAGGAGGAACTGCTCTCCAAGGGCCTGCAGCCGCTGGTGCCCGGCAAGAAGCCGCGTACGCAGGGCGGTTCGGTGGCCCGCGCGGCGTGCGAGATGGCGGACTTCCTGGACGGCAAGGCACTGATCGCCTTCACCAAGTCCGGTGACACCGCCCGCCGCCTCTCCCGCTACCGCGCGGCCCAGCCCATCCTGGCCTTCACCACCGAGGCGTCCACCCGCAACCAGCTCACGCTGAGCTGGGGCGTCGACGCCTTCGTCGTACCGCACGTCGACAACACCGACGCGATGGTCGACCTGGTGGACGCCGAACTGCTCAAGCTCAAGCGCTACAGCGAGGGCGACACCATGCTGATCACCGCCGGTTCGCCCCCCGGCGTCCCCGGCACCACCAACATGGTCCGGGTGCACCACCTCGGCGGCGAGCAGGCCTGACGCCCCCCGGCACACGAAACGGCGGTGGGCCGCCCCCGGAAGGGGACGGCCCACCGCCGTTTTCTGCGGCTCCCGGCAGGGCCGGTGCTCCCGGCCCGCGCGGGTGGTCCTCAGTCCGTGATCGACTGGTGCAGACCCGGGATGTGGAGATTGCCGCCGAACTGGCCCGCCTGGTCGATCTTCACCTTGGTGAAGTAGGCGAACGGGACGTTGATCGGCGGCGGGTGCTCGGGGTCGAAGACGATCGGGATCAGCCCGAAGAGGTTGCCCTGCAGCCGCTCGGTGTACATCGTCACCTTGCCGCCGCGGATCGTGGACGTCGAGCCCGGGGCGCCCTGGACGTGGTAGTGCTTGCCGGACGTCGGGTCGTCGACGATCTGGTGCAGATCGCCGATGTCGACGCTGTCGGCGGTGAACTTCAGGGCCTGCTTGGTGTGGCCGTTCTGCGTCTGGACGTTGACGACACCCTCGTAGTTCAGGCCGCGCAGGGTGAGCGCGCTGGACTCCAGGTGCCAGGGGTCGTCGGGCAGGGTGGCGGGGGTCTGCTCGGCCTTGCCCTTCTGCTTGTTCTCGACGACGCAGGGGAAGGACTTCTTCCCGTCGGCGTCCTTGCCGTCCAGGCCGCCGCCGGGCAGGGCGTTGTCCGCCGCGCCCACCGCGCCGTGGACGGTGTCGTTGACCGTCTTCGACCCGTTCTTGACGGCGTCCCCGGCCTTGTCCGCACCGTCCTTGAGGCCGTTGACCGTGTCCGTGACCGGCTTGGTGACCTTGTCGGTGGCGGATCCGGAGTCCTCGGACGCGGACGGCGAAGGGCTCGGCGAGGCCGGCTCGGAGGCCGACGGGCTCGGCGACGCCGAGGAGTCGTCGTCCTCCGGCTTGTCGCCGACGAGACCGCCGAGGGCGTCACCGATGCCGCCCAGCAGCCCCCCGTCGTCCTTCTTCTCCTCGGAGGACGACGGCGACGGGGTCGCGGAGCCCGAAGGCTCATCGGTCTTCGAGGAACCGGACGGCGCGGGCTCGGGCGCCTTGCCGGCGTCCTTGCCGGCCGAGGGCGAGGCGGAGGGCTCGCCGGACGGCTTGGCGTCGTCCTTGCCCTGTGCGTCGTCCTTCTTGTCCGCCGTACCGTCCTTGGACTTGGCGTCCTTGTCGTCCACCTTGTCCGGAGCGGTGACGCACGGGCCGTCCTTGAAGGGGCTCTTGGGCGCCGGCTTGGCTATCGCCATCTGGGGCGTCAGCCCCATGCCCATGAGCACGGCGGACGGCATGGCGGCAATGGCTATCGCCTTGCCCGCGGGCACGTGGAGCCGAGTCAGCAGCGGCTTCCTCGGCGCCGCGTGCCTCGGCCCGGTTCTCGCCCCGGCAGCTGCGCTGTCGTGCAGCTCGTCACCCGGCACGGTGCCTCCCGTTCGTTCCGTTGGTCGGGCTCGTTCCTGACAGGTCGTCCAGTCCGTTGACCGGCCCGGGACCGTCGGCCGGCGCGGGGTGCGTGGCGACCACCGGTCCGGCGACCGTCTTACGGGCCGGCTCCTCGGCGTCGTCAGCGCTCCGCTCGGCCTTGCCCGGCGCCCAGGAGACTCCCAGCGCACCGCCGATCAGCCCCAGGAGGAAGCCGATCAGGAAGGCGCCGAAGTTCGAGACGACCAGGGAGACGAGGGAGAGCAGAATCGCCGCCACACCCGCGAAAACGCGCGAAGCGGGCTGGAACCACATGGTCAGGCCGAGCACGACCAGCAGTACGCCGATGATCAGCGAGCCGGCGCCGGCGGTGGTCGCCATGCGGACGGTCAGGGAACCGATCGTGAGATTCGCGTAAGGGATGTACATGATCGGGATGCCGGCCAGCAGAGTCAGCATGCCGCCCCAGAACGGGCGGTGTCCGCGCCACTCCCGGAACGAAAGCCGCTTCCGGCCGATGGTCTCGATCAGCCGTGGTCGCGTGTCGGCGCTCATGTCGTACAGCTCCTCGGGACTGGCAAATCGGTGGTTCTGTGCTGAGGTGTCCTACTGGGCGCTACCCGGCGTACGGGCACGGGGAACGGCGAACGCCGCACAGCTCGCCCCGCGCCCGCACGCTCAGTGCGTCAGTAGCACTCGCTCTTGCCCTTGGCGACGCTCATCTTCAGGCCGCTGAGCTTGAACGTTCCGGCCGTCGTGGCCCATGCCTGCTGCCTGACGTGGGTCAGCGTGGCCGACTCGGCCTGCTGGGCGAACGAGCCGGGGTCGGCCTTGTCGCCCTTGTGCATGCCAGGGCCCTTGGTCGTCGAGCCCGCAGCAACACCGATGTCGATGTTGTTGAAGGTCGCGTCCGCGGACAGCTGGTCCAGGTCGATGTAGAGGTTCTTCGCCTCGACGGGCGTGTCACCGCCACCGGCCGACAGCTTCATCGACACATCGCCGAAGACCGGCACCGGCACGACTACCGACTGGCACAGGTTCTTGATCTTGGCGTTCGAGAACCCCGAGACCGCCACCGGGACCTGCTTGCCGCCCTTCTGGGCGTCAATGGCTCCGTACTGAACAAACCCGGTGCCGTCCAGCCGGTCGGTAGCGACCTTGAACTGCTGGCCGGACACGCTGAACGATGCCGCGAGCGCACCCTGCGAGAGGGCGACACCGATCGCGGCGGTCGCCGCGACGCTCGGCACCATGACGACGGCGAACCGCTTCCATCTGGTCCCGCCACGAGCCAGGGACTCCATGACTTTCCTCCTTCTCGGACGTACATCTCCGGTACGGGCCGCCCCCGTTGGGACAGCCGTGCCTGGGATGGGAGAAGTGCTACGTCCTCGGGAAGGAGAGCGCCTGTCTCGGAGGCACATCGTGTTCCGAACACCGGCGATCACCCCCGAGCGACAACCACTGGCCACGCTCTCGCGCAACCTCTTGGACAGGCCCTGCCGGGTGGGGCAGAGACCCCCCTGTCCACCGCCGGCGACACCTGCCGCCGACCACTCGGTGGGGACCCAAGTGCCCCGCGACACCGACCGGATGCCGGGCTGCGGGAATGGACCGAGCGTGGCCGATCGTGGTCCATTCGGAGCCGCGGCACAAGGGGCTCGTTACTTGCGGGTAACGACCCGATAAACACGCCACGACACACCGAAATCAACTGGGCACACAACGTCGCCACTAACGGTGAGGGGACATTGGGCAATTGCGGACACAGTGCCGCAAGGAGGCCGCTCGGGCTTACTTGAAGTAACAGCGGCCACGATTACCAAGTTTTGGTAAAACGTGGCCGCTGTGTCGTTTGTTCGGGCAACTCGCGGAGGTCGTACTGGTCAGAAGCGGGCGAGTCCGAAGACTGCGGTCAGAACAGCACCCGGGCGAGCGCGGTACGCGCCGCCGTCACCCGCGGATCCTCCGCGCCGATGACCTCGAAGAGCTCCAGCAGCCGTACCCGCGCGGCCTCCCGGTCGTCACCCGCCGAGCGCTTCACCGCGTCGACCAGCCGGCCGAACGCGTCCTCGACGTGGCCGCCGACCAGGTCCAGGTCCGCGGCGCGGATCTGCGCCGGCACATCCGCCGGGTTCTCCGCGGCCTCCTTGCGCACCGCCTGCGGGTCGAGATCCTGCACGCGGCGCAGGAGTTCGGCCTGCGCCAGACCGAGCTTGGCCTCCGGGTTGGCCGGGTCGTCGTTGAGCACGTTCTTGTACGCCTGGACGGCACCGCCCAGGTCGCCGGAGTCCAGCGCCTGGTTCGCGGCCTCCAGCAGTGCGTCATAGGGACCGGCCGGCACCGGGGCCTCGGCCTCCTGCTCCGCCTCGCCCGCGGCCTGCGGGTCGACGGGCGCCCCCACGATGCCGAACTGCTGCTCGGCGGCCTGCACCAGCTGGTCGAGCACCTGGCGGATCTGCGACTCCGGGGCCGCGCCCTGGAAGAGCGGGATCGGCTGCCCCGCGACGACCGCGAAGACCGCCGGGATGCCCTGCACCCCGAACTGCTGGAACAGCATCTGGTTGGCATCGACGTCGATCTTGGCCAGCACGAACTTGCCGGCGTACTCCCCCGCGAGGCGCTCCAGCAGCGGACCCAGCTGCTTGCACGGCTCGCACCACTCGGCCCAGAAGTCAATGACGACCGGGACCTCGGTCGAGCGCTGCAGGACGTCCTGCTGGAACCCCGCCTCGTCGACGTCGAACACCAGGCGGGCACCGCTCGCGGGCGCCCGCCCCGTACGGGCGGCCTCGGCACGTGCCTGCTCCGCCTTCTGCTTCGCTTCCCCCGCCGACTTCACCGCTGCGAGGTCGACGACTCCACTCATGGACATATTGCGTGGCTGCATGGGTCCATCCTCCCCCCTGGGCGGGCCGTTCCGGAAAGCGATCCGGAAAGCGCTGCGGTCTGCGATGCGATCGGTCGTGCGGCGGTGCTGCGAAGAGCCGGTCCGGTGCCGCCACCGGGGGCCGTGTGCCGGGCGCCGCACCCCGCCCGTACGCCCCGCCGGAATGCCGGCGTACGTCCAGGGCCGCTGCCCGTGGTGGCCCCGAGGAGGGCCGGTGTGCGGTCCCGAGGAAGGACCGTCGTGCGCGGCCGCGGGTCCCCACCCACGGCCAGTGGCTGTCACTCTTACGCTACGACCCGTAGCGTAACTCGCCGCCGGTCCCGCATCACCACCGGGTCCGGCCCCGCACGGCGTGATCTGCCTCACGGGCGGCACCTCCCGTACTGCCCGGTATGGTCGCCCGCATGCACCACTCCGCCAGTTCCCGGAAGGGCCGCACGGGCCGCCCGCGCAGCGCCGAGACCGATTTCGCGATCCTGGACGCGACCCGGGCCGCACTCGTCGATCTGGGCTGGGGGCGGCTGACCATGAGCGATGTGGCGGCCCGCGCCGGTGTCGCCAAGACGACGCTCTACCGCCGCTGGGCCAACAAGAACGAGCTCGTCGTGGACGCCGTGGCGGTCCTCTTCGACGAGCTCGAACTCCCCGACCGGGGCTCCTTGCAGTCCGACATCGAGGGCGTGGTGCTGCAGTTCGGGGCGCTGCTCGCGCGGCCGGAGACCAAGACGGCGCTGATGGCCGTGGTGGCCGAGTCCACCGCCGACGAGGCGCTGCGCGAACGGATCCGCTCGGCGATCGTCGACCGCCAGAAGCGGCTGGTCCTGCTCGGCCGCTCGCGCGCCCAGGCCCGCGGCGAGCTGCCTCCGGACGGCCCCGGCGCGGACGGCGAGCGGGCCGCCACCCGCAACATGGACCTGATCTTCGATGTGATCGCCGGGGCGATCGTGCACCGCACGCTGGTCAGCGGGGAGCCCGTGGACGCCGCGTGGGGGCGCGACTTCACGGCCCTCTTCCTCACCGGGCTCTCCGGTCTGGGCGACCGGGGCTGAGCCCGGCCGGGCCGGCGCCGGCCGCGGCGCGGCACCGGGGCGCCCCGCCGCTCCGCCGTCAGACCTGGTAGCGGTCCGCCGCGAACAGGTGCAGGTTCCCGGCCACCCACTCCGACGTCCGCTTCAGCCCCTGCTCCAGGGACACCTCCGGCCGCCACGAAGCCCACTCCCGGGCCCGGGAGTTGTCCGAGAGCAGCCGCTCGACCTCGCTGCCGGCCGGCCGCAGCCGCGCGGGGTCCACCACCACCTCGGCGTCCCGTCCCGATGCCGCTATCAGTGCCTCGGCGAGCGCCCCGATGGCGATCTCCCGCCCGGTGCCGAGGTTGACGACCTCGCCCAGCGCCCGGTCGCAGTCGGCCAGCGCCAGGAAGCCGGCCGCGGTGTCCGTGACGTAGGTGAAGTCGCGGGTCGGGGTGAGCGAGCCCAGCTTGATCTGCCGGGCGCCCGCGTGGAGCTGGGCCAGGATCGTGGGGATCACGGCGCGCGCGGACTGCCGGGGACCGTAGGTGTTGAACGGCCGCACCACCGTCACCGGCAGCTCGAAGGCGTGCCGGTATGACAGCGCCATCATGTCCGCGCCGATCTTCGAGGCGGAGTACGGCGACTGCGGCTGCAGCGGATGGTCCTCGCCGATCGGCGCGGTCAGCGCGGTCCCGTAGACCTCACTGGTGGAGGTGTGCACCAGCCGCCGCACCGCATGCCGCCGGCAGGCCTGGGCGACGTTCTCCGTCCCGACGACGTTCGTCTGCACATACGCGCCGGGCGAGTCGTAGCTGTACGGAATCCCGATCAGCGCGGCCAGGTGGAAGACCGTGTCGCAGCCCTCGACGGCGTCCGTCACCCGGCCCGCGTCGCGCACATCGCCCGCGACCATCTCGACCGGGCCGCCCGGCACGAAACAGTGCGCCAGATTTCCCTTTTCGGCATAGGGCTTGTAGTGGACGAACGCGCGCACCTCGGCGCCCGCCGCCACCAGCATGTCGACCAGGGTCGAGCCGATGAACCCCTCGGCCCCGGTGACCAGGACCCGGCGGCCCGTCCACTGCTGCGTGCTGTTCATGCTGACTCCTTCATCGTGGGGTGGTGGTGGACCTGCGGGTGACCGGCGAGCGCCAGCACCTTGTCGGCCAGCAGGCCGGCGGCCCGCGCATGGGTGCCCGGGTCGGCGGCCGCGGCCATCGCGGCGAGCCGGGCGGGATCGTCGAGAAGCGGGGTGACCAGGGCGTCCAGCCGCTCCGCCGTGGTCTGCGGGTCGGGCAGCAACAGCGCCGCCCCGGCGTCCGAGAGCACCCGGGCGTTATGGGTCTGGTGGTCGCCCGGCGCATGCGGATACGGGACGAGGACGGCCGGCATCCCGATGGTGGCCAGCTCGGCGACGGTCGCCGAACCGGCCCGGCACACCACGAGATCGGCGGCGGCGTACGCCAGATCCATCCGGTCCAGGTACGGCACGGCCTCGGCGACCGCGTCCCCGCCGTTCGCCGCCAGAAGGGCCCGGGTCCGCTCCAGGGCCGCGGGCCCGGTCTTGATCAGCAGCCGCAGGTCACCGCGCGCCCGGTAGCGGCCGGCCAGCCCCACCGCCGCCTCGGTCAGCCGGGCGGCCCCCAGGCTCCCGCCGTTGACCAGCAGCAGCCGCGCGCCGTCCGGTACGCCCAGGGCCCGGCGGGCGGTGGGCCGCGCTCCCGCCCGGTCCAGCTCGGCCAGCGGCCCCACCAGCGGCATGCCGACCGTCTCGGCCCGCTCGCCGCCGGCCAGGTGCGCGCGGCTGCGGTCGAAGGCGAGGGCGAGGTGCGGGGTGAGCCGGGCCGCGAACTTGTTGGCCCGGCCGGGCACCGCGTTGGACTCATGGACCAGGCTCGGCAGCCCGGCCAGCTTGGCCCCGACGATCACCGGGGCGCTGGGATAACCGCCCATACCGACCGCGACCTGGGCTTTCTGTTCCTTGAGAAGGGCCCGGCACTGGGCACCCGAGCGCAGCAGCGCGGCCGGCAGCAGATAGCGTCGGGCGCCGAGCGAGGGGTCGAAGGGGATCATGTCGACGGTGTGCAGCCGGTATCCGGCCCGGGGGATCAGCTCTGTCTCCAGGCCGCGTTCGGTCCCGACGAAGGAGATCACCGCATCGGGCACGGCCCGGCGCAGCGCGTCGGCGAGAGCGAGTCCCGGATAGATGTGGCCGCCGGTGCCGCCCGCACCGATCACGACGGAGAGTGGTGTGCGCATGGCCGCCACGCTCGCGATACGCCCTAAGAAGCTTCTAAGAGAGGTGTTTGGCAGCCTATGTCCATGCCGCCCACGCCCGGGAACTCCCCAGCCCCCAAGATCCTCGTCGTCGACGACCAACCGGAGGTCCGTGCCGCCGTCGAGGACGGCCTCGCCGTGGAGGGCTATACGGTGCGGGGCGCCGCCGACGGACTGGCCGCCCTCTCGGAGGTCGCCGGCTGGCAGCCGGACGTCCTCGTCCTGGACGTGATGATGCCCGTCCTGGACGGCCTGGCCGTCTGCCGCCGGCTGCGCGCCCTGGACGACCGCACCCCGATCCTCGTGCTGACCGCGCTGGACTCGGTCAGCGAACGGGTCGACGGGCTCGACGCCGGCGCCGATGACTACCTCGTCAAACCGTTCGCCCTGGACGAGCTGGTGGCCCGCGTCCGGGCCCTGCTGCGCCGGGCCGCCACCACGGCCGTCGAGGACGCCCGGCTCTCCTTCGACGATCTGGTCGTCGACCCGCTGACCCGCACCGGCCACCGGGCCGGCCGGCCCCTGGAGTTCAGCCGCACCGAATGGGCGCTGCTGGAGCTGCTGTTGCTGCACCCGCGGCAGGTGCTGCCGCGCGAGGTGATCCTGGAACGCGTCTGGGGCCGTGACTTCGGCCCCGACTCCAACTCCCTGGCGGTCTACATCGGTTACCTGCGCCGCAAACTGGAGGCGGGCGGCGAGCCCCGCCTCGTCCACACCGTGCACGGCGTGGGCTACCGCCTGGACCATGCGGAGGGCGCGTGACCGGCACCCGCGGCCTGGGGTCCCGCTGGCGGCGCCGCCGCCCGCTCCGCGCCCGGCTGGCGCTGGCCGCCTCGTCCGCGGTGGCACTGGTGGCGGTCGGCGTCTGTGCGGCCGCGTTCGTCCTCATCGACTACCAGATGACCCGCCAGCTCGAGCGCAATCTGGCCCTGACGTCCACCGAGGTCATGCGCGAGCGCCAGGACTGGGGCCCCACGCCGAGCGACACCCTCTGCCAGTACCCGGCCTCGTCCTGCTTCCAGATCGTGCCCGCCGACCCCGCCAAGGATCCGCGCAAGCCCTATGGACTGCCCGTCTCCGACGCCACCCGGAAGGTCGCCGCCGGCCGGCACGCGGCGTTCTACAGCGAGCTGACCGTCGCCGGGCAGCCGGTCCGGATGTTCACCACGCGCCTGACGGGCAAGGACGAGGCGGTGCAGGTCGCCCTGCGCTCCGACTCCGTCGACCGGAGCGTGGAGCAGGCCGCCCTGGCGCTGTCCGCGGTCGGCGGCGCCGGCGTCCTGCTGGCCGGCGCACTCGGCTACTGGGTGTCCCGTACGGGCCTGGCGCCGGTCGCCCGGCTCACCTCCACCGCGGAACGCATCGCCGCCACCCGCGACGCCCGCCACCGCATCGAACTGCCCCCGGGCCCGCCCGCCCGGGAGGACGAGATCACCCGCCTGGCCACCAGCTTCAACACCATGCTCGGCGAGCTCGAACAGTCCGTCACCGCGCAGCGCCGCCTGGTCGCCGACGCCTCCCACGAGCTGCGCACCCCGCTGACGGCGCTGCGCACCAACGCCGAACTCCTGGCCCGCGCCGGCCGGCTGACCGATGCCCAGCGCGACCGTGCCTCGGCAGCGCTGGGCCGCCAGCTGCGCGAGGTCACCACCCTGGTCAACGACCTGATCGAACTGGCCCGTGACGAGGAGCCGCAGCCCCTGGTGGAGCAGGTGCGCCCGGCCGCCCTCCTGGAGCACGCGGTGGGCGTGGCCCGCGAACACTGGCCGGAGATCACCTTCACCACCGCGATCGAGCCCGCCGCGGCCGGTGTCGCGATCCCCGGTGTGCCGCCCCGGCTGTCCCGGCTGCTGTCCAACCTCCTCGACAACGCCGCGAAGTTCTCCCCGCCGGGCGGCCCGGTCGACACCGAACTCACCTTCTCCTCAGGCGAGTTGGACCTGACGGTCCGCGACCACGGCCCCGGCATCGCCGAGGCCGACCTCCCCCATGTCTTCGACCGCTTCTACCGCGCCGAGGCGGCCCGCGCCCTGCCCGGCTCCGGCCTGGGCCTGGCCATGGCCCGCCAGATCGCCCGCGCCCACGACGCCGAACTCACCGCCGAGCGGGCGCCGGGGGGCGGGGCGCTGTTCCGCCTGCGGATGCCCCTCGCGGCGCCGTAGCCCTGCCGCCAACGGCCGTCGGCAGCAGGGCGGACGGCCGGCTCAGAACCCTGCCGGTTCCGTGTAGACCCCCCACTCGTCCCGCAGCACACCGCAGATCTCGCCGAGCGTCGCCTCGGCCCGTACGGCGTCCAGCATCGGCTCGATCATGTTGCCGCCGGCCCGGGCGGCTTCCAGCATCGCCTTGAGGGAGGCCTGGACCCGGGCGTCGTCACGGGCCTCCTTGCGGGCCGCGAGCACCCGCACCTGCTCGCGCTCGACCTCGTGGCTGACCCGCAGGATCTCCAGATCGCCGGTGACCGAGCCGTGGTGGCAGTTGACGCCGACGACCTTCTTGTCGCCCTTCTCCAGCGCCTGCTGGTAGCGGAAGGCGGATTCGGCGATCTCGCCGGTGAACCAGCCGTCCTCGATGCCGCGCAGGATGCCGGAGGTCATCGGGCCGATCGGGTGCTCGCCGTGGGGGACCGCCCGCCGGCCGCGCTCCTTGATCTGCTCGAAGATCTTCTCGGCGTCCGCCTCGATCCGGTCGGTCAGCGACTCGATGAACCACGAGCCGCCGAGCGGGTCCGCCACGTTGGCGACGCCGGTCTCCTCCATCAGCACCTGCTGGGTGCGCAGCGCGATCTCCGCGGCCTGCTCACTGGGCAGCGCCAGGGTCTCGTCCAGCGCGTTGGTGTGCAGCGAGTTGGTGCCGCCGAGCACGGCCGCCAGCGCCTCCACGGCGGTCCGTACGACGTTGTTGTACGGCTGCTGGGCGGTCAGCGAGACCCCGGCGGTCTGGGTGTGGAAGCGCAGCCACTGCGCCTTCTCGCTCGTCGCGCCGTAGACGTCCCGCATCCAGCGGGCCCAGATCCGGCGCGCGGCGCGGAACTTGGCGATCTCCTCGAAGAAGTCCAGGTGCGCGTCGAAGAAGAAGGACAGGCCGGGGGCGAAGGTGTTGACGTCCAGGCCGCGGGAGAGGCCGAGCTCCACGTACCCGAAGCCGTCGGCGAGCGTGTACGCCAGCTCCTGTGCGGCCGTCGCGCCCGCCTCGCGGATGTGGTAGCCGGAGACCGAGAGCGGCTTGTACGCGGGGATGCCGCGCGCGCAGTGCTCCATCAGGTCGCCGATCAGGCGCAGATGCGGCTCGGGCTGGAAGAGCCATTCCTTCTGGGCGATGTACTCCTTGAAGATGTCCGTCTGCAGGGTGCCGTTGAGGACGCCCGGGTCGATGCCCTGCCGTTCGGCGGCCACCAGGTACATGCAGAAGACCGGGACGGCGGGCCCGCTGATCGTCATGGACGTCGTGACGTCCCCCAGCGGGATGTCCTTGAACAGGACCTCCATGTCGGCCGCCGAGTCGATGGCGACACCGCAGTGGCCGACCTCGCCCAGCGAGCGCGGGTCGTCGGAGTCCCGGCCCATGAGGGTGGGCATGTCGAACGCGACGGAGAGGCCGCCGCCGCCCGCCTTGAGGATCATCTTGTAGCGCTCGTTGGTCTGCTCGGCGTTGCCGAAACCGGCGAACTGGCGGATCGTCCAGGTCCGCCCGCGGTAGCCGGTCGGGTACAGCCCCCGCGTGAAGGGGTACTCGCCCGGCCACCCGATCCGCTCGAACCCCTCGACCGAGTCTCCGGGCCGGGGCCCGTACGCCGGCTCGACGGGATCACCCGAAAGCGTGGTGAAGTCCGCGTCCCGCTTCCGGGCGGAGTCGTACCGAGCCTGCCAGCGGCGGCGGCCCTCATCGATCGCGTCAGCGTCCATACCCCCGAATTTACTTGGACGTCCTAGTACTTGTCGACGGGAGAGCGCCACGAGTTGCCCCACGCGTCACGCGGGTCACATTCCGTAACGGACTTCGCGCCAGCACAAACGCGCCCGCCCGATACCGGGACAGGCGCGTATGAGCAGGTCGGCAGGGGTGCGGCGCACCACGCCGGGGCGGTCCGGGTGCGGTCAGGCCTTCACCCGGCGGCGGTCAGGCCTTCACCGGCTCCGGAGCGTCATCGGCGATCAGCGGCTCGACCTCCCGCGCCACCTGGCGCTCCACGAAGAAGGCGGCGGTGGGGATGGTGCCCGCGATCAGCACCCACAGCAGCTTGCCGAACTTCCACTTGGCCTTGGAGCCCAGGTCGAAGGCGAACACCAGGTAGATGATGTAGAGCACGCCGTGGATCTGCGAGACGACGAGGGTGAGGTCCTTGCCCATCCCGAAGCCGTACTTGAAAACCATGCACGTGCAGAGCACCAGCAGCATCACGGCGGTGATGTAGGCCATCGCCCGGTAACGGGTCAGGACGCTTCGCTTCATGCCCCGAGCGTAACGGCCCGTTCCGGGGCGATCTTCGCCGCCCCCCGGCTCACACGGGGCCCGCCGGACCGGGCGGCGGCGCCCGCTACTCGTCCTGGAAGTCCTCCGCCGCCACCCGCAACGGCCGCAGCATCGCGAAGATCTCCCCGCACTCCTCGGCGTCGTACGCCCCGAGCCCGAAGTCCATCGCCATCAGGTCGCGGGTCGCCGCGTCGCAGACCTCACGGCCCTTGTCCGTGATGCTGGCGAGCGTGCCCCGCCCGTCGTTCGGGTTCGGCCGCTTGGCCACGAGACCGGACTTCACCAGCCGGTCGACGGTGTTGGTCACCGAGGTCGGATGCACCATCAGCCGCTCACCGATCTTGGACATCGGCAGCTCACCGGCCTTGGAGAAGGTCAGCAGCACCAGCGCCTCGTAGCGCGCGAAGGTCAGCCCGTACGGCTTGACCACCGCGTCCACCTCGGCCAGCAGGATCTGATGGGCGCGCATGATCGAGGTGATGGCGGCCATCGAGGGCACGGCGCCCCATCGCTGCTGCCACAGTTCGTCGGCGCGCGCGATGGGATCGAAAGCAAGGCTGAGCGGCTTCGGCACGCTTGTGACCCTACCGGGCGGTCATATGGTGGTCAGCCGTGTCTCGCCAACTGAGCAGCATCCGGGATGGTCAGCCGGTAGCCCGGCCCGCCTCGGAGCACCGGGAGGTGTGGTCTCCCACGGGCACCGACGTCACCTCACCCGAAGGTACCTTCAGCGGCTGACGGCGGTGGACGTCCCACAGCGCGAGCGTCCCGCCCGCGCTCCCGAGCAGCAGATACGGCCGGCGGGGTACGAGCACACCGCCCTCCGCAGCGATCCGGGGCTTGAGCGGCTCGATACAGGTCAGCTGGGGCTCAATGCCGTAGTAGGAGCCCGGAGCCTGGTGGCCGGCGGCCCGGTGCCAGGCGTGTTCCCCCGCCCGCGCCGCGTGGAGCGACACCTGGAGCAGCGGTAGCAGCGTGCAGAAGACGCCCGTCAGGGCGATCGCCGTGACGGGTATCCACCGGTGCGTGACCACCTGGTGGAAGTGTTTGGCGTAACCCCACCCGGCGGCCACCAGGAGCCAGGCAGGCAGCACCGGCAGGAAGCTGAGTGCCGCGATCACGCGCCAGACGGCGGGCACGTCGACATCGTCGGGCGTCAGGCCGAACGGGGCGAGGTAGAGCCAGTGGACCACGCCGCCCAGTGCGGGCGTCAGGGTCAAGACCGCGGAGGCGACCAGGGGCACTACCCACTGCAGCGCCTCGCGCAGACTGGTCCACTGCCGGACCAGCGCCCGGATGCCGCCCGCCAAAAAGGCCGCAATGGCGAGGAGCAGGGACACCCACCAAACCCTTGTGTGATCTCCGGAGACGGTGCTGACCAGCCATCCCGTCAGTGTCGACGCGGCGGACGCCACACTTCCGGTGACCCTGGCACCGCGCTGTCGCTCCGGATGGGCGACCCGGTGCAGCAGCCACCCCGAGAGTGCAGCCGTCCCGCAGGCCGTCACCGCAGCGAGGGCACCATAGACCGACATCGGCCCCACGGCGCTCAGTGCCACACCGGCGAACAGCGCCACCAGCGTCGTGATGACCAAAGGCGCGGCCCCCGGCGCCGCCCCGGGCGTCGGCGGGACCGTCGTTGGCTCGGCGGCTGCCCACCCCAGCCTGACGTCCATGGGCGCCGCGGTGGAGCCGGACCCTTCCGGGGCAGGCACGGCTCGCGCGGCCTCCCGCGCCCGGTCCCGAGTGGCCGCCCCCACCACGGGGCCGGTGTCACGGATACCGGCCAGCACCGCAAGACGATCGCGTAGGCCCTGGCGTGCGGGGGCGCGGTGGACCGCCCACAAGGGACGGTTGTCCTCGCCGACCGTGTACGCCTGGGCGTGGTGGACCCGGACATCGAGCGCGCGGAGTGACCGCCACGCCGTCAGTTCCAGAGCAGCGGCACGCTCCGCCCCTCGGCGCGCGCCCTTGAGACGCGCCTCGACCAACAAGAACGTCCCGGGCGCCGTGGCCTGGGCAAAGTGCGTGCGCTCCTCCGGCGCGAGATCACGAACGACCGGCCAGCGCCGTTCCGCCAGCGACTCGTCGAGCAATTCCCGGTCCGTCGCGTCCCCGTGGAACTCCACGACCATCCGCACCCGCCGGTCGAATTCCCCGCCGGTCACTACCTCTCCCCCGTGTTTCGGCTTCTCGCCCGGTTGACGCACCGGATTATCCCCGACGGTCTGCGCCCGTACGCCGCACCTCCCGGATCACCAGCAGGACGCACCCCGCCCCCACCACTCCGGCCGCCGGCATCACGACCCGCAGCGGGGCGACCTCCGCGGCGGCGCCGGCCAGCCCCATCGCCAGCCCCATCACCGTCATCCGCCCGGCCTGCATCACGGTCATCGCCTGCCCCAGCAGCCTTTCGGGGACCGCGTCGACGAACCAGCGGTCGACCCCGAAGTTGTACGAGATCCCGGTGCCGGTCAGTACGAGCAGCAGCACCGCCCAGCCGAGGGAGGGCTGCGCGGCGAAGCCGAGCGAGGGCAGCACGGCGAAGAGCCCCACGGGGAAAGTGAGCCGGGTGCGGGCGTGCGGGGTGAGGAAGGAGCCCGCCACGGTCTCGGCCAGCACCGCCCCGACGGGCATGCTGCACATCAGCAGCCCCGTGCCGGCCGGGCCGGCGCCGAGCAGGCCCCCGTAGGCGACCAGCAGCGCCTCGGGGATCACGACGAAGGCCGGCGGCAGCCACGTCAGCAACAGCAGCGCCCGTACCCGGCGGTCGGCCAGCAGCCGCCGGCCGCCGTCCAGCGAGGCCCCCAGCAGCGCGCCGCGCCCCGGGCCCCGGGCCCCGTCACGGGCCGGCCGCGCCAGGGTTCCCAGCCGCAGCAGCAGGGCCGACCCGAGGAACGTACCGGCGGTGAGCGCCAGTACCCCTCTCGGCGCCACCGCGACGAGCAGCAGGCCCCCGGCCCCGAACCCGGCGAGCTGCGCGCTCTGGTTGACGAGGCGGATCACCGACCGCCCCAGCACGAACAGCTCCCCCTCACCCAGGATCTCCCCCAGCGTCGCCGCGCGGGTCCCGGCGAAGACCGGCGCGATGGCCGCGAGCACACAGCGCAGCACCAGCAGGACCGCGACCGGCACGCCCGGCGCCACCATCCCCGCCGCCGCCAGCGCGCACAGCGCATCGCAGCCGACCAGCACCCGCCGGGCCGGATACCGGTCGGCGACCGCGGACAGCAGCGTCCCGCCGATGACGTACGGCAGCAGGCCCAGCGCGAAGGTCAGGGCGCTCAGCAGCGGCGACGCGGTGCGCTCGAAGACCAGGACGGACAGGGCGAGCTCGCAGACGACCACGCCGAGCGAGGACAGCAGATGCGCGGCGAAGACGTACCGGAACTCCGGGACGGCGAAGACGGCGCGATAGCCGGCCGGGCGGGCCCCCTCGGCACTCGGTCCGGCGGTGGCTCCGCCGTCGGGGCGGGCGGAACGGCCCGGCGAAGCGGGCCCGGAAGGCGGCGACGACATGTCCGCAGCCTGCCGGAGCCCGGTGGTGGCCCGTACTCTTTCGACCACAGCCGAATCCTGGGCGTGGGGGGCACGGGCATGCCGGTCAATCTGCACTTCGGCGCCGACGATCTGCTCCGCATCCGGTTCGCCGTCTCACCGCTGTGCGAGACCCATGAGGCCGTACGGACCCTGCGCCACGCCGACCGGCACGGCTACCACACGCCGTGGCTGCGCCGGATGCGCGAGAAGCTGGCCGGCCTGGACCTGACACCGCTGTGGCGGTTCATGCCGTCGTCGGGTTACACACCGGACTTCCTGGGCCGCCCGCCGGACACCCCGATGACCGGCTTCGACGAGGAGCTGGCCCGGCTGCGGGCCACCGACCCCGCCCTGGCCCGCGCCGAGATGGCCGCGTCGCTGGCGTGCACGCCGGGTGGTGCACGGTCGGAGCGCGGCCGGGCGGCGCTGGCGGACCCGGCGGGCGCCGTCCAGGAGCTGGCCGAGGTCACCGAGCGGGCCTGGCGGACGCTGATCGCCGCGGACTGGCCCCGGCTGCGGGCGCTGCTGGAGGCCGAGATCGCCTACCGCTCTCGCCAGTTGGCGGGCGGCGGGCTGCAGCGGCTGTTCGCCGATCTGCATCCGCGGGTGTCCTGGTCGGGCGGCACCCTCACCGTCCGTACCCGCACCGAGGTCGCCCGGATGCAGGATCTGGCAGGCCGCGGGGTGCTGCTGCTGCCCAGCGTCTTCGTCTGGCCGGACGTGGTCAGCGGATTCAAGCCGCCCTGGCAGCCCACCGTCATCTATCCGGCGCGCGGGGTCGGCGGGCTGTGGACCGAGCCGGAGACCGGCCCGGCGCTGGCGCGGCTGCTGGGAGCGAACCGGGCCGCCGTACTGGCCGCCCTGGACGCCCCGGCGACCACGACGGCCCTGGCCCACCGGCTCGGTCTGGCGCCGTCCTCCGTCTCGGGGCATCTGTCCGTACTGCGCGACGCCGGCCTGCTGGCCTCCCGCCGGCACGGACACCAGGTGCTCTACGAGCGCACCCCGCTGGGGATCACGCTGGCGGCGGGAGGGTGAGGCCCGCCCGGCCGCTCCGGGCGCCACGGGGGCCCCGGCCCGGGGGCCACCGCTCAGGAGCGGCGGGCGTCGCCCTCGGCGAGGTACCGCTCCACGGTCTCCACCTTCGAGGTCAGTCCGTCCGTGACGCCGGGCCGGATATCGGCCTTGAGCACCAGGGAGACCCGGCCGGAGCGCGCCTCGACGGCCGCGACCGCGCGCTTGACGACGTCCATGACCTCGTCCCACTCCCCTTCGAGGGAGGTGAACATCGCGTCCGTACGGTGCGGCAGCCCCGACTCGCGGACGACCCGGACCGCGTCGGCGACGTACTCGCCGACGTCCTCGCCGACCCCCAGGGGGCTCACGGAGAAGGCGACGATCATGTGTTCAGGACGCCTTCCTTGCGGGCGCGGGCCGCGATCACACCGGCCTCTTCCTCGCGCTTGAGCACCTTGTCCCCGTAGAGGCCGCCGAACGGCACGATCGCCAGCACGAAGAAGAAGGCGACGCGCTTGAAGGGCCACTTGGTGCGGTTCCACACGTCCAGCAGCAGCACCACATACGTGATGAACAGCAGCCCGTGGATCAGACCGAGCGGCATCACCAGGGAGTCGTAGTCGAAGGCCAGGCGGAAGCCGGTGCCGAAGATCAGCAGCGCCGGGAAGGAAAGCGCCTCCGGGATGGATGCCAGGCGCAGTCGGTGCAGCGCGGCGGCGGTCTTGATGTCCACGGGAACCTCGTTCGGGTGGCAGATGGGCGTCGGCGCGCAGCGCCGTCTTCTGGGGGTGGAGGTCGGGCGGTCCGGCTTGTGCAAGAGTTCACAAGCTTCGCCCCATTGTTACAGCCGCCTCGGCGATCACCGCGCCGGGGGGAGGTGCGGGGCGCCCCCGGGCCGGCCCCCGGCGAAATTCCGGGCGTATCAGGGCGATATCAGGGCCGAAGGACCTGCCCCGGGCGGCCGCGGCCGACTACCGTCTGATCCGTGGCTCAGTTTCGGCTCCAGGGGAGCAAGGTGCTCGCCGTCGATATGACGGGCGATGCCGTCAAGGCGAAAAACGGTGCGATGGTCGCGTACGACGGCCAGATGTCCTTCAAGAAGATGTCCGGTGGCGGCGAGGGCCTGCGGGGCATGGTCACCCGGCGGCTGACGGGTGAGCAGATGGCCGTGATGGAGGTGAAGGGCCACGGCACCTGCTACTTCGCGGACCGCGCCGGCGAGATCAACCTGGTGCAGCTGCAGGGCGAGAAGCTGTACGTCGAGGCGAGCAATCTGCTGTGCACGGACGCCGCGCTGCGGACGGGCACGACCTTCACCGGCCTGCGCGGCGCCTCCCAGGGCAACGGCCTGTTCACCACCACCGTCGAGGGCAGCGGCCAGGCGGCGATCACCTCCGACGGCCCCGCGGTGGTGCTGCGGGTCACCAAGCAGTACCCCCTCCAGGTCGACCCGGGCGCCTATGTGGCGCACACCGGCGACCTCAAGCAGCACTTCCAGACCGGGGTGAACTTCCGCACCGTCCTCGGAGAGGGCTCCGGCGAGTCCTTCCAGATCCGCTTCGAGGGCGAGGGCCTGGTCTACGTACAGCCCAGCGAGCGCAACACGGTGGGGGGTGAGGTCTGATGCCGTTCACGGCGCTCAACTCCCGCATGGTGGAGGCCCGGATCGGCCCGGGCCAGCGGCTCTTCAGCCAGCGCGGCGCGATGCTCGCCTACCGCGGCGAGGTCACGTTCACGCCCAGCATCCAGGGCGGCCAGGGCGGCGTCGGATCCATGATCGGCCGCCGGATCGCCGGCGAGGCCACGCCCTTGATGACCGTGGAAGTCCCCCAAGGCCTTAATGGC
Organism: Streptomyces sp. NPDC047049; assembly: GCF_040643995.1. NCBI lineage: Bacteria > Bacillati > Actinomycetota > Actinomycetes > Kitasatosporales > Streptomycetaceae > Streptomyces > Streptomyces sp. NPDC047049. Next base: position 711,655 of record NZ_JBEYVM010000003.1, on the reverse strand, counting down.
CAGGGAGGTGCCCCCATCGCCACCGTCATGTTCGGCCACGGCGGCCATCACGTCCATGTCGTCGACCTGACCGGCGAGACGCTGTACGTCGAGGCCGACCGGCTGCTGGCCTTCGACGGCTCGCTCCAGCAGGGCACGATGTTCATGGGCTCGCAGGGCGGCGTGATGGGCATGGTGCGCGGCCAGGTCACCGGCCAGGGCCTGTTCACCACGACCCTCAAGGGCGTCGGCTCGGCCGCGGTGATGGCGCACGGCGGCGTGATCGAACTGCCGATCACGCCCCAGCGCCCGGTCCATGTCGACCCGCAGGCCTATGTCGCCCACCGCGGCGACGTCCGCAACAAACTGTCCACGGCGCTCGGCTGGCGCGACATGGTCGGCCGCGGCTCGGGCGAGGCCTTCCAGCTGGAGCTGTCGGGCCAGGGCACCGTCTACGTCCAGGCGTCGGAGGAAAAGCTGTGACCGGTCCCGTCGTCCACGACGCCTCGTCGCTCCCCGCCGACGACAACGTCAACGCGTACGCCTTCAGCGTCGACCTGAACGGCCAGTGGTTCCTGCAGAAGGGGAAGATGATCGCCTACTACGGGCAGATCGACTTCCACGGCATCGGACACGGCCGCCTGGACCGCCTGATCGCCGGAAGTTTCCATTCGCCACTGCACGCCGCGGACTGGGTGGTCGCCGAGGGCCGCGGAAAAATGCTGCTCGCGGACCGTGCCTTCGACGTGAACTCCTTCGATCTGGAGGACGGCAACCTGACGATTCGCTCCGGCAATCTGCTCGCGTTTCAGCCATCTCTGGCGCTGAAGCAGTCGATCATCCCGGGCTTCCTCACGCTCATCGGGACCGGCAAGTTCGTGGCCGCTTCCAACGGCCCGGTGGTCTTCATGGAACCGCCGATCCGGGTCGACCCGCAGGCGCTCGTCGGCTGGGCCGACTGCCCCTCCCCCTGCCACCACTACGACCACCAGTACCTGCGGGGATTCCTGGGCGGGCTGCGGGCCCACACCGGCATCGGCGGAGCCTCCGGCGAGGAGCACCAGTTCGAGTTCGTCGGCGCCGGCACGGTCCTGCTGCAGTCCACCGAGCAGCTGATGCCGGAGCTGGCAACCGGCGCGGTGCCCACCGAGGCGGGCGTTCCGGGCGGGGGCGGACACGTTCCGCAAAGTGGCTCACAACTGCCCCAGCTCCCCGGCAACCTCGGGAGCCTCCAACGCCGCTTCGGGCTGTGAGCGATACTCTGCGGACGGTGACCTCGAACGTCTGACCAACGTCCGGCCCCGGCCGCCGACGTCACCGACCCCCACCGGATTAATTCACTATTCAACTTTTACGGGTAGAATCATTCCATGACGACCGACAGTGACACCCCCTGGCTGACCGACCAGGAGCAGTGTGCCTGGCGCACCCACCTGGACGTCAGCAGGCTGCTGATGCACCAACTCGAGCGGGATCTGCAGCCGTTCGGCCTGACCAACAACGACTACGAAATCCTGGTCAACCTCTCCGAGGCCGAGGACCGACGGCTCCGGATGAGCGACCTGGCGGCCAGCACGCTGCAGTCCAAGAGCCGTCTCTCCCACCAGATCACCCGGATGGAGAACGCCGGCCTGGTGCGCCGCGAAAGCTGCGAGTCGGACCGCCGTGGCCTCTACGCCGTCCTCACCGACGAAGGCTGGGACACCATGCGCCGGGTGGCCCCGCACCATGTCGCCTCGGTCCGCAAGCACTTCATCGACCTGTTCACCGCCGACGACCTCCAGGCGCTCCGCAGCTCCCTCGGCCCCGTCGCCGAACACCTCCGCAAGGAGCGCGGCGGCCTCTGACCGGCCGGCCTCGGCCCCCTGACCGGGCCGGGGCCGGGCGGCCAGGGCCCCGCCGGATCAGCCGGCCACCGGCAGCCGCAGTTCGAACACCGACCCCGTGCGCACGCCCAGCGAGCCGCCGTGCCGCACCGCCACGTCCCGCGCGATGGCCAGCCCCAGACCGGCCCCGCCGTCGTCCCGCGCCCGCGCGTCATCGAGCCGTACGAACCGCTCGAAGATCCGCTCCCGCTCGCCCTCCGGCACCCCGGGCCCGTCGTCCTCGACCCGCAGCGCCACCCACTCCCCCTCGCGCACCACGGCCACCCGCACGGACCCCGCGGCATGCCGCTGCGCGTTGTCGAGCAGGTTCCCCAGCACCCGCGCCAACTGACTGCGCGACCCGGCCACTTCCGCGCCCGCCAGCTCCCCGACGTGCACCGGGATCCGGTCCGCGACCCGCTGCGAGCTCTCCTCGCGCACCATCGCCGCCAGATCGACCCGGGCGTCCGCCGGCCGCTCCCCCGCGTCCAGGCGCGCCAGCAACAGCAGATCCGCCGCCAGCCGCTGCAGCCGCACGGTGTCCTCCACCGCACCCGGCACATCCAGCAACTCCGGATGCGCCACGCCCACTTCGAGCTGGGTCCGCAGACTCGCGATCGGGCTGCGCAGCTCGTGCGAGGCGTCCGCGACGAACCGCCGCTGCCGCTCCACGGACGACTCCAGCGCCGCCAGCGTCTCGTTGGTCGTCCGCGCCAGCCGGCCCACCTCGTCCTGCGACGACGGCACCGGCACCCGGCGGCTCAGATCCGTACTCGCCGTGATGGCGGCCATCTCCCCGCGGATCCCCTCCACCGGCCGCAGCGCCCGCCGGGTCACCAGCCAGGTCACCCCCGCCACCACCACGCACAGCAGCGGCAGCCCGGTCAGCATGGCCGTCCGCACCGACCCCACGGCCTCCTGCTCCGGCGCCAGCGCCGCCCCCGCCCGCACCGTGGCCGTCCCGCCGCGGGCGTCCTTGGCCTCGACCACCGCGAACCGGTAGTCGGCCACCTTCCCGTCGACATTCGCGGTACCGTCCCGGCGGGCCACATCGTCATCGACCTCACCGGGCTTGAGCCCGCTGCGGTCGTCGTCATCGTCGTCCCCGGACGTACCCGGCCCGGGGCCCTGCGCCCCGTGCCGCGCGCCGCCCACCGGCTTCCCGTCGACGGCACGCACGTCCTCACCGGCCGCCAGCACCCGTCCGTCGTCATCGGCCACCACCACCGGATGGTCCTCGCCATCCGGCAGATCCAGCCCGGCATACGGCGTGCCCGTCGCGATCTGCGCGGCCACCTCCCGCGCCGCGACCTCGGCCTGCAGCCCGGCCTGCTCCTGCAGATTGCCGCGCAGCACCAGCAGCACGGCCGTCCCCGCCGCGATCAGCGCCAGGGCCACCACCACGGTCGCGCCGGCCGCCGCCCTGGCCCGTACGGAGCCCAGCACCCTACTCACCCGCCACCAGCCGGTATCCGGCACCGCGCACCGTCACGATGTACCCGGCGCCGAGCTTGCGCCGCAGTGCGCTCACATACACCTCGATGATGTTGACGTCGCCCTCGTAGGCGAAGTCCCAGACGTGCTCCAGGATCTCCGCCTTGGAGACCACCTCGCCCGCCCGCAGCGCCAGCTGCTCCAGCACCGCGAACTCCTTCGCCGTCAGCGCCACTTCCGCACCGTCCCGCTCCACCCGCTGCGCGCCCTGGTCGATGGTCAGCGCCCCCACCCGCAGCACCGGCAGCGCGCTGCGGCCGTGCCGGCGCAGCAGCGCCTTCACCCGCGCCACCAGCACCACATACGAGAACGGCTTGGTCAGGTAGTCATCGGCCCCGGTGTCCAGCCCCTCGGCCTCGTCGTACTCGCCGTCCTTGGCCGTCAGCATCAGCACCGGCACGTCGTGGCCCGCGGCCCGCAGCGCCCCGCACACCCGGTAGCCGTTCATCCCCGGCAGCATGATGTCGAGCACGATCAGGTCATAGCCGTCCTCCGTCGCCCGGCGCAGCCCCTCCCGTCCGTCGTGCACCACGTCCACCGCGTACCCCTCGGCCATCAGTCCCTTGGCCAGCGACAGGGCCAGCCGTTTCTCGTCCTCCACGATCAGCAGACGGAACGGGCGGCGCGCGCCTCCGGGCGGGCGGTGGCGGGTGACAGGCGGGTGCATGCGCTCACCATGCCATCCCTTTCCTGAAGCCTCCTTCAGGCACCTTCAGGTCCCCTTCAGCTTCGTTCAGCGAGTGTGTGGACACAGCCGATCGCAAGGGGAGAACACACATGAAGCGCCATCTGATCATCGCCACCGCCGCGGCCGCCGCCCTCGTCGCCGGCGGCACGGTCACCGCCGTCGCCGTCAGCAACGGCGGCTCCGCCCCCACCGCCTCCGGCGGGCAGCTCCCGGCGACGACGGCCGCCCACGATGCGGGTGCGCAGGCCTCGGGCACGGCCCGGGTGCAGGACGGCCGCTCCAGCATCCCGATGCGGGACGACGACGCGAACGGCCAGGAGGAGATCCGCGAGGCCCACGCCGCCAAGGTGAGCGCGCCGGACGCCGCGGCCGCCGCGCTGAAGGCCGTCCCCGGCACCGTGACCGGTCTCGACCTGGACGCGGACCGCCCCGGCCTGGTCTGGGACGCGGACGTACTGGGCAAGGACGGCAAGTGGCACGAGATCACCCTCGACGCCGGCAACGCGCGGGTGCTGAACCAGCACATCGATCACGACGAGGACGACGACGCCCAGGAGCGTGCCGCCGCCGAACACGCCGGGACCGACGCCGCGGCCGCCGCCCGCAGCGCTGCCCCGCACGGCAAGGTGACCTCCGTCGAGCTGGACGACGACCACCGGGGCAAGGCCGTCTGGGAGGTCGAGACGATCACCAAGAACGGCAAGGAGCACAAGCTCCTGGTCGACCCGCAGTCCGGCAACGTGACCATCGCTCCGGCGCATGACTCGGACGACGACGACAACGACAGCGCGGACGACTGAGCCACGCCCTGCTCAACCCGGCCCCCGTCCACGCTGTTGTGGGCGGGGGCCGCCGGCGTGACGTCACCGGTCGCCAGTGGCTGGGGCCCGTGCGCCCTTTCATTGCGGGTGGCGGGCCGGAGAGACGCCCGGTACCCCGTCCTCGCAAAGGCGCCGGCCCCCCCAGCGCAAGCGACCTCACCGAGGCCGGCCCACCGGCGCCCCCAAAGGGGCGCGGGGAACTGCGCGCCCAGCCACAACCGGGCCCGCAGACAGACAACGCGGGCCCGTCAGCCCCCGTTGGTCAGCCCCTCGACCAACTCATCCGCCGCCCGATACGGATCCGTCTCGCCGGAGACAATCCGCTCCGCGAGCGCGTCCAACCGCTGGTCCCCCCGCAGATCACCGATCCGCTCCCGCAGCGCCGTGACCGCGATCGTCTCGACCTCATGCGCCGCCCGGGACCGCCGCCGCTCGGCCAGGACGCCGTGCTCCTCCATCCAGGCCCGGTGCTTCTCCAGCGCCTCGACGACCTCGTCGACACCCTCGCTTCGCGCCGCGACCGTCTTGACGATCGGCGGCCGCCAGTCGCCGGGCGCACGGGATTCGCCCAGCCCCAGCATGTGGTTGAGCTCGCGCGCGGTGGCGTCCGCGCCGTCCCGGTCGGCCTTGTTGACGACGTAGACGTCACCGATCTCCAGGATTCCGGCCTTGGCCGCCTGGATGCCGTCGCCCATGCCGGGCGCGAGCAGCACCACGCTGGTGTCGGCCTGCGAGGCGATCTCGACCTCGGACTGGCCGACACCGACCGTCTCGACGAGGACCACGTCGCAGCCCGCCGCGTCCAGGACCCGGATCGCCTGGGGCGCGGCCCAGGCCAGGCCGCCCAGATGGCCGCGGGTGGCCATCGAACGGATGTAGACGCCGGGATCGGAGGCGTGCTCGCTCATCCGTACGCGGTCGCCGAGGAGCGCGCCGCCGGAGAACGGCGAGGACGGGTCGACGGCGAGCACGCCGACCCGTTTGCCCGTCTTGCGGTAGGCCGTCACCAGCGCGGAGGTGGTGGTGGACTTGCCGACGCCAGGTGAGCCGGTCAGCCCGACCACATAGGCATTGCCGGTGAGCGGCGCCAGGGCCGCCATCACCTCGCGCAGCTCCGGTGACGCCCCCTCGACGAGGGAGATCAGCCGGGCCACGGCCCTCGGCCGGCCCTGCCGTGCCTGCTCCACCAGCTGTGGGACGTCCACCATCGCCGCTCGGCTCCTTCGGTTCGCTGGTATGCGAATCGGCCCGCCCGTACGCGCGTGCGTACGGGTACTCGGTTACTTACCCGGTACGCGAATGATCAGCGCGTCGCCCTGACCGCCGCCACCACAGAGCGCGGCGGCACCCACGCCACCGCCCCGCCGGCGCAGCTCCAGCGCGAGATGCAGCACGATGCGGGCTCCGGACATCCCGATCGGGTGACCCAGCGCAATGGCGCCGCCGTTGACATTCACCTTTTCCGGGGACACCCCGAGGTCCTTCATCGACTGCACGGCGACGGCCGCGAACGCCTCGTTGATCTCGATCAGGTCAAGATCGGCGACGGTCAGTCCGTCCTTGCCCAGCGCGTGGTTGATCGCGTTGGAGGGCTGGGACTGGAGCGAGTTGTCGGGGCCGGCGACATTGCCGTGGGCGCCGATCTCCGCGATCCATTCGAGCCCGAGTTCCTCGGCCTTGGCCTTGCTCATGACCACCACGGCGGCGGCGCCGTCGGAGATCTGCGAGGAGGTGCCGGCGGTGATCGTGCCGTCCTTGGCGAAGGCCGGGCGGAGCTTGCCGAGCGATTCCGTGGTGGTTTCGCCGCGGATGCCCTCGTCCTTGCTGAAGACGACCGGCTCGCCCTTGCGCTGCGGGATCTCCACGGGGGTGATCTCGGCCTCGAAGAGCCCGTTCTTCTGGGCGGCGGCGGCCCGCTGGTGGGAGCGCGCGGCGACCTCGTCCTGCTCCGGTCGGGCGATGCCCAAACGGGTGTTGTGCTTCTCCGTCGACTCGCCCATCGCGATGCCTTCGTAGGCGTCGGTGAGGCCGTCGTGGGCCATCGCGTCGAGCATCTCGACGGCGCCGTACTTGAAGCCCTCGCGGGACTTCGGAAGCAGGTGCGGGGCGTTGGTCATGGACTCCTGGCCACCGGCAACGATGACGTCGAACTCACCCGCGCGGATGAGCTGGTCGGCCAGCGCGATGGCGTCGAGGCCGGAGAGGCAGACCTTGTTGACGGTCAGCGCGGGGACGTTCATGGGGATGCCGGCCTTCACGGCCGCCTGACGCGCCGGGATCTGCCCCGCCCCGGCCTGGAGCACCTGGCCCATGATCACGTACTGCACCTGGTCACCGCCGATGCCCGCCCGATCCAGTGCCGCCTTGATGGCGACGGCGCCCAGGTCCGCGCCGGAGAAGGTCCGCAGGGATCCCAGGAGCCGCCCCATGGGGGTGCGCGCTCCCGCCACGATCACTGAGGTGCTGCCATTCGTGCCGTTCGTTGCAGACATGCGGTGCGGCCTTCCTTTGCAGGGAAGTTAACGAGGGTTACCCGTCAATGTACTGAGCGGTACGCGCCGGGTCACCGGCAAGCGGGTGTGATCGCGCGCACGTTGCGTAACCAGCCATGCGAGGGGTGCACTGGAGCCATGCTGACGCGAATCGACCACATCGGGATCGCCTGTTTCGACCTCGACAAGACTGTCGAGTTCTACCGTGCCACGTATGGCTTCGAGGTGTTCCACACCGAGGTCAACGAGGAGCAGGGAGTCCGGGAAGCCATGATCAAAATCAATGGGACGTCGGACGGCGGCGCCTCGTATCTGCAGCTCCTGGAACCCACCCGCGAGGACTCCGCGGTGGGCAAGTGGCTTGCCAAGAACGGCGAGGGCGTCCATCACATCGCCTTCGGCACCGCGGACGTGGACGGCGACTCCGAGGCCATCCGCGGCAAGGGCGTCCGGGTCCTCTACGACGAGCCCAGGACGGGTTCGATGGGGTCTCGGATCACCTTCCTGCACCCCAAGGATTGTCACGGAGTGCTCACCGAACTCGTCACCGCGGCGCCCGCCACCTCCGAAGACCACTGACCATCACCTTCCCCGGCCGGTAGAGTGCAGCTTCGGCCGGGGTAAGGGAGTGGGGCTCGGTCCATACTCTGCCGATGATCTGACACCATTTCTTCGGAAGGGTCAGCTCCGAGGGGCGCGACTCCGGTACGACGTGACGTGTACGGGACGAGCACCGCAGGACGGAGACGGCCGCCACCATGACCAGGGGACGGATGGGACCGCGCAGTGCGGGGCAACGACCGCTACGAGGCTGACGACCACCTCTCGCAGTTCGAGGCCGAGATGGAGCGGCTGAAGAGCGAGCGGGACAAGGCCGTCCAGCACGCCGACGACCTCGGCTATCAGGTCGAGGTGCTGCGCGCCAAGCTCCATGAGGCGCGCCGCAACCTCGCGACCCGTCCTGCCTACGACAACGTCAGTCATCAGGCCGAGCAGATGCTGCGCAATGCGCAGATCCAGGCGGACCAACTGCGTACGGACGCCGAGCGCGAGCTGCGCGAGGCCCGGGCGCAGACCCAGCGGCTGCTGCAGGAGCAGGCGGAGCGGCAGTCCCGGCTGGAGGCCGAGCTGCACGCCGAGGCGGTCACCCGGCGCCAGCGGCTCGATGAAGAGCTCAACGAGCGCCGGCAGACCGTCGAGTCGCACGTCAACGAGAACGTCGCCTGGGCCGAACAGCTGCGCGCCCGGACGGAGTCGCAGGCCCGCCGGCTGATGGAGGAGTCCCGCCGGGAGGCCGAGCAGGCGCTGTCGGCCGCACGGGCCGAGGCCCAGCGGCTGGCCGAACGCGCCCGTGAACGGCTCGGCACCGAGGCCGAAGAGGCCCGTGCCGAAGCGGAAAGCATTTTGCGCCGCGCCCGGACCGACGCCGAGCGGCTGCTGAACGCCGCCTCCAACCAGGCCCAGGAGGCCACCGATCAGGCCGAGCAGCTGCGCACCAGCGTCGGCACCGAGTCGGAGGAGGCCCGCCGCCAGGCCGCGGAGCTGACCCGTACCGCCGAGGCACGCCTCCAGGAGGCGGACAAGGCGCTGCGCGAGGCGCGCGCCGAGGCCGAGAAGCTGGTCGACGAGGCGCAGCAGAGCGCCACCAAGCGGCTGACGGCGGCCGAGTCGGACAACGAGCAGCGCACCCGTACGGCCAAGGCGGAGATCGCCCGGCTGGTCGGCGAGGCCACCAAGGAGGCCGAAGCGCTCAAGGCCGAGGCCGAGCAACTGCGCGAGGACGCCCGCACGGAGGCCGACCGGCTGATCGCCGAGGCGGAGGAGACCGCCCGGTCCAAGGCGTCGGAGGACGCCGCGGCCCAGCTGGCGAAGGCCGCCCGCACCGCCGAGGAGGTGCTGAACAAGGCCTCGGAGGACGCCAAGGCCACCACCAAGGCGGCCGCGGAGGAGGCCGAACGGCTGCGCAGCGAGGCCGAGGCCGAGGCGGACCGGCTGCGCGAAGAGGCGCATGACACCGCGGCCCAGCTCAAGGGCGCGGCGAAGGACGACACCAAGGAGTACCGCGCCAAGACCGCCGAACTCCAGGAGGAGGCACGGCGGCTGCGCGGTGAGGCCGAGCAGCTGCGCGCGGACGCGGTCGCCGAGGGCGAGCGGATCCGCAGCGAGGCCCGCCGGGAAGCGGTCCAGCAGATCGAGGAGGCGGCCGGGTCCGCCGAGGAGCTGCTGGCCAAGGCCAAGGCCGATGCCGAGGAGACCCGTTCGGGCGCCGTCGCGGAGAGCGAGCGGGTGCGGACGGAGGCCATCGAGCGGGCCACCGCGCTGCGCCGGCAGGCCGAAGAGGCGCTGGAGCGGGCCCGGTCGGAGGGCGAGGAGCTGCTGACCGAGGGCGCCCAGGCCGCGGAGATGGTGACCGCCGAGGCCGAGGAGTCCGCCGCGCGGCTGCGTGCGGCGGCCGAAGAGGCCGCGGAGGAGCTGCGGAGCGAAGCGCAGGCCGAGCTGGACCGCCTGCACGGCGAGGCGGAGGAGAAGGTCACCGCCGCCGAGCGGACGCTGCGCGATGCCCGCGCGGAGGCGGAGCGGCTGCGCCGGGAGACCCAGGAGGACGCGGCCCGGCTCAAGGCGGAGTCGGCGGAACGGCGCCGGATGCTGCAGCAGCAGGCCGAGGAGGAGGCCGAGCGGCTGCGCGACGAGGCCGCGTCCGACGCCTCGTCGGCCCGCGCCGAGGCCGAGGCGGTGGCGACGCGGCTGCGCAGCGAGGCGGCGGCCGAGGCGGAGCGGCTGAAGTCGGAGGCCCAGGAGACCGCGGACCGGGTGCGTGCCGAGGCCGCGACGGCCGCGGAGCGCACCGGCGCGGAGGCGGCGCAGGCGCTGGCCGCGGCCCAGGAGGAGGCCGCGCGGCGGCGCCGGGAGGCCGAGCAGCTGCTGGGCGAGGCCCGCGAGGAGGCCCACCAGGAGCGCACCGCGGCGCGCGAGCAGAGCGAGGAGCTGCTGGCGTCGGCCCGTACCCGGGTGGGCGAGGCGCAGGAGGAAGCCGAGCGGCTGGTCGAGGAAGCGGACCGGCGTGCGGGCGAGTTGGTGGCGGCGGCCGAGCAGACCGCACAGCAGGTGCGGGACGCGGTCGCGGGGCTGCACGAGCAGGCCGGTGAGGAGATCGCCGGACTGCGTTCGGCGGCCGAGCACGCCGCGGAGCGCACCAAGGCCGAGGCACAGGACGAGGCGGACCGGGTCCGCAAGGACGCCTACGACGAGCGGGAGCGCGCCTCGCAGGACGCCGCACGGGCGCGGCAGGAGGCCCAGGAGGCCCAGGAGGCCGCCAAGGTCCTGGCGGAGCGGGCGGTTTCCGAGGCCATCGAGGAGGCCGACGCGCTCCGTACGGAGGCGGCCGGTGTCCTGGACGCGGCGCGCCGGGACGCCGATGCGGCCCGGTCCGAGGCCGCCGAGCAGGCCGACCGGCTGGTGTCGGAGGCGACCGCGCAGGCCGAGAAGCTGGTCGCGGACGCCACGGCGAAGGCGCAGCAGCTGCGTACCGACGCCTCGGACGCGCTGGCCGCGGGCGAGCAGGACGCGGCGCGGGCCCGTGCGGAGGCGCGCAACGACGCGAACCGGATGCGCTCGGACGCCGCCGAGCAGGCCGACCGCCTGATCACCGAGGCCCGCACGGAGGCCGAACGGATCGTCACCGAGGCGACCGAGCTGACCTCGTCGGCGCAGGACGACGCGGACCGTACGGTCCAGGAGGCCCAGCAGAACGCCGAGCGGCTGCGGGCCGAGGGCGAGCAGCAGGCGCAGGCCCTGGTGGCGGAGGCGACCGAGGCGGCCGAGCGGCTGCGGACGGAGGCGGCCGAGGCGCTGGAGAAGGCCCGTCTCGACGCCGAGCACACCGGCGACCAGGCGCGCGAGGCGGCCAACAAGACCCGCTCGGACGCCGCCGAGCAGGCCGACCAGCTGATGTCGGAGGCGGCGACCGAGGCGGAGCGGCTGCGCACGGAAGCGGCGGAGACGACCGCGGACGCCGAACGGGACGCGGACCGCACCCGGGCCGATGCCCGCGAGCAGGCGGACCGCATGATCGCGACGGCCACCGCGGAGGCGGACCGGCTGCGCACGGAAGCGGCCGAGACGGTCACCGCCGCCCAGGAGCACGCCACCCGCACCCGCAGCGAGTCCGCGCAGGTCAAGGAGGACGCCGAGGCGGCGGCCGAGCGGACCCGGACAGAAGCGCAGCAGGAGGCGGACCGGCTCGTCGACGAGGCGCGCAAGGACGCCGCCAAGCGCCGCGGGGACGCGGCCGAGCAGGCGGACCAGCTCGTCGCCAAGGCCCAGGAGGAGGCCCTGAAGGCCGCCACCGCCGCCGAGGAGCAGGCCGACACGATGGTCGGCGCGGCCCGCAAGGAGGCCGACCGGCTCATCGCGGAGGCGACGTCCGACGGCAATGCCCGGGTGGAGAAGGCCCGTACGGACGCGAACACGCTGCTGGAAGAGGCCCGCCGCGACGCCACGGGCATCCGGGAGCGTGCCGAGGAGCTGCGCCGGCGGATCGAGTCCGAGGTCGAGGAGCTGCACGAGCGGGCCCGCCGGGAGTCCGCGGAGACGATGAAGAACGCCGGCGAACGGGTCGACAAGCTCATCGCGCAGGCCACCGCCCAGCAGGTGGAGGCCGAGGAGAAGGCCGACCGGATGGTGGCGGACGCCAACAGCGAGGCGAGCAAGGTCCGGATCTCGGCGGTGAAGAAGGCCGAGAGCCTGATCAAGGAGGCCGAGAACAAGAAGGCCGAGGCGGTGCGCGACGCGGAGCGGATGCGCAGCGAGGCCGAGGCGGAGGCCGGCCGGATCGTGGACGAGGGCAAGCGGGAGCTGGAGGTCCTGGTGCGCCGGCGCGAGGACATCAACGCCGAAATCAGCCGCGTTCAGGACGTTCTGGAGGCCCTGGAGTCGTTCGAGTCACCCGGCGGAAACGGCGAAGGCAAGGGCGGCGGGGTGAAGGCGGCCGCGGGTGCGGGGGCAACTCGTTCGAGTGGCAAGCAGTCTGAAGGGTAGCCACTCAAATGAGGGGTCATTCTCCAGATCAAACCCGCAATGACTCGATGACACGCCGTGATGACCCCTAGGATTCTCCTTATCACCTCACCGGTCTCTTCGACAGGAACCCCATGAGCGACACTTCCTCCCCCTTCGGCTTCGAGCTCGTGCGGCGTGGGTACGACCGCGGTCAGGTGGATGACCGCATTACGAAGCTCGTCGCCGACCGCGACAGCGCGCTGGCCCGCATCACGTCGCTGGAAAAGCGGATCGAGGAGCTGCACCTCGAAACGCAGAACGCCCAGGCGCAGGTCAATGACGCCGAACCGTCCTACGCGGGCCTCGGTGCGCGCGTGGAGAAGATCCTCCGCCTCGCCGAAGAGGAAGCGAAGGATCTGCGTGAAGAGGCCCGTCGGGCCGCCGAGCAGCACCGCGAGCTGGCCGAGTCGGCCGCCCAGCAGGTTCGTAACGACGCCGAGCAGTTCGCCACCGACCGGAAGGCGAAGGCGGAGGACGAGGGCGCCCGGATCGTCGAGAAGGCCAAGGGCGAGGCGGCCACGCTGCGCGCCGAGGCGCAGAAGGACGCGCAGTCCAAGCGCGAGGAGGCGGACTCCCTCTTCGAGGAGACCCGCGCCAAGGCCGCGCAGGCCGCTGCGGACTTCGAGACCAACCTCGCCAAGCGCCGTGAGCAGTCCGAGCGCGACCTGGCCTCGCGTCAGGCCAAGGCCGAGAAGCGGCTCGCGGAGATCGAGCACCGCGCCGAACAGCTCCGCCTGGAGGCCGAGAAGCTGCGGACGGACGCGGAGCGCCGGGCCCGCCAGACGGTGGAGACCGCGCAGCGCCAGGCCGAGGACATCGTGGCGGACGCCAATGCCAAGGCGGATCGTATCCGCAGCGAATCCGAGCGCGAGCTGGCGGCGCTGACCAACCGCCGCGACTCGATCAACGCCCAGCTGACCAACGTCCGCGAGATGCTGGCGACGCTGACCGGTGCGGCGGTGGCCGCGGCCGGCGCCCCCGGCGAGGACGAGACCGCCTCGCACGGCGTTCCCGCTCAGCAGACCCGCTGACCCGGCGGACCGCCGGCCCGCCGGCCCTCCACCGGCTGACGCTGGATGGTGCCCCGGCAGGTTCCGCACCGTTCCGGGCCGCGCCCCCGTACCGCCTCCTGTGGCGGTACGGGGGCGCGGTGCGTACGGGGGGTCAGCCGGGCGGCCCCGCACCGGTGGCAGGGGGCCCGGAGCGGGCCTAGCGTGCTGTACATGATCGAGCTCGAGGGGCTGACCAAGCATTACGGCGACAAGGTCGCCGTGGACGACCTCACCTTCACAGTGCGGCCCGGCATCGTCACCGGCTTCCTCGGCCCCAACGGCGCGGGCAAGTCGACGACCATGCGGATGATGCTCGACCTGGACAACCCGACGTCGGGCACGGTCCGGATCAACGGCCGGCACTACCGCCAGCTGCAGGATCCACTGACGTACATCGGTGCCCTGCTGGAGGCGAAGTCGGTGCACGGCGGCCGGAGCGCCGCCCACCATCTGCTGTGTCTGGCGCAGAGCAACGGCATCCCCCGCAGGCGGGTCGGCGAGGTGCTGGACACCGTGGGGCTGAGCGCCGTCGCCAAGAAGCGGACGAAGGGGTTCTCGCTCGGGATGAGCCAGCGGCTGGGCATCGCCGCGGCGCTGCTGGGCGACCCGCAGGTGCTGCTCTTCGACGAGCCGGTCAACGGCCTCGACCCCGAGGGCATCCACTGGATCCGCACGCTCATGCAGAACCTCGCCGCCCAGGGCCGCACCGTTTTCGTCTCCTCGCACCTGATGAGCGAGATGGCACTGACCGCCGAGCACCTGATCGTGATCGGGCAGGGCCGGCTGATGGCGGACACCTCGATGAAGGACTTCATCCACCAGAACTCGCGGTCCTACGTCCGGATGCGGTCCCCGGAGCAGGAGAAGCTGCTGGATCTGCTGCACGCCGAGGGCATGCGGGCGGTGGCGGCCGCCAACGGCTCGCTGGAGGTCGACGGGGTGCCCGCGGAGCGGCTGGGCGAACTGGCCGCCGCACACCAGCTGGTGCTCCATGAGCTGAGCCCCCAGCAGGCGTCCCTGGAGGAGGCCTTCATGCAGCTGACGGCGGAGTCGGTGGAGTACCACGCACACGGCGGCGAACCGGTGCCGGCGCAGGCCGGCGGGTGGTCGCCGGCGGCACGGCCCCCGGGAGAGCCGCAGACGGCCGGGGCACGGCCGGGCGAACCGCAGCCGACCGGCTGGGGCGCAAACTGGCAGAAGAAGAAGAGGAGCTGACGGATGGCGGCGCTCGGGCAGGTCATTCGGTCGGAATGGACCAAGATCAGGTCGGTGCGGTCCACGGTGTGGACGCTGGGCATCGCCGTCGTGGTCACCGTGGGGCTGGGTGTGGTGATCTGCAGCCTGACCAGCAGCGACTTCAACTCGATGCCGGCCAGGGCCCGGCTGGCGTTCGATGCCACCAACATCAGCTTCGCCGGGATGGGGCTGGGCCAGCTGGCGATGATCGTCTTCGGGGTGCTGGTGGTGTCGAACGAGTACAGCACCGGCATGATCCGCGCCTCGCTGGCGGCCGTACCGCAGCGCGGCACCTTCCTGTTCTGCAAGCTGCTGGTGGCCACCGCGCTGGTCTTCGTCGTCGGCCTGGCGACCAGCTTTGTGACGTTCTTCGCGGGGCAGTCGGTGCTGGGCGATCTCCGGGCGCACATCGGGGATCCGGGCGTGCTGCGCGCGGTGATCGGCGGCGGGCTCTATATGACGCTGATCGCGCTGTTCTCGATGGCGGTGGCCACCATGCTGCGCAGCCCGATGCTTTCGCTGGGCATTCTGATGCCGTTCTTCTTCCTCATTTCCAATATCCTCGGAAATGTCACGGCGACCCGGAAAATCGGCCGCTTTCTGCCGGACCAGGCGGGTTCAAAGATCATGCAAGTGGTGACGCCCGCCAACAGCGATGTGCCGTACGGCCCGTGGGGCGGGCTGGGAATCATGATCGCCTGGACGGCCGCGGCACTCGTCGGCGGATTCGTCCTTCTGAAAAAGCGCGACGCATAACGGATTCCGCGTTCCATTCCGTTCCGTCCCGTCCGTCCTGAGCAGCGCGGGCGCGCCCCGGCGTCCCTCCCCGTCCGCAGCCGCCATGGCGGGAGCGCGCAGCCGCCGAGCCCCGAAGCCGACCAGCCGCCGAGCCGCGAGACGCCAAATCCGGAGCTCCGCAGGGCAGTCGGGGACATGAGGAATTGACGGGAACCGTCAACGGCCGGATAGCCTCCTAACCCTCACGGGGGCACGAGGGCGCCTCTGCCCCGACCATCTCGCGAGGGGCGGAGAATTGATCGAGGCAGTCGGCCTGACGAAGCGCTACGGCGCCAAGACGGCCGTGTACAACCTGTCGTTCCAGGTAAGGCCGGGCACGGTGACCGGCTTCCTGGGGCCCAACGGCTCCGGTAAGTCGACCACCATGCGCATGATTCTGGGCCTGGACGCACCGACCTCGGGGCAGGCCACCATCGCCGGCCGGCCCTTCCGCAGCCTCCCCAACGCTCCGCGCCAGGTGGGCGCGCTGCTCGACGCCAAGGCCGTGCACGGCGGCCGCAGCGCGCGCCAGCACCTGCTCTCGCTCGCCCAGCTGTCCGGTATTCCCGCCCGCCGGGTCGACGAGGTGCTGGGGGTGGTCGGTCTGCAGGACGTCGCGGGGCGGCGTTCCAAGGGTTTCTCGCTCGGTATGGGCCAGCGGCTGGGCATCGCCGCGGCGCTGCTCGGCGATCCGCAGGTGCTGCTCTTCGACGAGCCGGTCAACGGCCTCGACCCCGAGGGCATCCTGTGGGTGCGCAATCTGATGAAGCAGCTGGCGTCCGAGGGCCGTACGGTCTTCGTCTCCTCGCACCTGATGAGCGAAATGGCGCTGACCGCCGAGCACTTGATCGTGATCGGCCGTGGACAGCTGATGGCGGACATGCCGGTCAAGGACTTCATCTCGGCCAACTCCGCCGATTTCGCCAAGGTGCGTACGCCGGACACCGAGCCGGAGCAGCGCGAGAAGCTGATCGCCGCGATCGGTGAGGCCGGCGGGCAGGCCGTGCCCGAGCCGGACGGCGCGCTGCGGGTGACCGGGCTGCCGCTCCCCCGTATCAGCGATGTCGCGCACCGGGCCGAGGTCCGGCTGTGGGAGCTGTCGCCGCACCAGGCGTCGCTGGAAGAGGCGTATATGCAGCTGACGCAGGGCGCCGTGGACTACCGCTCGACACACGACCAGCGGGCCGGTCTGCAGGGTGCCCCGGCCGGGTACGGCCCGCAGGGCGCCGCACCGCAGGGGTTCGCGGGCGGACCCGGATACGCGGCCGGGCAGCCCGGCCAGGCACCGGCCGGAGTTCCCGGCCAGGGGCAGCCGAACCCGTACACCCAGCAGGATCCGTACGCCCAGCAGGCGGCCGGGGCGGCTCCGGGGCCGGGCTATCCGCCGCCGGCGCAGGCGCAAGGTCACCCGTACGGGGGACCCGAGTCCTACGGCGCACCCCACCCGTACGGGCAGCAGCCCGCCGCGCCGATGCCGCCCGCCGCCCCCGCCGACCAGCCCACGCCGCACCACGAGGACGCCCGATGACCAGCCCTCAGCAGCCGCAGCCTGAGCGCGGACCCCACGACACCGGCGCGCAGCAGCAGCCGATGCCGGCCGCGCCCCCGATGCCGCCCGCCACCCCGCAGGGCGCCGCACCGCAGCAGGGCACCCCGCCCCAGGGGCAGCCGGCCGGTCCGGAGCAGCCCGCGCAGCAGCCGGCGCCGCAGCAGCACGCGCCCGCCAAGGAGGCCGGCACGATGATGCTCCAGGCCCAGCAGCCCCCCGGGCAGCCCGCACCCGCCAAGGAAGCGGGCACGATGATGCTCCAGGCCCAACAGGCTCCGGGGCAGCCCGCACCCGCCCAAGAGGCGGGCACCATGACCCTCCAGGCCCAGCAGGCTCCGCAGCCCCAGCAGGCCCAGCAGGCCCAGCAGCCGCCCGTACCGCAGCCGCTCGCCGCGCACGGACCGGGCAAGGACGCGGGCACGATGATGCTCCAGGCCCAGGCTCCGGCCCAGGCCCAAGGTCAGGCTCCGGCCCAGGCCCAGGGTCAGGCCCCGCAGCCTCCCGCCCAGCCGCACCCCCAGCAGGCCTACGCCGGCGGACCGGGCGGCTATGTCTCGTCCATCCCGGTGCGCCCCACCCACCTCGGCCATGCGCTGCTCTCCGAGTGGACAAAGATCCGCTCCGTGCAGTCGACGCTCTGGACGGTGGGCGTGATGATCCTCCTGACGGTGGGCATCGGCCTGCTGACGGGCTCGGTCATCGCCGGGCACAGCGACACGCTCGGCCCCGACTCACCCCTGAGCTACGGCACCTTCGGGATGATGATGGGCCTGATCCCCCTGATCACGCTGGGCGTGCTGGTGATCTCCTCCGAGTACGGCACCGGAATGATCCGCACCACCCTCACGGCCTGCCCGCCCCGTGCCCGGATCCTGACCGCCAAGGCGATCGTCTTCTTCGTCCTGAGCTTCGTCCTCGCCCTGGTGACCACGACGGTGGTGGCCCTCGCGCAGTACTCCATGGTCAGCGGCCTGGAGATCAAGAACGTACCGACCGGAGCGGACTGGTTCAAGGCCACGGTCGGGGTGAGCCTCTTCGTCGCCATGATCGGGCTGCT
Organism: Streptomyces sp. NPDC047049; assembly: GCF_040643995.1. Lineage (NCBI taxonomy): Bacteria > Bacillati > Actinomycetota > Actinomycetes > Kitasatosporales > Streptomycetaceae > Streptomyces > Streptomyces sp. NPDC047049. The sequence goes on along the minus strand of NZ_JBEYVM010000003.1, from coordinate 693,587 downwards.
CTCGCTGGCCGTCGGCGCCCTGCTGCGGCACTCCGCGGGCGCGATCACGCTCATGATCGGCGTCTATCTGCTGCCGTTGGTGCTGGCGATCTTCATGCAGGCGGAAAGCCTCAAGGACATCCAGATCTGGCTGCTGGAGTACGCGCTCCCCAGCCAGCTCGGCGTGATGTTCAGCAGCAACCTCGTCAACACCGGCCCGTCCGGCTGGGACCCCCTGTGGATCGTCACGGGCCTGACGGCCGTCACTCTCGGTGCCGCCTACGCGGTCATCAACAAGCGCGACGTCTGAGACGGTCCGGCCGCACCGGCGCCCCGGGCGCCGAGGAGCGGCCAGGACATCGCCCTGAGCCCTGAAAGGGAGTATCCGCCCTAGTAACGGGGCGCGTTACGGGACCGCTGGAGCCGCGCGCTCCGGCGGTCCCGTGCGTTCCAGCACGCCTTGTGCCAGTGCCGGCGGTCATCGACGTCACCGTGCTGCGGCCAGGCGACCACGTGCGGGACCCCGGGCGGAATCTCCTGGTCGCAGCCGGGGCAGCGGTAGCGCTTGGCCGCGCCGCCGCCCCCGACGGGCCGCACGACCCAGTCCTCGCCGCGCCACTCCTCGGTGGTCTCCCAGCCGCCGCTGCCGGGAGGCGCCCCCATCCGGCCGTAGGGGTCTCCGCCCGTGCGGTCGGTGGGCTTCGCACCGCCGTGCTGGCGGTTTCGGCGCGGGGACACAGAACACCTCGGATATGTACGGAGTCACGGGCTGTCACCAGCGTACGCGGCGCGGTCAGGGGTGGACGCCGCTCGGCAGGATTCTGCGATCATCAGGAAATTTCGCGTCAGGCCGTGCCCTTGGCACGTGTCACACGTTGTTGCCTGTAAGGGGGAGTCGCGTCGGCTGCGAGGAGGCAGAGAGCGATGCGCGTTGGGGCTTTCATCCTGGCCGCTCAATTCCCCGGTCAGGGACAGGGGGAAGCACTGCACCGCGCGGTGCGCTCCGCGGAGGTCGCGGAGGAGGCCGGACTCGACGATGTCTGGCTGGCGGAACACCACTTCGTACCCTACGGCGTCTGCCCGAACGCGGCGACGCTGGCCGGGCTGCTGCTGGGCCGGACCCGCAGGATCGGCGTCGGGACGGCGGTGAGTGTGCTGCCGACCCAGCATCCGGTGGCACTCGGTGAACAGGCGGCGCTGCTGCATCTCACCTCCGACGGGCGGTTCACGCTCGGCGTCGGCCGCGGCGGTCCGTGGGTCGATCTGGAGGTGTTCGGTTCCGGACTCGAAGCGTATGACCACGGCTTCCCGGAATCGCTCGATCTGCTGATGCGCTGGCTGCGGGAGCCCCGGGTCGGCGCGCAGGGCGAGCGCTATACGTTCCGCGAAGTGGCGGTGGTACCGCGTCCGGCCGAGGCGCTGACCGCTCCGGACGACCCGGGCGCCGGGCCTCCGGGCCCGCCGGTCGTGGTCGCCTGCACCTCCCCCTCGTCGGTGCGCACGGCTGCCGCGCGCGGGCTGCCGATGCTGCTGGGCATGCACTGCGGCGACGAGGAGAAGGCGGAGATGATCGCGCTGTGGCGGACGGCCGCGCGGGAGGCCGGGCTGGACGGCGACGAGGTGGCCGCGGCGGCGCATGTCTCGGCCGGGGTGGTGCAGATCGCCGACGACCGCGAGGCCGCGCGGGAGACCCTGACGAAGGCGATGCCCGGCTGGCTGCGGCAGGGCCTGGGCGCCCATGTCACGGTCGACGGCCGCTATCGCGCGATGCGTGATCCGCATGCTTATACGGAGTTGCTGTGCGGGCTGCACCCCGTCGGACCGCCGCAGTGGTGCGCGGACCGGCTGGCGGCGACCTCGGAGCGTACGGGCATCACCCGCTTCGCGCTGCTCGTCGAGGGCTCCGGCGATCTTGCGGCGACGGAGGAGAACGTCCGCCGGCTGGGCACGGAGGTGCTGTCGCAGCTGGCGTGACCGGGCCCGGTACGGCGGACGGCATGCGCAGGTCGTGAGCGGGTAACCGTGATGTTGCCTGCGAAGCGCCGGTGTAAGGGCGCCGTACAACGGAGCGGTACGAGGCAGCGGTCGCCCTGCTGTAAGTGGTGCTGCCGCTGGCGCACGGCACGGTGCGGGTCACCACCGTGTGCGCAGCGGCAGCAACGTCGTTCAGCAGTCGCGGAGTTCGGGCGACTGGTTCAGCAGCTGGCCCCGGATGGACGTGAAGCGGGCCAGTCGCGCGTCCACCACCGGGTCGAGCGGGAAAACCGCGACACGGTGGCAGTTCTGAAAGGCGAGCCGCACACCGAAGTGGCGCTCAAGGGAACCACGGATGGCGTCACTCGCCAGCGCGCGCAGCAGCTGGCCGCGCGCCTGCTCGTCCGGCGGCGGCGTCTGATTGTCGGCGAACTCTCCGCCGTCCACCTTCAGCTGGGCCACCAGAGAGCTGATCATCCCCCATGCGTAGGGCAGGGAGGTCCGGACGCAGTCGACAAATGCGGCTTCGTCGACCTCGCCTCGCTCGGCCTGTTCGAGGAGGGCCGGTGAGACGTCGAGCGACATGAGGTTCTCCTCTCGCGGACCCGCCGGGACGGACGGGGCCTAGGGACGGGACTGGGGGCTTTGCGACGGAGCGTGTTCGGTTCACAACCCCCCGCTGTAACGGTATGCCGCACAACAGGCCCGCACCAGGAGATTGCACATACAACCGGCCATTGGTGAGCGTCGGGGGTGCGGGGATTTCCGCCGTAAAGGCCCGGTGACCCAGGGCGAATCGCGTGCGGGGCCTCCGGTCGAGTAGCGTTTCGCCCCATGCGTCTCGTCATCGCCCGCTGCTCCGTGGACTACGCGGGCCGGCTCACCGCCCATCTCCCCTCGGCCCCTCGCCTCATCCTGGTGAAAGCGGACGGCTCCGTCTCCATTCACGCGGACGACCGGGCCTACAAACCCCTCAACTGGATGTCGCCGCCCTGCACTCTCAAGGAGGGCGACGGGGAGGTGTGGACCGTCGAGAACAAGGGGGGCGAGAAGCTGATCATCACCCTCGAGGAGGTCATGCACGACTCCTCGCACGAGCTCGGCGTCGACCCGGGGCTCATCAAGGACGGCGTGGAGGCGCACCTCCAGGAGCTGCTGGCGGACCGGATCGAAACCTTGGGCGAGGGATACTCGCTGATTCGGCGTGAATACCCCACTGCCATCGGCCCGGTGGATATCTTGTGCCGGGACGCCGACAACCAGACCGTCGCCGTCGAGATCAAGCGGCGTGGTGAGATCGACGGGGTCGAGCAGCTCACCCGCTATCTCGAACTCCTCAACCGCGACCCGCACTTGGCGCCGGTGAAGGGCATCTTCGCGGCCCAGGAGATCAAGCCGCAGGCGCGGGTGCTGGCCACCGACCGCGGTATCGGCTGCGTCGTCCTGGACTATGACGCGCTGCGTGGCATCGAGGACGACAAGCTGCGTCTGTTCTGACCCCGCGGCCCCGGGAGCGGCGGCCCGCACAGTAAGCGCGCAGCGCGAGGGCCCGGTACGCACGTACCGGGCCCTCGTGCTGTCTGCCGCGCCCGTCAGCCGGCCGGGACGGCGCGGGCCGTCAGCCGGCCGGCACGCTCTGCGTACCGGAGCCGGAGGGGGCCGTTCCGTCCGACGGCGTGGTGCCACTGCCACTGGAGGAGCTGCCGGAGGGGTTGGCGGCCGACTGCGACGGGCTCTGGGTCGTGGGCTTGCCCGAGCTGGGGTCGTCACTGGGCGTCGGGTCCGGCGACGAATCCGTCGGGTCGTCCGTCGGCGTCGGGTCCGTCGGGTCGGCGGTCGGCGGACGCGTATGGGTCGGCGGGCCGCTGGGCGAGGTGGGCCGCCCGGTCGGCTCGGTCGGGTCGCCCGCCGGGCTCGTCGGCCCGGTGCCGGCATCGGTGGGCGAACCGCTGGTGGCGGGGTCGCTCGCGGACGGCGACGGGCTCTGCGACCGGGCGGGGGTGCCGGGCCGGGAGGTGCCGGGGCCGGTGGGCGGCAGGCTGGAGCCCGTAGCGGGCTGCTCGGCCGGCAGGTCGTTGCTGTCGCCGTCGTCCGTGGTCTGCTCGGTGCTGACCTTGTCGTCGTGCGGGTGGTCACCACCGGTCGCCCCGAGGGTGACGACGGTGCCGAGGACGGCCGCCAGCAGCGCGCCGGCACCCGCGGCCACGACATTGCGGCGCGCCCCGCCGAACACCCGCAGGGCGCCCTTGCCGCCGGTCTTGGTGCCGCTCCCGGCCACGGCAGGGACGGCCGTGGTGGCGGCGGTCGCGGAGGCGCCCCGGGCGGTGCTCGTGCCCGCGGTCCCCTCGGCCCGCGCCGCCCGCAGCTTGGCGGTCGAGGCACCGTCGCGCGGTGTGGCCGCCGGCTTCTTCCGTGCGTCCGGTGACGCCGTGGAGGCCGCGGCGAGGGCTTGCGGGAGCACCGTGGTGGCCGCCGCGGCCGCATCGGCCCGCGAACGGTCGGTGACCAGGGCCAGGGCCCGCCGTCCGGCCACCGCACCATTGCGGTCGGAGAGCACCCCGCGCAGCCCGATGGACGCCTCCAGCTCGGCGCGCGCCCGGTCCAGGCTGCCCGTGCAGAGCGCCAGGACGCCCAGCTCGTGGTGGAAGTAGGCCTCTTCGGCGACCTCCCCGGCCAGCCGCGCGGCTTCCTGGCCGTGCCGCAGGGTGCGCTCCCACGCGTTCCACCGCAGGGCGGCGGCGAACGCCGGGGCGGCCGTGCGGGCGAGCAGTACGGCCGCGCTGGCGTGCCCGCTCTCCCGGCTTCCGGTCAGTGCGCCCATGGCCGCCAGTGCCACATCGGATTCGGCGGCGGCCCGCTCGGGCGTGACCGAGGGGTGGCCGGCCCACCAGGCGTAGTGCTGAGCGGCGGTGTGCGCCCGTGCGGCCGCGCCCTCCGCGTAGCCGGCCGCCTCCAACTGCTCCTGGACGGTGGCGGCGAGCCGGTAGTGGCTGCCGACCGGGGTGATCAGGCCGCAGGCCAGCAGTTCGCCGAGGGCGGCGTCGGCGTGGGTGTCCTGGGTGAGGGCGGGCAGATGCGCCTGGTGGGGCAGCTCACCGCCGAGCGCGACGGCGAAGCGCAGCGTCTCCCTGGCGGCGTCGCCCAGCCGGGACGCGAGCAGCGGGGCGGGCGCGGCGGCCTCGCCGAGGGAGGGCAGGGGCACGTCGGCCTGCTCGCCGGGCTCGGCGTCACCGTCGGTGGCGGCGGTGGGGGTATCGGCCGCGGTGCCGGTGCCGGTGTCGGTGCCGGTGCCGGTGTGGGCCGCCCCCTCCTCGGGGAAGAGGCCGTAGCCGTCGTCGAGGGCACCCGGCGCCCCCCGCATCCGGTCACGCTGCCGCAGCAGGGCGGCGGCCTGCACGAAGCGCAGCGGCAGCCCCTCGGACTCGAACCAGAGGTCGGCGGACCAGGCCTCCTCGTCGTCGGTGAGCGGCCGGTCCACGGCGCGCTCCAGCAGCCGGGCGCAGCCGGCCCGGCCGAGACCGCTGAGGAAGACCTCTTCGAGGTGCGAGCGGGGGCTGGGCGCCGCGACGTCGGGAGTGGCGGCGATCAGGAAGGCGCATTCGGGGGTGGCGTCGAGCAGTTCGTCGAGCGCGGCGCCGCCGAACTCCAGGTCGTCCAGGACCACGATGGCACCGATCTCGGCGATCATACGCAGCAGTTCGGGCCGGTCGGGGCGGTGCTGCGGGGCCCGGTACACGGCGGCGAACAGCGCGTACAGCAGGTCGGTGACGGTGCGGTGGTAACCGGAGAGCCGGATGACGCCGTCGGGGGCGAGGTCGGCGCAGGCGGTGGCGACGGCGTCCAGCAGCCGGGTGCGGCCCGAGCCGGAGGGGCCGGTGACGCGGACCGAGCGGCCGCGGGAGAGCAGCCGGACCAGGCGTTCGGTGTCCTCGGTGCGCTCTTCGAGCACGCCCTCGTGACCGGCTTCCCCGGGCGCGCCCGGGGGCACCGGGGGTGCGGCGGCGCGGGCGGCCGCGGCGCGCTCCTGCGGGTCGAGCCTGCTGGGGGCCTCGGGGCGCTCCCCGGGCGGGCAGGGTTCTATTTCGCTGCCGTCGACGGGGTTGACGGTGACGAGGTAGGGGCCCGAGACGAGCCGGACGACGCGGGCCTGCCCGCCGGAGCCGCTGCGTGCGCCGCCCACCGCGGGGACCGGCGGCTCGGCGGGGCCGCCCTGCTCGCCGTACTCCTCGGGTCCCCGGTGGCTGTTCGGGTCCATGCTGCAAGCTCCCAGATCTGGCGTGCCGACTGCGCTTCCGGCCGTCCGCACTCCCCCGGCTCCGGCAGGTCGTCCTCAGCCGTCGCGTCTGGTCCGGTGCCCGCCGCGGATGATGACATACGGGCGGGATGCGAACCTTAGCCCCGGAGAGTGGGCAGGTGTACCGCCGGGGGGCGGCTCTGACCGGAACTTCCTGGATTGGTCGGTGTCACACGGTTTACGACATTTCCGTGGCCCCGCTCTTCAGTTTTCGTCATGCTTCGGGCGCGATCCTGATCGCCCGGGGAGCGCTCCGGACCCGGACACCGGAGCCGGGCGCGGGACGCCGGCCGGGGGCGGGACGCCGGCCGGGCCCTGTGCGGGACGCCGGGCGGCCCGCCCCGCCCGCCTCACACCCGGGGAAGCGATTCCGCTTCGATGCCGCCCTCGATGGCGAGGATGCGGTGCAGCCGGGTGGCGACGAGCAGGCGCTGCATCTGGGGCGGCACTCCGCGCAGCACCAGCCGGCGGCCCACCCGGCCGGCGCGGCGGTGCGCGCCCATGATCACGCCGAGGCCGGTGGCGTCCCAGGAATCCAGCTCGGTCAGGTCCAGCACGAGGTCGCCCCGACCGGAGTCGACGGCGGCGTGCAGGGCCGTACGGGCGTCCGCCGCGCTGCGGACGTCGAGGCGGCCCCCGACAACCAGCTCGGCGTGGTCGCCCCTGATGTGCATATGCGCTCCCCGATGTCATGGGTGGTGACGCCTGAACGTCTACAGAACTGACTGCCTCTCATACGGCGAAGTTGCCGCCTGTAAGCGAACCGATACCGAATTCACCCCTCGGGGCGACACCGCCGGCCCGAGGGGGCTGACGCGGCCTCAGTGCTCGTAGAAGCCCTGCCCACTCTTGCGACCGATATCGCCCGCATCGACCATTCGCCGCATGATCTCCGGCGGTGCGAACTTTTCGTCCTGGGACTCGGTGTAGATGTTGTCGGTGGCGTGCAGCAGGATGTCGACGCCCGTCAGGTCGGCGGTGGCCAGCGGTCCCATCGCATGGCCGAAGCCCAACTTGCAGGCGGTGTCGATGTCCTCGGCACTGGCCACGCCCGATTCGTAGAGCTTGGCGGCCTCGACGACCAGCGCCGAGATCAGGCGCGTGGTGACGAAGCCGGCCACATCGCGGTTGACGACGACGCAGGTCTTGCCGACCGACTCGGCGAACTCCCGGGCGGTGGCCAGGGTTTCGTCGCTGGTCTTGTAGCCGCGGACCAGCTCGCACAGCTGCATCATCGGCACCGGCGAGAAGAAGTGCGTACCCACGACCCGCTCGGGACGGGAGGTGACCGCGGCGATCTTGGTGATCGGGATGGCCGAGGTGTTGGAGGCCAGCACCGCCTCGTCCTTGACCAGCTTGTCCAGCGACTGGAAGATCTCGCGCTTGACGTCGATCCGCTCGAACACGGCCTCGACGACGATATCGGCGTCGGCGACGGCCTCCAGGTCGGTCGTGGTCGTGATGCGGGCCAGCGCCTGCTCGGCGTCGGCCGCCGACAGCTTGCCCTTGGCGGCGAACTTCTCGAACGAGGCCTCGATACCGCCCTTGCCCCGGGCCAGCGCCCCGTCCGTCACATCGCGGAGAACCACGTCCCAGCCCGCCTGGGCGGAGACCTGCGCGATACCGGACCCCATGAGTCCGGCCCCGATGACGGCGAGCTTCTTTGCCACTGCTGTCCCCTCACACCCTGTGCATTTGACGGTCCTGGGTGACGTTAGCGCTCGTGGGCGATCGTTTGGGGGGTAAGAGATGCGCGTCACGCCCGCCCGTCACCCGGCCACCACCCCGTAACGAGGCCCTTCGGACCACGGCGCCGATTATCCATGACGGACGTCACACCGCCGGGACCTCCGGGCGGCGCGCGGAGGGGGAGCGCCCGCCGTCAGCCGGTCGCCCGTACGGCATAGTTGAGGACCTTCTCCCCCAGCAGCTCCGCCATCTCGTCGAGGAGAGTCAGAGCCTCGCGGGAGACCTCGGCGGGCTCGCGGCCGGCGAGCATCTGCTGCGTGATCCAGCCCATCAGGCTCTGGTGCACCCAGCCGATCTGGCCCGCCATCAGGCCCGGCAGCGGATCGTCGGCCGCGGCGCCGGTCTCCTCCCGGAGCGTTTCCTCCAGGTTGAGGTGGGTCTCCTGCTGCATGTACCAGAGGCGGGCCTTGAGGGTGGGCGCCCCGTGCACCACCCGCATGAACTGGTCGTAACCCTCCATCAGGCCCACCCGCGGCGAAACCGCCTCGACCTCCTCGCGCAGCTCCCGCAGCACGGCGGCGGCCGCCGACTCCCCGGCCGCCCGGCCGCGCACAAAGCGCGAGAGCCGGTCCACGATGCCCTTGCTCCGGTCGAAGAAGAGGTCTTCCTTGGCCGGGAAGTAGTTGTAGACGGTGTTCACGGAGACGTTCGCGGCCTCGGCGACCTCCGCGATGGTCACCGCGTCGAAGCCCCGCGCCAGGAACAGGCCGGTGGCCACGTCCGAGATGTGCTGGCGGGTCTGCCGCTTCTTCCGCTCCCTGAGCCCTTCTGCCATGCCCTCACCCTACCCTTCTTTGGGCTTCATGAAATTTTGGGGGCGTTGCAATTTTTCATTCACTCTGTTTTTCTAGGGGCATGGCCGTCATCCACACGTCCGGACTCGCCCGGACCTTCACCACCCCACGCGGCACCGTCGACGCGGTACGCGGGATCGATCTCACCGCCGAGCGCGGCGAGATCCTCGGCTTCCTCGGCCCCAACGGCGCCGGGAAGACCACGACCCTGCGGATGCTCACGACCCTGCTGGCGCCCACCCACGGCACCGCGACCGTCGCCGGCTGCGACCTCGTCCGCGATCCGGCGGGCGTATGCCGCGCCGTCGGCTACGTCGCCCAGTCCGGCGGCGTCGACCCCCATGTCTCGCTGCGCGAGGAGCTGGTCACCCAGGCCCGCCTCTACCGCCTCGGCAAGGCCGAAGCCCTGGCCCGCGCCGAGGAGTTGGCCGCCGACCTGGGGCTGGGCGACCTGCTCGACCGCAAGACCGCCACGCTCTCCGGCGGCGAGCGGCGCCGGCTCGACCTCGCCATGGGGCTCACCCACCGTCCCCAGGTGCTGTTCCTCGACGAGCCGACCACCGGGCTCGACCCGGGCAGCCGCGCCGATCTGTGGGACCTGGTCCGCCGGATCCGCACCGAACACGGCACCACCGTCTTCCTGACCACCCACTACCTCGACGAGGCCGATGCGCTGGCCGACCGGCTGGTGATCGTCGACAAGGGCGTGGTGGTCGCGGAGGGCACCCCGGACGCCCTCAAGCGCGCCCACGCCGGCTCCCCCGACGCGTCCTTGCAGGACGCCTTCCTCGCCCTCACCGGGCGCCGCGCCACGCCCCACGACCCGGCCCCCGTCGCCCTCTAGGAGCCCCCCTTGTCCACCTCGACCCCCTCCTCGTCCACCTCGCCCTCCCTCTCCTCCCTCCTCTCCGACACCGCGCTGATCTTCGGCCGGTACGCCCGCCAGACCCTGCGCTCCAAGCTCCAGATGCTCTTCGGCGTGCTGATGCCGCTGCTGTATCTGCTCTTCTTCGGGCCGCTGCTGACCGATCTGCCGCTGTCCTCGTCCGGCAGCTCCTGGCAGGTGCTGGTACCCGGCCTGCTGCTCCAACTCGCCCTGTTCGGGGCCTCGTTCTGTGGTTTCGGCATCATCGTCGAGAAGCAGTACGGGGTCGTGGAGCGGATGCGGGTGACTCCGGTGAGCCGACTGGCCCTGCTGCTGGGGCGGGTGCTGCGGGACGCCGCGCTGTTCGTCTTCCAGGCGGTGCTGCTGGTGCTGGCCGCGCTGGCCATGGGGCTGCGGGCACCGCTGCCCGGCATCCTCATCGGCTTCGCGTTCGTCGCCGTGCTGACCGTGGCGCTGGCCTCGCTGTCGTACGCGCTGGCGCTGAAGGTCAGCACACCGCAGGAGTTCGGACCGGTCATCAACGCCGTGACCATGCCCTCGATGCTGCTGTCCGGGCTGATGCTGCCGATGTCGCTGGGGCCCGGGTGGCTCGATGTGCTGTCGCACTTCATGCCGTTCCGCTATCTCGTGGACGCGGTGCGCGCGGCCTTCGTGGGCTCCTACGCCTCCTCGGCCGTGCTCTACGGCGTGCTGGTGGCGGCCGCCTTCGCCGCCCTGTCCGTGACCTACTGCACCCGGGTCTTCCGCAGGTCCGCGGCGTAGGCTCGCCCCATGGTGAATCTGACGCGCATCTACACCCGCACCGGCGACAAGGGCACCACCGCCCTGGGCGATATGAGCCGCACCGCCAAAACGGATTCGCGGATCTCGGCGTACGCGGACGCCAACGAGGCCAACGCGGCGATCGGCGTCGCCCTGGCGCTCGGCTCGCTCCCCGAGGACGTCGCGGCGGTGCTGCTGCGGGTGCAGAACGACCTGTTCGACGTCGGCGCCGACCTGTCGACACCCGTGGTGGAGAACCCGGAATTCCCGCCGCTGCGCGTCGAGCAGAGCTATATCGACAAGCTGGAGGCGGACTGCGACCGCTTCCTGGCGGAGCTGGAGAAGCTGCGCAGCTTCATCCTTCCCGGCGGTACGGCCGGCGCCGCGCTGCTGCACCAGGCGTGCACGGTCGTCCGCCGCGCGGAGCGCGCGACCTGGGCCGCCTTCGAGGAGCACGGCGAGACCATGAACCCGCTGACGGCCACCTACCTCAACCGCCTCTCCGACCTCCTGTTCATCCTGGCCCGTACGGCCAACAAGGAGGTCGGGGACGTGCTGTGGGTGCCCGGCGGAGAGCGCTGAGCGGCCACCGGCTACCGGCCCGGACGCCTCCTAGCGCAGCGTCTTCTGCTGCGGCCGAGGCGCCTCCCCGGGGACCTCGGTCCGGCCGCGCGGGTCTTTCTTCTGCCAGATGAGGTAGGTCAGCGCGATCACCGCGTGGATGCTGACGATCTTCAGCGAGGTGCCCTGCCACTCGTGCAGCGAGGTCGTGTCACCCCCACCACCGACGTACCCGATCGCGGCCTGCAGCAGCCCGCACGCGACCACGGCCATCAGCACCGTGCGCAACAACAGCTTCCCCTCGTGCTTGGCGTAGTCGAGTCCGTACCGCTTCACCGGCCGCGGTCCGCCGGCGAAGCGGTACGCGACGTGCCGGTCGACCCACTTGATCGTGTAGTGGCCGTAGGCGACCGTGAAGCCGATGTACACGGCGGCCAGGCCGTGCTTCCAGTCCGCCGGCGCGCCGTTCTTCAGGTCGATCGCCGTGACGATCAGCAGGACCAGCTCCAGCAGCGGCTCCATCAGGAGCACCGCCGCCCCGGTCCGCGGCATCTTGGCCAGGTAACGCAGCGCCAGGCCGAGGGCCAGCAGCACCCAGAAGCCGACCTCGCAGGCGATGATCAGCGCGACGATCACGGCTGTCTCCTTTCAGGGCTCTCCACCGAACACCTCAAGCCTTCCAGCGGCCGCCGCCCGCCACGTCGTCGCGCGCGATGATCCGGACTGCATCTTTCGATGTAGCGCACGGCCTTCGGGGATGCCCCGGACATGGAGGCAGCGGGCCCCGGCGCCGTGTTTGATGGAGGGGTGACCGCCAGATCCCCCGCCGCGCCCGGCCGGCCGCACCGTCTCGATGTGCTCATCGCGGGCGGCGGGCTGCTCGGCGGGCTGCTGCTCTGGGCGATGAATCTGCACGGCGGGCCCTCGCGCCTGGGGCTGTCCCCCTCGCTCACCCTGGTCGCGCTCACCGTGATGTCGGTGGCGGCGCTGATGCGCCGCACGGCCCCGATGGCGGCGCTGGCCCTCGCGGTGCCGGCGCTGGCGCTGGACATCGCTGCCGGCACCCTGGTCGCCACCGTCCTGATGTTCACGGACGTGGTCTATGCGGCGGTCCTCTACGGACCGGCGAACGCGGCCCGGCGGATCCCGCCGCACTCCGTCCTGGTCACCGTCCTGGCGGCCATCGCACTGACCGCGGCCTGGCAGGACCCGCAGGTCGTGATGGTCATCATCAGCATCGCGCTGATCACCATCGCCCCGGCCTGGACCGGCTTCCTCATCCGTCACCACCGCGACGCCGCGCAGGCCGCACAGCTGCGGGCCGAGCAGATCGCGCTGCTGGCCGAGATCGACCGGACGCAGGCCGTGGTCGGCGAGCGGGCCCGGATGGCACGCGAGCTGCACGACATGGTCGCCAACCATCTGTCCGCCATCGCCATCCACTCCACCGCCGCGCAGTCCATCGACGACCCGACGGCGACCCGCGAAGCGCTCGGGGTGATCCGTGAGAACAGCGTGCAAGGTCTGGCCGAAATGCGCCGTCTGATCGGGCTGTTGCGGGACCCCAAGACGGCCGACGGGGACGAGGAGCCCGCGGCGACCCCCACGCTCGACGGGCTGGACGCGCTGATCGACCAGGCCCGTACGAGCGGCGGCAGCAGCGGACTCACCTTTGCGCTGGAGGACGCCCGGAGCCCGGAGGGGCCCGGAGCCGGACCGAAGCCGACGGCGCCGGTCGCCCTGGCCGCCTACCGCATCGTCCAGGAGTCGCTGACCAACGCGCTCAAGCACGCCGCGCCCGGGGAGGTGCGGGTGCGCCTCGCCCATGACCGCGGCGGGGTGCTCACCGTCGCCGTCCGCAGCCCGTACGCCGACCGCCCCGGCCCCCGTGCGCCCGGTTCCGGCAGCGGTCTGGTCGGGATGCGCGAGCGGGCCGCCCTGCTGGGCGGAGCATTCGAGGCCGGCCCGGAGAGCGGGCCGGCCGGCAGAGTCTGGCTGGTGCGGGCAGCGCTGCCCGCCGCCGAGGAGGAAGAACAACGATGACAGGCGCCGACGCGCAGCCGATCCGGGTTCTCGTCGCCGAGGACCAGTCCGCCGTACGGGCCGGGCTGGTCCTCATCCTGCGCTCCGCCCCCGACATCGAGGTGGTCGGGGAGGCCGAGGACGGCGAGGAGGCGGTACGGCTCGCCCGCGATCTGCGCCCCGCCCTCGTCCTCATGGACATCCAGATGCCCCGCCTCGACGGGGTCTCCGCCACCCGGCAGGTGGTCGCCGAAAAGCTGGCGGACGTGCTGATACTGACCACCTTCGACCTGGACGAATACGTCTTCGGGGCGCTACGGGCGGGGGCGGCGGGCTTTCTCCTCAAGGACAGCGACGCGGCCGCGCTGCTGACCGCGGTGCGCACCGTGGCGTCCGGCGAGGGGCTGATCGCTCCGGCGGTGACCCGGCGGCTGATCGCGGAGTTCGCCAGTCCGCGTACGGCCCTCCGGCGGCCTGCGCGGGACGGCGAGACACCGGATCCGGCAGTCCTGGACCCGCTGACGCCGCGCGAGCGGGAAGTGCTGGGGTGCCTGGGGCGGGGGCTCTCGAACGCCGATATCGCGCTGCGGCTGGCCATGGCGGAGGCCACCGTGAAGACACATGTCAGCCGCCTGCTGGCAAAGCTGGACCTGCGCAGCCGGGTGCAAGCGGCCGTACTGGCACAGGAGTTGGGGGTGGACGGGCCGTAGGGGGCGGGGCGGGCCCGGGAGGGGGCAGACAAGCCGCCGGGGTGGCGCGGCGGGCCCCGGAGAGGTGGCAACGGGCCGAGGGGCGGCGCGGCGGCGGCCCGCACAAGGCCGCGGCGGCGGACGCCGTAGGGGGCGGCCGAACGCATCCCGTAGGGGACGCACGGCCCCCTTGCGGGGCCACAATCCGGCAGCGACCGAGGATATTCCCCAGGCCGCCCAGATCAGGCCACGTTCACCCTCCCCCAGACTTCGTCCGGGGGCACCCCATCCAGCGAGGCGCTATTTTCTAAGCCACATTGACTCGCTGGCCAGGCGGTGCCGCCTCCAGCCAGGCCAGGAAACCGGTGAGCGCGTCCTCGCTCATCGCCAGTTCCAGGCGGGTGCCGCGGTGCCGGCAGGCGAGCACGATGGAGTCGGAGAGCAGCGCCAGCTCTTCCTCACCCTGCGGGGTGCGGCGCTCCAGGACCTCGATGGCGGAGCGCTCCAGGAGGCGGCGCGGCCGGGGCGCGTACGAGAACACCCGGAACCATTCGACCCGGTCGCCGTTGTAGCGCGACACACCGTAGATCCAGCCCTTGCCACCGGTCTCGTTCTCCGGCACATGCCAGCGCAGACTGCAGTCGAAGGTGCCACCGGACCGCTGGATCAGCCGTCGCCTCAGTCCGAAGACGAACAGCCCCAGCAGCACCAGGACCACGACCACGCCGCTCACAAGCAGAGCGAGGACCATCTCGACCGACCTCCTCGCCTCGATGGGGGTTCCCCCGCGCCGGTCGGGCGTGGAGGAGAGTAACGCATCTGCATTGCCTCAGCCGCGGGCCGCTCCGGACAACTCCGGGCAGCCCGCGGCTGAGGATCGATCTCGTCGGCGACGGGGCTCAGTGAACGCCCGTCACCGCACGCAGCCGGACATCGGCGCGACGCTCGGCGGCCGCGTCAGCGTCCGACTTCGCTCGCTCCAGGGCCCGCTCCGCGCGCTGGACATCGATCTCGTCCGACAGTTCCGCGATCTCCGCGAGCAGAGACAGCTTGTTGTCGGCGAACGAAATGAAGCCGCCGTGCACCGCGGCGACGACGGTGCCGTCCCCGCTCTCGCCGGTCGTACGAATCGTCACCGGGCCCGACTGCAGCACGCCGAGCAGCGGCTGGTGTCCGGGCATGACGCCGATGTCGCCCGACGAGGTGCGCGCGACGACCAGGCTGGCCTCGCCGGACCAGACCTGACGGTCCGCGGCGACCAACTCGACGTGCAGCTCAGCCACGATGGCTCCTCGGGTCTCCACCTGCCTGGCTCGGCAGATGTTGGGTCAAATACTAGTGGTCGTACGGGCCGGGGGCGGCCAGGGCCGCCCCCGGGACCGGTGCCGGGGTCAGGAGACGCCCAGCTCCTTGGCATTGGCCTTCAGGTCCTCGATGCCACCGCACATGAAGAACGCCTGCTCGGGGAAGTGGTCGTAGTCACCGTCCGCGATCGCGTTGAACGCGGTGATCGACTCGTCGAGCGAGACGTCCGAGCCGTCGACACCGGTGAACTGCTTCGCCACGTGGGTGTTCTGCGACAGGAACCGCTCGATACGACGGGCACGGTGGACGGTGAGCTTGTCCTCCTCGCCGAGCTCGTCGATACCCAGAATCGCGATGATGTCCTGGAGGTCCTTGTACTTCTGCAGGATCGTCTTGACGCGCGAGGCGCAGTCGTAGTGGTCCTGCGAGATGTAGCGGGGGTCCAGGATCCGGGACGTCGAGTCCAGCGGGTCGACCGCCGGGTAGATGCCCTTCTCCGAGATCGGGCGCGACAGAACGGTGGTCGCGTCCAGGTGGGCGAACGTGGTCGCCGGCGCCGGGTCGGTCAGGTCGTCCGCGGGGACGTAGATCGCCTGCATCGAGGTGATCGAGTGACCACGGGTCGAGGTGATGCGCTCCTGCAGCAGACCCATCTCGTCCGCCAGGTTCGGCTGGTAACCCACCGCGGACGGCATACGGCCGAGCAGCGTGGAGACCTCGGAACCCGCCTGGGTGTAGCGGAAGATGTTGTCGATGAAGAAGAGCACGTCCTGCTTCTGCACATCGCGGAAGTACTCCGCCATGGTCAGACCGGCCAGGGCGACGCGCAGACGGGTGCCCGGGGGCTCGTCCATCTGACCGAAGACCAGCGCGGTCTTGTCGATGACGCCGGAGTCCGTCATTTCCTCGATGAGGTCGTTGCCCTCACGGGTGCGCTCGCCGACACCGGCGAACACCGACACACCGTCGTGGTTGTTGGCCACGCGGTAGATCATTTCCTGGATCAGCACGGTCTTGCCGACACCGGCACCACCGAACAGACCGATCTTGCCGCCCTTGACGTACGGGGTCAGCAGGTCGATGACCTTGACGCCGGTCTCGAACATCTCGGTCTTGGACTCGAGCTGGTCGAAGGTCGGCGCCTTGCGGTGGATCGCCCAGCGCTCGGTGACCTCGGACGCCGCCTCCGGCTTGTTCAGGATCTCACCGAGGGTGTTGAACACCTTGCCCTTGGTGATGTCGCCGACGGGGACGGTGATCCCGGTGCCGGTGTTGGTCACCGTGGCCTGGCGGACCAGGCCGTCGGTGGGCTGCATGGAGATCGCGCGGACCAGGCCCTCGCCCAGGTGCTGGGCGACCTCGAGGGTCAGGGTCTTGAGCTTGCCCTGCTCGGCCGGGTCGGCGACCTCGACGGTCAGCGCGTTGTAGATGTCCGGCATCGCGTCGACGGGGAACTCCACGTCGACGACCGGGCCGATGACCCGGGCGACGCGGCCCGTTGCCGTGGCCGTTTCAACAGTGGTGGTCATAGTGGTCAGTCACTCCCCGCGGTCGCGTCGGCCAGAGCACTGGCGCCACCGACGATCTCGCTGATTTCCTGGGTGATTTCGGCCTGTCGGGCCGCGTTGGCAAGCCGCGAGAGCGACTTGATGAGCTCTTCCGCGTTGTCGGTCGCCGACTTCATCGCACGACGCGTGGCGGCGTGCTTGGAGGCGGCGGCCTGCAGAAGCGCGTTGTAGATCCGCGACTCGACGTACCGCGGAAGCAGGGCGTCGAGGACGTCCTCGGCCGACGGCTCGAACTCGAACAGCGGAAGGATCTCGCCCTTGGCCGACTCCTCCGACTCCGCCACCGCCTTGTCGAGGCTGAGCGGCAGCAGCCGGTCGTCGAGCGCCGTCTGCGTCATCATCGAGATGAACTCGGTGAAGACGATGTGGAGTTCGTCCACGCCGCCCTCGGCCGTGTCCTGCTGGACAGCGTCGATCAGCGGTGCGGCGATCGCCTTGGCGTCCGCGTACGTCGGGTTGTCGGTGAAGCCGGTCCACGACTCCACGACCTTGCGCTCGCGGAAGCTGTAGTACGACACGCCCTTGCGCCCGACGATGTAGGCGTCGACCTCCTTGCCCTCGGCCTTGAGCCGCTCGGTGAGCTGCTCGCCGGCCTTGAGGACGTTGGAGGAGTAGCCGCCGGCCAGACCACGGTCGCTCGTGATGAGCAGCAGCGCGGCCCGCGAGGGACGCTCCACCTCCGTCGTCAGCGGGTGCTGGGTGTTCGAGCCCGTGGCAACCGCTGTCACCGCGCGGGTCAGTTCACTCGCGTACGGCGTCGACGCCGCCACCTGGCGCTGCGCCTTGACGACGCGCGAGGCGGCGATCATCTCCATCGCCTTGGTGATCTTCTTGGTCGCGGTGACGGAGCGGATGCGACGCTTGTAGACCCGGAGCTTGGCTCCCATGGATCAGGTCCCTTCCGTCGTCACTTGCTGGTGCCGGCCGGGGCGTCCTCGCCGAGCAGCTTGCCGTCCGAGGTCTCGAACTGCCGCTTGAAGCCGTCGACGGCCTCGGCGATCGCACCGATGGTGTCATCGGACATCTTGCCGCCCTCGACGATGCTGGTCAGGAGGTCCTTCTTCTCCCGGTGCAGGTGGTCGAGGAGCTCCCGCTCGAAGCGGCGGATGTCCTCCACCGGGACGTCGTCCATCTTGCCGTTGGTGCCGGCCCAGATGGAGATGACCTGGTCCTCGGTGGCGTACGGGGCGTACTGACCCTGCTTGAGCAGCTCGGTCATCCGCTTACCGCGCTCCAGCTGCGCCTTGGAGGCCGCGTCCAGGTCGGAACCGAAGGCGGCGAACGCCTCCAGCTCGCGGTACTGGGCGAGGTCCACGCGGAGTCGCCCGGAGACCTGCTTCATGGCCTTGTGCTGGGCGGAGCCACCGACACGGGAGACGGAGATACCGACGTTCAGCGCCGGGCGCTGGCCCGCGTTGAACAGGTCCGACTCCAGGAAGCACTGGCCGTCGGTGATGGAGATGACGTTGGTCGGAATGAACGCCGACACGTCGTTCGCCTTGGTCTCGACGATCGGGAGACCGGTCATCGAGCCGGCGCCCATCTCGTCGGAGAGCTTGGCGCAGCGCTCCAGCAGACGCGAGTGCAGGTAGAAGACGTCGCCCGGGTAGGCCTCACGGCCCGGCGGACGGCGCAGCAGCAGGGACACGGCGCGGTAGGCGTCGGCCTGCTTCGAGAGGTCGTCGAAGATGATCAGGACGTGCTTGCCCTGGTACATCCAGTGCTGGCCGATGGCCGAGCCGGTGTAGGGCGCCAGGTACTTGAAGCCCGCCGGGTCGGACGCCGGGGCGGCGACGATGGTGGTGTACTCCAGGGCACCGGCCTCCTCCAGCGCGCCGCGCACGGACGCGATGGTGGAGCCCTTCTGGCCGACGGCGACGTAGATGCAGCGGACCTGCTTCTTCGGGTCGCCCGAGCGCCAGTTGTCGCGCTGGTTGATGATCGTGTCGACGGCCAGGGCGGTCTTGCCGGTCTGGCGGTCGCCAATGATCAGCTGACGCTGGCCACGGCCGATCGGCACCATGGAGTCGACGGCCTTGTAGCCGGTCTCCATGGGCTCGTGGACCGACTTACGGACCATGACGCCCGGAGCCTGCAGCTCCAGGGCGCGGCGGCCCTCGGACTCGATCTCGCCGAGGCCGTCGATCGGGTTGCCCAGCGGGTCGACGACGCGGCCGAGGTAGCCCTCGCCCACGGCGACCGAGAGCACCTCACCGGTGCGCTGCACCGGCTGGCCCTCCTCGATGCCGCTGAACTCACCGAGGACCACCGCACCGATCTCGCGCTCTTCCAGGTTCAGCGCAAGACCGAGCGTGCCGTCCTCGAACTTCAGCAGCTCGTTCGCCATTGCCGAGGGAAGGCCCTCGACCTTCGCGATGCCGTCTCCGGCCTCGCTTACCGTGCCGACCTCCTCGCGCGAGGCCGCGTCCGGCTTGTACGCCTGGACGAAGTTCTCCAGCGCGTCCCGGATCTCCTCCGGCCGGATCGTGAGCTCCGCCATCTGGGTTCCCTGCTCTCCTTGTTGGGCCCGAAGTTACTTGCGGGTGTCCGGGGGTCTGTCCCCCAGGGGGTTTCCGCTTACGGCCCAACTCGGGCCGCCGTCATGCTTGTGCTGGTCCCCGGGGCTTCGTCCGGACCGCAAGCCGGACCGCGTGGTCCGGCCGGCTGGTCCGGCGTCCGACCGCCGGTTGTGCAGCTCTTGAGTTGGTGTGGCTGGGTCAGCCGGCCATCCGCCGGTCCGCCTCTTCGAGGCGCGCCGCGATGGTTCCGTTGATGACCTCGTCGCCGATCCGGACCTGGACTCCGCCGAGGACCTCGGGGTCCACGTCGAGGTTCAGGTGGACCTGCCGTCCGTACAGCTGCGCCAGGGAAGCGCCCAGGCGCTGCCGCTGCCCTTCACTGAGGGGCACCGCGGAGGTGACCACCGCGACCATCCGGTCCCGGCGGCTCGCCGCCAGCTTGGAGAGGGCGTCGAGCCCCGCTTCCAGGCTACGGCCCCGCGGCTGTACGACAAGACGGATGACGATGCGCTCGGTGACCGGGTTGGCCCGGCCGCCCAGCAGCGCACGCAGCAGCTCCGTCTTGGCCGCGACCGTCGCGTTCCGGTCGGTCAGCGCACCGCGCAGCTCACCGTTGGAGCTGACGATGCGGCCGAACCGGAAGAGCTCGTCCTCGACGTCGTCGAGCTGGCCGGCCCGCTGCGCGGCGACGAGGTCGGCGCTGTAGGCCAGCTCCTCGAGCGCGTCGGTCAGGTCACGCGAACCCGACCAGCGGGCGCGGACCATGCCGGACACCAGGTCGACGGCCGGGCCGCCCACCTGGTTGCCCAGCAGTCGTCCGGCCAGTTCGGCGCGCGCCTCGGCGGCCTGCGCCGGGTCGGTCAGGACCCGACGCAGCGACACCTCGCGGTCGAGCAGAGCGGTGACGGCAGCCAGCTCCTCGGCGAGCTTCGCGGCGTCGACGGACGTGTCATCCGTCAGCGCGTTGAACTGCTCGCGTGCGGAGGCGAGTGCCTCGCGGCTCGCTCCGTTCATCGTCCGGCCTCAGCCTTCGTCGCGTCGGACGCCGCCTTGGCCTCGACGTCGTCGAGGAAGCGGTCGATGGTCCGGCTCTGCCGGGCGTGGTCCTCAAGGGACTCCCCGACGAGCTTGCCGGCCAGGTCGACGGCGAGCTTGCCCACGTCCTGGCGCAGCGCCTGCGCAGCCTGCTTCCGGTCCGCCTCGATCTGGGCGTGACCGGCAGCGATGATCTCCTCGCGCTGCCGCTGGCCCTCGGCGCGCATCTCAGCGATGAGCGTCGCGCCCTGCTCCTGCGCCTCCTGGCGCAGTCGCGCGGCCTCGTGGCGGGCGTCGGCCAGCTGTGCGCGGTAGTCCGCGAGCACCTGCTGAGCCTCGGCCTGATTCGCCTCGGCTTCCTCCATGCGGCCTTCGATGAGCGTCCGGCGCTCTTCCAGAACCTTGTTGATGTTCGGGAGGAGCTTCTTGGCCAGGAAGCCGAAGACGATGAAGAAAGCGACCAGGCCGATGACCAGCTCTGGAATCGGCGGGATCAGGGGGTTCTGAGGAACCTCCGCCGCCATGTTGAAGCCCAGGGCGTTCACATCAATGCCTTCCGTCGGTCAGGGGGTTTGCAGCGGTCCGTCAGGTCCTGAAGAGGAAGCCCATGACGATGCCGATCAGGGCGAGCGCCTCACAGAAGGCGAAACCCATGATCTGGTTGGTGCGGATCAGGCCGGCAGCCTCGGGCTGACGGGCCAGGGCCTGGGTGCCGTTACCGAAGATGATGCCGACGCCGACGCCGGGGCCGATCGCGGCGAGGCCGTAACCGATCGAGCCGAGGTTGCCGGTGACGCCGGCGGCGAGGTTGACAGTCTCGAGAGCAGCGGACATGCCGTTACTTCCTTCTCTTTCACGGACCGGTGGGGGTTGGCCACCGGGCGTCTATGGGGCTGGGAAAGCGGGGGCTCAGTGGTGCTCGGCGAGCGCGCCCTGGATGTAGTTCGCGGTCAGGAGCACGAAGACGTACGCCTGGACGGCCTGGATGAACAGCTCGAACGCGGTCAGCAGGATGGTCATGATGAACGAGGCGCCGGCGTAGACGATGCCGATGCCGTTCAGCAGGTACCAGGTGCCGATGGTGAACATCAGCAGCAGGAGGTGACCGGCGAACATGTTCGCGAAGAGCCGCACCGCGTGAGTGAAGGGCCGGATGACCAGGTTCGAGAGGAGCTCGATGACGATCAGCATCGGCAGGACCGGGCCGAGCGACTTGTCGTAGCCGCTGAAGTTCTTCAGCGCACCGACGAAGCCGTGCCTCTTGAAGGTCAGGGTGACCCACGTGATGTAGACAATCGCGGCGAGACCGGCCGGGAAGGCGATGACCGACGTCACCGGGAACTGGGCGACCGGAATGATCGACCAGAGGTTCATGATCCAGACGAAGAAGAACAGCGAGACGATGAAGGGGACGTACTTCTCGCCCTCCTTCTTCCCGAGGGCGTCATAGACGATCCCGCGGCGTACGAAGTCGTAGCCCGCTTCGCCGATCATCTGCAGCTTGCCCGGGACCACCTTGGCCTTGCCGAACGCCGCCCAGAAGAACCACACGACCACGACGGTGCTGAGCAGCGCCAGCAGCATGATCTTGTTGAACTCGAAGCCGTTGATGGTGAACAGCGGCTTGAAGACGAACGAATGAAGCCCGGGAGCAGGGAAGCCGCACCCGGAAAAGATGTGGCAGTCGGTCTCGAAGGCGAGCATCGTTTCAGCACTCACCGCGAGCTCCTTCAGCGTGGCGCATGGGTACGGCAACCTCGTTGTGTCGGCGCGGCGTTGAGCCACGGAGCGGCACTGGACTGGTCTTACGGATTAGGGGGCGGCTGGCGGGCATGGGGCCCGGCCACATCACAGGCATCGGCCGCGAGAACTGCCCGTTCCATCGAGTGGAACCCGGGAGCTCAGCCGCCTGCGCCAACTGTGCCGCAGTTGAAACCGGACGATAGCAGGCCCGCAAGAGGGCATTTATCTCGGCCCTACGTGTCACGTCGGCGACCCCGCCGTCTCCGCCTTCTTCTGCTCGGCGGAGTCGGGTTCCACGTACAGAATCTTCGCCTTCATATGTCCGCGGGTCTGTGCCGCGATCCATACGAGGGTGGCGCCGAGCAACGTGAAGGCAAAAGCCTTGGTGTCGAAGAAGGTGGTGTTCTTGAACGCGATCAGGAAGACCGCCACGAACAGGATCTGCACCGTGTACAGCAGCAGCCCCATCATCTGGAACAACTGCGGGTGGTTCTTCGCCGTCTTCTGCAGGACGACCAGGCCGGCCCCCATGACGAGCAGCACCAGCACCGTGCCGATGACGGCGCCGAGTGCTCCCGCCACGCCTGCGACCGCTCCGCTCACGGCAACGGCGACAGCGCCGGCGGCGAGGGTGGGCACAACGGCGTGAAGGAGTAGTCGGGCGTCATTCGACTGCATGGCGGCGCTCCGGCAAAAGATGTGGGGTGTGTCGTCATGGACGAGCGTAGACCCGGCCTGAGGCGGAACCTGCGGCCCAAGGGCAGTCGCACTACGGCCCTTCGGCTCTATCGCCGGGTTTCGTGAACGGTATCACAAACTATTTGATGAGGTCTTTACCTGGTTCGTGTGGACCCTGTCACACCTGAGCGTGAACCTGCGCGTTGGTGCACGGACAGCCAGCTTTATGTCTGGTATGGGGTCAACCGACCCGATTCCTGTAGCACGTTCGGGCGACCGACGGTGCGGATCAGTGGTGACTGTCCGCCCTGCGGTGTTCCACGAAGCGTGAGCGGTCGCCGATCGCGGTGGCGCCGTTGATGCCCGCGGGGACCGGTTCCCGCTCCTCCTGCGGCGCGGTGACGCTCTCCTCGTCCCACTCCGCGGCCGGCGCCCCCGGAGCGGTTGCACGGGAGACCCGGCGGTAGCGCGGCGGGACCATCCACTCCGCCCAGCGCGGCGTGCGCGGGGTGAAGCGCGGCAGCAGGAGCAGTACCAGTCCGACCGCGCTCAGCAGCACGATGCCCAGCACGATCCACATGCTGGCGTTGTTCACCGAGTACGCGACCGCGCCGAAGGCGATCAGGGCCGACCAGAAGTACATGATCAGAACGGCCCGGCTGTGCGAGTGCCCGATCTCCAGGAGCCGGTGGTGCAGGTGCCCGCGGTCGGCCGCGAACGGCGACTGGCCCTTCCACGTACGCCGCACGATCGCCAGGACCAGGTCGGCCACCGGCACCGCGATGACCGTCAGGGGCAGCAGCAGCGGGATGTAGACCGGCACCATCGCGTGGGTCGCCTCACGCAGACCGCCCGCCTTCACATTGAGCAGGTCCGGGTCGACCTGGCCGGTCACCGACACCGCGCCCGCGGCCATCACCAGGCCGATCAGCATCGAGCCCGAGTCACCCATGAAGATCCGCGCCGGGTGCATGTTGTGCGGCAGGAAGCCCAGGCACATGCCCATCAGGACGACCGAGAACAGCGTGGCCGGCGCGGCCGCCTCGATGCCGTAGCCGAACCACATGCGGTACGCGTACATGAAGAACGCCGCGGCGGCGATGCACACCATGCCGGAGGCGAGGCCGTCCAGGCCGTCGACGAAGTTCACCGCGTTGATGGTGATCACGACGAGGGCGACGGTCAGCAGGGTGCCCTGCATGGGGGTCAGCGAGACCGTGCCGACGCCGGGGATCGGGATCCAGAGGATCGTCAGGCCCTGCAGGACCATCACACCCGCGGCGATCATCTGGCCGCCGAGCTTGACCAGGGCATCCACGCCCCACTTGTCGTCCAGGACGCCGAGGAGCCAGATCAGGGCGGCGCCGGAGAGCAGCGCCCGGGGCTCGTCGGAGTTCTCGAAGACGCTCTTGAGGTTGGTCAGGTGCGAGGCCACCAGGAGACCGGCGCACAGCCCGCCGAACATGGCGATACCGCCGAGCCGCGGTGTCGGCTCGCGGTGCACGTCGCGGGCGCGGATCTCCGGCATCGCACCGGCCGCGATCGCGAACTTCCGTACCGGCCCGGTCAGCAGGTAGGTCACCGCGGCCGTGACGCACAGCGTCAGCAGGTATTCACGCACGGGCTGCCCCATTGGTATAGCTGGCCATCACAGCCCCACACCCTATGCGTGTCAGCCCCCTGGCCGTGAATACAGGAATAGACGCCTGGCGTCAGCGGATGGTTCCCCCGTCACCCGCGATCGGGATAAGGCGGAAAGCCATGGACCAAAGCGACGGTCCTGGAACGGGCCGTACCGTCCTCCTCCAGTGCCGCCACGATCAGCTCGGCGACCGCCGTCATCTCCGCCTCGCCCATCCCCTGTGTGGTCACCGCGGCGGTCCCCAGCCGCAGGCCGGCCGGACGGGCCGCCAGGTGGTCGGGGGCCTCGGCACACGGCAGCGCGCAGGTGTCCAGCACGATCCCGGCGGCGGCCAGCCGCCCCCGGGCGGTGCGGGCGTCCAGGCCGCGGGGAGCGGTGTCGACGGTGATCAGATGGGTGTCGGTGCCACCGGTGGTGACCGTCAGGCCCTGTGCGGCCAGTGCCCCGGCGAGCACGCGGGCATTGGCGGTGACCTGATGGGTGTACGCGGCGAAGGCGGGTGTGGCGGCCTCGCCGAAGGCGACGGCCTTGGCCGCGACCGCGTTCATCTGGGCGCCGCCCTGGGTGAAGGGGAACACCGCGCGGTCGATGCGCTCGGCCAGCTTCGCGCCGCACAGGATCAGCCCGCCGCGTGGCCCGCGCAGGACCTTGTGTGTGGTTCCGCACACCACGTGCGCGTACGGGACGGGGCTGGGGGCCGCTCCCCCGGCGATCAGCCCGAGCGGGTGCGCGACATCCGCGATCAGGTACGCGCCGGTCTCGTCGGCGATGTCGCGGAAGGCGGCGTAGTCGATGTGCCGCGGGTAGGAGATCGACCCGCAGACGATGGCCTTGGGCCGGCGGGCACGGGCCAGCTCCCGGACCGCGTCGTAGTCCAGCAGTCCGGTCTCCTCGTCGACGCCGTAGCCGGCGAAGTCGAACCAGCGGCCGGAGAAGTTGGCGGGCGAGCCGTGGGTGAGGTGCCCGCCGTGCGGGAGGGACATGGCCAGGACCGTGTCGCCGGGGCGCAGCAGGGCGGCGTAGGCGGCCAGTACGGCCGAAGACCCGGAGTGTGCCTGGACGTTGGCGTGTTCGGCGCCGAAAAGAGCCTTGGCGCGTTCCACCGCGATCCGCTCGGCGAGGTCGACGATCTCGCAGCCGCCGTGGTGGCGGGCCCCCGGGTAGCCCTCGGCGTATTTGTTGCCCAGCGGGGAGCCGAGGGCGGCGAGGACGGCCGGTGAGGTGAAGTTCTCCGCGGCGATCAGCTGCAGTCCGTCGCTCTGCCGGGCGCTCTCCCCGAGCAGTACGCCGGCGATCTCGGGGTCCTGGTGCAGCAGGGCGGCGAAGTCCGGGGCGCCGGCCGGCCGGGCGGCGGCGTCACGGGCGGCGGCCCGTGCGCGGTCCTCGGCGGTCTCGGCCGCCCCGGCGGCGGGCTCGGCGGCCCGGGGGCCGGCCTCGGTCTCGTGACGGGGTGACGCGGTGGTGGCAGGCATCGCTTGCTCCCGGCCTCGTACGGGGACGTAGTCCCAATGTAGGCGCGGCGGGGAGTTCGGGCGCGGTGTGCGGGCCGACCGGGTCCTGCCGCCCGCACAGGGCCGCTGAGGGCCCCTCCCCCGGTCTGAGGGCG
The DNA here is from genome assembly GCF_040643995.1 of Streptomyces sp. NPDC047049. NCBI lineage: Bacteria > Bacillati > Actinomycetota > Actinomycetes > Kitasatosporales > Streptomycetaceae > Streptomyces > Streptomyces sp. NPDC047049. Next base: position 667,781 of record NZ_JBEYVM010000003.1, on the reverse strand, counting down.
AACGGGGCCTCAGGCCCGCGCCGGGACCCCGGTGAGGGCGGTGACGACCGGGTCGAGCGCCTGGTTGATCTCGTCGCCGATGGAGCGGAAGAAGGTGATAGGCGCCCCGTAGGGGTCGTAGACCTCGTCGGACTCCGGGTTGGGCGCCAGCAGCCAGCCGCGCAGCGCCGCGGCGGCACCGACCAGCGCGCGGGCGCGCTCGACCAGCCCGCCGTCCGGCAGATCCGGGTCGGGCTCGGGCAGCGTGGCCGGGTCTATGGCCCGCACCAGCCGGTTGAACTCCTTGAGCGTGAAGGTGCGCAGCCCCGCGGAGTGCCCCATCGAGATGACCTGGGCACGGTGGTCACGGGTGGCGGTGAGCACCAGGTCGGCGCGGATGACGTGCTCGTCGAGCAGTTCCCGGCCGAGGAACCCGGCCGGGTCGGCGCCGTAGTCGGTGAGCACCGTCGCGGCGTGGGTCTCCATCGGTGCGCCTTCGTGGCCCCAGGTGCCGGCGCTCTCCACGAGCAGCCCGCTGCTGCGGGCGTCGCCCAGCCGCAGCTCCAGGGCACGGCGGTGCAGCCGCTCGGTGATCGGCGAGCGGCAGACGTTGCCGGTGCTGACGTGGAGGATCCGAAAAGGGGGTGAGGGGGGTACAGGGGGGTGGGTGCCGGTGCCTGGTCCCGCTATGCCACGCCCCAGGGGCGCCATCAATTGGCCACCTCGAGCTCGGGTACCACCTTGCGCAGCTCCTCCGCGCTGAGCGCGCCCTCGCGCAGCAGCACCGGGATCTTGCCGGTGACATCGACGATCGAGGAGGGCACGGCGGCGGGCGTCGGGCCGCCGTCGAGGTAGACGGAGACGGAGTCGCCGAGCATTTCCTGTGCGGCGTCGCAGTCCTGCGGGGACGGGTGGCCGGTGAGGTTGGCGCTGGAGACGGCCATCGGGCCGAACTCGGTCAGCAGCTCGATCGCGACGGGGTGCAGCGGCATCCGCACCGCCACCGTGCCCCGGGTCTCGCCCAGGTCCCAGGTCAGCGACGGCTGGTGCTTGGCGACGAGGGTGAGCGCCCCGGGCCAGAAGGCGTCGACCAGCTCCCAGGCCTGCTCGGAGAAGTCGGTGACCAGCCCGTGCAGGGTGTTGGGGGACCCGACGAGGACCGGGGAGGGCATACCGCGGCCGCGGCCCTTGGCCTCCAGCAGGTCGCCGACTGCCTCGGCGCTGAAGGCGTCCGCACCGATGCCGTAGACGGTGTCGGTGGGCAGCACGACCAGCTCACCGCGGCGGACGGCCGAGGCGGCCTCGCGCAGACCGGTGGTGCGGTCGGTCGCGTCGCTGCAGTCGTATCGCCGTGCCATTACGGGACCTCCTCGTGCGAAACGAATACTTCGGATGCATCGGCTGCATCAGGCGCCGAAGCGGAACGCGTCATGGCGTCGCCCGGCGCGCGGTGGCGAAACGGGGCCTGTTGTTGAGGTCCGGGTGATCGGCCGCATCGGCCCAGCCCCGCTCCTCGGTGAAGATCCACGGCACCTGCCCGCCCTGGGTGTCGGCATGCTCGATGACGACCACTCCGCCGGGGCGCAGCAGGCGGTGTGCGGTCCGCTCGATGCCCCGGATGGTGTCCAGGCCGTCCTGGCCCGAGAACAGCGCGAGCTCGGGGTCGTGGTCGCGTGCCTCGGGTGCGACGTACTCCCACTCGGTCAGCGGGATGTACGGCGGGTTGGAGACGACCAGGTCGACCTGCCCGTCCAGTTCGGGAAGCGCGGTCAGCGCGTCGCCGTGATGGAGAACGACGCGGGACCCCTCGACGTTCTTGCGGGCGTAGTCCAGTGCCTGTTCGGACAGCTCCACGGCGTGCACCCGCGAGCGGGGCACCTCCTGGGCCAGGGCCAGTGCGATGGCCCCCGAGCCGGTGCACAGGTCGACGATCAGCGGCTCGACGACGTCCATGGCCCGTACGGCGTCTATCGCCCAGCCGACCACCGACTCGGTCTCCGGGCGGGGCACGAACACCCCGGGCCCGACGGCGAGTTCGAGGTAGCGGAAGAACGCCCGGCCGGTGATGTGCTGGAGCGGTTCACGCGCCTCGCGGCGGGCGACGGCCTCCCAGTAGCGGGCGTCGAAGTCCGCGTCCTTGACGTGGTGCAGCTCCCCCCGCTTGACGCCGTGCACGAACGCGGCGAGTTCCTCGGCGTCGAAGCGCGGCGAGGGCACACCGGCGTCGGCCAGCCGCTGGGTGGCCTGGGCCACCTCGGCGAGCAGAAGGTTCACGGGGCCTTCCTCCTAGTGCGCTGCGTCTTCATTGTGCGGTGCCGGGGCCTGCGGTGCCCCGGCGACGGGGCCCGGGCCGGGGCTGGGGCTGGGGCTACGGGTCCTGCGGCCTACTGGGCGGCGGCGAGCTTGGCGGCCGAGTCGGCGTCGACACACGCCTGGATGACCGGGTCGAGTTCGCCGTCGAGCACCTGGTCCAAGTTGTACGCCTTGAAGCCGACCCGGTGGTCCGAGATGCGGTTTTCCGGGAAGTTGTACGTACGGATGCGCTCGGAGCGGTCAACCGTGCGGACCTGGCTGCGGCGGGCGTCCGACGCCTCCCGCTCGGCCTCTTCCTGGGCGGCGGCCAGCAGCCGGGAGCGCAGGATGCGCAGCGCCTGCTCCTTGTTCTGGAGCTGGCTCTTCTCGTTCTGGCAGGAGACGACGATGCCGGTGGGCAGGTGGGTGATGCGCACCGCGGAGTCGGTGGTGTTGACGGACTGGCCGCCGGGCCCGGAGGAGCGGTAGACGTCGATCCGCAGGTCGTTGGGGCCGATCTCGACCTCGACCTCCTCGGCCTCGGGGGTGACCAGCACGCCGGCCGCGGAGGTGTGGATGCGGCCCTGCGATTCGGTGGCGGGCACCCGCTGGACGCGGTGCACCCCGCCCTCGTACTTCAGCCGCGCCCAGACGCCCTGCCCCGGCTCGGTGGCGCCGCCCCCGCCCTTGGTCTTCACGGCGACCTGGACGTCCTTGTAGCCGCCGAGGTCGGACTCGTTGGCCTCCAGGATCTCGGTCTTCCAGCCGGCCCGCTCGGCGTAGCGCAGGTACATCCGCAGCAGGTCGCCGGCGAACAGCGCGGACTCCTCGCCGCCCTCACCGGCCTTGACCTCGAGGATGACGTCCTTGTCGTCGCTGGGGTCGCGCGGGACCAGCAGCAGCCGCAGCTTTTCGGTCAGCTCCTCGCGCCGGGCGTCGAGCTCCTTGACCTCGTCGGCGAAGTCCGGGTCGTCCGCGGCGAGTTCGCGCGCGGTCTCCGTGTCGTCGCCGGTCTGCTTCCAGTCGCGGTACGTCGCGATGATCGGGGTGAGCTCCGCGTAGCGCTTGTTGAGCCGCATGGCCTCGCGCTGGTCGGCGTGGACCGCGGGGTCGGCCAGCCGCTTCTCGAGATCGGCGTGCTCGCCGATCAGTTCCTCGACCGCCTCGAACATCGTGGGGTTCCTCTACTGGCTGCTGTGGTGACCCGGGTACCGGGGCGCTGGCACATCTGCGGCTGCGCCGCGGGCCCCGGCCCCCCGTACGGGAGCCAAGGGCCAGGACGACAAAACGCCGGTCCGGTCACCCCTGGGGAGGGGCGACCGGAGACCGGCGCCGTGCGGGTCGCTACTTCTTGGCGGCTGCAGCGCCCTTGCCGAAGCGGGCCTCGAAGCGGGCCACGCGGCCGCCCGTGTCCATGATCTTCTGCTTGCCCGTGTAGAACGGGTGGCACTCGGAGCAGATGTCGGCGCGGATGGTGCCGCCGGCGACCGTGCTACGGGTGGTGAAGGACGCGCCACAGGTGCAGCTGACCTGGGTCTCGACGTACTCCGGGTGGATGTCGCGCTTCAAGGGATTCTCCTAGGTTCGGGAGTGCACCGGGTCGTGCTGCGGGTTGCGTCACGTGAACCGGGGCCGACGGTCCAGTCTGCCAGGACTAGCCGTATCTCCCAAAACCGGGGTACGGCCGCGGCTATTCCCCGGGCCGGTTCCGGGGCCGCCGGGCCCCGGAACGCACACCTTCCGGCTACTTCACGTACTTGTCCGTGCCGCCCTGGTCACCGGCCGAGCCCTTGATCGCGGACTTGGGGATGTCCTTGTCCTGGCGCAGCGCGTCCCAGACCTGCTCGCTCTTCTTCGTCAGCGGCACCACGCGGGACGGGTTGGCGGGGTCGTACGTCACCGGCATCGTCACCATGTCGATGTGGTCCGACCCGATGTTGCCCAGGCTCTTGGCCAGACCGGTCAGTTCGCTGACCGAGTTGAGGTCGGTGTCCGTGGTGACGGCCTTGGTGGCCGTGTCGGCGATGTCGTAGAGCTTGGTGGGGTTGGTGAGCACCCCGACGTTCTTGACCTGGTTCATCAGGGCCTTGATGAACGTCTGCTGCAGCTGGATGCGGCCCAGGTCGCTGCCGTCGCCGCCGGGCACGCCGTGCCGGGTGCGGACCAGGCCGAGCGACTGCTCGCCGCCCAGGGTGTGCTTGCCGGCCGGCAGGTGCAGATGGCTGTTGTTGTCGTCGATCGGCTTCTTGGTGGTGACCTCCACCCCGCCGAGCGCGTCGATGAGCTTCTTGAAGCCGGTGAAGTCGACCTCGACGAAGTGGTCCATCCGGACCCCGCTGATCGACTCCACGGTCTTGACGGAGCAGGCCGGCCCGCCGACCTCGAACGCGGTGTTGAACATCGCGCGCTGCGCGCCGGGGGCGTCCTTGCCGTCCCTGGTGGTGCAGTCGGGGCGCTTGATCATGGTGTCCCGGGGGATGCTGACCACGCTGGCCTTCTTACGGCCCTTGTACACGTGCACGATCATCGCCGTGTCGGAGCGGGCGCCGCCCTCGTCCTTGCCGTACTCCCCGTTCTTGCCGGCGCGGGAATCGGAGCCCATGACGAGGATGTCCATCGAGCCGTCGTCGACGTTCTTCGGCCGGTCGTGTCCGAGGGCGGCGTTGATGTCGACGCCCTTCAGATTGCCGTTGAGCTTGAAGTAGACGTAGCCGAGTCCGGCCCCACCCAGCAGAACGACGCTGGTCAGCGTGCACAGGGTGATGGTCACTGCTCGGCGGCGTCGGGTCGGGCCCTTGCGCCGGCGGCCCGTGGCACGTATGCCGCGGGCACGGCTTTCGGCCGTCTGCGCGGCCCCGTTGCTGTCCGCCATCTGCTCCTCAGTTCTCATTCGCTCGGCTGCCCCTCGCCGCCGCCGTGCTGTGTGCTGACACGGCCCGTTGCTCCTTGTCAGACGGGAGGTCGACGGGAAGGGTTGCACAGCGAGTCATGAGCGATTTCTTAGAAACGCGCGGCGGTCCGCTCCGCAGGTCCGGGACCTTGGTCCTTCCCACCTGGGCTTTCGGCCGTTTTCCCAGCTTGGCTGAAACCATGCGGCTTGCATGGATCTGTGCGGAAGGTCTCAAGCGCGGCATGTATAGGCCCGCGGAGCGCGGGCCGGGCACCCGGCGCCGTACCGCGCCCGCCCGCCCAGCACACAGCCCCCCTCACCCGCAGAAGGGTGAGGGGGGCTGTGCGGTACGGCGCCGTGCGCCCTGCGGGCGTCAGTCGTTGCCGTTGCCCGCGGTCGGCGTCGTCTTCTGGATCTGCAGCAGGAACTCCGCGTTGGACTTCGTCTGCTTCATCTTGTCCAGCAGCAGCTCGATGGCCTGCTGCTGGTCCAGGGCGTGCAGCACCCGGCGCAGCTTCCACACGACGGCGAGCTCGTCGCTGCCCATGAGGATCTCTTCCTTACGGGTGCTGGACGCGTCGACGTCCACCGCCGGGAAGATGCGCTTGTCCGAGAGCTTGCGGTCGAGCTTGAGCTCCAGGTTGCCGGTGCCCTTGAACTCCTCGAAGATCACCTCGTCCATCCGCGAGCCGGTCTCGACCAGCGCGGTGGCCAGGATGGTCAGCGAGCCGCCGTCCTCGATGTTGCGCGCGGCGCCGAAGAAGCGCTTCGGCGGGTAGAGCGCGGTCGAGTCGACACCACCGGACAGGATGCGGCCGGAGGCCGGGGCGGCGAGGTTGTACGCACGGCCCAGACGGGTGATCGAGTCCAGCAGGACGACCACGTCGTGCCCCAGCTCAACGAGGCGCTTGGCACGCTCGATGGCCAGCTCGGCGACGGTGGTGTGGTCCTCGGCCGGGCGGTCGAAGGTCGAGGAGATGACCTCGCCCTTCACCGACCGCTGCATGTCGGTGACCTCTTCCGGACGCTCGTCGACCAGGACGACCATCAGGTGGCACTCGGGGTTGTTGCGGGTGATCGAGTTGGCGACCGCCTGCATGATCATGGTCTTGCCGGTCTTCGGCGGGGCCACGATCAGACCGCGCTGGCCCTTGCCGATCGGCGTGACCAGGTCGATGATCCGGGTCGTCAGACCGCCCGACTCACCCTCCAGGCGCAGCCGCTCCTGCGGGTAAAGGGGCGTCAGCTTCCCGAACTCCGGCCGCCCGCGGCCCTGTTCGGGCGCCACGCTGTTGACCGTGTCGAGCCGGACCAGCGCGTTGAACTTCTCGCGCCGCTCGCCGTCCTTGGGCTGGCGGACCGCGCCGGTGACGTGGTCGCCCTTGCGCAGGCCGTTCTTGCGGACCTGGGCGAGCGAGACGTACACGTCGTTCGGGCCGGGCAGGTAGCCGGAGGTCCGGATGAACGCGTAGTTGTCGAGGATGTCGAGGATGCCCGCGACGGGGATCAGGACGTCGTCCTCGGAGACCTGCGGCTCGTTGCCGAAGTCCTCGCGACCCCCGCGGCGGCCCCGGCGGTCACGGTAGCGGCCGCGACGGCCCCGGCGTCCGCCCTCGAAGTCGTCGTCGTCATCGGTACGGCGGTCGCGCTGGCGCTGGCCGCCCTGACCGCCCTGGCCGCCGCCGTCACCGGCGTCGCCCTTGCGGCGGTCACCGCGGTCGCGCTGGCGCTGGCCGCGGTCGCCGCGGTCGCCCTTCTGGCCGCGGTCCTGGCGGTCGCCGCGGTCCTGACGCTCGCCGCCCCTGCCCGTCCGGCCCTCGCCGGACTCCTGCGGGGCGGTCGCGGTGTCGGTCTTGGCATCCGCCTTGACCTCGGTCTTCGTCTCGACCCTGGTCTCGGTCTTGACGTCGCCCGAGGCGCCCTCGGGGCTGCCCGCGGCGGCGGTGGCACGGCGCCGGCGGCGCTCGCCGGCCGGCTGCTCGTCGCTGACAGGCTGGCCGGGGATGTCGATCTGCTGCTGGGCGCCGGACTTGTCCGCGGCCTTGCCGCCCTTGGCGGCCTTGCCCGCGGTCTGCTCCGCGCTGTCCTCGCCGGTACGGGCCTTGGAGGTCGTACGGCGCTTGGGCTTGGTCTCGGTGTCGGCGGGCGCCTCGGCCTTGGCCGCGGAGCCCGAGCCGGAGGCCTGCTTCTCCTTGATGACCTCGATCAGCTGGCTCTTGCGCATCCGCGCGGTGCCCTTGATACCGAGGCCGGAGGCGACCTGCTGCAGCTCCGCCAGGACCATGCCGTCAAGGCCGGTGCCGGAACGGCGGCGCCGTGCGGTAGCAGGAGCGGCGGGAGCGTCCGCGGCGGGCTCGGTGGCACTGCCATCGGTGCGCGCGCCCATCAGATCGGTGGTGTCGCTCACGAAGGGTCCTTCCCTGGAGCGGGCGTCGGCCTGTCTGGCTCGGCGACCGGTTGTGCTGTCCGGCTGGGTCCTTGGTCTTGTGGACCGGGCCGGGGCGGTGGTCCCGCCGGAAGTGGCGGAGAGAATCAGTTCATGGCTCCGACGTGAAGAGATGCAGACTGGCCATGTCGTCACGCCGATTCCGGAGCGTGCTCACTCCTGCTCAGGCCATGGCTCCAAGCAGTTTGGGAGGCTCCCGGAAGAAGGTGGTCCCTATGGGGGACACGAAGCACCGCGCCGCTCAGGCGTCGAGTACTGACTTGAGGTTAACACTACCGGGTCCAACAAACATTCCCCCTCTCCAAGACCGGCAATCGTCGAGCACCCGCGTGATCACCCGGCGAGCGGCAGCACACAGGTGCCCGCCGCGTCGAGGGTCAGCCGGTTGGCCGCCCACCCCTCTCCCGCCAGTGCCGCGACCTTCTCGGCCGCCGCTTCCTCGACCAGCGCGAGCACCGTCGGGCCCGCACCGGACACGACTGCAGGGACGCCGTCCGCACGCAGTCGGTTCACCAGGGCCACGCTCTCCGGCATCGCGGGAGCGCGGTATTCCTGGTGGAGTCGGTCCTCGGTCGCGGCGAGCAGCAGCTCGGGGCGCCTGGTCAGGGCCTCGACGAGCAGTGCGGCGCGACCGGCGTTGGCCGCAGCGTCCACATGGGGGACGGTGCGCGGCAGCAGTCCACGGGCGGTCTCGGTCAGCACCGGCTTTCCGGGGACGAAGACCACCGGAACGATGGAATCGGCGGGATCCATCCGGATCGCGCGGGCGGTGCCTGTGTCGGTCCAGGCGAGCGTGAAACCGCCCAGCAGACAGGCGGCGACATTGTCGGGGTGGCCCTCGATCTCGTTGGCCAGCTCCAGCAGCGCGGTGTCGTCGAGCTTTTGCTCACCGCCTATCGTCACCGCGCGGGCGGCGACGATGCCCGCGCAGATGGCGGCGGAGGAAGACCCCAGGCCGCGGCCGTGCGGAATGCGGTTGGCGCAGACGATTTCCAGGCCGCGCGGCTGTCCGCCGAGCAGTTCGAAGGCGGTGCGCATCGACCGGACGAGCAGGTGGCTCTCGTCGCGCGGCAGGGAGCCGGCGCCCTCACCTGCGATGTCGATGTGCAGGCCGGAGTCGGCGACGCGCACCACGACATCGTCGTACAGGCCCAGGGAAAGACCCAGGGCATCGAAGCCGGGACCGAGATTGGCGCTGGTAGCGGGGGTGCGCACCCGGACGGCGGCGGCGCGGAACGCGGGACCGGCCATCGCTCGATGACTCTCCTTGATTGATGCTGCGGTACTGCCCCACACAGCGCCGCGGCACCGAAGTGCCCGGCCGGCTCGTGGGGTCTGTTCTGACCTGCCCTGAACGCCACTGCGTTATGCCGTGGGGAGGGGAGTTGGCTCCAGCCTATCGAAGGAAGGTTCTGTCGCGACATAGGGCGCACAGGAGGCGCACGATGCGTGTCGCGCGCCTTCCTGTGCCCCGACGCTGCCTTCCCCGGACTTTGCAGCCTTTGCACACTTTGCTGCGAGGGGTGACGGGACCTCCGCGGTCCCGCCCCCGGGTGCCGTACGCGCAGGTCCTGCCGTACGGCGGCGCCCCCGCGCGGGGGCGCCGGCCCGTCTAGACGAGGCCGAGGCGTTCCGCCGCGGCGTCCGCGTCGACCGGGACCGTGACCGGCTGCGGCGCTCCGGCCACCGCCCAGTCCGGGTCCTTGAGGCCGTTGCCGGTCACCGTGCAGACGATGCGCTGGCCGGGGTCGACCTTGCCCTCCTCGGCGGCCTTGAGCAGACCGGCGACGGAAGCGGCCGAGGCGGGCTCCACGAAGACCCCTTCCTGTGCGGCCAACAGGCGGTAGGCGGCCAGGATTTGACGGTCGGTCACGGAGTCGATGAAGCCGCCGGACTCGTCCCGCGCCCGCTCCGCGAACGACCACGAGGCGGGGTTGCCGATGCGGATGGCGGTGGCGATGGTCTGCGGGTCCTTGACGACCTCACCGCGCACGAGCGGCGCGCTGCCGGCGGCCTGGAAACCCCACATCCGCGGGGTGTGCGAGGCGATGCCGTCGGCCGCGTACTCCTGGTAGCCCCGCCAGTACGCCGTGATGTTGCCGGCGTTGCCGACGGGCAGCACATGGATGTCGGGCGCGTCGCGGAGCATGTCGACGATTTCGAAGGCCGCGGTCTTCTGGCCCTCGATCCGCACCGGGTTCACGGAGTTCACAAGTGCGACCGGGTAGTTGTCGGACAGCCGCCGGGCCAGCGTCAGACAGTCGTCGAAATTTCCCTCGACCTGGAGAATCTTCGCGCCGTGGACCAGCGCCTGACCCATCTTGCCGAGCGCGATCTTGCCCTGCGGGACGAGCACCGCGCAGACCATGCCGGCCCGGACCGCGTAGGCGGCGGCCGAGGCGGAGGTGTTGCCGGTGGAGGCGCAGATGACCGCCTTGGCACCCTCCTCCTTGGCCCGGGTGATGGCCATCGTCATGCCGCGGTCCTTGAAGGAGCCGGTGGGGTTGGCGCCCTCGACCTTGAGGTGCACCTCGCAGCCGGTGCGCTCGGAGAGCACCTGGGCCGGTACGAGCGGCGTGCCGCCCTCGCGGAGGGTGACGGCCTCGGTCGTGTCGCTGACCGGAAGCCGGTCGCGGTACTCCTCGATGATTCCGCGCCACTGGCTGCTTGCCGTGGTCACAGTGGAATTGGCAGACATGGGTTCCTTTACTCCCCTTCGACCCGCATGATGCTGGCGACACCACGAACGGTGTCGAGCTCGCGCAGAGCCCCGACGGTCGACGACAGGGCCGCGTCCGCCGCTCGGTGGGTGACGATGACGAGGGATGCCTCGCCGTCCTTGCCCGACTGACGGACCGTATCGATCGATACGCCGTGTTCCGCGAAGATCGTGGCGACCTGAGCGAGAACACCGGGCTTGTCGGCCACATCGAGGCTGATGTGGTACCGCGTGACGACCGCGCCCATGGGGCTGACGGGCAGCCGGGTGTAGGCGGACTCACCCGGTCCGGTGGCGCCGGCGAGCTTGTTGCGGCAGACCGCGACGAGGTCGCCGAGGACCGCGGAGGCGGTCGGCGCGCCGCCCGCGCCCGGCCCGTAGAACATCAGCTGGCCGGCCGCCTCGGCCTCGACGAAGACCGCGTTGTAGGCCTCGCGGACGGAGGCGAGCGGATGCGTCAGCGGAATCATCGCGGGGTGCACCCGCGCGGTCACGGAGGCCCCGTCCGCGGCCCGCTCGCAGATGGCCAGCAGCTTGACCGTGCACCCCATCCGCTTGGCGGAGGCGATATCGGCCGCGGTGACCTCCGTCAGGCCCTCACGGTGCACATCGTCGATGGTCACGCGGGTGTGGAAGGCGATACCGGCCAGGATCGCGGCCTTGGCGGCGGCGTCGAAGCCCTCGACGTCGGCGGTCGGGTCGGCCTCGGCGTAGCCGAGCGCGGTCGCCTCGTCCAGCGCCTCGCTGTAGCCGGCCCCGGTCGAGTCCATCTTGTCGAGGATGAAGTTGGTGGTGCCGTTGACGATGCCGAGCACCCGGTTGACCGTGTCGCCGGCCAGGGACTCGCGCAGCGGCCGTACCAGCGGAATCGCACCCGCGACGGCGGCCTCGTAGTAGAGGTCCGCGTCATTGGCCTCGGCCGCCGCATGCAGCGCCGCGCCGTCCGCCGCGACCAGCGCCTTGTTGGCGGAGACGACGCTCGCGCCGTGCTCGAAGGCGGTGGTGATCAGCGTACGGGCCGGCTCGATACCGCCGATGACCTCGATCACGACATCAATGTCGCCCCGTTTGACGAGTGCGGTCGCGTCGGTGGTGACCAACTCGGCCGGGACGCCCTCGCGCACCTTGTCGGGGCGGCGGACGGCGATCCCGGCCAGCTCCACGGGCGCACCGATCCGGGCGGCGAGGTCATCGGCGTGCGTCGTCATGATGCGCGTCACCTCTGAGCCGACAACACCACAGCCCAGGAGCGCCACCTTCAGCGGACGCGTACGCATCATTTGACCTCTGCTTCTCATCGATCAGCGAATTCCAGCTTGGCTATGCACAAGTCTCACGCACCGGACGGCGGTTTCCGCCCTTCGTCCAGATGCCGAGACATTTATTTCATCCGGGTCAGGGACCCGGCGATCCGGCCCTACCCGACATCCAACCGCAGGAGATCTTCCTCCGTCTCCCGGCGGACGATCACCCGCGCCCGGCCATTCCTTACCGCTACAACGGGCGGCCGCAGCGAGTGGTTGTAGTTACTCGCCATGGAACGGCAGTACGCACCGGTGGCCGGCACCGCGAGCAGATCCCCGGGCGCCACATCGGCCGGCAGGAAGGCATCGCGTACGACGATGTCCCCGCTCTCACAGTGCTTGCCCACCACGCGCGAGAGCATCGGCGCGGCATCGGAGGTGCGCGACACCAGCGCCACGCTGTACTCCGCGTCGTAGAGCGCCGTGCGGATGTTGTCCGACATCCCGCCGTCCACGGACACATACGTCCGCAGGCCTTCCAGCTCCTTGACCGTGCCGACCTCGTACAACGTGAAGGCCGTGGGGCCCACGATCGCCCGTCCCGGCTCGACCGACAGCCGCGGCACGCCCAGCCCCGCCGCCGCACACTCCTTGCTCACGATGTCGCCCAGCGCCGACGCGATCTCGTGCGGCTCCCGCGGATCGTCGTCCGAGGTGTACGCGATACCGAGCCCGCCCCCCAGATCGATCTCGGGCAGTTCGATTCCGTGCTCGTCACGCACTTCGGTCAGCAGCTGCACCACGCGGCGCGCGGACACCTCGAATCCCGCCATATCGAAAATCTGCGACCCGATATGGCTGTGAATCCCGACGAGTTCCAGCCCGTCCAGATTCAGCGCACGGCGCACGGCCTCCGCGGCCTGCCCGTCCGCCAGCGCAATTCCGAACTTCTGGTCCTCGTGCGCGGTCGCGATGAACTCGTGCGTATGCGCCTCGACACCGACCGTGACCCGGATCTGTACGCGCTGCCGCTTGCCCAGCCGCTGCGCGATATGGGCGACCCGCACGATTTCCTGGAACGAGTCGAGCACGATCCGCCCGACCCCCACCTCCACGGCCCGGGTGATTTCCTCGGTGCTCTTGTTGTTCCCGTGCAGGGCGATCCGCTCGGCCGGCATTCCCGCCGCCAGCGCCGTGGCCAGTTCGCCGCCGGAGCAGACGTCGAGATTGAGCCCTTCCTCGTGCAGCCAGCGGACGATGGCCCGCGACAGGAAGGCCTTCCCGGCGTAGAACACATCCGCCCCCGGCCCGAAGGCGTCCTTCCACGCCCGGCAGCGGGCCCGGAAGTCGTCCTCGTCCAGGAAGTAGGCCGGAGTGCCGAATTCCGCGGCGAGCGCGGTGACGTCCAGGCCGCCGACGGTGACCACACCGTCGGCATTGCGGGAGACCGTACGGGACCAGACCCGCGGGTCGAGGGTGTTGAGATCGGCGGGCGGCCCGGCGTAGTGCCCCTCGGGCAGTACGTCAGCGTGCCGGGGCCCTGCAGGGTGCGCGGAGCGGCTCATGGCTGTGGAGATCCCCTCGAAGTCGTTCAGAGGTGGGCGGGAGCGGAGATGCCGAGCAGACGCAGGCCGTTGGCGAGCACCGTTCCGCCGGCCTCGGCAAGGGCCAGCCGGGCACGGTGCACGGCCAAGGGTTTCTGCTCCCCGACAGGCAGCGGCGGAAAGTCGTCATGCCACCGGAAGAACGCGTCGGCCGTCGCCTCCAGATGCCGCACCACACGGTCCGGTGCCCGCAGCCGCGCGGCGACGTCGATGACGGAGGGGTAGGTGGCCAGCAGGGTCTGCAGTGCGTGCAGGCTCGGGGAGGGCGAAGGGGATGCCGCGGTGTGCCGTGGCGAGGGCCGCGAGGCGGCGCGCGCGTCGGCCGCGGTCCCGGCAACCACCGCAGGCTGCCCCTCCCCCACGTCCCCCGGCTCGCTCACGAACCCCAGCTCACCCGCGTTCCGCACCAGTGCCCGCGCCCTCGCGCAGGCGTACTGCACCCGGAAGCGCGGATTGCTCTCCCGCTGTACGGGCCGCTCGGGCAGCCGCACCGGATCGTGCGCGGCCGGCCGCAACAGCACCCAGCGCGCCTCGTCGGAGCCGAGCCGGGCGGTCAGGGTGTCAAGGTCGTACGGAACGGGCGCGAGAGCGGGGCGGTCACCGTCCCGGTGGCCACCGAGCCCGGCCGCCGCGTCGATCCGCCCCAGCACCTCACCGACCACGGCCTCACGGGCACCGCCCGCCGAGAAACCGGCCCCCGGACCGAAGCCCCCCTCAAGGTCTCCATCGATGGCCTCACCGGAGCCATCGCCGGGGACCTCACCGACGTCATCAAGCCTCTGCGCCGCCCACGTCCCGCCGTAGCCGTCCCCCTGCGCCAGCACGTCCCGGACGAGCGCGGTCAGCGCCCCGTCCCCCAGGGTGAAGTTCAAAAAGCCCGGCCCGGCGATCTCGACCCGGGCGATCCCGGCGCTCCCGGCCAGCCGCTTCCGCAGGATCTCGGCAACCTCGCGGGCCGGCCTCCCCGCGGGCCCCGCGAGCTGCAACGCGACATTGGAGGCGTAGTCCCCGCACCCGGGCCGCGGCGGCGGCTCGACGACGATCCGCGCCGGCACCGGCACGGAGAGCTCCTGCTCCGCCACCGCACCACGCACGGAGCGCAAGACGGTACGGGAGAGCTCAGCGGGGGTCACAGGACAAGCGTATGGGAGACCAGGGGTAGGTCTGCGACCCGGTTTCGCCCTGTGGACACTCCGCGCGACGATCCAGGACGGAGCCGGCACACACCTGAGCACGACTCCGGGCTCACCGCCCGCGGACCGCGCTACTCCCCACCGGCGTCCACCGTCCCCACCCCACCGGACGCCGGGGCTCCACCGGAGGCCGGAACCAGGCCGGACGCTGGAGCCGCACCGGAGGCCGGAACCAGGCCGGACGCGGGAACCCCGCCGGAGGCCGGAACCCGACCGCACGCGGGAACCCCACCGGCCGCCGCGGCCCTGCCGGACGGAGTGCCACGCTCCGCCGCCCGCCCGCCCCCGTCGCTCCCCCTGCCCCCGTCGCTCTCCCCGTCCTCGTCCTCGGCCCCGCCCTCGGGCCCACGCTCCCGCTGGCGCCTCTCCCGCACCAGCATCCCCACGGTCCGCACCAGCTCCGCCGGCTCGAACGGCTTCGCAAGGAACGCGTCCACCCCCACCGACTCGCCGTTGTCCACCTCACCCTGGGTGCATGCGCTGACGATGGCGATCGGGATGTCCCACGTCCGCGGATCGGAACGCAACCGCGCCGCGGTGTGCAGCCCGTTGAGCCGCGGCATCACGACATCAAGGGTCACGACATCAGGTCTCACGTGGTGCACCACGTCCAGACATTCGGCACCATCAGCCGCGGTCACGACCTCGAAGCCCTCCAGCTCGAGATTGACCCTGATCAACTGCCGGATCACCTTGTTGTCATCGACAACAAGGATCCGACCGGACAAGCCAGGCACACCATGAGACTAGGACCCCGCCGGAGACTGCGTCCCGGTTTTCCCCACTTCCGCCCCCGTGTGAGGGACCTTTCCCCGACCGCCACCGCCACCTCCCCACGATGCGCTACAAGCTCCGCCACACGGTCCCGCCGCCCCTCCCGGCCCCCTCCCCCGCCGCCCGCGAAACCTGTTCATGAACACCCCATCAGAGCTGGTAGGGTTCTACCCGTCGCCACAAGAACACAGGCGGCAACGCCCCCGTAGCTCAGGGGATAGAGCAACGGCCTCCGGAGCCGTGTGCGCAGGTTCGAATCCTGCCGGGGGCACTCGCCATCTCACCTACAAAAACTCGTATGTGACCAGGGCGGATGCCGACACGAGAGAGCGGGAGTCAGTCTCACTGACTCCCGCTCTTTCTCGCTATCTCTCAGTGTTCGCGACACACCTCCGACACACTCGTCAGGCCGTGTCGCCCTCCTCCTCCAGTGCCTTTGCGATCTTCGCGTTGGCAGCTTCCTCATGGCCGTCGATGCAGCCGTGGTACCGGCGATGGATCACCTCCGGGGAGTTGCCGACCCGGCGGGCCACCTCGGCGATCGGCACCCCGGCGTTGAGCCAACGCGTGATGCAGGCGTGCCGTAGGTCGTACGGGCGCCCAGCCAACGGCGAGTCGACACGTTCAGGCGGTAGGGCGTACTCCCGCGCTTCCTCCCACACCCGCCAGTAGGTGGATGAACCGACCAATCCCCCGCGCTCGTTGCCGAACACGCGCCCCTCCTTGGCTGTCCCGAACTCCTTCAGGTGGGCCTGGAGGATGGCGACCAGGATGGGCGGGATGGGCACCGGCCGGTCGTTGGTCGCCTCCCGCGCCTTCAGGCCCCGGCGGTCGTGCCGCTCCCCGGAGTCGGTCCACTGCTTGCCGGAGACGGGGCGTGTCTCTCGCAGCGTCAGCGTGCCCCAACCCGTCGTCGGGAGGTGGCAGTCCGACCGCCTCATCCCGACTGCCTCAGCGGGCCGCAGACCCGCGTAGTACAGGACCGCATAGAAGGCCACCAGGCGCCGCCCACGGCAGCGATCCCACGACCCAACGTAGGAGACCGCCGTGAGCAACTGCCGGGCCTGGACGGCGTTCACGAGGACGCGCCGGTCTACCACGTCGGTGGCGCCGACGTGCTTCCGGCGGGTGCGCTGAAGCGGGTTCTCCGGGAGCTCCCCCACGAGTACGGCGTGTTCGAGGGCGGTGTTCAGTGCGCGGCGGCGGCGCTTGTACGTGTCGCCTGCGGCCGGGGTGCCATCCAGCTTGTAGCTGACGCGGTACAGCACGTCTTCGAACACCTCGGGGTCGACCAGGTCACCCAACGGCCGGTCGGCCGTCGTGACCCAGTCGTACGCGGCCTTGAGTTCGGCCGGCGGTTCGTCCCCCGCGTTCGCTGGCACAACCCCCCACCTGAAGGCCAGCCGAAGGGTCTCGTCGTCGGGAGCGGCGTCCCCCCGTTTGACCATGGCGAGCGTCACGGCCGCAAGACCGTCCGCCATGCCCTCACGGGTCTTGGCGGCGCCTGTACGCCACCGTCCGGCCACGTACTTCCGGCAGAACTCGAACCATCGCGCCGAAGGCGCGGCGTCCGCTGCTTCGGCGGCTTCGACTGCCGCACGCACCTCGGACTCCGGCAGGCCGGATTCGATCTCGAATGCCTCGCCGCGCCGGTTCATGGCCTGCCACAGCTCATTGCGTCGACTTTCGGCGAGCGGGTACGTGGCGAACGTATCGCCACACACCCGGCCTGCCACCACCCAGCGAAGGCGCCATGGGCGGGACTTGCGGCCGGTCTTGGAGATCTTCCACAGCTTGACGTCGAAGGAGTACCCCGGCCGGGCCGACCCGCGAGGGCGCCCGGCCGGGGTGTCGTTCATGGCGCTCACGCAGCGTCCTCCCGCTCCGCGAGCCAACGCTCGTACTCCGACCGCCGAATGCGCACGTCGCCGTTCGGCAACTTGATCGCGCGGGGCCCCTTCCCGCGTTGGCGCCACCGGTAGAAAGTCGACGGGGCGACCTTGAGATCAGCCAGGATCTCCGAGACGGTCATCTTCTCGTCCAGCGAGCGGGCACTCATGGCGTCGATCCTTCTTCCTCAGAGGACCGGGGACCGGTCGATCGGTCGGTCAGGCATGCAAGGGGAATGGACTGGTCAGCAGTGGACCGTTCGCCCCTGTTGGGCGCAGACAGTCGGGCATGATCGAGTCGAGCCGAAAGCGGCAGTTCGCGACCCAAGTGCCCCCGTCCGATCGGGGTGCTCATCGGACAGGCGCTGACCAGCGTGACGGCTCGCGTCACACCCGGCGTCACGCCCCAGGAGTCCGCACGGACCACCCGATTTCCACCAAGGCCGATTGGCGGCCGCGACGCCCGATCGATCTGGCCGGCGGCGCTCACCATTCCGCCCGCAGCGGGCGGGCCCACCGGTTACCGGGTCCCGGCGGCGGTGTGGCGCCCGTCAGGTAGTCACCGGTCTCGGTCCGGACGATGAGCGGCAGGGGTACGGGGGTGCTGCTGCGGATGAGGTCGAGGCAGCGCCGGGCACGTTGCCGGTCGGGCATCAGGCGCCGGTACAGCCATCCACCGTCGCCCCGGGCGTCGGGTACGCGGGCAAGGTCCGCGCTCACAGCCGACCCGAGACGCAGCAGGGCGGCTGTAGGGACCTGTCCGGCGCCCTGACGGACGTGCCGTGCCAGACGACGCGGATCGGCACTTGGGGCGCCAGCGATGCGGGCGTGGTCGGACAGATAGAGGGCGGCGGCGGCTTCACCGGCCGTCATCGGGCGCGACCGGGCCCCCTCGTACCAGAACGACACGGCGAGCCGATAGGCGTACCAGCGGCACACCCCCACTTCCGGAAACTCCACCGAATCCAGTCCGGAGAACACATCGGTGGTCTCCAGGAGACCCGCCGGGCCCATCTCGAACACGGCCGCGCCCAGCAGGTCGTACAGAGTGTCCGTGCTCATGCCAGGAAGGCCGTATTCGTCGCTGTAGACCTCGAACAGCGCTGCGGCCGTCTCCTCCCGGCACAGCTCCATTCCGGCCACGGGGACCGACAGCACCCCCGTGGCGCCCGTACGGCGGACCAGGAGCGCACCGTCCGGGTCGAGGGGCATCTGAGCGAACAGGGCTCGCACCTGCTGCGTAAGGGCGCTCATGCCGCCACCCCGAATACGCGCGTGACGGCACGGCCGACGGCCGTCAGATACTCGTCGTCCACGGTCGGGTACACGCGCCCCGTGTCCAGCACCTCAGCGCCCTGATAGAGGGCCGTGGCGTACGCAGCCAGGTAATGCAGGCCCATGATGTCGACGGTCAGCGCAGCGAACCGCACTGCGTGCTGGACCGCGTCATCGTCGTCCAGTTCCTCCCACAGGAGGTTCAGACCGGGCGTGAACGCCAGCAGCGCAAGCAGCTCACCGAACGAAAGGCAGGCTCGGACCTGCACCTCGACGCGTGTCGGCGTGCCCGGCTCGGGCTCACCGAAGACATCGACGTTGTCCACGATCTGACCAGCGGTGGACGGCTCGCTAACGATTCCAGGCATCATGGAAGTGCCCCTTCGTGGGTCGGGGAGCGGTGACTTTGCTTGGCCGCGAGCGCCGCTCCCTGTACGGGCCCTGGCTTTGACCAGGGCTTTTCTGCGGAAAACCACCCTCCCGAGAGGGAGTGACCCGCTTATTGACTAGCCTGCACTAGTCCGCTGTGATGCACAACCCTCGTGCGGTGCTGTGCGCTAGTTCGCTGTGGTGGGTACCCTCAGAGCATGACTGTCACAGGTGGGCCCAAACCGAAGGCGGTGCAGGTCGCGGACGCGCTCCGCGAGGACATCAAGAAGATGAAGCCGGGTGACCGCCTACCGTCCCAGCGTGAGTTGATCGACCGCTTCGGGTTCGCCAGCCAGACCATCCAGAATGGCTTGGCCGCGCTCCGGACCGAAGGGCTGATTGTCTCGGCCGGCAACCTCGGCAACTTCGTCAGCGACGGTTCCGCCCCCAACGACCACGTGCGCGATGACATCAAGGAAATCCGCTCCCAGATTCAGGCGTTGACTGAACGGGTCGCAGAACTCGAAAGCCGCTCCGCCCCCAGTGGTGCGTGATCTGCAACCAGCATGCGGGGAACGGAGCGTGTGAGGTAAGTGACACAGAGGGGGCAGCGAAGTGGGGCGGGGACATGCTCAGTGTCACCTGGCTGTCCCCTTCCCTGTCCCCTCGGTCGGTGCGCGAGACTCGGCAGGTAGGCACTCGGAGGAGGGCGTATGAGCGAGGACAGGCCCGCGTGGGCGCGGCGCATCGCGGCTGAGCGGGCGGCTCGCGACTGGTCACAACGAGACGCTGTGAAGGCGCTCCGGGCACACTCCACAGATGAACTTCCCGCCGACGACAGCATGATCCGGCAGTGGAAGCGGTGGGAGTCCGGGCAGATCCCGAACGAGTTCTACCGGCCACTCATCGCAGCAGTCTTCGGCACCGTGACGCATGCGCTCTTCCCAGCGCCGGCGCGCAGGGACGGGGACAGGGAAATTCTCGCGGCGAGCGGCATGGAGACGCTTGAGATCGTGAGCCGTCTCAACCGCTCCGACGTGGATACAGCCACGCTCGACGCTCTGCGCATGACGACGGATCGGCTCTGCTCGGAGTACCCGTACATGCCGAGCGAACAGCTCCTTATCGAGGGGCGGCAATGGCTGCGACGAGTCGTGGAGCTCCACTCGAAGAGCCTCACGCTCGCACAGCATCGCGAGGTCCTGGCGCTCTCTGGCTGGCTCGCCCTCTTGGTGGGCTGTGTTGAGTACGACACGGGTGCTCGTCATGCCGCTGAGTCGACGCGCCGGGCCGCTCTGTCGCTCGCTACCGAGGCTGACCACGCCGAGGTTGGCGGGTGGGCTCACGAGATGCGGGCGTGGTTCGCCCTCACCACCGGCGACTATCGCGGCGTCATCGCGGCGGCGCAGGCCGGGACGGAGCTGGCAGCACACCACGGGGTCGCCGTGCAGCTTGCTGGACAAGAGGCGAAGGCGTGGGCCCGGCTGGGGGACCGACGGCAGGTTGAGGTAGCGCTCGACAAGGGGCGCAGACTGCTCGAAGGGATGCCGCACCCGGAGAACCTGGACAACCACTTCGTGGTGGATCCCGCGAAGTTCGACTTCTACGCGATGGACTGCTACCGCCTGGTCGGCGAGGACAAGCTTGCCCAGACGCTTGCTGAGGAAGTCCTCCGCGCGGGTACAGACTTCGACGGCACGGAGCGCATGCCCATGCGCAACGCGGAGGCGCGCGTCACGCTGGGCGTGACCGCTGCGCGGGGAGGCGACCTCGAACAAGCACTCATCATGGGTGAGCGGGCCCTCGAAGGTGACCGTCAGTCGGTGCCTTCGCTCATCATGACCAGCCGCGAGTTGGCCGCCGAGATGAGGCGCAGGTACGCGTCGGAACCCGCCGCACAGGAGTACCTTGCGCACCTGCGCGAGCTTGGACAGGCCAAGCCTGGGTTCCTGCCGCAGTAATCACCTCCCTCCTCCCATGTCCGCTACCTCCGCTACCGTGCAGGTCAGGGGCATGATCGAGGTAGCGGCAAGGGGGGCCGGTAGCGGATAACTCCCGCTACCGGGCTTCTGACCGCCAGAGCTGAGAAGGACCGCCTTCGGCGGACGACCTTCGGCGCACCACTGCCGGACGGCGCGCGGGCCGGTTCGGCGGAGCTGGGGTCGCCAGCGGCGGGGGGGCTCTTCAGTGGGCGCCCATTCCGTCCGCTGCGGATCGTCGAGCGGCACCCGGAAGGTGTCAGCCCGATGCCCCCCACTGAAGAGCCTCCTCATCCACCACCGCAGGGAAGGTCGCCCACGCAGTGAGCCGCCCCTAGAGCGCCGCGCCGAACAGCAAGAGGAGCACCCCGGGCATGGTGGGGGGTGCTCCTCTTGCTGTTCGGCGGAACGCCGCCCAACGGTCGTGCCGCGCAGCGGCTCCTTCTTCACGCTTGAAGCGACGCCGCACCACAACAGAAACCACCCCCTCTTTTTTCCTAAGAAGGGGAAAGCTGCGTCACCGCGTCACCTGATCATGAAAAACGCCCTGTGACCTGCGCATACAGCGGTGACGCAGACGGCGAATCCTGCGTCACCGCTGCGTCACCTACGTCACCGTTGACGGACGCCCGCGTCACCGTTGACGCACCTCCGAACCTCTGCGTCACCCGAAAAGTGCAGGTCAGAGGTGCCGGGTGTCGCAGGTGACGCGGTGACGCAGAAATTCGAACCTCGGACACACGCGGACCAAGGCTCCAAGACGGCCGGCAAGGGGTACGTCCTTGACGCCCGAGAGTCGTCCGCCGAAGGCGTCCCTTGCCGAGCTAGCGGGAAGGACCATGGGTCAACTCCCGTTCCAGGGCGGCTTTCGGGGGTTGGGCCAGACGGGCGCTAGACGCTAGGTGCCTGATCACAGGCCCTTTGGGGCGCTAGCGGGGGTGCTAGACCTAGCAGCCCGCACCGCTAGGCCTAGCAGCGTTGGTGGGGTGGCACGGCACCCTCCCCTGGGCCCCCTGTACGTGCTGGCTCAGCCTTGCTCTATGCGCAGAAGCGGAATCCTGCCCGCACGACTCAGGGAGGCAGAGACACCCCCTCCCGGAAGGCGCCTGGAGGGGGTTTTACGGGTGTGACCTGCGCGCCTCCCTGCCTCCCTCATCGCTGATCTTCGCAGGTCAGATACGGGGAGGCACCCCAGGGAGGCAGTCAGGGAGAACTCCCTGCCTCCCCGGCACCTCCCTGTGCACCTCCCCGCGGAAGCGGAACGATTCTCGGCCGTGCCGGGCTAGTGCATTGGCCGCTCATGCGGCGGCGTTCCGGCGGCCCGCGTCAGGCAGTCGGTTCGGTTGTTCTTCAGGGCGTGCGACACACCTCCGACACACTCTGCGTCGCCACACTCCCCCTGATCCGCTCCGCCGCAGGTCATAGCAGGTGTGAGGCATCAACGGCGCAATCACTCCGGAGCCGTGTGCGCAGGTTCGAATCCTGCCGGGGGCACCCTGTATGAGGTGCCTAAAGACCCCGCCATCAGCGCTTTCGCTGAGACGGGGTCTTCGCGTATGTGCAGGTGTATGCGGCCCGAAGCGACCCTATGTCGGGGTCTGTGGACGAGGCGTGGACGGGATCTTGGGGCATTCCCGCAGGTGATGAGTCTTCTGAGAGTCAAACAGACCTACCTTCCTGTCGGCTCGGTCTTGAACCATGTGCCGAAGGGTAGGGAGCATGGGCATGGCAGGTAGCCGTCGCGTCGCCTGCCGACTCACACCTGGACGAGTTGGGGATCTCGTGGATGTGACAACGCTTGCGGTCACGCTCATCAGTGTCGGGGGACCCTGGGTGGGGCAGTGCTCAGCCGGCGCGCCAGTTAGGCTGAAGCGGCGGAGCAGAACCGGCGTGCCGACCGTGATGAGCAAGCGCTACAAGCAAAGCGCGAACTCTATGCCCGTCTGAACACCGCAGCTCGCGCCTATCGAGTCGCCGCCCGAGACGCTGTCCTAGCAGCCGAACGCGGTGAAAGCCTCGACTCGGCGCTCCTCAACGCCGCCAAAGATGCCTGGGCTGACCAGTACTCCCAGGCCCAAATGACACTGGCGAAGGATGTCCTACAAGTAGCCTCGGCACTCAACAGGTCGCTCGGAGTTGGGTACTCAGTCGTCAAACAGTTGCCGAGCAGCCCCGATCTCGGCGGGGCGTACCAGCGGGCGAAGACATGGTTCGGCGGCCCTCTGTCCGATGGCGTCTATCTACTACGGGTCACGTTGCGGCACGAACTGGGTGTCGAGGTCGATCCCCACTTCGCACAGACCCGTATGCAGATTCTCTCCGCGCTCCGCAACGCGCGGAATGACCTCGATCGCCTGCTCACGACAGAACGATCCCAGGCCGCTGGACGCGACTGACAGGCAGCGCAGCAATGAGGCCCCTGGGAGATGCCAGAGGCCTCGGACGCGTGCAACTGGTCTCACCCGTACTCGCGGAGCAGGTCCTCAATGCGCGGGTTGGCGACGTCCTGCCGTCCGTCGAGGCACTTCGCGTACCGGGTCAGCAGGACCTCAACGCTGTTGCCGGCGCGTTCGACAACCTCAGTGGGATCCACACCAGCATTGAGCCACGTTGACAGCGCCGAGTGCCGAAGGTCGTACGGCCTACTCGCGAGCGGCGAGGCCGCGCCGGCCGGCGGAAGCGCCAGGAGACGAGCCTCCTGCCACACGCGGTATTAGGTCGAGGACGGGGCGACCGAACCCTTCTCGCTGAAGAAGAGCCGCCCGTCTTCCGCCGTGCCGAACGTGGCCAGATGCTCGCGCAGCACGGCGACGAACTGGGGCGGAATAGGTACACGCCGAACGTCCTCAGTCGGCCGATTCTTGAGCCTGCGGTCGTCGTGGGTCTCCCCCGAGTCGGTCCGCTGCTTGCCGACCGAAGGCCAGGTCCGGTGGAGCAACGCCGATCCCCAGCCCTGCTCAGAGAGGACAAGGTCAGTCTCGACCAGGCCGACCGCCTCAGCAGGCCGCAGGCCACCGAAGTACATCGCCGCGAGCAAACCGACGAGACGCCGACCGCGAGCACGCCGATAGCCGCCCACGTAGGACACCGCCGCCAGGAGGTTGCGAGCCTGCTCCGGATTGGCGACAACCCGCGGGTCCACCTGGCTGGACACCTTGGGCTACCGCCAGCGAACAGCCGTGATGGGGTTCTCTCGCAGTTCCCCCAGGTCGACGGCGTAGTTCGCCGCGTTGACGAGCGTCCGACGCTTACGCCGCACGGTTTCTGCCGCTGCTGCCGTGCCGTCGAGCTTGAGCTTGAGCTTCAACGAGTCGAGGACTGCGCGTGCCGTGGCAGGTTCGCTGAGATCAGCGAGCGGTCGAGCCGCCTTGGACGTGCGAGGCTCGCCCTTAGCCGAGGACGCCGAGTTGATCGTGAGCGAGCTGAGCGCGAACGCGATTCTCCACACGGCCAGCGGCCAGGCATACGGCAGCTTCCACCTAGCCGTTGCGGTCTCGGCGCAGGTAGTCGCCCTGTCCGTCACGGACGACGGAGGCGCCGACACAGCACCTAAGGTCGAGCACCAGGACCAGGACGCCGAGCACGGCCGGGGACTGGGCATGATCAGCGCGATCGCTCATCGAGTCGTCGTCCACCACAGCGACCAGGGGCACACGGTCACCGCCGAGCTGTACGCGGACGCACGGCGGGGAGACCACCTGTGCTGATGAAGCCACCGTAGTGGGGTTACTGGTGCGAGTGCTGGACCGAGGACCTGGCCGACGGATGGCAGCCGGCACGGCTGGCAGCGTTCGACGCCTACTCGGCACCGCAGGCGGACCGTTGGGTGGCGGTCACGCTGCGGACGATCTCACCGGCCCTGGACGCGGACGCGTCTGACGAGGCTTGGGAGTGGCTGTACGAGGGCCGTATCGAGACCCGTCGAGCTCTGCTGCGATCCGAGCCGTGCACGGTGTCGGTGACCCACGCCAGCACGCGGATCACGTGGATGATCCGTCCGGTGCTCTTCCTGCCACTCATGCACCGACACGGCGCCGAACTCCCGGCCTGCGCCCAGACCTTCAAGCCACACTCGACGGGGTGAGTTACAACTTTCTCTACTGGTTCAAGGCGGCTCGCTCCGCTCCCCGCGCGCGGCCCGGCCCCCGGCCGGGCCTGCGCTCCTGTCTCCGCCCCGCTCCAGCCCGGCCGGCGCCCGTACCGCGCTCAGAGCAATCAGCCACTTGATGCCAGAGAAGGGATACGTCGTGGCTGGGGCGGTCGGCTCCACGGCTTTAGGCAGCCACTTTGGCGCGAGCCTCGAAGATCATGGCCCCAACGTCGTGCTTTACCGGCAGGTCCACAGACTGCCCGACGCGCCGGAAGCTTACGGGGCCAGGATCACTCGCGCCAAAGCAACTCCAGCCCAAAGCCGCTCCGCCGACCTAAGAGTTACAAGCGTCTGCTGCATCTAAACCGCTGTACCGCCAGAGACAGGAAGATATGGCCCTGGTGCAGAGAAACCCTGTAGACGAACCAGACC
Organism: Streptomyces sp. NPDC047049; assembly: GCF_040643995.1. Lineage (NCBI taxonomy): Bacteria > Bacillati > Actinomycetota > Actinomycetes > Kitasatosporales > Streptomycetaceae > Streptomyces > Streptomyces sp. NPDC047049. The sequence goes on along the minus strand of NZ_JBEYVM010000003.1, from coordinate 642,606 downwards.
TTGGTGCGGAGACGCAAAAAGCATGTCGCCCATTGGTAGCAGCCTTTCTGCGCCTGACGCATCGAGGATGACTCTGCTATCCGTCGCACTCCTCACCATGAGAGAGAGGCGCGCGAAGTTGGCCTTCATTACCCCAGGCACGATCTCTACGCTTGGACGCTGCGTCGCAGTGATCAGATGCCCCCCAACGGCTCGAGCCCGCTGAACGAAACGGGTAACCAGAGTTTCGAAGCGTCGACGATCCGAAGAGGAAAGTGCAATTTCGGAGAACTCGTCAATCACAACAACTAGCGGCCTCAGCGGAGCATCCATACCGCGTGCGGCTGCATCCTCGCAGAGTGAAACCACATCGGTGATGTTCTTCGGATCAGGACGATACATCGCCGCTTCGGCATACTGATTGAAGGTTTCGATGCGCTCCGGAATGCGCCTCTCCACGATGTCACCGAGTAGATCCAGAGCTCCGTCGGCCCCGAGATGATAGTCACTGCTCTGCCGAATCTGAGGCGCTCTGGCGAGATCCCTGAAGTCCCCCATACCCTTAGCGTCCAGGAGCACTAGGTCGAGAGCATCGAAAGGGTACATTCGCGTAAGTTGCCACAGGATGGAGCGGAGCAAAGTACTCTTTCCGCTCCCAGTTGTGCCAGCGATCAGGAGATGGGGAAGCTCGTGCAGCGGCACCCAGAACGGGTTGAATTCATAGTCTGTACCGAGAGCTACCGAGATGGCATGCCCAGCCGGAGCCACCAATTCTGATACATCTGCGATGCTCCGCTGCTGCCGCGGGATTTCAAGGACTGCATAGCGCGCCCGTCCGGCAAGGTTATCGACCCGGATCCCGGAAACTCCAAGATCGCGAGCAATATCCATTTCTTGATTTGCCAGTGTTGAAAGCCTGGCTCCCGGCTCCAGCTCAAACGGAACCCGCAAAACTGATGGGCCGGTAACAATGTCCTTCTCGTTCAGACTACGCAGGGGAACATTACGGGCTCGCAAAGCATTGACCACTTGCTGAGCTAGTCCGGCGCGCTGCGCTTCGTCATCCCGCTTCTCCGCCACCTTCTCAGACTCTGACCGCGTCTGTGTATCTTGCTCGACATCAGTGGTGGGCGTCCTAGACGTCTGAGGTTCGACTGCTGTCGCCGTCATGGCATCCTGAGGCGTTTCTCCGCCGAGGCTGGAAATGAGTTCACCAAGGTAGCCGGGGACGGCTACTTGATCTCTTCCATGACGCAGTGCACGTCGCAACCAATCGCCGCCCAGGACCTTCAATGGCAGGCCGGCCTCTCCGATCCGGTCAGGGAGGTTGGTCTGTGGGGCATCAATACCCACCACCACGACCTCGCCATCCAGATGGACCGGCGCCGAAGAAGAATCCAGCTTGAAAAGATCGTTCAGACTACGTAGACGTTTCCTGTACTCAGGCCAGTCCTGAACGCGAGTCTCTTCCCACTGTTGCAACGCTTCCAGGAAGACCTGACGCTTAAGAATTTCGCGACGGCTCGCGGCGAAGAGGTCCCTGCTGGACTGAGCAAAGACGCCGCGCAGGACATCCATCATCTCGAGTACTTGGCCAGAGGCCTCGTGCACATGCGGAGGAATGGTTCCGCCGTCCAAGGCATCGCGAGTTGACTTAACCTCAATTACCTTGACGCATGGTCCGCTTTCGGTCCATTTGATTTGCAGAAGATCAGCACGCCTGTTGCTGCGACGACGTTGCAGCCATTTGCGCGCAGCATCAGTGTCCAGGCTCATAACCAGACTGCCTTCGTCCTCCTGTAGCTCAGCTAGGACTGCAGCAACCCCGATCCTTCCGAGGATCGCATCATCGCTGAGCGGTCCCTTAGTCCCGAAAAACCCTAGAAGCCCTTCAGGAAGAGCACGGCGAACCGTGTTGGTAAGGAAAGTCATCAGACTGTTAGGTTCGGGGTCAAGCCAACTGTTTCCTTGCATCATGCGCAAAGGCGGGTCGACCAACAACGTCAGGTCCCGACAGTAAACGTAGGCCGTGTGCGAACCTGTTCCTACCCGCCCAAGAAGGTGGAGTCGTCCGTCATATCCGCCCTCGGAGAGTTGCTCATCAACAGACTCCGGCGGCTCAATGGTCTCTGGTGCAGCGAGGGCACTCGTTGACTCAACTAGTACTAGCCAACTGGTTGCCTGCCCGAGCTCTGAAAGATGAGTGGTTTCCCCGGGTGAAAGCAGCGGACTGCGATCCAGTTCGGCTGGATCGGCACTGGACAGTTCACTCTGCTGATTTAGGAGCGCAGCCAGACGACCAGACGCCGCGGGCTTAATGACGGTCGTGCGTTTGTGCGTAACAAATGTCCACTCTGTGACAACGCTCCCCTGCTGCTCCGACTGCAGGAGGCTTCCGAACCCAGCGGTCCCACTGTCGGAGACGTCAAACAGGAAGGTCACGTGCGGCGCTCCGCCGTCCTGAAGCGCAGTCAGGTCAGGATCCATTTCGAAGATCTGCACATCTACACGGCTGCGGTCATCGTGTTCCGCTGCAGCTGCCGCAACCAAGTTCCTGATCTCGGTAGCGTTCTCCCGGCTGAAAACGCGCAAGACAATGCGCATCGCAGAACAAAACTTAGGATCTTGCAACCGCTCGAAAAGACGTCGCACTACCGTCGGAGTGGGACGGATCAAGGCAACGCACAGACTAAGCTGCGCGAACGGATAGGCTACAAGGAACCGATCGATGACTTGCTGGACAGCATGCGTCGTCTCAGGCGTACCCGACGCGAGTCGCCTCTTTCCATAGACTGGTTCTCCAGTCTCAGAAATACCGGAGAAAGCCAAGGCCTCCGGATCTTTCCCTATTACGATTCCCAATGAGGGTGCAGCAGGATCGATGTTGGCTGACACAGTATCGATGAACTCGCTGTCCAGTTCACCAACCGATTGCATTTCGCGGAGCATCGTCGCCGCCCGAACCCGCGGCTCGAGGACGACAGGGTGCAGCGGCAGAAGGCGGGCGCGAGTTCCCTCGGAGTCGCGCTCTGCAACGACGTCCACCAGCGTGAGAGAGTCAGCCAAGCGCTTCACGAAAGTGGCTTGTTCGTTGGGGATCTCCTGGCGCATCTGCCTGAGAGCTGACCAAAGGTCTTCCCACGAGGATACGAGCTCATCACCTTGGCTACGCAGAGTCTGTGAACTCACGAAAAGCCTGAGGCCTTCGGTTGCGATGGACGGTGCGAAGTGAGCCAGAGCCATTCTGCTATCGGCCAACCGGTCGAAAGCATTCAGAGCCAGACGTCCAGCAACGGGCGCATCATCAGCCAGATCCTCGAGATCCTGGCGAAGATCTCCCAGTGACTGCCACTGTGTGGATGTGCCGAATTTTGAGGTAGTTCCGCCAGCCATAGAGCCGTAAAACGTCGCTAGGCTATCCTCAGCGGCCGGCTCCTCGCCATCCGGACTGTCAAACAGCGTGCTGGACTCATCTGCTGCCTGCACCGAAGCGCCCGGCTCAGCGGCGACCAGAGACGGGTCGTTAAGCACCTGCTCCAAGCTCGGAGCATCCCATGTCACACCGCCGCTATTGAGGTCGAGTTGATTACCGCCGTCATGATCTCGAACAGCTTCAAGTAGATCCGCTTCTGAGACCTCTCCTGAATCGACCAACTCCAAGATATCAACTCGGTCGTCCGGACCGTGGGTGTCATCTCTGAATCTCGTACGTGAGCGGATCGCGGCAACTCGCATAGCATCAATGACGTCGTCCAGGTTCAACCCTGCAAGCAGTTCTCTCCTGCCAGACCTGCCGAATTCTCGGAGCTTGGCGTACTCGGCAGTGGAGTTTGCGATGAACCGCTGGAGAGTTCCCGGATCTGCCATCCTGACAGAATCCACCGTCTGCTCATTCAACTGCAGACGATTCGGATCGATTGATTGGGCAGTTCGGTGATCGGGCAGCAAACCCAGCCGCCAAAGGAACTTGCGCGAGAGATCGCCACTCCCCGGCTTCAGCGGGTTCAGGGCAGCGCAATAATCTGCCACGTAGTCCAGTGGAACGTTGCGCTCTTGCAAGGCAGCCAAAAGCGGCACAACGTTATCGCTAACTCCCTGCGCGTCTTCGGCTCCCAGGGTGGCAAAAGCTGCGCGCCTTACTTCATCGGCAGTTACCTGTGGCACATTCATCAGCCCATGGGCCCTATTCCGATGAAGGTCACCAACTACGAGGATTGGGCGCCTCCCCTCGTTTCGCCAGCGGATGGCTACCGTGACCCGATCTGTCACATTGTCGCGCTCGATCCGAGTAGAGGCGAAATTTGCAACATTAAGTCCAGCCACCTCTTCAGAGAGCCGGCTGATGACCCGCTCCAGAGGCATTTCAGGTGATAGGAAGGGAAGCCGTAGGTAACCGTAGCCTGTCTCAAACTTACTTCTGACGGTTACGCAAATTGCCTCGGTGAGGACATCCTGAGCATCCATTGCCGACCCCTCTGCACGGTTCACCGGACGTTCCAAATCTTGAGCGGGTTTAGCACCTCTGTTGTGTTATCGCTGTAGGCACGAGCTAGGCCAAGGCGCGTCAGAAGGTCTGCCAATACATCCCTGTTTGACTCCAGCTCCGACTCCGATGCTCGCGGCGCCATGGAGCGCGTTTGTTCTGTTGGGCCCACTACGATGCCGAACCGAGTTTCAAGCCTCGTTAGAAACTCGTCATAGGAGACTTCTGACTCTTGCTCTTCGAGCACAGCCAGGATGAGCGTCGTTATTAGGTTCGCTTCAATGCAGAAGCGCTTACTCGTGTTCCCCCTACGCGGCGCCAAAAAGCCGCAACGTCGAGCATGATGGTCAAACCACTGCGAATAGCTCTGCGCCATTGTTGTCTTGAGGAGATCAAGCAGCACCAGCGCGACTGGTCCGCTGAGATCCTGCGGAGCATGTGTCGTACTCGCTTTAGGGGTCAAGCGTTCGAGGGCCTCGGGAGTCTTCTCAACCAACAGCCGGCTACGCTCGAGGCGCTTCTCCTTTGCTCCTGCTGAGAACGGGACCGTCTGCAGGAGAAAGGCTTCCGCAGCATTCTTGTCTTGCACCGCATCCCCAAGTCGCTCGCGAACGGTCCGCTGCAATCTTGATGCGATCCAGTTGTCCATAGCACTGTGCATCAGAGGGAGTGAGCCTCGAGCGGATGAGTCGAGAACAGTATCTGCATCTGGGGAAACTACTGCCAGAAGCGGTGTCAGGCTGCCAGTAACCGACAAGTTCGGAACTTGGGCGTATGCGAGAACACATACGAACTCTATGGCATTGGCGAGCACTTTCAGCGCGTCGAGGCTATCAGCAGCCACACTGCCTAGTTGCACCGCTCGGCGTAGCAAACTGCCGAGGTTATTCGCGAACTCTTCGGTGACATGGTTCGTTACCCACGGAACCGGGCGGACCTCCGAGATGCTGAAATTGCTCGGATCAATCGGCCCTGCAAGGGCTGACTGCAGCACCCAGTACGGGTTTGGCTGCGTCTCACAAAGGCGCTCCACCAAAGACGTGAGCGCACCAGCCCCAGAGGCGTGATTAAGTAGGAGGGAGGCGCAGAGAATCCCCATTGCCGCACCCGTACGGTCGTTTGTGATAAAGGCCGGATGCGCAACTTGGTATGACTGCATAGAAGCGAATACTGCTTTATCGCCTGCTAGCAGCGCCCTCAGCAAATGGCGAACTGAGTCTAGCTCGGCAGAACATGCCGGGACCTTGAAGGGAATTGGTGCCCGCGCAAGTACTTGCCGAAGAGGTTGTTCAGCTGTCGCCCACGAACTGCTGTTTCTGGCAATCAGAGCGCTCGCCAGTTTCGGCGCTCGAGGGCCTACCAGACACTGCGCGAGGAAGCCATTCAGCACATGGACAGGCTCCGCATTCGTGGTGGCCGTGCTGAAAACAAGAGTATCCGTGACGTTCTCTCTGAACCATGGGGTTAGCTCGATGCCAGCTACGAACGTCATGGATTCACCTCAATTTCGGGGCGGCGCCCGCCTCGCACGGTAACTTTCGTAACCACACCAGTAGCGTGATCAACTGCAATGATCTCGGGATCAGTTTCGGGTCTGGCCGGCGCCTGACCAATGAAGAGATCAAGCGCCATGTCGAGCGCCTCCTGAGTCCTATCCGAATGAACTGTTCGAGGCTGATGCAGCTGACGCCATGTTGCATAGTCCAGCGAGAGGACGGCGCCGCGACCTTGTTTCCATGAAAGCTCAAGTTTTGACGGTTTAAATCCGGCGGATTCGACCCCGTGATCTTCGTGGAGATACGGCAACCGCACTGTAAGTTCATCCGAACTAATGGATGCGCTAGCAGCAAGTACGGATGGCCGAGTCACAGCCGTGAGTCGATGGTGTCGACTGAGATGTAGTTGCTTACCTGTGCCTACCGTGAGGCGGTATCGATTTATTTCAGCGACTACCCGCTGGACTGCGCGGTGCGGCTCATCTCGAGCTTCCTGAAGGAGATCCACGTAGTCTGGGATATGCGACTGCCTGTCGATGATTTCCTCAACACGCAAGTCGGATGCAAGAAAGAATCTGGCACGCTTGGCCGCCGCGAAGGCCTTGAGTGCCCCGTTTCGATCTTTTCTGTGGATGACAGCAGGATTGAACAGCGGTACTTCGGGTGTGACGCCAACTCGTTCGTTGTTGCCTAGCCATAGATGACTGTCAACGGACGAATTCGCGGTGTGGATAGGGTCGAATTCTCGGCTAATCATTCGACCCAGAGATGTGGCAGGGTCGAAGACTCTGGACCACCACCATCCAGCCAGCTTCTGGACGTCACGTCCACGAGGCGGGCATTGCCAGCCGAAGAACAGTTCCGCAAGGAATACCCACAATTCTCGGGCCGTGAGTCGGAGTCCGGACTGCCCCAGCAGTGATAGGAGCTTTGTGAGGCGGTCAGCCGCCTGGGGCGACCGAGCCAACAGGTCTCGGCCAGCGGTACGCGGGCACGTAGTGTCATCACCACATGTGCGGCAAGGATCGACTGCAGGCAGTAGGCGGTCGAGGGCACGCGTGACGAAACCCGCGTGAACCAGTTGCCGGCCCGCAAGGTTGACCAGGAGGACACCGCTCGGATCGTCCATCTTCTCGCCCCGAGCGCGGGCGTGCGTGACCTCACGCACCTGCTCGTAGAGCCCTTCGCCTTGGAGCCGCGCCAGCGACGACAGCGGGCCCTCGTTGAGGGTGATGACGAGTTGGCTGCCGTTCGCAGTAGCCGCATGGGTCCAGGCAAGGATCGCTTCATCGTCCAGCGTTGCCGCGTCACGGATGAACAGGCGATCCCCTGGAGCCAGGGCCGCGGGAGAGCGATCGTCCGCCTCAATGGATGGCTTCGGCGCACTCGCGTCGAGGGCCATCGACAGGAGATGGCTCTTTCCGTCTCCTGCGTTGCCAGTGATCACTACGTGTCGGCCGTCGTTGAGAGCCTGTGTCACAAGCCCAACTAGGGAGTCCTCGACGTTGAGTTGCCGTCTGACCTCAACAGACCAGGAGTCTGCGTACACTTCGCCGCGTCGGAACAGCGTCGCTAGGTCTGTCATCGATGAGTCGCGGATGATGGCCGTCTCCCCTGTGCTCTGTCCACGTTTCCCCACGGGTCACGTTACAGAAGGCGACTGACAATCACCTGCAACTTCAAGCAAAACGATCAGAGGGCGAGCGTTAGTTGCTCCGGCTCGTCGGGGCGCTTCGGTTCATCGGGAACTGGCCCGACCTCTCGCATCATCCCGGCAAGTTCATCGATGAGGTCTGGGGTGCATCGGGCTTGTTCGGCCAGGAGGGTGCCTCGCGCGCTGACCCACCGATCCCACCACTGCTTCGCGAGATCGATCGCTGTTGCCCCAGACACGTCCCTGGCAGCCTCCCACCCCAGCAGCACACCTCCTGGGTCATGGACCAGAGGCAGGGCATACATGGGGCGACGGGTGTCGTGTCTCCTCAGATCAGGAAGCCCCAATCCGGACAAAGCCTTTCCAATTGCCCTAAAGCGTGCACTAGCTCCTTCGCCAAACGTTCTTGTGATGTGCGAGTACCCATCGGCTGCCACGTTGTATTCATCGATCGCATCAATGGTGTCGGCTGCAACATGGAACGATCCAAAACCGCGCGTTTCACCGATCCGGATCCATCTACGCCCGCCGCTAGTAGCTCGATTGTACTGGGAACTGTGACCTGGGTATAGACCGCTGGTGAATACTACGAGTGGACCCGGATTTGGAATTTTCTCTCGCACCTCGGGCTTATATACGGTGGCGGCGATCTGCCCCAGAGGGCGATCCCGACCCCAGGCTTCGAGTACCGTCTCGCTGCCGGCTACCGAAGCCGCCAGTTTGCCCGCCCTCATAGGGCCGAAGGGTGGCGCAGCTCCACAGACACTCATTTCGAGAGCAACAAAACCCATGTGATAGTGCCAGATCTTTCGCAGACCTGAATCCACCAAACGTCGCATCAGAACATTCTCACGAAGGAATTGAGCGGCATTCGGAGATTCAAGGCAGGCCCGGAGACCGGCAAGCCCAAGGCTGAGCTCGGCAGCAGTTTCAGCGCGCTTGGTCTGCGCCAGGAGTTGACGGGAAAACTCCCGCTGACCCAACTTGCGGGCGTTGTTGTAGGCGATACGCAATCGGGCAGCCAGTTTTTGCAAGCTTTCCGCTTGCTGCGTGCCGCCAGAAAGATCGATAGGCGGAAGCCCATCTGGATTGACTGCGTCAAGCAAAGATGTCAGCACCTCTACCGTGGCAGAAATTTTATCCTTGGCGTCAGGAACTCCATCCAACCGGTCAACAAAACCTCCGGGGCCGCCTTCTGAGTTTCGCGAAGTGAGACCAAGCCATGAGTCCCTGCAGCGGATCTCAGGGACCACGTTGCGGAATTGCGCAACCCCCAGAGGAGTTCCCGGGAACTTTCTGTCCTCCAGTACCACCGAGACCTCGCGGCCTGGTGCGCTAGCATCCGGAGTCATGGACCATGTGGCTCTTACGGCTCGCCACACCGCCCTCCCAGCGCCCTGTCCTGCCACAGTGAGCTGCAACTCTGGTGGACCGTCCGCAAGCGAAGCGATGCATTCCTCCGAGCGATACTGACTCTTGGTGAGTGTCCCCAAGAGGCGCTCAAGCGACTTACGCTGTCCCGGAATCCTCAAAGCGTTCGTTCGTGCTTGCCGATACAACTTTCGGAGCGCTTCACGGCGTTGCGCTTCGTCAGCGTTCTCTGCCTCGAGTAGAGGCGCCAGAACGAGGGCGTCACCCTGCATCAAAGGGTAGTAGCCCGAGTCAACGTAATCCCGAAGGATGAGGAGGGTTACACGGAATGACTTAGCAGTTGGAGTGTCTTGTCGGCAGCTATCAGCCTCCCGCTTGAGCACTTCGCGGATCTGACTGGGGAGTGCTCCGTCTAGCGATTTGACGATCTCCTTGAACTTGGGTCCAAGAGCGCCAAGTTCCTGCGGCTGGAAGTCAACTAGCTTATCCACGGGAACAAGCAAAGTGGTGCGGTCATCCATAAGCACAGGGTAGCTGCTCGAGTCATCGTGAGGGAACGTTAGGGACAGAGACCCATCGGCCTCGTGCCACTGGACCTGCACCGGTCGCCCATCTGCCGGCGTTCCCCTGTCATCCGCGTTCAGTGGACTCCTCCGATCATGACCTTGCCGCTGGCTGCGCACCGTGAAGGCTACCGGCTCACCGCGGTTCTTCAGCATCAGGCGGCTATGCAGGCGACTTAGTCCCCGTCGCTGGGCCAAGACGAAGATCGTATGCAGCCGCCAAGTGGGCCGTGGTCGCCAGCGGCGCCAAGGGTCGCCACGGCCCGGACGCAGCCCTCGCGTCGCTCCGCCACCTCTAGTCCATGGGTTGACTCGCGCAGGTGGCTGTGCGCCGCAAGGGAGGGGGTCTTGCCCTGACGTGACGGGTGGGTGCGTCAGGTCGCCGAGACGACGACTGCGTGTCAAGAGGCCGCGGCAGTGACGTGTAGGCGACCTCTCCCACTCTCACGACACTGAGCAAGCAGGCTCGGCCGCCCGGACCGCGTTGGTAGGGTTCATCACAAACCAAACCCCTTACATGACCGTCTCGCCCCTTAGGGAATCAGGATGCCCGGCTCGCCCAACAAGGCCACCGATGTAGCCACCGCCGCAAAGTTGATCTCCGATCATGCAGTCGGAGCAACCCTGAGTTCGTTTCGAGTGTTCGGAATCAATAGTCTAAAAACCTACTTGGACCTTGATGTACTCATGGATCAAGTCCTTGAGTCTGCGGAAACAGTCGAAAACATCCTGCGTCTGAACTTTACACGTCATTCGATTGATATCGACTTGCAGCGGACGGGCTCCGTGGCCTGGCATACTATCGACAGTGATTCTGTCAGTAAGAATCCCACGGGGAGATTCACTTTCAGTAACGGATTTGCCTTGACGCTCGCTGAGCCTGCAAAAACCAAGCGCATTGCGTTTTGGGTCAGGGAACCCTCCACCTGATCGAACTCGCTCAGGGCGACAGTCCGTAACGGACCACCCGTGGACGGAAAGGGGCGGCGCAGAAGCCTCAGGCGCCCCGGCCTGCGGTGATGCGCTCAGGCCAGACGGCCTCCGGAGCCGTGTGCGCAGGTTCGAATCCTGCCGGGGGCACCCTGTATGAGGTGCCCAAGACCCCGTCACCAGCGGAAACGCTGAGAACGGGGTCTTCGCGTATGGGCAGCCGTGTGCCGCCGGAGGCGGTCCTGCTCCGCCGAGCCGCACGCGTCGCTTCTCCTTGATCAGTCGTGTTGATGTGCCATGGGTTTCCTCTAAAGGCCTTCGGGCGGCCGCGGTTACGGCGGTCACCGAGCCGTGGTGGCGGGCTCGGTGCCAGGACGGCTGAGCCCTCCCGGAGTCAGGAGGTCTCAGCCCTCTCCCAGCACCTCTCGGATGACGTGCCGGGCGTTGTGTGCCATCGCGGGGTTCGTCGTCCGGTAGTACGGCAGCGCGATCAGGGCCTGGGAGAGCGTGCGTCCGCGGCCGCGGTGCCAGGTGGCGTCGTCCACGCCAAGTGCCTCGCGGAAGGTCTCCCTGGCGTGGGCCGGCAGCAGGTTCCAGGCGGGGAACAGATCGCAGGCCGGATCGCCCCGCCCCGTGCACCCGAAGTCGATCACCGAGGTCAGCCTGCCGTCGTTCAGCAGCAGGTTGCCCGGCATCAGATCGGCGTGCAGCCATACCGGCGGGCGCTCCCAGTCCGGCGTCCGCAGCGCGTCCTCCCAAACGGCGGCCGCGGCATCGCAGTCGACGCCTTCCTGCGGGAGCCCGCGCAGTTCCTCGATCGCCGCGCGGGTCGATGCGTCGAGCGAGGCGAGCGGTCCACCGCGGTGGGCCATCGGCGCCCGGGGCAGGGTGATGCTCCGCATCGCCCTCACGAAGCCAGCCAGATCCTCGGCCAGCGGCACGGGCTCGCTCAGCGCCCCCGCCGCGGGGTTCTCGCCCTCCCGCCACCGGTACACCGACCAGGGCCACGGATACCCCTCGGCGGGCTCCCCGGCCCCGAGCAGTTCGGGGATCGCCGTGGGCAGCCGGGAGGCGAGGCGGGGCAGCCACTGCTGCTCCAGCGAGATGTCCTGGGCTCCGCCCTCCACCAGGGGCAGCCGTACGACCATGTCCTCGCCCAGCCGGTACATGGCGTTGACCGTGCCGCCGGACGGGAACCGTTCCACTGGCAGCCCCGCCCACTGCGGGAACTGCCCGGCGGTCAGTTGCCGTACGAGGTGGTCGTCGATGGGGTGCTGGCCGGGATGCATCGGCGCTGGGCTCATGAGGCGCCATCCGATCGCCGGGGCGGGCGAGCGTCAATCGCTTTTCCGGAACGCCTTTTCCGAGCCGTGCCGCCGCTTTCCCGGTCACACGCCGCGCCGGCCCAAGAGGCGGATGAGGTTGCGCTTGCGCTTCTGTTCGGCGCGGAGGGCGGCCGGTCGGCCCGGGGCGCGGGGCAGTGCCGCGCCGGTGCCGGACACCGCCGCGGCGCCGCAGGGGTTGTGGTCAGCCGTCCAGCCGGACCGGGAGGGATTCGATTCCGTAGACGATCGAGAGTTTGCGGAATTCCAGTTCCTCCGGTGTGGCGGCGAGGCGCATGTTCGGGAAGCGGCGCACCAAAGCGGGGTAGGCGGCGCGGAGTTCCATGCGGGCCAACTCGGCGCCTACGCAGCGGTGGATTCCGTAGCCGAAGGCGAGGTGGGAGGGGACATTGCGGGTGGGGTCGAACTGTTCCATTTCCGGGCCCAGTTTGCCGTCCCGGTCCGCGCCGCTCAGGGAGCACAGCACCACGTCTCCGGAGGAGATCTTGACGCCGCCGATTTCCAGGTCCTCACGGGCGAAGCGCGGGAAAGCGACCTGGACGACGGTCAGGTGGCGGAGAAGTTCCTCGACGTAGCCGTCGACGACGTCGTCGCCGTCGTGAAGGGCCGCGAAATGCTTGGGGTCCTGGAGGAGGACCAGGGCGCCGAGGGCCAGCATGCTGGCGGTGGTTTCGAAGCCGCCGGTGAGGACGCCGTCGGCGAGGCCCGCGAGCTCTTCGTCGCTGACCGAGTCGCCGTGTTCCTTCACGATCATCCCGAGCAGGCCGTCACCCGGATTTTCGCGCTGCTTTTTGACGATGTCCCGGAAATAGGAAAGGGATTCGGATATGGCACCGAAGGAGGCATTTGCGCCACTGAAAAGGTCGAAGCGGGCGGCGCTGAGTCGTTCGAAGTCGGCGCGGTCTTCATAAGGGACGCCGAGGAGTTCACAAATAACGAGGGAAGGGATGGGGAGGGCGAAAGAGTGGACGATGTCGACCGGGTCTCCGTTTTTCCCCTCCTTTTCCATGGCGTCGAGGCGTTCCTCGACGATCTCGTGGATACGGGGGGTGAGCCGGCTGAGGCGGCGCATGGTGAATTCGGGGGTCAGGAGACGACGGAGCCGGGTGTGCACCGGCGGGTCGGCGAATCCGAGTCCACCGGGGTTCTGTTCGGCGCCGGCGCCGGCCTTGCCGACGAGGTTGGTGAAGTCCGAACTGAAGGCATTGGCCTTCCCCAGGACCGCCTTGACCTCGTCGTAGCCGGTGACCAGCCAGACGTTGGCGGCTATCGGCACGGGGAGCTTACTGACCGGCTCCCGCTCCCGGACGGCGGCCAGATCGCCCACGGGGTCGAGCCCATCGCGTCGCAAGGGCATCAGGACGGACTCGGGCAAGAAAGACATTCGAGACAGGTCGAACCCTTTCTTCCGGGTTCTCGCCAGATACATACGGCCGGCCCAGGCGATGATCCGGGAACGGAGAGTCGTCATGACGCTAATACTGCCTTTCGTCGAGGGGGACGGTCCCCCGCGCTCCGCGACCCAAGGCGGCCGGAGCGGCACGGAACCTCCACTCGGCGCGCATCGGTGTGACGTACGCCATAGCCCCTCGCTTACGGTGGTCATGGCACTGGTCCATGCCATCGACCGATGTCTTCGGCCGTCCGCATCAGCGTGACGAGCTCGGCCTCGGCCTTCTTCTTCTATTCGGTCCGGACGAGTTTACAAAGTGCCATTGGGCGCGTTCACGGAACAACCCGGAATGACCCCGAGTGGACCCCGAGGCACCCCTGACATACCCCCGAGGTGCCCCCGGAGTGCCCTTGAGGCGTCCTTGCGATGCCCTTGAGGCACCCTTGGCCCCTCCTTGGACGCGCCTCCTCCGCCCGTAGCCTCCCGCGGCCGGCGGCAATTCCGATGCCCGGGGAGGGCGAGCGGAGCCGGGTGGGCGACGCCTGCCAACTCACCTCATCACGGATGGTGATGAGTTGCGGACTCTCCGGGGTCTCCTTAGCGTGAGAAGGGAACGAAAGTGAGCGGCGGGCCCGGCGTGGTGCGAGAGAGCGGCGCGGTAGCGGGAAGCCGCACTCACAGCCGGGGAAGGGTGCGACAGGAACCGCACCGGCGGCGCGCAGGCCCCGACCCGTCCGTCAGGTGACGCCCGGCAGCTTCGCTCATCCCGCCCCGCAGGGAACCCACCCCCTGGGGCCCCCTTCGCAGGAGGAAGCGCATGTTTCCGCAGTCGAAGTCCGGCAAGTGCGGCCTGTTCGGTCTGTCCGCCCTGTGCGCTCTTTCCGGTGTGCTGGCCGGAGCCGTCGCGGCCGGCCCGGCCCTGGCGTCCGACGGGAGCGAGGGGGACAACTTCGCCGTGTACGAGGGCCATGTCGTCGCCGAGGACGGGCTGGTGGTGCGCATCGGCCCGAGCACCCGCTACCGCGTGGTCGGTTCGAAGGAGTACGGGTCCAAGGTGGGGATCGTCTGCCGGGTCAAGGCGGAGCGCATCGAGGGGAACCCGGTCTGGTACAAGCTCTCCGATGCCTCGTACGCCTGGTCCTCCCGGCGGGACATCGTGAGCGACGGGGAGGCCCCTCGCTGGTGTTGAGGCCGGCCGGGCCGCCGTACCCCTGGCAGCGCCTCAGCTCATGGCGAACCGGGCGACGTACTCGTCGAAAGGCTCGATGCCCACCTCGCCCCGCAGGGCGTCCATCCGCCCGGGGTCTTCGCAGGGCCACGGGACGGGGGCGCCCCCGACGATGCCCGCGATCTGCGTGCCGTAGATCTGCTCGCGGCCCTCGTTCACCAGCGTGCGGTCGCGCAGGAAGGCCAGCTCGCGCGGGCTTGCCGAGCCCGCCTCCACCGCCTGTTCCATGAGCCGGAGCGCACGCCGCTGCACATCGAGTTGACGGTCGGCATGCTGCGCCACCAGCCAGGCGCCGCGAGCGGCAGCGTCGCCGACCAACTCCGCCGTCGGCCAGCCGTACTCGTCCATGATCTGGTGGAGCCGGTCGCCGTGCTGCGCGGTGAGGCGGCGCCAGGCCAGTTGTTCCGCTGGGTTCTCGCTGTTCGCGCCGGTTGAAGCACGCTGGTCCGCCTGCGCCATGCGGATGAGTTCCGCCGACAGGGCCGCCGTGCTGTTGTCGTTCGTCACGTTCGCTCCATGGCCTGGGCACGCGGTCTGCGTGCGCGGTCTGCGCCTGAGGTGGGCGCCTGTGGTCTGCGCCTGTTCCGGTCCACCACGCTAGGGGCCTATCGCGGCGCGAAGATCATTCCGGAGAACGGTGACGGGGAGGGCCGGATCGGGGGATACTGGATCTACGTCGGAGAGGTTGCCGGAGGAGTCCGGAAGAGAGTTCCGCCGGGTCCGGTGCGGTGAGGTGGCCCGCAGCCGCAGTGACACGAAGACTCAGTGACACGAAGACGTCAGCGCCCACGGAGACGCGCGCATCCACGGAGACGCCCCTTCGCGCGGACGCCCGAACGTCGTATCCGACATAACGGAAATAGCGGCTGTCGCTTGCTACGTTGCCAGGCATGACGGCAATGGCAAGGGCGACGGCCGCCGCGCGCCCGGCGGACACTCCCCCACCCTTGCCGTCACTTCCCAAACGGCGGGGCGTCGAACTGGCCCTCCTCTTAGGCGCCGTCCTCATCAGCGTCTGCGGATATGTGGCGGTGGGGCTGGCCCGGTGGCATGCCCTGCCGGGCGGTGCGATCCGCTATGGCGCGGGGCTCGGCGGGCTCGCGCTGCTCGCGCACCTCGCCGTACGCTTCCGCGCCCCGTACGCCGATCCGCTGCTGCTTCCCACCGCCGTGCTGCTCAACGGCGTCGGGCTGGTGCTGATCTTCCGGCTCGACCAGGAGACGCCCCGCAACCACGCCGCACCCACCCAGCTGCTGTGGTCGACCGTCGGCGTCGCGTTGTTCACGGCGGTGGTGGTGCTGCTGCGGGACCACCGCATGCTGCAGCGGTACGCCTATGTGTGCGCGGCGCTGGCGCTGGTGCTCATGGCGGCACCGATTCTCTTTCCCGCCGTCAACGGAGCGAAGATCTGGATCCGTTTCGCCGGATTTTCCCTGCAGCCGGGCGAGTTCGCCAAGGTGTTGATCACCGTCTTCTTCGCGGGCTACCTCGCCGCCAACCGCGGCGCGCTGGCGCACACCGGGCGCCGGATGTGGCGGCTACGGCTCCCGACCGGCCGGGTGCTCGGGCCGATCGTCGCGATCTGGCTGATCAGCGTCGCCGTGCTGGTGCTCGAACGCGATCTGGGGACCTCGCTGCTGTTCTTCGGGATCTTTGTCGTCCTGCTGTACGTGGCCACCGGGCGGACCGGCTGGATCGCGATCGGGCTGTTCCTGGCGGGCATCGGGGCGGCTGCCGTCGGCACGCTGGAGCCGCATGTGCACAGCCGGGTCGAGGACTGGCAGCACCCGTTCGCCGGTATCGCGGCGGGCAAGGGGCCCGGTCAGCTCGCCCAGTCGCTGTTCGCGTTCGCCGCCGGCGGGATGTTCGGCACCGGTCTCGGGCAGGGCCACTCGTATCTGATCGGCTTCGCCATGAAGTCCGATTTCATCCTGGCGACCTATGGCGAGGAGCTGGGGCTGGCCGGGCTGACCGCGCTGTTTCTGCTGTACGCGCTGCTGGTGGCGTGCGGTTACCGTGCCGCGGTCGCCGTGCGGGACCCGTTCGGCAGCCTGCTGGCGGTTGGCCTCGCGGCGCTGCCCGCCATCCAGGTCTTTGTGATCGCGGGCGGGGTGATGGGGCTGATTCCGCTGACGGGGATGGCGATGCCGTTCCTCGCGCAGGGCGGGTCGTCCGTCGTCACGAACTGGATCATCATCGCGCTGCTGCTGCGGATCAGTAATCGGGCGCGGATGCCGGCGGGTGCGGAGGGGGAGGGAAAGGGGACCGGCCGTGGGGGGAGGCGTGGGAGGAGGAACCGGAGCGGTGTGGCGCGTGCTGACAGGACCGTGGGCGCCGGCGACGGCAGGAGCGGGGGTGTGCGCGACGGCACGAGCACGGGCATGTGTGACGGCAGGGGCAGGTGTGACGGCACGAGCGCGGGCCCGCATGGCGGCAGGAGCAGTGCGGCGAGTCTTCCCGGGAGTGGCGCGGGGCTCGGGGCCGGGAGTTGGGTGGTCGGTTTTCTGAAGCCGGCCAAGGCGCAGGTGCCGGAGGCGGTGAGCGGGTCCACGGAGCAGAGCAGGGCCACGGAGCAGAGGGCGGCCACGGAGCAGAGCAGGGCCACGGAGCAGAGGGCGGCCACGGACTCCGGGGAGCAGAGGGGATCCGGCCGTTGATCCGCTGTATTCGCCTCACCGCGGCCTTCTCCTTCCTCCTCCTCGTGGCGCTGCTGCTCAACGCCGCCCGGGTGCAGGTCGTCGACGCGGAACGCTTCAGCGCCAGCCCGGCCAACCGCCGGGGGCCGATCGTCCGTTACGCACAGCCGCGCGGTGCCGTGCTCGTCGCCGGCCGCGCGGTCACCGGTTCCCGGGACAGCGGGGGGCGGCTGCGCTACGAGCGCACCTATACCGACGGGCCGCTGTACGCACCGGTCACCGGCTACTCCTCGCAGACGTACGGGACCTCCCTGCTGGAGAGCGCCGAGGACGGCGTCCTCTCCGGGGCCGACGACCGGCTGGCCCCCTTCCCCTGGTGGGACCGGCTGACCCACGCCCACCGGCCGGGCGGCAGTGTCCACACCACCATCAACCCGCGGATGCAGCGCGCCGCGTTCGACGGGCTGGGGGACAAGAAGGGCGCGGTGGCCGCGATCGAGCCGCGTACGGGACGGGTCCTGGCCCTGGTCAGTACGCCGTCGTACGACCCGGGCGAGCTGTCCGGCAACGGCGCCGAGGTCACCGAGGCCTGGCACCGGCTGAACGGCGCCGAGCAGCAGCCGATGCTCAACCGGGCGCTGCGCCAGACCTATCCGCCCGGCTCCACGTTCAAGGTCGTCACCGCCGCGGCGGCCCTGGAGAGCGGCAGGGTCACCGATATCGACGCGCCCACCGATTCGCCCGACCCCTACCCGCTGCCCGGCACCGACACCCGGCTCGGCAATGCCGCGAAGGGCTGCGAGGACGCCTCGCTCAAGGACGCCTTCCGGGCCTCGTGCAACACCGTCTTCGCGCGGCTGGGCGCGCAGATCGGACTGCGCCGCATGGCCGATACGGCCCGGCGGTTCGGCTTCAACGACCGGCGGCTGGCCATCCCCTCGCCCGTCGCGCCGAGCAACTTCGATACGCGGATGGACACCTCGCAGGTCGCGCTCTCCGCCATCGGGCAGTACGACACCGCCGCCACACCGCTCCAGATGGCGATGGTCGCGGCGGCGGTCGCCGACGGGGGCCAGCTGACGGCGCCTTCGCTCGTCGACAAGGTGACCGATGCCCGGGGTGTGGTGGTCGCCGGCGATCCGCACCGCCCCACCCGCCAGGTGACCAATCCGGTCACGGCGCAGCAGCTCCAGGACATGATGGTCGACGTCGTCGAGCACGGCAGCGGGCGGCTCGCCGCGATCAAGGGCGTCACGGTCGGCGGCAAGACCGGCACCGCGCAGCACGGTGTGCGCAACGAGGGCACGCCGTATGCCTGGTTCATCTCCTGGGCGCGGCAGAAGGACGGTTACGAGCCGGCCGTGGCCGTGGCCGTGGTGGTCGAGGACGCGGCCGCCGACCGTGCGGACATCAGCGGCGGGGGGAGCGCCGCGCCGATCGCACGGGCGGTGATGGCGGCCGCTCTGGGCTGAGGCCCTTCGGGTGTGACCGGTTGGCCGGGCCGGCGTCACAATGGCCGCATGGCTGATGCGATCCCTTCCATGGAACCTGCTCCGCCCCCGCTGTTGTCCCTGGCCGAAGTGGAGGCGCTGGCCCGGCGCGCGCACTCGGGTCAGACCGACAAGGCGGGCCGTCCGTATGCCGAACACCTGGCCGCGGTCGCGGCGGGGGTACGTGAGCGGGGCGGCAGCGATGAGCAGATCGCCGCCGCCTGGCTGCACGACGCGGTCGAGGACGGGGCCCTGAGCCGGGAGTGGCTGGCCGGTGCGGCGCTGGGCGAGACGACCAAGGCGATGATCGAGGCCGTCACCAAGCGGGCGGACGAACCGGTCGAGGAGTACACCGCGCGCATCCTGGCCACGCCCGGGGCGCTGCTGGTCAAGGAGTCCGACCTCGCGCACAACGCCGGTCCGGAGCGGCTGGCCGCGCTGGACGCGCCGACCCGGGAGCGGCTGACGGCGAAGTACGCGCGGGTGCGGGAGCTGTTGGGGCTGACCCAGCGGTAGCGGGCGCCGGGCTCCGGGCTACGTCCTTTGCCGGTTTCCGTTGCCGGTTTCCGTTGCCGGTTTCCGCTGCCGGCTTCCGTTGTCGCGGTGGGGGTCCATGCATCGGACACCTCCGCAGAAAGGTGTCGTACACAGCTAGTCTGCGGCGGATGAGCTCTACGCAGCCTTCGACACAGCCGTCGCAGCCGTCGCAGCCCCGGGAGTCCGTGCCGTCCCCGTTGCGGCCCGCCCCGCAGCCGGCACCCGGAGAAGCCCGTGTGATCGCCGCCCTGGAGGGCGTCGGCGTCCAGCGGTACGCCACCGGCCAGATCATCCTCGACGCCGTCGACTGGAGCGTACGGTCCGGTGAGCACTGGGCGCTGCTCGGTGCGAACGGCGCGGGCAAGACCACCATCCTGCGTCTCGTCGGGGCGCTGATGTTCCCGACCGTCGGCAGCGTCGAGGTGCTGGGGCACCGGCTCGGGTCCGTGGACGTCCGCGAGCTGCGCGCCGTCATCGGACTGGCCTCCGGCGCGCAGAAGGTTCCGCAGGACGCGACGGGCCACACGGTCGTCCTGACCGGGGCGACCGGCACCGTGCAGCCGTTGTGGCGCAAGTACGACGAGGCGACCCGTGAGCGCGCCCATGAGCTGCTTGCCGAGCTGGACTGCAAGGAGCTGGCGGAGCGGCCGTTCGGCGTCTGCTCGGGCGGCCAGCGCGCCAGGATCCTGATCGCCCGCGCCCTGATGGCCGACCCCCGGCTGCTGCTGCTCGACGAGCCGTTCAACGCGCTCGATCTGCCCTCCCGCGAGGATCTGATCGATGCGCTGCACCGGCTGGCCCTGGCACGGCCGGAGTTGGCGACCGTGACGGTCACCCACCATCTGGAGGAGCTGTCGCCGTCCATCGGCCACGCCCTGCTGCTGCGCGAGGGCCGGGTGCAGGCGCGCGGCCCGGTGGACGAGGTTCTGACGGGAGAGCGGATGACCGCGTGCTTCGGCCGTCCGATCGAGGTGTCCCGGCACGAGGGGCGGTGGCTGGCACGGTCCGGTAAGCGGTAGGCGCCGCCTCACCGCGCGCACGGCATCACCCCGCGCCGGGAGCCGGGCACGGTGGACCGCCCGGCAGCAGCCGCATCCGGCGCCGGCGGTCCGCGTTCACCGCTGTTCCCGCAGCAGCGCCAGGCGACGCTTGTACTCGTCCTCGTCGATTTCCCCGCGGGCGAATCGCTCGGCGAGCAGGTCCTCCGCTCGGCTGCCGCCCCATCCGTACTCGCCGGCCGGAGGGGGCGAAGGGGGCCGGGAGCCACGGTGGGCGCCGGTCAGGTAACGGAGCAGGGCCACGATGCCGACGATCACCAGCGCGAAGAACAGCACCATGACCACGGTCATGACGAACCAGCCGCCCCAGCCCCAGCCCCAGCCGCCGTACCACATCATGCCGATCACTTCCCTCGGCCGGATTCCTCCCTCCCAGCGTGGACAGGGAACGGCTTCGGTGGACATCGGACGAATGGCTCCCGGTGCCGGGCCGAACGGCCCCAGGGGCTCCTGCCCGCGGTCTGAAGACCGACCGCGCCATGAGGCCGCCGTACCGCCGCCCACCAGGACGACGAAGGCTCAGCGCACGGTCCGACACGGATGCCCTCGGCCCCCGCGACCCGGCCAAGCCCGCCCCCTACCCCTCCCCGACCGCGTCCCGCACCCCGCTCAGGAACCGCCGGATCGCCGCCTGTTCCCCGGCCTCGAAGGTGGCCAGCAGGGCGATCGTGCGGTCGATCAGCGGGCCGAAGAACGAGCGGCCCAGGGTGACCGCGCGCTCATCGACCTCCAGCAGGACCCGGCGCCGGTCGCGGGTGTCGCGGACCCGGCGGATCAGGCCGAGCCGTTCGAGGCGGTCGATCAGCGCCGTGGTGCCGGCGGAGTTCAGGCCCAGCCGCTCGCCGAGCCGGCCGGGGGTGGACTCGGCTCCGTTGCGGGCCGCGTCCAGCAGGCTGATCAGGGCCCGGAGATCGGTGGGGTGCAGGCCGTTGTCGCCGGCGAACCGCGCTCCCGCAAGGTCGAGTCGCAGCGTCACCTCACGGAGCAGATGGACCAGGTCCATCCCGGCCGGTTCGGCCGGTTCAGCCGGTTCGACCGGTTCAGCCGGTTCAGCCGGTTCCTTTCGGTCAGCCGGTTCATCATCGGGTGCCACCGCTTCACCGGGTTCCACCGGCCCGTCGGGGGCTTGCCGCCTCGTCATGCGTCATCGCCTCGCTTTCCGGGCTCATGGTGTCCTATCCGGCCTGATGGCACCCTCCCCTGGCCCCTCGCACGTGCCCCGGGCCCACGGCGCCCTGTCCGGGCTCACGGCGTCCCCCCGGGCTCACGGTGTCCTCCCCGAACCCACCACGGCTTTCGCCGCACTCCTGACGTCCGGTGCCGGACTCCTGCATTATTACCTCGTTCAGCGAGATACTTGCCGAACGAGGCGTTGGCGAGGCTCCTCGTTCGCCGCTCCCCCTGCCCCGGAGGTGCCCCATGACAGCAGCCCCCGACACGCACTCCCCCGCGCACTCCCCCTCCGCCGCTTTTCACGCCGCCTACGAGCAGGCCATGGCGCTCTGGCCGGTCCCGGTGGAACGGATCGACCTGCCCTCGGAGTTCGGCAGCACCCGGGTCCATGCCTGCGGGCCGGCCGATGCCCCGCCGCTGGTCCTGCTGCACGGCGGCGGCACCACCTCGGCCATCTGGTACGCCCAGGCCGCCGAGCTCGCCCGTACGCACCGGATGTATGCCGTGGACCAGATCGGCGCGCCGGGACTCAGCGTGCACTCCGGGCGGGCGCTGCGGCGGCCGGAGGATCTGTTCGCCTGGCTCGACGGTGTGCTCAGCGGACTCGGCCTGGAGTCGGCGGCGCTGCTCGGGCACTCGTACGGCGGCTGGCTCGCGCTGAGTTACGCGGTGCACGCCGCCGGGAAGCAGCACTCCCCCTCCCCCAGGACGCCGAACAGGGTGGAGCGGGTGGTGCTGCTCGATCCCACCCAGTGTTTCGCCGGGTTCCGGCCGTCGTATCTGCTGCATGCGCTGCCGCTGTTCGTGCGGCCCGGGGAGCGGAGCACCCGGCGGTTCCTGGAGTGGGAGACGCAGGGTGCGCCGCCCGCGCCGGAACTGGTGCGGCTGATGGGCCTGGGCGGCGCCGAGTTCCGCACCGCGAAGGTGATCACGGGGCCGCGCCCGGACGTCGCCGGGCCGGGCGGAGCGCCGGTGCCGACCCTGGTACTGCTCGCGGAGCGGAGCCGGGCGCACGCCCTGCGCCGGGTCGCCGCACGGGCCGCACGGACGCCGGGCGTACGGATCGGGACCGTGGCGGGCGTGGGCCACCACTCCATGCCGTACGGCCGGGCCGCCGAACTGGTCCGCCGGGTACGGGACTTCTTGCAGGACGGGCTCCCGGACGGCACGGCCCGATAACCGTGGCTCCCGCTCCGCCTCCGCCTTACGCCCTCCGGTCCCGGAGGCGGTGGAACGAGTCGTACTGGCCGCACATCAGGTCATGGAAGGAGTCGAAGCGCTGCGGCCCCCTCCCCGACCACGAGGCGAGCCAGTAGCCGGCCCATTCGCCGCGCGCGTCGGCGTCCGCGGGATCGAGGAGCATGACCGCGGCGTCGCCGTCGAGGGAGAGGCGCAGGGCACGGGCAAGGATTTCGCCCTCGGGCTCTTCGCCCTCGTCCTCGTCGGCGAACTCGGTCTCGCCGTACGCGTCGATCCAGCCGGAGTTCTCGTCGCTGTCGGCCAGCCAGGCGAGCTCGGAGGTGCCCGCGAGCCGGTAGATGAAGGTCCCGGCGTCCCGCCACCCGTTGGTGGTCAGCAGGAACTCGCGCAGCGACGGCGGCAGCGCCCGGCCCAGGCGGGCCTCGGCTGCCGCGACCTCATCGGCGCTCGCCGGGGCGAACCCGAGCCACCCGTCCCGTATGACTTCGTCATCCAGGGGCGCGTCCCGCTCGGGGTCGTGCCCGAGGATCCACTCCTCACTCCAGCGTTTGAGGAACGGCCGCCACTGCTCGCGGTTCATGCGCTGCCCTTTCGCGTCGGACGTCGCCGGAGATCGCCGAACGTCACTGCGTCAACGACAGCACAGGGGTCTGACATCCACCGCCCCGGTCTGACATCCACCACCCGGGCCCGACATCCACCACCCGGATCTGACATCCACCACCCGGATCTGACATCCCCCCGCTCAGCCCTCGTCCGCGCCCTCCGCGATGGCCGCCGCGACCTCCGCCGTACGAGCCTCCTCCTCCGCTGCAAAACGCTCCGCGTCGAGCTTTTCGGCGATCTCCTCGTCCTCGGCCATGAGCAGATCGAGGTTGGAGTCGCCCATCTCGAAGACTCCCATGTCCACATAAGCGCGCTGGAGGCGTTCGCCCCACAGGCCGATGTCCTTCACACAGGGCACGATCCGGCTGAAGAGCAGCTTGCGGAAGAGGTGCAGGAATTCGGAGTTCTCGGTGAATTCGGCGGCTTCGTCGTGCGGAATGCCGAAGTTCTCGAGGACTTCCAGGCCGCGCAGGCGGTCGCGCATCAGGTAGCAGCCCTCGATGACGAACTCCTCGCGTTCGCGCAGTTCGGCGTCGGTGAGCTGCTTGTAGTAGTCGCGCAGCGCCATGCGGCCGAAGGCGACGTGGCGCGCCTCGTCCTGCATGACGTAGGCGAGGATCTGCCGGGGCAGGGGCTTGGTGGTGGTGTCGCGGATCATGCCGAAGGCGGCCAGCGCCAGGCCCTCGATCAGCACCTGCATACCGAGGTACGGCATGTCCCAGCGGGAGTCCTTGAGGGTGTCGGAGAGCAGCGCCTGGAGGTTGTCGTTGATCGGGTAGAGCATCCCGATCTTCTCCTGGAGGAAGCGGCTGTAGATCTCGGCGTGCCGCGCCTCGTCCATGGTCTGGGTGGCGGAGTAGAACTTCGCGTCGAGATCCGGGACGGATTCCACGATCCGTGCCGCGCAGACCATGGCGCCCTGTTCGCCGTGCAGGAACTGGCTGAACTGCCAGGAGGTGTAGTGCTGACGCAGTTCGCCGCGGTCCTTCTCGGTCATTTTGTCCCAGTACCTGGTGCCGTACAGGGACATGGACTCGTCCGGGGTGCCGAGCGGGTCACAGGGGTCGACCTCCTGGTCCCAGTCGATCCGCAAGGTGGCGTCCCACTGCTTGTCCTTGCCCTTCTGATAGAGGGCCAGCAGCCGGTCGCGTCCGTCGTCGTAGTCCCAGCTGAAGCGTGCCGCGCCGGAGGCGGGCACCTTCCACACGGGGTCGCCAGGGTCCTGTACGTAGAGATCTCGGGTCGACACGGACGCCTCCTCGGCTCGCCAAACGCCTTGTCACGGGCGGTCGTTGGCAGGCTCACACGTTTCTTACCGACGGGTCAATAAGTCGTGCGCAGGGGATTGACGCCCTTGCTGACACGCAGTCTCATAAGAGGTGACCGCGGGCCGGCCCTGATCCACCAGCGAGGTAGCCACAGCCATGACGAGCGCACCCACCGAGATGACCGCGAAGGACACCGGGCTCCTGCGGGACGCCCTCGGCCTGCTCAAGGACCGTGAGCAGGTCGCCGAGCGGCTGCTCGACTCCTCCGCCAAGCACTCCTTCGACCCCGACACCGCACTCGACTGGGACGCCCCCCTCGAAGAGGGCAAGTGGTTCTGGCCGCCGGAGCTGGTCTCGCTCTACGACACCCCGCTGTGGAAGCGGATGTCGCTCGAACAGCAGCAGGAACTCTCCCGGCACGAGGCCGCCTCGCTCGCCTCGCTGGGCATCTGGTTCGAGATCATCCTGATGCAGCTGCTCGTCCGGCACATCTACGACAAGCCGGTGACCAGCGCGCACGTCCGCTACGCCCTGACCGAGATCGCCGACGAGTGCCGGCACTCCAAGATGTTCGCGCGCCTGATCCAGAAGGGCGGCGCGCCGGCGTACCCGGTCTCCCGGCTCAACCACCAGCTCGCCCGCGTCCTCAAGACCGTCTCCACCACCCCGGGCTCGTTCGCCTGCACCCTGCTCGGCGAGGAGATCCTGGACTGGATGCAGCGGCTGACGTTCCCGGACGAGCGGGTGCAGACGATCGTGCGCGGGGTGACCCGCATCCATGTCGTCGAGGAGGCCCGGCATGTGCGCTACGCCCGTGAGGAGCTGCGCCGCCAGATGGTCACCGCGCCGCGCTGGGAGCGGGAGTTGACCCGCGTCAGCTCCGGCGAGGCGGCCCGGGTCTTCTCGGTCGCCTTCGTCAACCCGGCCGTCTACACCCACGTGGGCCTGGACCGGCGCGAGGCCGTCGCCCAGGTCAAGGCCAGTGGGCACCGTCGCGAGGTGATGCAGTCCGGTGCCCGGCGGCTGACCGATTTCCTGGACGAGATCGGGGTACTGCGCGGTGTGGGCCGCAGGCTGTGGCGGAGCTCGGGACTGCTGGCCTGAGGCCCCCGGCCATGGACCCCGTTCACCCCGAGCACCTGTGCGAGCCGGAACCCGGGGCGGCTACGCTGCTGTTCATGAACGGCAGCGGCACCGCCCCAGCAGTACCCCGACCCGCATACCGCAGGCTGAGCGTGGAGCAGCGCCGCAGCCAACTGCTCACCGCCGCGCTGGGCCTGTTCGCGCACCGCGCGCCCGAGGACGTCTCGCTGGACGATGTCGCCACCGCCGCCGAGGTCTCGCGCCCGCTGGTCTACCGCTACTTCCCCGGCGGCAAGCAGCAGTTGTACGAGGCCGCGCTGCGCAGCGCGGCGGACGTCCTGGAGCGCTGCTTCGCCGAGCCGGAGACCGGACCGCTGACCCGTCGGCTCTCGCGCGCACTGGACCGCTATCTGGCCTTCGTCGACGAGCACGACGCGGGGTTCAGCGCGCTGCTGCAGGGCGGCAGCGTCGTCGAGACCACCCGTACGTCCGCGATCGTGGACGAGGTGCGGCGCGCCGCCGCCGACCAGATCCTGCGGCATCTGGGCGAGCCGGAGCCGGGCCTGCGGCTGCGGATGACCGTCCGCATGTGGATCACCGCCGTCGAGGCCGCCTCGCTGATCTGGCTGGACGAGGACAAGCAGCCGGCCCTCGACGAGCTGCGGGACTGGCTGGTCGACCACTTCGTCGCGCTGCTGACCGCCACCGCGGCCACGGACCCGCAGACCGCCCGGGTGACCCGGGCGGCGCTGAAGCTGGAGACCACCGACGGCCCGGCCGGCGACCTGGCCCGCCGCATCCTGCCCGTCGTGAGCGACGCCGCGCATCTGCTGTGATCAGCCACCCGGCCCTGGCGGTGTGACACTGAGGGCGTGAGAAGCGAGAACACCCTCTTCGTCGGCGGCCCGCTGGACGGCCGGGTACTGCCCGTCCTGGTCGGCGCGACCGGCCAGCCGCCGAAGACGTACGAGGTCCCCGTACCGCACGACGACGACCGGCCGCCGACGGTGCACGTCTACCGCCGTGTCCCGGCACGGGTGGGCCGCCTGGGCCTGCCCAGCGGATGGAAGTACGAGTACGCCCCGGAGGGCAAGGCGCCGGACGACGGACCGAAGTGGCCCTGGCGCAAGCCGCGTTGACCACTACCCCACGGCCGGCCACCGCACCCACCTGAGGTGACGGGCCGGAGGCGGTGGGGTGCGGGGCTTTGCTTCCGCAGGCTCCGAGAAAGAGCAAAGGCGGAGCGCAGCGGAGCGTAAAGCGAAGCAGTCCCGCCCCCACCGCCGGAGGCTCGTCACCGCCACCACGACACACCACGCGCCGCGGCGACAGCCCGAAAACCCACCCCCTCCCCGCCGGAGGCGGGGAGGACCGGCACGGCGCCGCACCTCACCACGTGGGAGGACAAGCCCCCGCCGCAGGCGGTTCTCAGCCAGTCAACGACGCAAGATACGCATTCGTCTTCTCCGGCTCGTAGAAGAAGTTCTCGAAGTCGGACGGGTCGTTGAACCCGTTGGCGAAGCGGTCGGCGACGGGCTGCAGCTGGCCGGCCGCGCCGATGAGGTTCAGGATGTGCTCCGGCGGCGGGGCCAGCATCGCGTTGGTCCACTTGGTGACGTGCTGGGCGGTGTCCCAGTAGCGCTCGAAGGTGCTCTGCATCCACTCCCCGTCGAACGGCCGGTCACCGCGCTCGACGATGGAGGCCAGGTAGGAGGCGGCGCACTTGGAGGCCGAGTTGGAGCCCTGGCCGGTGATCGGGTCGTTGGCGACCACGACGTCCGCGACACCGAGCACCAGGCCGCCGGAGGGCAGCCGGCCGATGGGGTTGCGCACGGAGGGGGCGTAGCGGCCGGCCAGCGTGCCGTTGGCGTCGGTCAGTTCGACCTCGGTGGCGCGGGCGTACTCCCAGGGCAGGAACTTCTCCATCAGCTCCAGCGTCAGGGCAAGGTGCTCGTTGGGGTCCTTGACGCCCTGGAAGGCGTCCAGCGGACCGCCGGGTATGCCCTCCCAGAAGAGGATGTCGGCGCGGCCGGAGGTGGTGTACGTCGGCATGACGAACAGCTCGCCGACGCCGGGCACCAGGTTGCAGCGCACCGCTTCGAACTCGGGGTGCTCGGGGCGCGGGCCCATGCCGTGGACGTAGGAGACGGCGAGCGCGCGCTGCGGGGTGTCGTACGGCGAGCGGGAGGCGTCCCGGCCGAACATGGACACCAGCTCGCCCTTGCCGGCCGAGACCAGCGTCAGGTCGTAGCGGCTCGCGAAGAAGTCCAGGTCGGAGACGGCAGCGCCGTGGATGACGAGCTGGCCGCCGCGCTGCGCGAAGGTCTCCATCCAGCCGGCCATCTTCACCCGCTGGTCGACGGACTGGGCGTAGCCGTCCAGCTTGCCGACCCAGTCGATGGCGCGCTGCGAGCCCTCGGGCGACTCATGGCTGCCGGGGGCGGCGACCGAGACGCCAAGGCCCTCGATACGCGGGGCCTGGCTCTCCCAGAAGTTGATCTGGAGGTCGCGCTCGTGCTGGAGGGCGGTGTGGAACATGCACTGCGTCGACATGACCCGGCCGGCGCGGATCTCGTCGGCGGTGCGGTTGGACATGAGGGTGACCTCGTAACCCCGGGTCTGGAGGCCGAGGGCGAGCTGAAGACCGGACTGGCCGGCTCCGACGACGAGTATTTTCCGCATGGCGGCACTCTTCTCTGCTACTGCTGGTTGATCGGGGAGGGAGGGTGGCCCGTACGGGGCCGTGGCCCCGTACGGGGGCCGGTTACTCGGGCGCGGTCTCCAGGGCATGGCCGACCAGCGCGAGCAGCGACTCGATCACCGTGACCCGCTTCCGCGCGTCCATGATCACGACAGGCACGTGCGACGGCACGGTCAGCGCCTCACGCACGTGCTCGACGGCGAACGCCTCGGTCCCCTCGAAGTGGTTGACCGCGACGACATACGGCAGTCCGCAGCTCTCGAAGTAGTCCAGTGCCGGGAAACAGTCCTCCAGACGCCGGGTGTCGGCCATCACGATCGCACCGATCGCACCGCGCACCAGGTCGTCCCACATGAACCAGAAGCGCTGCTGTCCGGGCGTGCCGAACAGGTACAGCACCAGCTCCTGGTCGAGGGTGATCCGCCCGAAGTCCATCGCGACCGTGGTCGTGGTCTTGTCCGGGGTGGCGGTCAGATCGTCCGTTTCCGCGCTGGCCTGGGTCATCACCGCCTCGGTCTGGAGCGGGGTGATCTCCGAGACCGAGCCGACGAACGTGGTCTTGCCGACGCCGAAGCCGCCCGCCACCACGATCTTGGTGGAGATCGGCGCCCGCGAACGGTCGGTCTGCCAGCTCTGCAGCCCCGCGTCGGCGGCCGTGGCCGCCGGGTCGGACGGGCTCACGGAACCGGGGGTCGCCGTCGGCCCGGCCGATATCGTGTCAGAGCCTGTGAAGTCCACTCAGCACCCTTTCGAGCAGCGCGCGGTCGGGCCGGCCGGAGCCGTGCCCGGTGCCGTAGACGCGAATCTTTCCCTGGTCGGCGAGGTCGCTGAGCAGTACACGCACCACGCCCAGCGGCATCTTGAGGAGCGCGGAGATCTCCGCGACCGAGCGCATCCGGCGGCACAGCTCGACGATCGCGCGCATCTCCGGCATCACCCGGTCGCCCCAGCCGCCGGAGGTCAGCTCGCGCCGCTCCTCGGGCGCCTCCAGCGCGGCCACGAACGTCTCGACGAGCAGGACATGGCCGAACCGGGTCCGGCCGCCGGTGAGCGAGTACGGCCGCACGCGCGAGGGTTTCCGCTCCCCACCGCGTACGGGGAGCTTGCGGGAACTGCTCATGCCGAAACCTCGCTTCGTCCGCCCTCGCACTCGCTCGGGGCGCACCTCTCCATGATTCGCTCGCTACGTTCGCTCACTGGGGGCTCTCCATCGACTTACGCAATTCACTGCGGAGTTCGGGGGTGAGGACATGACCGGCCCGGCCGACGAACAACGCCATGTGGTAGGCGATGCCGCTCATGTCGCAGTCCGGGGTGGTGTGCACCCCGAGCAGCGAGCCGTCGCTGATCGACATGACGAACAGGCTGCCCTCGTCCATCGTGACCATCGTCTGCTTGACCGTCCCGGCGTCCATCAGCTTCGCGGCCCCCTGGGTGAGGCTGCCCAGCCCGGACACGATGGTGGCCAGATCCGCGCTGGATCCGCGCGGACCGTCACCCCCGCCCGGCCGGGCCGCCTCTTCCGCCCGGCCCGGGTCGGACGACAGCAGCAACAGGCCATCGGAGGAGACCACCGCGACCGAGTGGATGCCCGGTACCTCGTCGACCAGGTTGGTCAGCAGCCAATGCAGATTCCTTGCCTGACTGCTCAGACCTTGTCCGTAAGCAGTGGGTGCTTGCGCCTTCAATCGCGTGCCTCCTCGACAACGTGGCTTTCTCCCGGGGCCCCCGCTCCGTCGGTGTCCGTCTGTGGGGTGGTCAGCTCCGCTGTACGTTCCGCGATCTCGGCTTCGACGTCACGCCGGCCGCTTCGCGCTCCCGCCTGAAATCCGCCGAGGCGGCGCCGCAGCGCCTCGGCATTGGCCGTACCGCTCTTGCGCGGTGCGGTCGGCGCCTGTTGCTGCGCCACGACCTTGGGGGTGCGCTTGGGCAGCCCCATGGAGGTCGTCCGCCGCTCCTCCGCGGCCGGGGCGGCGGCGGTCTGTGGGTCGGCCGGCGTACCGGCCGGGGACACGTCGGCGGGTGCCGCGTCGGCGTCCGTGGGTGCCGCGTCCGTCCCGGGGCCCGTGTGCGGGTCGGGGCCGGTGGCGTAGGGGCCGGACGAGGGCGCGCCGGCTCCGGCGGGCTCGTGGTCCGGGGCGGCGTCGTCCTCGGGCCGACGGTGTTTGCCGGCGCCGCTGGTGGTGGCGGCGTAGGGGCCGGGCGACTGCGGGCCGTACGGGCTCTTCTCGGAACCGGCGTACGTGGTGGAGCCCGCGGGCCGCGGTTCGGTGGGTGCCGGTCCGGGCTGCACGCCGAGTCCGGCCGCGTCGATCGCGCGCTCCGCGGCGGCGACGAGCGGGTCGGTGGCGGGGGCAGGCGCGGGGGCCGCGCCCGGGGTGCCGTCGTGGCCGGGCGCCGGGGTGTCCCGGTCCGGGCCCTGGCCGGGCCGATGGGCCGCGGCGGCCGGCGGGCCGGCCACGGCTGCCGGATCCCGGCGGGCCCCCCGGGTCGGCAGCGCGTTGGAGTTCGCCTCGGCGACCGAGCCGGGCAGGCCCGGGGTGTGCGCCACGTCCTGGTGCGCACTCGCCGGGGAGGCCGACGGGGCGGGCCGGGTCGGCAGGATCGAGCCGGGCAGGACGACGACGGCTGTGACGCCGCCGTGCTTCGCGTCCCGCAGCTGGACCCGGACACCGTGCCGGGCGGCCAGCCGCACCACGACGTACAGGCCCAGGCCCAGCGCCTCGTCGACGGTCTCGGAGGACGAGGCGGCTTCGGCGTCGGTCAGCCGCTCGTTGAGCTCGGCCATCCGCTCCGAGGTCATCCCTATGCCCTCGTCCTGGACGGAGAGCATGACCTCGCCGCTCTCCAGCAGCCAGCCGGAGAGCTCGACATGGGCGTCCGGCGGCGAGAAGGCGGTGGCGTTCTCCAGGAGTTCGGCGATCAGGTGGCTGAGGTCGTCCGCGGCGAATCCGGCGACCTGGGAGTGCGGCGGCAGCGACTGGATACGCACCCGCTCGTAGCGCTCGATCTCACTGATCGAGGCTCGCATCACGTCCAGCAGCGGTACCGGGCCCGGGTGGTTGTTGCTGTACTGCTCGGCGCCCGCCAGCACGAGAAGGTTCTCGCTGTTGCGGCGCATCCGCGCGGCGAAGTGGTCCAGCTTGAAGAGGGTTTCCAGCCGTTCCGGGTCCTGCTCGCTCTCCTCCAGCGACTCGATGACGCCGAGCTGGCGCTCCACGAGGCCGAGGGTGCGCAGCGAGAGGTTGACGAACCGGCCGTGCACACCGGAGCGCAGGGCCGCCAGCCGCTCGGTGAGATCGGCGATCTCCTCCTTCAGGCCCTCGCCCTGCTCCTGCAGCACCTCGCGCTCGGCGACCAGCCGCTGCCGGCCGCTGATCAGCCGCTTGCGCTCGCTCTCCATCTCGGCGGTGCGCCGCGCCAGCTCGGCGACCTGGGCGTGCAGCGCGTTGACGGACCGCACGGTGGTGGCGAATTCGTCGTTGCGGCCCTTGTAGGTGAGGGGGTCCTCGTGCGCGGGGTCGGCGGCCAGCCGCTTGGCGCCGATCCGCAGCGCGGCCAGCGGCTGGGTCAGGGAGCGGGCGGCCCAGACGCCGGCGCCGACGGCCAGCAGCAGGCACAGCCCTTCCAGGCCGAGGCGGATCTCCAGCTCCGTGACGTCGTCGTCGCGCAGCGTGCCGAGGTGCTGGATGTCGGCGGTGGCCATGGCGGACTCGACGCCGCGCATCAGACCGATACGGCTGGTGAGCGTGGCCTGGACCCGCTGGCGGCTCAGCCGCAGATCGAGGGCGTCCAGCCGGGGCTGGTCGGTCAGCCGGGCCAGATAGCGCTCGGCGGTGTTGACGTCCTCGCCGTTGACGGTGCGGACGTAGCGGTCCCTGGCGCCCTGGCTCGCGGCCTGCTGGAAGTCGCCGAGCGCGCCCTGTTCGCGCAGGTGCGCGACCTGGGCGAGGTTCGTCAGCCGGGGCTGGCTGCCGCCCGCCTTGAGCGCGGCGAGCAGCAGGGCCCGGGTGCCCGCGGCCTGTTCGGTGGCGCGGCCGAGGGCGGGCAGCGCGTGGAGGTCGGCGTCGGCGGCGTTGGCGCGGGCGGGCAGTTCACGGGCGATGTCGTCGCCGATCGCACCGAGCGCCTGGATCGTCTGGGTGTAGGCGTTATAGATCTGCTCGGCCGATCCACCCGCGGACAGCGCCTTTTGACGGATTTGCGGCAGCGTCCCCAGCAGCTTGGCGGCGGCCTTGTACACCGCGGTGTCGCCCGAGGCATTCTGGGCCTCGGAGCGCAGTTCGCCGATCTGCCGGTCCACGCGGGCACGCTGGGCCCGCAGGGCCGCGGCGTCGCTCGTCCGGGCGGCCCGGGCACCGTTGACCGTGGAGTTGACCGTTCCCGCGGCCGTCCGGCTGCCGTGCCCGGCGGCGACGTATGCGGTCATGCCGTCACGTTCGTCGGCGAGGGAGTGCGCCAGCGCGACGGCCTGCGCGTTCAGCCCGGCCAGATCGACCAGTTGCTGACTGTGGGTGGCGTCGTCGGCCGTGGCCGTCAACCCGGGGACGCCGGCGCCGAGGACGGCCGCGGCCACCACGGCCACCGCCCCGACGAGCCGGTTGCGCACGCGTGCGGGACGCCGTCCCGCACGGTCCTCGTCACCGTCCGTCATGCCCGGCCCCTTACCAGGACCCGAGCCCGTATTCGGTCCCGAGACCGAACCGGCCGGTGATCCCGGCTTCCTTGCGCCGCCTCGAAGCCGCATCTTCCGCACCGCTGCTCGCATTCCTGTCTCGCCTGTCCACGCCATATGGCGTCGCGGACCCGGCTCGCTCTCCGCTCACGGGGGCGGACCTGCGCGAAGACGCAGCAGCACACACTTCCGCGAGGGGAAACAGCCCGGCTCTGCGCGTCGCGACGAACGTCCTGGCCCCACCCCATGACCGGGCAACGACCATTCCACCGGCGCCGCGCAGTGGCTCGGCAACACATGCCCGGCCACCTGAAGGAGTGAACATCAATCGCAGTTTGACCATCAACTTCCGTGCGCCGACGTTTTCGGCCGCAACCCCGGCCCACCCCCGAACGGGTTTGGAGATGCGTCCGGCTCCTGGAAGGATGCGCGCCCGCACGCCGCCGGACCGGCGGTCCTTACCTCCGGTACGCCGCCGCCCGACCGCCCTCCCCCGCTGCTGTCAGCTCCTGCCACCAGGGGCGGAGCCGGTGCCTCCGGCAGACTGGCGGGCATGCGCATCGAACTCGCCACCGAGCCGGGTGACCCCCAACGCCCAAACGAGGACTACGCATCGGTCGCCCTGCCGGCCGCCGGCCAGGGCGGAGCTCTCGTCCTCCTGGACGGGGTGACACCCCCCGAGGAGGACTACGGATGCCGCCACACGGTGCCGTGGTTCACCGCGCGCCTCGGTGGCGCAATGCTCGAACTGTCGGTTTCACACCGGGATATGACGCTCGCTGAGGTTCTCTCCGCAGCCATCTCCCGGACGGCCGATACCCATCGGGCGACCTGTGACCTTTCTCACGCCCGCACTCCACAGGCAACCGTGATCGCCGCACGGTGGTCAGGGGACACCGTCGAATACCTCGTCCTGTCCGACTCGGTGCTGCTCCTGGAGCGGGCGGACGGCTCGGTGCAGCCGGTGCTCGACCCGCGGCTGGACGAGCTGCCGCCCGCGGTCCGGGACCGGCGCGCGGCCGTACGGGCACTCCCCCGCGGCTCGGCGGAACGGGCCGCGGCGGGCCGGAAGTACGCCCGGGCGGTCGAGGCGCTGCGCAACGCGGAGGGGGGCTTCTTCACCGCGGCCGCCGATCCGGCGGTGGCCGCCCGTGCGGTGTGCGGCAGCGTGCCGCGCTCCGGGCTGCGTTCGCTGACCGCGCTCAGCGACGGTGCGAGCCGCTGGACGGAGGTCTTCCACGAGGGCTCCTGGGCCGACTGCGTGGCGCTGGTGACCGGGCAGGGCCCGCAGTCGCTGATCGACCGGGTCCGGGCGGCGGAGGCGGCGGACCCGGAGGGCGCGGCGTTTCCGCGCGGCAAGGCCCGGGATGACGCGGCGGTCATCTTTGTGGCGCCGTGACGCCATGACACGTGGCGCCGTGATGCCGTGATGCCGTGATGCCGTGATGCCGTGATGCCGTGATTGTGGTGGTGCGGTGAGGTTTCCGGCGCCCGGCTTTGGGAGTTGCCGGGCCTTTTGCGGCGCCGGATTTTTTGTGGCGCCGTGACAATCACCGGCGGGCGGGAAATTTCTCCTGGCGCCGGGGAACGGCAGCACGGCGACGCGGGTCCGGGGGATGCGAGGCCGCTCCCCCGCCGCGCAAGGCGATACCCCAGAGGAGCTAGACCTCGTCCCCCTCCTGCTCCGCGTTCAGCCGGTGCAGCAGACGGGCGAGTTCGGCGACCTCGGTGCGGTCCCAGGAGGCGAGGCGGCGGGCGTACTGGGCGCGGCGGCCGGTGCGGACGCGGGTGAAGCGGTCGCGGCCCTCGTCGGTGAGGCGGACCAGGACGGCACGGCCGTCGGCCGGATCCGGCTCGCGGGCGATGAGTCCGAGCTTTTCCAGGGCGTGCAGCTGGCGGCTCATCGTGGCCTTGCCGACGCCGAAGAAGCCGGCGAGGCCGGTGGCCCGCTGGGTGCCGGCATCGGCCAGCCGCATGAGCAGGCCGTACGCGGAGGGCTCCAGGTCGGGATGTACCTCTCGTGCCAATTCGCCGGACGAGGCACGGGCCCGGCGGAGAAATACCGCCAATTCACGTTCCAGGGCCAGAAATACGTGGTCCACACCAATCGGTTCGCCGTCCGCCGTCGTACCGTCGGCTCCGGTGTTGTGCACGTCAGCGCCCCTTCTCGCTTTCCCTGCCCTGAAAGTTTCCGCCATCGGCGGCCGAAGCCGCAGCTCGGCCAGTATTTCGCAGGAGTAGACCAACGGCAGCACGGTGCCCCTCTTTTGTCACGTCGTTCTACGCGCGTACGTTGCTTCTGGCATGGGCATAACAAAGTCCCGGGCTGTCAACGGTCCGCCGCGCGTCCTGCCCGTCGCACCGCCGCGCCCGCACGTCGGCGCCATGCCGTCAGTTCCTCCCCCCTCAGCTCCTCCCCCCCTCAGGTCACCCCCGAGATCTTCGGAGGCACGTATGTCCGTGCTCAGATCCGGCTTCCCCCACCGACCCGCACGTTCCCTCACGACCCTGGCCGGGGTCCTTCTCGCGGTCCTCTCCCTCCTCCTCGGACTGCCGGGCACCGCCGGCGCCACGGCCACCCGGCGCGCGCCGGAGCCACGCCACCCCGGCCAGGACTGGGCCGGTTCCCAGATCGCCCGGCACGAGGGCACCGCGGCCGGCACCGCACCGCCGGCGTCGTCGCTCGCGTCCGTCGAGGGCGTGGACGTCAGCAGCCACAACGGCAGTGTCGCCTGGTCGACGCTCTGGAACAGCGGCGTCCGCTTCGCCTATGTCAAGGCGACGGAGTCCACCAGCTACACCAACCCGTCCTTCGCGCAGCAGTACAACGGCTCCTACAACACCGGCATGATCCGGGGCGCGTACCACTTCGCCACACCGGACACCTCCAGCGGCGCCGCCCAGGCCACCTACTTCGTCAACCACGGCGGCGGCTGGTCCAGGGACGGCAAGACGCTGCCCGGCGCGCTCGACATGGAGTACAACCCCTACGGCACCACCTGTTACGGGCTGAGCGCGGCCGGCCTGGTGAACTGGATGAAGGACTGGTTCGCCACCTACAAGGCGCGTACCGGCCGGGACGCCGTCATCTACACCTCCACCAGCTGGTGGAAGCAGTGCACCGGCAACTCCGCCGCCTTCGGTGCCGTCAACCCGCTGTGGATACCGCGCTACGGCTCGTCGGTCGGCGAACTCCCGGCCGGCTGGGGCTTCCACACCATCTGGCAGTACACCTCGTCCGGCGCGACGGTCGGGGACCACAACCGCTTCAACGGCGCGCTGGACCGTCTCAAGGCCCTCGCCAACGGCTGATACGCGGGCGTGCGGCCCTCTCCACGCCCGGGCCGTACGCAGGAGCGGGCCCCTGCCGCACACCGGGTGCGACAGGGGCCCGTACCGTTTCCGCCCGCGTCCCTCAGGCCGCCGCGTCCGTCAGGTCACGGCCGTCAAGCCACGGCCCTCAGGCCGCGACCTGCATCTCCGGGGCGGCCCCGTTCGCGGCCGGGGTCAGCGCCAGTTCCAGCACCTGGCGGACATCGGCGACCGGATGGACCTCCAGGGAGTCCAGGATCTCGGCCGGTACGTCGTCCAGGTCCGGTTCGTTGCGCCGGGGAATGATGACGGTGGTGATCCCGGCCCGGTGCGCCGCCAGCAGCTTCTGCTTGACGCCGCCGATCGGCAGCACCCGCCCGGTCAGCGAGACCTCACCGGTCATCGCCACATCCGGCCGGACCTGCCGGCCCGACAGCAGCGAGGCCAGCGCCGTCGTCATCGTCACGCCCGCGCTCGGCCCGTCCTTGGGGACGGCGCCCGCCGGTACGTGCAGATGCACACCGCGCTCCTTCAGGTCGGCGACCGGCAGCTCCAGTTCGGCGCCGTGGGAGCGCAGGAACGACAGCGCGATGTGCGCGGACTCCTTCATCACGTCACCGAGCTGGCCGGTCAGCTGGAGCCCGGAGGCGCCGGTCTCCGGATCGGCGAGCGAGGCCTCCACATAGAGGACGTCGCCGCCGGCGCCGGTGACCGCGAGTCCGGTGACCACTCCGGGGACCGCGGTGCGCCGCTCGGCCGGGTCCTGGGCCGCCTCGGGGGTGTGGTGCGGCCGCCCGATCAGCGGGCGCAGCTGGTCCACGCCGACCGTGAACGGCAGCTCCCGCTCGCCCAGTTCGTGCTGTGCGGTGACCTTCCGCAGCAGCCTGGCGACGGCGCGCTCCAGGTTGCGCACGCCCGCCTCGCGGGTGTACTCCCCCGCCAGCTTGCGCAGCGCGTCGTCCTCCAGGGTCACCTCGCCGGTCTCCAGACCGGCCCGCTCCAGCTGGCGCGGCAGCAGGTGGTCCCGGGCGATGACGACCTTCTCGTCCTCGGTGTAGCCGTCCAGGCGCACCAGCTCCATCCGGTCGAGCAGCGGCTCGGGGATGGCTTCGAGGACATTGGCGGTGGCAAGGAAGACCACATCGCTGAGGTCGAGTTCGACCTCCAGGTAGTGATCGCGGAAGGTGTGGTTCTGCGCCGGGTCCAGGACCTCCAGGAGGGCGGCGGCCGGGTCGCCCCGGAAGTCGGAGCCCACCTTGTCGATCTCGTCGAGCAGCACCACCGGGTTCATCGACCCGGCCTCCTTGATCGCGCGGACGATCCGGCCGGGCAGTGCGCCGACGTAGGTGCGGCGGTGGCCGCGGATCTCCGCCTCGTCCCGGACGCCGCCGAGCGCGACCCGGACGAACTTCCGGCCCATGGCCCGCGCGACGGACTCACCGAGCGAGGTCTTGCCGACCCCGGGCGGCCCGACGAGCGCCAGCACGGCGCCGCCCGCCCGCCGCCCGCCGCTGCCCTGGCCCAAGGCGCCGCGCGATGCCCC
The DNA here is from genome assembly GCF_040643995.1 of Streptomyces sp. NPDC047049. NCBI lineage: Bacteria > Bacillati > Actinomycetota > Actinomycetes > Kitasatosporales > Streptomycetaceae > Streptomyces > Streptomyces sp. NPDC047049. Next base: position 604,884 of record NZ_JBEYVM010000003.1, on the reverse strand, counting down.
CTCCGACGGCCCGCCGGCCGGCCCGAGGCCCCGCTCGGACCGTCGCTTGCGGACGGCCAGGTATTCAGTGATCCGCTCCTTGACGTCGTCCAGGCCGAAGTGGTCGGCGTCCAGCACCTCCCTGGCGCCGGTGATGTCGTAGGCGTCCTCGGTGCGTTCGTTCCAGGGCAGTTCCAGGACGGTGTCCAGCCAGGTGCGGATCCAGGAGCCCTCGGGGCTCTGGTCGCTGGACCGCTCCAGCTTGTCGACCTCCTTGAGGGCGGCCTTGCGGACGTCCTCGGGCAGGTCGGCGGCCTCGACCCGGGCGCGGTAGTCGTCGCCCTCGTCCTCCGGATCGCCGTTCAGCCCGGCGAGTTCCTTGCGGACCGCCTCCAGCTGCCGCCGCAGCAGGAACTCCCGCTGCTGCTTGTCGACGCCTTCCTGGACGTCCTTGGCGATGGATTCGGCGACGTCCTGCTCGGCCAGGTGCTCGCGCAGCGTCTCGGTGGCGTACTTCAGCCGGGCGACCGGATCGGCGGTCTCCAGCAGGTGGACCTTCTGTTCGGTGGTCAGGAACGGCGAGTAGCCGGAGTTGTCGGCCAGCGTCGGGACGTCCTCGATCTGCTGGACGCGGTCGACGACCTGCCAGGCACCGCGCTTGCGCAGCCAGCTGGTGGCCAGCGCCTTGTACTCCGTGACGAGTTCGGTCACCGCGCCGGGCAGGGGGTCGGGGACCGTCTCCTCGACGGTCGTGCCCTCCACCCAGAGCGCGGCTCCGGGCCCGGTCGTGCCGGAACCGATCCGTACCCGGCCCAGGCCCCGGATCAGCGCGCCGGGGTCGCCGTCGGACAGCCGCCCGACCTGCTCGATCCGCCCGAGCGTGCCGATACCGGCGTAGGTCCCGTCGACGCGGGGAACGAGCAGCACCCGCGGCTTGTTACCCGGGCTGGCGGCGGCCTGCGCGGCCTCCACCGCTGCCCGGACGTCCGCGTCGGACAGGTCCAGGGGCACCACCATGCCGGGGAGCACGACCTCGTCATCGAGGGGCAGTACGGGCAGAGTGAGCGGTGTGGACGTCGAAGCCATGATCTCCCCTTCGGCAAGCAAGTTGAGCTTTACCCACTCAATGCAGCCGGGGCGGGAGATGTTCCCCGCTGTGCGTTCGCTGTGAGCGATCGGACGCGGCGCGCTACCAGTGGACGGGGCGGGACAGGCCCTGCGGCAGCTTGGCCGCCGCGTCGCCCTTGGCCGCGTTGAGCTGCGACTGTGTCAGGAAGAGGGCATCGGTGAGATCGGCACCGCTGAGATCGGCATCCCGCAGATCGGCGCCGATCAGGTCCGCCGTGCGCAGATCGGCGCCCTTGAGGTCGGCCGCGATGAGGCAGGCGCCGCGGAGATTGGCGCCCCGGAGAGACGCCCCCTTGAGGCGGGCCCCCAGGAGATCGGCCCCCCGCCGCTCCTTCTTGCGGCCCGGCACCCCGGCCCGTATGAGTTCGCTGGTGCGCAGCAGCAGGGTGTTGACCTCACCCCGGTGAGCCGGCACATCGAGCGCCAGGAGCTCCTGGGCGCCGGCCCGGGTGAGGCCTTCGGTCTTCTCCCGCGCGGCCCGCAGCTCGGCGTGCACCGGACGGGCCGCGGGCCGGGACAGCGCCTCGGTCAGGTACCAGAGGAGTTCGTGCAACTGCCGCATGACGGGGAAGACGTCGAACATCTGCCGGGCGGTCTCCGGGGCCTGCCGCCAGTCCCGTCCGCCGAAGGTGACCTGGGAGACCTTCTGTCCGGCGCCGAAGCAGTCGAAAACCGTGCAGCCGGGGAAGCCGCGCCGGCGAAGGTCGGTGTGGATGCCGCAGCGGAAGTCCGTCCGCAGGTTCGGGCAGGGCCGGCCGGCGTCCTTGTCGATCGCGAAGTCCGCCGACGCCGCGAACGGCAGCGCCACACAGCACAGCCCGAAGCAGCTGCCGCAGTCGGACCGCAGGCCGAGGTCGGCGGTGTCCGGAATCGGTTGCTCGTGGTCGGCCGAGGGCCTGCGGTCCGGGGTCAAGGCGGGTGCACTCCTGCGGGACGGCGAGCGCCGCACGGGGCCGCGCTCGGAAGGGGCCGCCATTCTCCCAGGCCGCCACGGCGACCGCGCCTGGCGGGAGGCGCTCGCCGCGGGAGGGCAACGGCCCCTTCGCGGACCGGCGTTGTCAGTGGTCGCCCCTAGCCTCGGAACCATGAGCATGATCGGAGAGTACGCACGTGTCACCCCTGCCGAACTCGACCTCGCCCTCGGCGATCCCGAGTGGGCGCTGGAGCTGATCGGCGGGTGGATGGAGACGGAGGCAGCGGCGGAAGCGGACGGGTCCGCGCGGTCCGCGCCGGCGCGCTGCATGGATGTCGACAAGGCCTGGGACGCGCTCGGATTCCTGCTGCGCCGGGCGGCCTTCCCGGTGGACATCGTCCATGGCGAGGAGGCCGTCCCGGATGCCGACGACTGGGGCTACGGCCCGCCCCGTTACCTCACCCCCGAGCGGGTGCGGACCGCCGCCGGGGCGCTGGCGGAGATATCCGGCGAGCGGCTGACGGCCGGCGTCGGCCCGGAGGATCTGGCCGCGGCTCAGGTGTACCCGGCGATCGTCTGGGAGCGGGGCGAGTCCCTGGAGTATGTGCGCGAGCACTACGAGCAGCTGCGGCCGTTCTTCCGCACGGCGGCGGACCAGGGGGACGGCATGCTTCTGTGGCTGGGATAACGGGTGGGGTGTCGCGGAGACAGCGGGTCCGGCCGGGTCCGGGTCCGGCTCGGGCAGGGGGTCGGCCGGGGCCGGAGACGGCTCGGGCAGGCCGGCCCGCCGGGGCCGGGCGGACCGCGCGGAAAAGCCCGGCGCCTGCGTCCTCACACCCCGTCATGACTGCTACCTTCACCGCATGTTGCAGCGGATGTCCGGAGTCTTCATCGGCGCATTCTTCGGCACGGTCTTCGTGGTCGCCAACGCACACGCCCCGCTGAATCCCGCGCTCGGTCTCGCCCTGCGGGTGCTCGCGGTGCTCACCTTCGCCGGGCTGCTGACGCTGGCGCTGCGGGCCGGGCGCCTCGGGCGGCCCGCCGACGGCGCCGGGAGTCCCCGGGCGGACTGGTTCCAGGGACGGTTCGCGTTCGTCGTGGGGGCCGAGGCGGTGCTGCTGATCGGCGGCAATCTCGCGCTGCGCGCCGCGGGCGCCCCCGGGCCGGCCGCGGTGGCCTGGACCGCGCTGATCGTCGGGCTGCACTTCGTGGCGCTGTCGGCGGTCTGGAAGCGGCGCAGCATCGCCGTCCCCGGTGTCGCGCTGACCGCGCTCGGGGCGGCCGGGCTGGTCATGGCGGCGACCTCGGCCGTGGCCTGGGTGCCGTTCGTCAGCGGTGTGCTGTCCGGCGTGGCGCTGCTGGGCGGCTGCGCCTACGCCATCACCCATACGTACCGCTCGGCCGTGAACCCGCGGCCGCCGGCCGCTCAGTAGGTCCGCACTCCCCGCAGCGCCGGATGCCCCAGGTCGCCCAGGAGCGGCGCGGGCCGGGCGTGCCGGGTGCGCCAGCGGCGCAGCAGCGGCCAGCTCGCGATCCCCAGGGTGAGCGAGAGCAGATGGCCCCAGTCGGTCATCGGGTCGAGAGCGGCGAGCAGATCGGTCACGGCCACATAGCCGACACCTGCCAGCACGGGCCAGCGCAACCAGGCGGGCAGCAGGCCGGCGAGGGCTCCGATGCTGGTCATCACGCCGAAGCTGATGCCGTAGTCGAGGCGGTGCAGCGAGCTCTCCGGCAGCCCGCCGGCGGCGACCGAGAAGGCGACGGGCAGCTCGGTGGCGAGGGTGGCCAGCGCATGGCCGCCGAAGAAGACGGCGGCGGTGCGCAGCCCCCCGATCCGCCGCTCCAGCGCCGTCAGGACGAAGAGGAAGCCGATGGCGTACGCGGAGGTCATACCGCCCGCGATCCACAGCGCGCTGGCGACGAGCACCAGCAGCGGGGCCTGGGCCAGGTGGACGACGTCCGTACTGGAGCCCTGGAGCAGGTCGGAGACCAGCACCGGGTCGGCGTACTCGGCGAAGAGCGAGGTGGCCACGAGGAGGAGGGCGTAGCCGAAGGTGAAAGGGGTGCCGGCGGGCGTGGGCAGCAGCCGCCACGGCCGTCGTCGCGGGGGCCGGGGAAGCGCTGCCGGGTCCGCCTCCACGAGGGCCGGCCGGGAGGCGCGCTGCCGGGGGACGCCCGGCAGCAGGCCCGGTGGGACGGCCGGTGCGGCGCCCGGCCCGTCCCCCGTCCCCGGTACGGCGGACGGCGCGCGATCGGCCCGCACTCTTGCTGCGGTTCCCAGCCAGCTCACTTGTCCGCGGCCCCTTCCGTCCCTGGCGCATCCGGTCAGGCACACCCGTCCCCCCGGCCGTGGTTCCCCTGCCTTGCCCTGCGTCTGCCGTGTCCTACGTCGCGGAACAGCCTGCATGCTCAACCCATGAAGAAGCTGTGTGAGTGACATCCCTCACACAAAGCAACCCTCGAACGGGGCGTCACGTCCGTGCCGTTTGCGGCGGAACACCTGCCCCCGGCGTTGGACCGGCGCGGCCCGTATTGGCCACCATGGCGCCATGGCTCCCGTTACTCCGACGCAGGCAACGACCGGCCTCCCCGAGGCCCCGCGCACCCTCGACCGCCGCGAGGGCCCGTACGGCGAAGTGGTGCTGCGACAGCGGGGCGGACCCCCCACAGGCCCCGGAATCGAGGCCTCCGGCGCCGCCGCGGAGCCCGCGGTCTACGAGATCATCGCCAACGGCTGCTTCCTGATGGACACCTCCGACGGCCGGTCCGAGCGGCTGCTGATCGACGCCGCACTGGCCGCGCTGCCGGCCGACCGCGCCCGGCCTTCCGTACTGATCGGCGGCCTCGGCGTCGGGTTCTCCCTGGCCAGGGCGGCAGAAGAGCCGCGCTGGGGCCGGATCGTGGTCGTCGAGCGCGAGGAGGCGGTCATCGACTGGCACCGCACGGGCCCGCTCTCGGCGGTCTCGGCGGCCGCGCTGGCCGATCCGCGCAGCGAGATCCTGCACACCGACCTGGTCGCCCACCTGCGGACCCCAGCGGGCCAAGACACCTACGACGCCCTGTGTTTGGACATCGACAACGGCCCCGACTGGACCGTCACCGAGGACAACGACAGCCTCTACTCCCCCGGCGGGCTCGCCGCCTGCCGGGACCGTCTGACACCGGGTGGCGTGCTCGCCGTCTGGTCCGCGCAGCCCTCGCCGGCCTTCGAGGAAGCCTTGCGAAATGCCGGATTCCGCGGGGTACATACGGAAGAGATCCCCGTTGTCCGAGGCGTCCCTGACGTGGTCCATCTCGCGCGGAAGGGCGCGTAGCCGACACTCACACCATGCCCGTACGCTGCTGCCCAGCAATACGCGACCACGCAGGGGATGCAGGGGCGGGCGATGGACCAGACTCAGACAACGCAGGGCGGCACCGCCGCCACGCCGGGCGCCCAGCGCCGGGTACTGGTCGTGGAGGACGACCCGACGATCGTCGAGGCCATCGCGGCCCGGCTGCGCGCCGAGGGCTTCCAGGTGCAGACGGCGACCGACGGCCCGGCCGCGGTGGAGACCGCGGAGGCCTGGCAGCCGGATCTGCTGGTCCTCGATGTGATGCTCCCGGGCTTCGACGGCCTGGAGGTGTGCCGCCGGGTCCAGGCGCAGCGGCCGGTGCCCGTGATGATGCTCACCGCCCGGGACGACGAGACCGACATGCTCGTCGGCCTCGGTGTCGGCGCCGACGACTACATGACCAAGCCGTTCTCGATGCGGGAGCTGGCCGCCCGGGTGCACGTCCTGCTGCGGCGGGTCGAGCGCGCGGCGCTGGCCGCGCACACCCCGCGCACCGGCATCCTCCGGCTGGGCGAGCTGGAGATCGACCACGCCCAGCGCCGGGTGCGGGTGCGCGGCGCGGACGTCCATCTGACGCCCACCGAGTTCGATCTGCTGGTCTGCCTGGCGAACACCCCGCGCGCGGTGCTCTCCCGTGAGCAGCTGCTGGCCGAGGTGTGGGACTGGGCGGACGCCTCCGGGACCCGTACGGTCGACAGCCACATCAAGGCGCTGCGCCGCAAGATCGGCGCCGAGCGCATCCGTACGGTCCACGGCGTCGGCTACGCCCTGGAGACCCCGGCCGCATGACGCGGCGCTGGTGGCACACGCCCGTACGCGAGCTGGGGCGGCGGGTCTGGGAGGGCCTGCGCCCGCTCGACCCGTACCGCTCGGTGAAGGCCGCGCTCGGCGCGCTGGTCAGCGTGTCGGTGATCATCACCACGCTGCTGGTCTTCGTCGCGATGCACTCGGCGACCGAGCTGCGGGTGATCACGATCTTCTCGGTGATCGCCTCGCTGCTGATCACCCAGTTCGTGGCCAACAGCCTGACCGCTCCGCTCGACGAGATGACGGACGTCACCCGGTCGATGGCGCACGGTAACTACAGCCGCCGGGTCCGCTCGGAGCGCCGCGACGAGTTCGGCGATCTGGCGAACGCCTTCAACCGGATGGCGGCCGATCTGGAGGCGGTGGACACCCACCGCAAGGAGCTGGTGGCGAATGTCTCGCACGAGCTGCGCACCCCGATCGCCGCGCTCCGTGCCGTCCTGGAGAACGTCGTCGACGGGGTCAGCGAGCCGGACCCGGAGACCATGCGGACGGCACTGAAGCAGACCGAGCGGCTGGGCCGCCTCGTCGAGCACCTTCTCGACCTGTCCCGGCTGGACAACGGGGTGGTGCCGCTGCACGCCCGTCGCTTCGAGGTCTGGCCGTATCTGTCCGGGGTGCTCAAGGAGGCCAATATGAGCCGCGGCGCCTCCACCCTCTCGGGACTGTCGGGGGTCGCCGGCTCCGGCACCCACACCCGTACGGACGTCCATCTCCACCTCGACGTCTCGCCGCCCGAGCTGACCGCGCACGCGGACGCCGAGCGGCTGCACCAGGTCGTGGCCAATCTCATCGACAACGCGATCAAGCACAGCCCGCGGCACGGCCGGGTCACGGTGCACGCGCGCCGCGGCGAGGGCCCCGAGAGCCTGGAGCTGGACGTGCAGGACGAGGGCCCCGGCATCCCCGAGTCGGAGCGCTACCGGGTCTTCGAGCGCTTCAACCGCGGCGGCCCCGCCCCCTCGGGCCCCGGCTCCGACGGGGGAACGGGCCTGGGCCTGGCCATCGCGCGCTGGGCCGTCGACCTGCACGGCGGGCGCATCGGCGTGGCCGAATCCTCCCGCGGTTGCCGGATCCGGGTCACTCTTCCGGGGTTGGAGTCAGCTCGAAGCTGACGGCCGCTGACGTAGGGTCGTGGGTGGGAGCACTCCTGCACGGGTCCCGCGGTGATCAGCCCTACCCGTATACAGGCAAACCTCGTGTGTTTCCCGTCAGGTCCTGCCCCGAAACCCGTCCGGGAATGTGACGTACGCGACGAGTGACCCTCCCAGCCTGCATCCAGGGTCCCAACAGGCGTAGCCTTTATTCCCGCTGTCCACCACCTTAGGAAGCGGAAGAGGGCGGTTGCCGCCGTGTCGCTACAGTCCCCCAACAGCTCGAGCATCTCGACCGACCAGGAGGGGCAGGGTAAGAACCCTGCCGCTGCGTTCGGTCCCAATGAGTGGCTCGTCGACGAGATCTACCAGCAGTACCTCCAGGACCCGAACTCGGTAGACCGAGCCTGGTGGGACTTCTTCGCCGACTACAAGCCGGGCGGCGGCGCCACCGCGCCGGCCCAGCCGGCAGAGGGCTCCGCCCCCGCTCCGGCCGCCCCGGCGCAGTCGTCCCCGGCGGCGCCCGCCGCCGCCGAGCCCAAGCCCGCTGCCGCCGCGCCGGCCACCCCGGCGAAGCCGGCCGCGAGCGCGCCGGCCCCGGCCAAGGCCGCGCCGGCGAAGTCCGCGCCGGCCAAGCCGGCCGCCAAGGACGCCGCCCAGAAGGGCGACGGCGAGGTCACTGCCGGTCCCGAGTTCGTCACGCTGCGTGGCCCGTCGGCCGCCGTCGCGAAGAACATGAACGCCTCCCTGGAGCTGCCGACGGCCACGTCCGTCCGCGCGGTCCCGGTGAAGCTGCTCTTCGACAACCGCATCGTGATCAACAACCACCTCAAGCGCGCCCGCGGTGGGAAGGTCTCCTTCACCCACCTCATCGGGTACGCGATGGTGCAGGCCCTCAAGGCCATGCCGTCGATGAACCACTCCTTCGCGGAGAAGGACGGCAAGCCGACGCTGGTCAAGCCCGAGCACGTCAACCTCGGTCTGGCCATCGACCTGGTGAAGCCGAACGGCGACCGCCAGCTCGTCGTCGCCGCCATCAAGAAGGCCGAGACGCTGACCTTCTTCGAGTTCTGGCAGGCCTATGAGGACATCGTCCGCCGGGCCCGCGACAACAAGCTGACGATGGACGACTTCACCGGAGTCACCGCGTCGCTGACGAACCCGGGCGGCATCGGCACCGTGCACTCCGTGCCGCGTCTGATGCCCGGCCAGTCCATGATCATGGGCGTCGGCGCGATGGACTACCCCGCGGAGTTCCAGGGCACCTCCCAGGACGCCCTGAACAAGCTGGGCGTCTCCAAGGTCATGACGCTGACCAGCACCTATGACCACCGGGTGATCCAGGGCGCCGCCTCCGGCGAATTCCTGCGCGTCATGAGCCAGCTGCTGCTCGGCGAGAACGGCTTCTTCGACGACATCTTCAAGTCGCTGCGGATCCCGTACGAGCCGGTGCGCTGGCTGCGGGACATCGACGTCTCGCACGACGACGACGTCACCAAGGCCGCGCGGGTCTTCGAGCTGATCCACTCCTACCGGGTCCGCGGCCACGTCATGGCCGACACCGACCCGCTGGAGTACCACCAGCGCAAGCACCCCGACCTCGACATCACCGAGCACGGCCTCACCCTGTGGGACCTGGAGCGCGAGTTCGCGGTCGGCGGCTTCTCCGGCAAGTCCATGATGAAGCTGCGCGACATCCTGGGCGTGCTGCGCGACTCGTACTGCCGCACCACCGGCATCGAGTTCATGCACATCCAGGACCCCAAGCAGCGCCAGTGGATCCAGGACCGGGTCGAGCGCTCGCACAAGTCGCCCGAGCGCGAGGAGCAGCTGCGCATCCTGCGCCGGCTGAACTCCGCCGAGGCGTTCGAGACGTTCCTGCAGACGAAGTACGTCGGCCAGAAGCGCTTCTCGCTGGAGGGCGGCGAGTCCGTCATCCCGCTGCTGGACGCGGTCATCGACTCCGCGGCCGAATCGCGGCTGGACGAGTGCGTCATCGGCATGGCCCACCGCGGCCGCCTGAACGTCCTCGCCAACATCGTCGGCAAGTCCTACGCGCAGATCTTCCGTGAGTTCGAGGGCAACCTCGACCCGAAGTCGATGCACGGCTCCGGCGACGTGAAGTACCACCTGGGCGCCGAGGGCACCTTCACGGGCCTCGACGGTGAACAGATCAAGGTCTCGCTGACCGCCAACCCCTCCCACCTGGAGGCCGTCGACCCGGTCGTCGAGGGTGTGGCGCGCGCCAAGCAGGACATCATCAACAAGGGCGGCACGGACTTCACGGTCCTGCCGATCCAGCTGCACGGTGACGCGGCCTTCGCGGGCCAGGGCGTGGTCGCGGAGACGCTGAACATGTCCCAGCTGCGCGGCTACCGCACCGGCGGCACGGTGCACGTGGTCATCAACAACCAGGTCGGCTTCACCGCCGCTCCGGAGTCGTCGCGTTCGTCCATGTACGCCACCGACGTGGCCCGCATGATCGAGGCGCCGATCTTCCACGTCAACGGCGACGACCCCGAGGCCGTCGTCCGCGTTGCCCGTCTGGCCTTCGAGTTCCGCCAGGCGTTCAACAAGGACGTCGTCATCGACCTGATCTGCTACCGCCGCCGCGGTCACAACGAGTCGGACAACCCGGCCTTCACCCAGCCGCTGATGTACGACCTGATCGACAAGAAGCGCTCGGTGCGCAAGCTCTACACCGAGTCCCTGATCGGTCGCGGCGACATCACGCTGGAAGAGGCCGAGCAGGCGCTGCAGGACTTCCAGGGCCAGCTGGAGAAGGTCTTCACCGAGGTCCGCGACGCCACGACGACGCCGACCGCCCCCGAGGTGCCGCAGCCGAAGGCCGAGTTCCCGGTCTACGTCGACACCGCGATCTCCCAGGAGGTCGTCAAGCGGATCGCCGAGTCGCAGGTCAACATCCCCGAGCGGGTCACCGTCCACCCGCGTCTGCTGCCCCAGCTGCAGCGCCGCGCGGCCCAGGTCGAGGACGACACCATCGACTGGGGCATGGGCGAGACCCTGGCCATCGGTTCGCTGCTGATGGAGGGCACCCCGGTCCGGCTCGCCGGCCAGGACTCCCGCCGCGGCACCTTCGGCCAGCGCCACGCGGTGCTGATCGACCGCGCGACCGGTGACGACTTCACCCCGCTGCTCTACCTCGCCGAGGACCAGGCCCGCTTCAACGTCTACGACTCGCTGCTGAGCGAGTACGCGGCGATGGGCTTCGAGTACGGCTACTCCCTGGCCCGCCCGGAGGCGCTGGTCATGTGGGAGGCGCAGTTCGGTGACTTCGTCAACGGCGCCCAGACCGTCGTCGACGAGTTCATCTCCTCGGCGGAGCAGAAGTGGGGCCAGACGTCCGGCGTCACCCTGCTGCTGCCGCACGGCTACGAGGGCCAGGGCCCGGACCACTCCTCGGCCCGGATCGAGCGCTTCCTCCAGCTGTGCGCGCAGAACAACATGACGGTCGCCGCGCCGACCCTGCCGTCGAACTACTTCCACCTGCTGCGCTGGCAGGTCCACAACCCGCACCACAAGCCGCTGGTCGTCTTCACCCCGAAGTCGATGCTGCGTCTGAAGGCCGCGGCGTCGAAGACGGAAGAGTTCACGACGGGCGGCTTCCGCCCCGTCATCGGTGACTCCACGGTCAAGGCCGAGGATGTCCGCAAGGTCATCTTCTGCTCCGGCAAGGTCTACTACGACCTGGAGGCCGAGCGCGAGAAGCGCGGCGCGAACGACACCGCGATCGTCCGCATCGAGCGTCTCTACCCGCTTCCCGGCAAGGAGCTCCAGGCGGAGATCGCCAAGTTCCCGAACGCCGAGAAGTACCTGTGGACGCAGGAAGAGCCGGCGAACCAGGGTGCCTGGCCGTTCCTCGGCCTCAACCTGATCGACCACCTCGACCTGGCCGTCGGTGCCGATGTCCCGCACGGCGAGCGCCTGCGCCGCATCTCGCGGCCGCACTCCTCGTCGCCGGCCGTCGGCTCCGCCAAGCGCCACCAGGCCGAGCAGGCACAGCTGGTCGCGGAGGCCTTCGACGCCTGAGGCGTCAGGCCGCCGGGGTGACCGGTGGTGAAACAGCGGAAGGGCCCGTCCCCGGTGGGGGCGGGCCCTTCCGCATGCCGCGGTGCTGACGCAGGTTCTCAGACGGGCTGCGGTTCGAAGTCCCAGTACGGGCGGCGGCGGCGCCGGGCGGACAGGGTGTGCGGGTGCTCGGCGCCCAGCGTCCCGGAGAGCTGCCCGATCGCCTCCTGCTCCAGCTTCGCCGCCTCCTGGCCACGGCGCAGTGCCCGCAGGTCCTCGGCCAGTGCGGTCTTCGCGGAGAGGGTCAGCGGGTGGGTGTCGCCCAGCGTCGCCCTGGCGCGCTCCAGTGTGGCGCGGCCCAGCTCCACCGCGCCCTCCTCGTCGTCCACCCGGTTTCGGGCGGCACCGGCGTTCAGCGCACAGCCCAGCGTCCAGGGATGGTCGGGGCCCATCGCCTCGGTCATCCCGCCGAGCGCCCGGTCCGCGAGCTCCAGCGCCTGTGCCGGATCGCCGAACTCGGCGCGGACCAGCCCGACGTTTCCCAGGGCGCCGACGGTGTACGGGTGGCGCTCGCCGGCAAGTGCCCGGTAGCGCTCGGCGACCTCCTCGGCGAGATCGCGGGCGTGCCCGAGGTCGCCGTGCTCCCGCAGGAAGGTGGCGTGGTCCGCGCGCACCATCAGCGTCTCGGGGTGGCGGGGCCCCTGGACCCGGCGGGAGCGCTCGACGAGGTCGGCCAGCAGTGTGGCGGCGCGGGCGGTCTCGCCGGAGCGGCGCAGGCACAGCGCGAGGTTGTGCTCGGCGCGCAGCGTCTGCGGGGTGTGCGGGCCCATCACCTGCAGATGCAGCCGGGCGTTGAGCTCCTGGGCGGAGGTGGCGTCGCGGTAGCGGCCGAGCAGGCGCAGCGTACGGGCGTAGGCGGTGCCCGCGTTGAGCGTGAGGTGGTGCCGGGCGCGCAGCTCGCGCTCCCGGAAGGCCAGCACCTCGCGGTGGGTGACCAGCGCTTCCTCGTAGCGGCCGAGCAGCGCCAGGACCGTGCCGAGGTTGTGCCGCGAGGAGAGGGTGCGGGGTGCCTCCGGGCCGAGCAGGTCGGTGTAGGCCCGCCAGACGGCGTCGAAGAGGTCATAGGCCTGGGCGTACGAGCCCAGCGCGATCAGGGTGCCGGCCAGGCCGTCCTGCGCCCGCAGCAGGTCGGCGTCGGCCGCGTCCCGCTCGGCGGCGAGCTGGTCGACGACGGCGCTGCCGACTGCTTCGGCCTCGCGGTAGCGGCCGAGCCTGCGCAGCATGTTGGCGTGCTGGTGGGTGAGTACGAGCATGGTGCGCTGGGTGGCCGCGAGCCGGGTGCGCCAGCGGGACATGAACTGTTCGCACAGGCGCAGGCCCATGCGGTACTCGCCGCGGACCCTGAGGTATTCGACGCAGTTGAGCAGCAGCTGCTGGACCGCGGGCTCGGGGCTGTCGAGGACGCCGGCCGGCTCCAGATGCGGGATGAGTTCGGCGTAGCGCTCCCAGCAGCGGGTGTCGGCGGGGTTCTGCGGGTCGGCGGTGACCAGCACCCGGCAGGCCGTCGCCGCCATCAGGTCGCGCTCGTCCTCGGTCATGTCACTGCGCAGGAACCGGTGGTAGAGCCGGTGCATCAGCGCGGTTTCCACGGCCGGGTCGGCGTCTTCGGAGACCTGGTAGTCGAGGCGTACGGCGGTGGATTCGGTCAGCCGGCGCAGGGCGGTGTTCCAGCTGATCGGCTCGGCGGCCAGGTCCGCGAGGTGTTCGGGCAGGTCGCCGCGGCGGGCCTGGGCGAGCATCGGGACGGGGATGGTGTCCGGGGCGAAGAACGCGAACAGCTTGAGCAGTTCGACCGCGGCGGGGCTGCGTTCGCGCAGGGTGTTGAGGGTTATGGCCCAGCTGGTCTGGAAGGCCATGGGGTAGTCGGACGAGATCCGGATGCCGACGAGGCTGGGCTCTCCGCGGCGGATCAGTTCGATGTACTCCTTGGGGGACATCGGGTTGGCGTCGAGCCAGGCGGCGGTCTGGGCGAGCAGCAGCGGCAGGTCCTGGACGGCGTCGGAGAGCAGGTCGGCCTCCATCGGCGTCAGCCGTGGTGCCCGCCGCCGCGCGTAGGCGACGCTCTCGACGCGCCGGAAGGGCAGGACCTCGATCTCCTGGGCGCTGCCGGAGCCCGACCAGTCGCGGGTGAGGGTGGTGATCAGGACATGGCCCCGGCCGTCGGGGACCAGGTCCTCGATCTGCTCCATGTCGTCGGCGCTGTCGAAGACCAGCAGCCAGCGGCGGTAGGGGCGGCCGACGCGGAGCGCTTCGTGGACGGCGCGGATGCGGTCGCCCAGCTCCCGGCCGACGGGCAGGCCGAGCCGGGTGGCGAGTTCGGCGAGCTGTTCGCGGGCGGCGCCGCGGTTGGTGGCGCTGATCCACCACACCACGTCGTAGTCGTTGCCGAAGCGGTGGGCGTATTCGGCGGCGATCTGGCTCTTGCCGACGCCGGAGGTGCCGTAGAGCGCGATACGGGTCTCCAGCGGCGGGCCCGCGCCGGCCCCGGAGCCGGCCAGCTTGCCGTGCAGCTCTTCGAGGACGTTGTCGCGGCCGGTGAAGCGGTTGTTGCGGCGCGGGATGTTCCACACCTCGGGCGGGTTGTTCGGGAAGCGGGGCGCGCCGGGCGCCTCCTCGTCCACGGCCCGGCCCTGCCCGGCGATGCCGAGCCGTTGCAGCACCCGGCGGTTGGCCTCGCGGGCGTCAAGGTCACGCAGGTCGGCGGGGCGCAGCAGGGACGCGGTGGCGGGCAGCGACTGGGTGGCCACGCTCACCGCGGCGAACCGGTCGGCGTGCGGGGAGACCACCTCGCGCAGCGCGGCCGTCCACTCCTCCTGCGTCTTGGGGCCCAGCCGGAAGTACCAGTCGTCGAGCACGATCAGCAGCCGGCCCTCGGCCTCCAGCAGCCCCGACAGCTCCGCCACCAGCGCGGTGTCCGCCCGGGGGTCCCAGCGCAGCAGGGTGGTGCCGTGGCCCTGCGCTTCCAGCTGGTGGGAGATCCATGCCGCCCAGGGCCGGGTGAAGCCCGCATAGCTGATGGTGATGTGCTCGCCCGAGCCGGTGGGACCGGAAAAGGTGGTCTGCTCGACCATGCGACCGTCTCCCTGGGATGCGATGGTGCGCGCTGCAGAGGCTGTCTCGTCCGGCACGCCCTGGCTGTTCGGCACGATAGCCCAAGTGTCCCCCGATATGACGACAGTGCGTCAGGACATGTGGACGCCAGGTCAGTTGAGCGCGATGGTGGCGTCCAGCCGGGCCGCGATATGCCGTATCAGGCGTTCCAGGTCGGCGCAGTAGACGGACGGGTGGGCGAATCCGCCGGTGTCCGCGCGGTAGCGGTGCGCGTAATTGCCGCCGCCGCACACCTCCACCAGGGCGCAGCCGCGGCACTGTGCCCCGAGGCCGTCCCGGCCGCTGCGGCGGGCGGCCATCCCGGGGTGGTCCAGGGCCTCGTCGAAGGTGTGGCGGAAGACGTCGAGGCCGGTGGCGGCGGCGCCCTCGTAGGTGGATTTGAGCGAGTCCACCTGTTCGATGGCGCCGTCGGTGTCGACGACCAGGGCGACGACGGGCGAGAGACCGACCGCCTCGCTGGAGCTGGGGCGGCCCAGGAGGAGGCCGAGGATTTCGGTGAACACCCGCACCCGGGGTCCGGGGCCGCCGTCCCACCACAGGTCGAAGACGGTGCACAGCCAGTCGCCGTACGGGGTGCGGCCGGCCGCGGGCCCGGCGCCCCTCCCGGCGTTGGCGGGGGGAGGGCTGGACCAGTTGGCGTGCGGGAGGAGGAAGTCGACCATCGGGGGGTCCAGGGCGCGCAGTGAGTCGTGGACCTCGGCAGGGTCGGCGGTGATGTCGATGGTGCACAGGATGCCGGCGAAGGCGTCGGGCCGGTCACGGAGCAGGCGTACGGCGCGGGAGACCGCGGGCCAGGAGGGCCGCCCGGCGTGGTCGGTCCGGCGGCGGTTGAGGCCGGGCGTGCCGCCGTCCAGGCTGAGGCCGAGCCGGAACCCCGCGGCCGCGAGGGTGTCGATCCGCTCCCGGGTGAGGAGCGTGCCGTTGGTCTGCAGACCGAATTCGGCGGTGCAGCCGTCGGGCAGCGCGGCGCGGATCGCGGCGGCCTGTTCCAGGAGCGGGCCGGGGCCGGTGAGCAGCGGCTCGCCGCCGTGCAGGTCGATCCGGACCTCGCGCAGCCGGTGGGTGCGGGCGTGTTCGGCGATGCGCAGGGCGGTCTGCCGGACGGTGGCGGCCGGGACCGTCGGCGGGCGGGTGCGCCAGCTGCGGTCGGGGCCGGTGTAGATGTAGCAGTAGGTGCAGGCGAGGTTGCAGCGGCTGTGGACCTTCAGGACGAACTGCCGGAAGGGCACGACGGTCGTCCGGCCGGTCTTCTCCCCCGCCACGGCACCGCCCCCTGCACTCGTCCGCCTGCGTCGAGGTACGGGATCGACAGCTCCCGCCCGCTGTCTGGTACTTGGCTCGGCCCGCGGTCGGGGAACCGGATTCCCTCGGCAACTGGCCGGTTCCCTTGCACGTTTGCCCAAAAACCGTCGTTCTTGCCTGTCAATGCAAGGCTATTTCCGGGCCGTCCTCGTAGTACGCCACGGCCTCGTCCGCCGAGGGCCAGTTGCGCAGCAGCAGTGCCGCCACCTCTCCCAGCACCGCATGATCCGTCCGCGCCGCCAGAACGCCCACGTCAACCCCGGCGAAATCCGGCAGCCGCTCGGCCGACGGCCCCGGCCGGGCGGCCACCGCCGGTTCGGTGCGGGGGGTAGTCGCCACGCTGCTCTCCTCTGGGCCGGCTGGACGGGTGTGTTCCCGAACTCCCGTCCACGGAAACACGTTCCGGTGCGGACGGCCAGGCAGCCGGACGGGCGCTCAGGCGGTGGATTCCAGGGCGCGCATCCGGGCGCGGGTGCGCTGGGCCTCGGCGCCGGTCTCCTCCGCGGCGTGCTGCCACTGCTCCCAGCTCTCGCGGTAGGCGTGCAGCGCCGAACGGGGACCGGCGGTGACCTCCAGGACCTCGCCGCGGCGGTGGTGGGCGCGGGCGGCCAGCAGGGGACTGCCGGCCCGCCGGGCGGCCGCGGCGGCGCGGCGGAAGCAGGCGGCGGCCCGGTCGTGGCGCTCGCGGGAGTCGAAGCGGCGGTCCAGCAGCAGCTGGATGTCGCCCACTTCGAGCCAGGCCTCGGCCGACACCGCGTCCGGTACGTCCACGCCGCGGGCGGCCAGCTCCAGGATCCAGTCGGCCTCGTGCAGATCGGCGAGGGAGGGCTGGCGTTCGTAGCGCAGCCGCAGGGCGCGGCCGAACAGCAGACGGTGGTGGCCGAGGTCGGGGTCCTGCGGCCCGGCCCGGCCCAGCGCCTCGCGCAGGACGTGCACCGCCTCGTTGGCCAGCCGTTTGCCCGGCCCGCCGGCCGGCTCCAGACGGGCGCGCAGCAGCAGCGCCGCGCCCCGCTCGGCCAGCAGCGCGCTGTGCTCGGGTGAATCGGGGGTGGCCAGGCGGAGCGCGGCGGCCAGTGCGGCGAGGGCGGCGTCGAGGGCGGTCAGGTCGCCGGTGCGGGTGTGCACGGCGCGCTGGACGGCGGCCGTACGGCGCAGGGCGGCCGCTTCCAGCGCCGGGTCGTCGAGGACGCGGGCCATCTCCCGGGCGCGTTCGAGGAGCGGCAGCACGGACGGCAGGCCCGCGCCGTCGTGCAGCTGGCGGGCCGCCGCCAGCTCCAGCAGCGTCTCGCACACCAGCCGGTCGGCGGCGCTGCCGCGGCGGCGCAGCAGGACGGTGGCGGCGTCGAGGTCGTCGGCGGCCCGCACCGCGAGCGCCTGGGCAAACTGCGGCCCTTGCGCGCGGCCGCGGGCGGCCCGGCGGGCCTGGTCGAGCAGGACACCGCCCCGGGCGGCGTAGACCTCGCCGGGTACCTGCTCGCCGCTGGGCCACTGGTCGAGCAGGGTGGACAGGCAGCGTTCCGCCTCGTCGAGGGGGTCGTCGGCGGCCAGGTCGCCGTCCCCCGGGAGCTCGTCGGTCCCCGGCGCACCGTCGGGGGCGGGCAGGGCAGCGAGGCGGCGCAGGACCTCGGTGCGCAGCACCATGCACTCCAGGACGCGGGGGTCGAGCAGGCTCATCAGCCCGCAGGCTGCGTGCAGCCGGCGGGCGGCGTCGGCGAGCGCGCTGCGTTCCTCGTCCGGTGTGCCGGCGCTGTGGCGTTCGCGGGCGCGGGCGTGGCCGACCCGGCCGAGCACGATCAGCGCCCGGGTGCGCTCGGCCTCGCGGGCGGCGGTGACGGCCTCCTGGTCGCCGGCGGTCCCCTCGGCCGTGGCCCGCTCGGCGGCGAGTGCCGCGCGCTCCGCCTCCTCCAGGGCGTCCGGCTGGCGCCACTTCGCCCAGGCGTGCAGCAGGGCGCGGGCGAGGTCGGTGCCGGCCACGGGCAGCCGTTCGGTGGCGGCGCGCAGCAGCCGGACGGCCTCGATCAGGTCCCGGACGGCGCGGCCCTGTTCGTAGCGCTCCAGGAGGGCGGCGCCTTCCGCTGCGGGGCCGTCGGGCGCGTACGGCGGCCGGGCGGGCGGGCGCAGGGCCGGTTCGAAGCGGCGCAGCACGCGCTCGGAGACCCGGGCGAAGGGTTCGGGGACGGCCCGCTGGCCGGTCTCGGGCTCACGGCCGCTGCCGGAGAGCATGGCGACCGCGACGGCCGGGAAGTTGCGGGCGCTGCGGCCGAAGGTGCGCTCGATGTAGAGCGAGCAGTGCTTGAGCACCAGGGCGGCCTCGCCCGCACTGAGCCGGCCGAGGAGTTCGTCGCGTACACCGGGTACGAAGTCGTACCACGGACCGCTCACCCCGCCCTGCTCCCCCGCTGTCCCCTCCTCGGCGGGAAGTTGCGTGACCAGGCCGCTGAGCAGCACCTCCGCCAGCTCGGCCGGGCCGGTCTGGGGCAGCATCGCGCGCTGGACGAGCTGGATGACGGGCAGCGCGAGCGGGACGGCCGAGAGGTGGACGGCGAGCAGCCGGGCGGCGGGCGAGGCCTGCTGGTCGAACGCGCGGACCATACGGGCGGGTGCGGCGCGCTCGGGCTCGGGCAGCGGCGGGGCCGGCCGGCCGGCGCCGTGGTCGGCCCGTACGACACAGGCCGCGCCGCGCAGCGAGAGACCGGCGTCGGCGGCGGCCAGCCGGGCCCAGGAACCGAGGGCGGAGGGGGTGGCGGAGAGGACCGGGATGGCGCGTTCGCGGGGCGTTGCGTGCGCGGCGCCCGGTGCCGCGGCGGGGCGCCGGCGACGGCGGGACGGGCGGAAGCCGAGGGCTTGGTAGGGGCCCTGGCGGCGGACGAGGATGCCGGCCACGGCGGGCAGGAGGGTACGCGCCCACATCCGCTGCGGCAGCGGCTGGACCACGGCGAGCGGGGCGTCGGCCGCCCAGCGGTAGAGCAGCCGCTGCATCCGGCCGTCCCCCCACAGCGGGCCCGCGCAGTCGCTGACCACGAGGGTGAGGTGGTGGCCCGTCGGGTCGTGCAGCTGGTCGGCGGGGCGCAGCGGGCGGCCGGGGCCCGGGGCCGCGGCGACGCCGACGTCCTGGCCGTGCGGATGGAGGTAGTGCACCGTCACATCACGGAAGGCGCCGACCCGTTCGCAGACCTGGCGCAGGTCGTGCAGCATCTGCTCCCAGACGGCCATCGAGGACGAGCCGTCCATCAGCAGCCGCAGCGCGGCCGCCCGGCGGTGCACCCCGCGCAGCACCGGGATGATCATTTCTGCGTGGGCGGAGAGTTCGGCGGTGGCGGGCTCGTCCAGCTTGCGGCGGGCCGGGGCGACCGGCGGGCGGTAGCGCTGGATGGGCCGCAGCGCCCGCTGCAGCGGCAGCAGCCCGGGGAACGCGGAGGCGATCGGGACCGCGACCTCGCCCAGGCGCTGCCGGTCGGGGTCGGGCAGCCGTTCGTCCCGGGTGGGCAGCAGCTCCGCGACCCGGCGCCGGGCGCCGTCCCGGAGGACGGACGAGGACGGGTCCGCGTCCGCGGAGCCGGGGCCGTCGCCGCTGTCGCTGCCGTCCGGCGGTGTTCCGCGGGCGTTTGCGGGATCGAGGGAGACGGCCGGTCCCACCCGGAAAGTGGCCGGATCCGGACCACCGGGCTCCTGGGGGCGGGCGGGCCCGGCCTGCACGGAGCCGTCGGCCCGGGTGGCGTCCGGGGTGATCCACTGGGCGAGCCAGAGGGCGTCGGCCATTCCGCGGGCGTCCGCGGGCACCCCCGCCGCGGTCAGCCGGGCGACGAGTTCGTCGAGGGGGCCCGGGCCGGGCTCCCCGTGGTGCACCGCACTCACCTCGTCCGATCGAGAGGCCGCATCAGCTCCGCCGTCAGACGCCGCCGGGTCTCCTCCTCGTCCTCGTCCGTCCAGCCGGCCTTCTGCGTGAGGTGGATGGCGTTGAAGAGCTGGTCGACGGCGCGGACATCGCCGGGCTCGCGGTCCAGGAAGCCGTCGATCACCGCTTCGTAGCGCTCGGCCGCGCCCTCGCCGAAGTGGGCCCGCACCATGGCGGCCAGCCGCTCCTTGTCGGGCACCGGGATGTGGAGGTGGATACAGCGGCGCAGCAGGGGCGCCGGGAAGTCGCGTTCGCCGTTGCTGGTGAGGACGATGAAGGGGAAGGCGTGGCAGCGCACCCGGCCGTCGCGCACCGTCACCCGCGCGCCGTCGTCGCTCAGCACCTCCACCTCGGGGGCGGATCCGGCCAGCCGCTCCAGCTCCGGAATCCGGAACTCCCCTTCCTCCAGCACATTGAGGAGGTCGTTGGGCAGGTCGATATCGCTCTTGTCGAGCTCGTCGACGAGCAGGACGCGGGGCCGGGCGGCGGGCAGCAGGGCCGTGCCCAGCGGGCCGAGGCGGATGTAGCGGCCGATGCCGCCGCCGGGTTCGTCGGTGGGGTCCGGGCCGGCCGCCACCTCGTCGTCCGCGGCGGCCGGGGCCGCGCGGGCGATCTGGAGGTCCTGGAGGCGGCCGATGGCGTCGTAGTCGTACAGGCCGTCGCGCAGGGTGCTGCGGCTGACGACCGGCCAGCCGAGCACCCGGCCGAGGCCGAGTTCGTAGGCGACCGAATGCGCCAGGGTGCTCTTGCCGCTGCCCGGCGCGCCGGTCACCAGCAGCGGACGGCGCAGGTAGAGGGCGGCGTTGACCAGCTCGCGCTCGGTCTCGCCGGGGCGGTGGTGGCTGGCTTCGCGGTGCTGCACGCCGAGCCTGCGCTCGGAGGAGGGGTCGAGGGCGGCGGGCGGCGCCACCAGAGGGCCACCGTCGAAATCGCGCCATGGGGGTGGCGGCGGAAGGTGCTCAATTCCGTCGTGCGGTGCCCCCGCGCCACGGTAGATGAGCCAGTCGCTCACGTCGGAACTCCTCGTCGCCGGCCAGGCCTCGGTCAGGAGCGATGGTCATGGCGGAGCGCCGGAGACGTCGGCATCATCCACCCCGGCCTCCCCCACGTCCGCCACCCGCCATCACGCAGGTGCGCCTCACGGACAAGTCTTCCACGACGCTATGACAGTACTCAGCCGGACGGAAGCGCGCGGGGCGGTTTCCGGTCTCCCGCAGGGGCATCGCGGGCGCCCAAGTGCCGTGCACGGGGCGCCACTTGCCTCGGGAGGGGCGGACGCGGCAGAGGCGGGCACCGGGCGCGTGCGAGGCGCAGGGGGGCGTGCGCGGCGCCCGGACGAGCGAGGGGGCGGCTCCGTGGGGGAGGGCGGCTCCGTACCCCGTTCATTGCGGGGACAGCTGGGGGCGGTCCGTGAAGAGCGGCGGGATCGGGTCCTCCGGGTCGTCGTAGAGGAGCACCAGGTCGCCGGCCCAGTGCATGCCCTCCTCGGCGGCGCCGGCGGCCTTGGCGCGCAGTTGCCTGACCAGCTCGGGGAGCCGGGCCAGCCCGCCCGAACCCTGCAGCAACTCCCGTACTCCGCGGTGGAATTCCTCGCATCCGGCATCGCAGCCCCGCTCCTCGCCGTGGCCGCCGGCCGGCCACAGCCCGGCCGGGAAGCCGGTGTCCAGGACGGCGCCGACCGCGTCGCGCCCGAAGCCGTCGGCGACCGTATGGCACAGGGCGGGCAGCGCCCCCTCGGCGGCCGTCTCCAGCAGCCGCCAGACCGCCTCCTCGGAGCCGCGCGCCCCGCCGCCGCCCTGGTGCGGCGCAACGCGCAGCGCCTGCAGTTCAGGGGCGGCGGCCAGGCCCTGCCAGCGGCGCAGCCAGGCCGGGTCGACCTGCTCGCGCCGCCCCTGGTCCCGCAGGATCACGGCGCGCCCCGGGCCCACCGGCCGCAGCCGGGCGGTGCGCCGGGTCGAGGCGGCGACCTCCCACTGACCGGCGGCGGTGTGCCAGTGGCCCTCGGGGACGGCGACCTCCAGGCGTACCCGGGCGCCCGGCCCGGCGTCCCCGTCGGCCCGCAGCAGCCGCCCGCCGAGCCGCCGCAGCACCTGCTCCCGCGCCTGCTCGAACGGCACCCCGCCGGCCGGCTCCTGGACGTCCACCCGCAGCCACTGCCCCTGGCCGTAGCCCTCGCTGACCGACCAGTTGAAGAGCTCCGGTCCGCCCTCGTCGTAGAACAGCGGCTCGAACTCGACGAGTACGGAGCGCGGGCGGCGGCGTACCGGCCCTATCCTGCGGCGGTCCTGGGGCTGCAGCACCACCGCCTTTGCCTGGACGAACTCCGCGAGGCGGAGCGCCTGTCCGCGTACCTCGGCGGCCTGTTCGCCCGGTACGTCCCGCACCTCGTCGGCGGTCAACTGGGCCACGATCCGCAGGTAGTGCACAAAGGCGCGCAGCTCCGTGTACGGGTCGCTGCCCTGGTAGAGCGCGCCGTGGCCGTCCCGCCAGGTACGCAGCGCCCAGGCCCCGGGCCGGTCCCCGCGGTCCAGCACCTCGCCGACCGCGGCCTCCACGAGCAGCGGATCGCGCGGCGCGGGGAGCCGGGCGAGCAGGTCCAGCGCCTGCAGCCGCTCCTGTACGCCCCACAGGCGGCCCCGGCCCGACATGATCGCGTGCTGGGCGTCGAACCAGGTCGGTCCGGCGGCGCGGCCGAGTTCCTGACCGGCCCAGTGCCAGCGGTCGTGCAGGCTCATCAGCGCGTGGTACGGGTCGGGTCCCAGGCCCTCGGCACCCGGGACCAGGTGTTCGGGCCCGAGCCCGCGCAGCGCGGTGACCGGCACCGCGAGCCCGACGTGGTCCTGCTGGTGGCGGCCCTTGACGATGCCGACCACCTCGCCGCGGTCACAGTCGATCAGCGGCCCGCCGGAGGCGCCGGGGGTGACCCGTACATCGCTGCCGAACTGCAGCCCCCGGGCGTCCCGGGCACCGAAGCGGACGGCGATGAAGGGGTCGACGGGGGTGGTCGGTGCGGCGGGGACACGGGGGGCGTGCGGGGTCGCGGGATCGGCGGGCGCACGGCGCCCGGCCCGCGGCACCCGGGGGGCGCGGGGGGCACGATCCCCGCCCGGCTCCCGCCCGCCGTGGCCGTCTTCCGCTGCCCTCCCCCGTGTGCCGCATCCGTCCCGCGCGGCGTCTCCCCCGCGCGCCCGTGCGCCCCCGCCCGCGCCGGGGCCTGCGCCCGTACCGCGGCCTCGGCCGGCGACGGGGCCACGGTCGGCGACGGCCCCTCCGTCGACGCCGGTGCCTCCGTCGGTGCCTCCGTCGGCACCCGCGCCCGACGCGTCGTGGCCGCGGAAGATATAGGCGTCCTCCAGGAGCGTCGCCGGCTGATCGCTGAGCCAGGCGCAGGGGTGCTCGGTCTCCGGGTCGAGCAGCCGGACCAGCGCGAGATCGGCGCGGGCGGCGGCGGGCCCGGCCGCCGGGTCGGGCCGGCTCAGGTCGTACGCCAGCCGCGCGGGCACCACCCGGCCGCCGAACGCGACCCCGAAGACGCCGTCCGGGCCCGTGCAACGGCGCCGCCCGTCGCCCGCCGCGAGCACATGGGCACAGGTCAGCACCCATCCCGGGGCGATCAGCACCCCGCTGCCCCACGGCCGTCCCGCGGTCGCGCCCGGGGCGGGGCGCAGGGCGACGGTGGCGCGTCCGGCGTGGCCGAGGAGCTGTGCGTAGTGGGCACGGTCACCGCGGCCGGCGGCCTGGCCCTCGGAAGTCGTCATCAGCGGCTCGCATCATCCGGCTCCCGGCGGCCGGCCGCGGGCCCCCCGTGCGGCTGTGCCGCCGGCGGCGCCTCGTCCGCGCGGCGCCAGGTGAGCGTGACCGAGAGGTTGGCCTTCGCCTCGCCGTCCGCGAGCAGGGCGACGGCCTTGCCCGGCTTGGCCGACAGCTCCACGCCGAAGGTCACACTGGTCTCGTGCGGCGCGACCCGTTCGGTGGCCTGGCGGACGCTGGCGGCGACCCCGCCGACCACCTCGCGCAGTCCCTCGACGCGGGCGCCGAGGGCGTCCCAGGCGCCGACGTCCTCGAATTCGCCGTCGGCCCCGTCCAGGTCGTCCGGCCCGTCGAGCCCCGGGGCATCGAGCCGGGAGACCCGGGCCCAGACTGCCGTACCGTCGGGCAGTTCGATGCGCTGCGCGCGCTCGTGCATCACGGCCTCCTGCTCCCCGTGGGCGGCAATTCCCCGATCACCGCGGGACCGTTGACAAGGTGATCAGGCTAGCCTTCGGGCGCCTGTGGCGCGAGAGGTCCATGAGCCTGCCTATCCTGGCCGGGAATGACCCATGACCCCTGGTGGAGAGCGCGTGTATTTCACTGACCGTGGCATCGAAGAGCTGGAGAGCCGGCGCGGCGAGGAGGAGGTCTCCCTCGGGTGGGTGGCCGACCAGCTGCGGACGTTCGTCGACCTGAACCCGGACTTCGAGGTGCCGGTGGAGCGGCTGGCCACGTGGCTGGCCCGGCTGGACGACGAGGACGAGGACGAGTAGCGGGCCGGTCCCTGCCCCGCGGACGGCGTGGCAGGGGCCGGCACCGGCACCGGCCCACGCGGCGGGTGCCGCCCCTTGGTGCGGGGCTCCCGCGCGCCGCGTACGGCCCACCGCCGCGCGGGCGGCGGGCCGTGGACGAACGGGCCTGGATCAGACGTAGCGGAGCGCGTCGCGCATCCGCACCTTCACGTCTTCCTCATCGTTGAACGCCGCCCGCCCGGCCCGCGGGTCGTGCTCGTAGTAGGCCCTCTTGTTGTTCAGCTCGGCCCTCCTCGCCCCTTGCTGGGCGCCGCGGAGCGCGTCCCGGATCTGCTCCGCGTGCCGGGCGTGCCGGCAGGCCCCCTGCCCCTGGACGGCGTACCCCTGGGTCGCCTGGTTGTAGCCGATGGCCCTCTTGTAGCTGTGGGCACCGTCGGCCGACAGCGCCTTGTTGTTCGCCGAGTTCGCCTTGACGACCAGGCTGTGGCAGCTCGCGGCGGCGGTGACGGAAGCGGCGGCGGGCGCGGCGTGTGCCGACGCGACCGGCCCGGCCACCGCGGCACCGAGCACCAGAACCGAGAGCAACCCCGTTGTTTTACGCACGTGTTCGACTCCTTCATGGCATACGCCACGACATCAAGTGACACCACTGAGGACTCCGCCACGGCACCACGCGGTTCCCCTCTTCCGCACCTTGATGATCAAGGACGCCACGAAGGGGGCCGCTCCGGACGCCTCCCGACGCTCTCCGGACATCCTCCGGACGCCTCCGGACGTCGCCCTCGAACGAGGCACTTGACTTCCCCCGGCCGCGATATATCGTGTCTTGCGTAGACGCGATATGTTGCGTTGCCACGGATCAAGGGGAGGCAGGCATGTCAGCCGGGACCGAGTGGTCGCACCAACCGACGCAGGTGACCTCACCACGCACGCTGGAGGTCACCGAACCCGTCGACGCCTTGACCGTGCGCGTGGTCAACGGCACCGTCAACGTCGTCGGCACCACCGACGACGGCCCGGCCCGCGTGGAGATCGGCGAGGTGCACGGCCCGCCCCTGACCGTCTCGTACCGAAGCGGCACCCTGTCGGTCGCCTACGAGGACCTCCCCTGGAAGGGCTTCTTGAAGTTCCTCGACCGCAAGGGGTGGAACCGCAGCGCGGTGGTCTCGGTGACCGTGCCGGCCGGCACCCGCGTCGAGGTCGGCACGGTCGGCGCCTGCGCGGTGGTTTCCGGCATCTCGGGACGCACGGACGTCCGCGGCGTCTGCGGCGACAGCACCCTCGTCGGGCTGACCGGCGGGGTGCGGGCCGACACGGTCTCCGGCAATGTCGAGGCGCAGTCGGTCACCGGCGATCTGCGTTTCCACTCCGTCTCGGGGGATCTGACGGTCATCGACGGGGCGGGCGGGGCGGTGCACGCCGACTCCGTCAGCGGTGACATGGTCCTCGATCTGGACCCCGGGCAGGGCGCCGACATCGCCTTGACGACGGTCTCCGGGGAGGTCGCCATCCGGCTGCCCGACCCGGCCGACGCCAAGGTCGAGGCCAACACCACGAGCGGCACCGTCTCCAACGCCTTCGACGGCCTGCGGGTCAGCGGCCAGTGGGGCGCGAAGAAGGTCACCGGCTCGCTCGGCGCGGGCACCGGCACACTCAAGGTCACCACCGTCTCCGGCGGTCTGGCCCTGCTGCGCCGCCCCTCCCCGGCGGACGAGGACAGCCGGCCCGGCGCCCCCTCCCCCCGTTCGCACGACGATTCCCCCACCGGCCCGCCCGCCGGGAAGAAGGTGCTCTGAGCATGCCCCCCGTCTTTGCCCATGGCCGCCTGCGCCTCTACCTCCTCAAGCTGCTCGACGAGGCGCCGCGGCACGGCTACGAGATCATCCGCCTTCTGGAGGAGCGCTTCCAGGGCCTCTACGCCCCCTCCGCCGGCACGGTCTACCCGCGGCTGGCCAAGCTGGAGGCCGAGGGTTTGGTGATCCATGCGACCGAGGGCGGCCGCAAGGTCTACTCGATCACCGATGCCGGACGCGCCGAACTCGCCGACCGCGGCGGCGAGTTGGCCGATCTCGAACTGGAGATACGGGAGTCGGTCGCCGCCCTGGCCTCCGACATCCGGGAGGACGTCAGCGGTTCGGCGCGGGATCTGCGCCGCGAGATCCGGGAGGCCGCCCAGCAGGCCCGCAAGGACGCGGGAGGCGCGGGGAAGGCCGGACGGAACGGCGGCGGGGCGGCGGACGCCACGCAGGGCACGGCCGGCCGCCCCTTCCCGGAGGCCGCCGACTACTTCGACGCCGCGTTCGGCGACAAGGAGTCCTGGCGGCAGGCGAAGGAGGAGTTCCGGCGCGCCAAGGAGGAGTGGAAGGAGCAGGCCCGGCGGGCCAAGGAGGAGAGCCGGCGCGCCAGGCAGGACGCCCAGCGGGCCCGTAAGCAAGCCAGGGACGCCCAGGTGTTCGCGCGCGAGGAGGTCCAGCGGGTCATCAAGCGCGTACAGGACCAGGCCCAGGAGGCGGTGCGGTCCGGCGACTGGTCGGGGGCGCTGCGCGAGGCGCTGTCCGAGGTCTCCCGCGAGGTCGGGCGCTTCACCGGCGCCCAGTCGGGCGCCGGGCGGGGCGAGGAGCCACGCGAGGCCGGCCCGGGCGGCGAGCCGCACGGGAACGGACGGGCGGACGCGGACAGCGGGACCCGGGTGACGGTCGAGCGCGTCGACCTGCCCGAGGAGAGGCCCGAGGAGAAACCCGAGGAGGGCCCGGCGGCCGGGGCTCCGCCGGCCCCGGAAGCCCCGGAGTGGGCGAAGGAACCGGCCGGCGACGACCCCGCCCGCGACTTCGACCGGCTGCTGGACCGTTTCCGCGACGATCTGCGGGACGCGGCGCGCGATCACGGCGTGACGGCCGGACAGCTGAAGGAGTCCCGCCGCCGGCTGTCGACGGCCGCCGCCCACATCGGCGCGCTCCTGCGTCATCCGGAGCAGTACGGCTCCCCGACGGACCGGGACGACTGAGACGGGCCGGTCAGGACCGGGCCGGCCCACGGCCGCATCGGGACGTCACCGCCGGGATGACTCGGCGGCCGGGGTCACCGAACGGCTGGGGACACCGAGCCCGGGACACCGAGCCGGGACACCGAGCGGCCGGGGCGGGCGCACATCCGGTGCGCGCCCGCCCCACCACGTCCACGGGGCCGGGCGGCCGGGGGCCCGGGGCCCCGGCACGCGGCGGGGCGGCCCTTCACTCAGCCCCGACGCACCCCCGCAGCGCCCCGATGAGCCGTTCGGCCCGCTCGTCACCAGGGCCGCCCATCCGGTTGGCGGTGTAGGCGAAGCCGACCCCGAACTCGTCGTCCCCGAAGGCGAATTGGCCGCCCGCCCCGCTGTGGGCGAAGGAGCGCGGACCGAGCAGCCGGCGGAACGCCGAGTCGAGGAGGACGCCGGTCCCCCAGCGTGCGCCGAGGTCCGGGAAGCCGGAGAACGAAGGCCCGCCCGACATCTGGGTGACCGCGTCGGTGACCGTTCCTTCGGACAACAGCCGCGGCCCGCCGTCCAGGCCGGTGGCGACCGCCGCGTACAGGGCCGCCAGACCGCGCGCCGACGACACCGCGCCCGCACCGGGGAATTCGGCGGTCAGCAGGGCCGGCGAGTTGTAGCCGTGCGGATCGTCGAGCCCGGGGAAGGGCAGGGCGCCGTTCATCGTTACGGCCCGCATGGGCAGCAGATCGGCGCTCGGCAACGGGGCCCGCCCCTCCGCCTCGGCGAGGCGGGCCAGCCGCGGAACCTCTTCCTGCGGCATACCGATCCAGGTACGCAGCCCCAGGGGGTCACCGATGACCGCCCGGAAGTAGCGGCCGGGCGTACGGCCGGTGAGGCGCCGGATCACCTCGCCGACGACGAAGCCGAAGGCATGGGCGTGGTACTCGAACGCGGTACCGGGCTCCCAGAGCGGCTTCTGTTCCTCCAGGGCACGGATCACCGGCGTCCAGGCGGCCAGCTCCTCGAACGTCAACTCCCGCTCGGCGAGGGGGATTCCGGCGGTGTGGGCGAGCACCATCCGGGTGGTGATCCCCTCCTTGCCGTGGCGGGCGAACTCCGGCCAGTAGGCGGCCACCGGGGCGTCGAGATCCAGCTTCCCTTCCTGCGACAGCAGATGGGCCAGGAAGCTGACGACGGACTTGGCGAGGGACATGACGGGAAGGACGGTGTCCTCCTGCCACTCCCGCCCGGTCCGGTCATCGGCGACACCGCCCCACAGGTCCACGACCTTGCGCCCGCCCACGAACACGGCAGCGGCGGCGCCGAGTTCACCGCGCTCGGCGAAGTTCCGGGCGAATTCGTCCGCGAAGGCCCCGTATCCCTCGTCGGCCCATCCTCGGTACGGCATCCCGCGCTCCCTCTCCCCAAGCGCAGCGACCCCCCGCGGGCCGTCGGCCGGGTCACCCTACGCATGGGCGCCGCCCGGACTCGATCGAATATCCGGCGCACGGGGGCACCCGGCCGGCGCAAGTGCCACGGCGGCCGGGCAAGGACCGGGCGGCGGCCGGGCGGCCAGGCGAGGACCGGGAGGCGGCCGAAACCGAAGCCCCCAACCAACCATCAACTACACACAGTTGCCATCCACGCTCTGGATTCACGCCACGTAATCGGGGAACTCACTACTTCGCACGGCTTTCCGTCCGGTGCCGGGCTCCAGGGAGCCCCAGCTGCCCGCTTCCGCGGACCGGTGGCCGTGTTCCCGACCACGGACCACTCCCTGTCTGCGCACGCATCGTGAAGGCCATGAGGTAAAGCGATGTCGGAATACCTTTCGGTCGCCCGCCGGATGTGGCACCTGCTGGAGCCCCTGCACGCCACGCTGTACTTCGCCCCCGAGGCCCGCCAGGTCGCCGCCGACCTCGGCCATGACATGTCCTCCCGCTGGCCCAGCTATTTCGCCTGGCGCACGGCTCCGCTGGGCGCCGCCGGGCCCGAGCTGGTGGCGGCGACGTACTACACCTTCAGCCCGCGGATGATCGCCCGGTACCTCCCGCGGATCTGGACCGTCGCGGACCCGGCCAAGGTGCTGGACGCGCGGCTGCTGGCCATGGACCGTGCGCTGACGGCGCTGACCGACGGCCGGCTGAGCACCGCACAGCTCGCCGAGGCGGCCCGGCTCGCCCGCCAGGCCGCCGAGAACGCCGGCTGCGCCGCCCGCCCGCTGGCCGCCGCCAACCGCGATCTGCCGTGGCCGGACGCACCACATCTGGCGCTCTGGCAGGCCGCGACGGTACTGCGCGAACACCGCGGCGACGGCCATCTGGCGGCCCTGCTGACCTGCGGACTCGACCCCTGCGAGGCCCTGGTGTCGTTCGCCGCGATCGGCGCCGCGCCGACCGCCGGCTTCACGGGCCGCGGCTGGAGCGCACAGGAGTGGAGCGATGCCCGGCACCGCCTCGCCGCCCGCGGCTGGATCGCACCGGACGGCACCGCGACCGAGCGCGCCCGCAAGGAACGCGAGGCGATCGAGCGCACCACGGACCGCCTGGCGGCCGGCCCGTGGCGGGCGCTGGGCCACTCCCGCGCCGAACGACTGGCCCAGCTGCTCCACCCCGTCCTGGGCGCACTGTCCGAGGCCGGCTACCTGCCCCGGCACGGCACGCTGGGCATCGGGACGGTGAAGGTGGGCTACCCGTAGGGCGGGGGCCGGCCGTGGCACGTGCGCGGCCCGTGGCACGCGTGTAGCCCGTGAAACCCGTGTAGCCCGTGACACGCGTATGGCCCGTGACATGCGAGTGGCCCGTAGCGCGCGTGCTCCCTCAACTCGCGCGCCGTCCCCGCTCCTCCTCCAGCGCCCGCAGCACCGCACCGTAGGTCGCCCCGTGATCGGCGAGCACCGCCGCGGCCGGTCCGGGCCTGGCGGTCAGCGCCATCAGCAGATGCTCGTCACCGAGGTACCGCTCGCCGCGTCCGACGGCGATCCGCAGGGCACGCTCCAGCACGGACTTCGCCTCCGCGGTGAACGGCCGGCGCGTCCGCTTCCGGCGCCCGGCCCGCCCGCCTCCGGCCAGTGCGCCCACCCCGTGTGCCTGTTCCACCCGCGTCACGACCTCGTCGATATCGATCCCGAGCCCGGCCAGCGCCGCCGCGTCGGCCGGGGAGACCCCTCCGCGCCGGCGTACCGCCGCGAGGGCGTCCACCACCGACTCCCGCCGCGCGTGGACACCGAGCGCCGCGAGCACCCCGGCGGCCGGCGAGTCCGTGCGCTCCAGCAGCGCGAGCAGCAGCTCCGGTTCGCCGACCGTGCCGCTGCCCGTACGGTCCGCCTGTTCCGCGGCGCCGCGCACCACCGCGCGTGCGTCGGCCGTGAATTTCTCGAACATCAGCGCCTCCCGTGCTTCTTGTGCACTGCCTGCCTGCTGACACCCAGCTCCGCCGCGATCTCCTGCCACGACCAGCCCTTCGCGCGGGCGCTGCGCACCTGCACGGCTTCGAGCTGTTCCAGCAGCCGGCGGAGCGTGGCCACGGCGCGGAGCCCGACCCGGGGATCCCGGTCACCGGCCCGCTCGGCAAGGTCCGTTGCATCGGTCATGGCTGTCAATTTACGTTGACACGAGGGGAGTGTCAACCTTCGTTGACACGTACGGAAAGCACTGACGCCGGGCGGCCGGCAAGGAACGGGCAGCCCCAGGGGCGTGAAAGCGCTAAGAGCGACCAGGTGCGGTCACGGACAAGGCGATCACCGCCGCGGTCCCGTCCGTCCACAGCGCCGCGGCGGCCGCGTCCGGTGCCGTCAGCAGCGCCGCGTCGAACCGCTCCAGCCGCGCCTCATGGGCGCCGGGTGGCCCGAGCCGGGTGCGCCCCTCGACCGCCACCACCATGACCTCGTCGGGACCCCGGTCATGGTCGGGGTCATGGTCGGGGTCACGGCCGCCGTCGGCGGCGCCGTCGCCGGCCGGCCACACCCTCCGGCTCCCCCGCACCATCTCCACCGTCGCCGCCGCCCGCCCCTCCCGGAGCATCACATTGAGGTTGACGACGGGGTGGCCGTCCAGCAGCCGGGAGTCGGTGGCGGCACCGCCGGGGAAGGCGAACGGGCGGTAGCGCTCCGGGAGGAGGTGCGTGGTGCCGTCCACCGTCAGTTCCAGCCCGGCGCCGTCGACGACGGTGAGGACCCGCCGGACACCGGGCAGCGGCGAGTACGGACCGTCCCGGGTGACGTCCGCCAGGCTGACCCGCCAGGCGAAGGTGTCCCAGCCGGAGCCCGGCGGCTGGACGGCGACCTCCCGGGTCACCCCGCCGCCGTTGCTCCACGGCGCGGCGGCGCGCCCCTCCGCCCGCAGGATCCGCACTCTTCCCGGCCTCCTCGCCGAAGGGACTTCACGACTTCACGACTTCACGACGGCACGACGGCACGACCTCACGCCACGCACCGAAGGGACGTCGGCATCACGTCGGCCACCAAAATCGTCGGCATCACGTGGGCGGCCGAAAAACCGTCGACCTCACGTCGGCCGGCGAAGGGACCGCGCGCCAGACGTCACACCGTCAGCACGATCTTGCCGAACAGCTCGCCCTCCGCCATCTTCGTGAACCCCTCACGCGCCCGGTCCAGCGGCAGCGTCGAATCGATGACCGGCCGGATGCCCTTGGCCGCGCAGAAGCTGAGCAGCGATGCCAGCTCCTCCTTGCTGCCCATCGTGGAGCCGACGATCTTCAGCTCCAGGAAGAAG
Source organism: Streptomyces sp. NPDC047049 (assembly GCF_040643995.1). Lineage (NCBI taxonomy): Bacteria > Bacillati > Actinomycetota > Actinomycetes > Kitasatosporales > Streptomycetaceae > Streptomyces > Streptomyces sp. NPDC047049. The sequence continues at coordinate 573,028 of NZ_JBEYVM010000003.1, read as the reverse complement.
ATCCGGTTGAGCTCGCCGCTCTTGGGGGTGAAGCCGCTGGTGGCGCCCGAGATGACCAGACTGCCGCCGGGGCGCAGCGACTTGACGGAGTGCGACCAGGTGGCGGCGCCGACCGTCTCGATCACCGCGTCCACCCGCTGCGGCAGCCGCTCGCCGGACGCGAACACCGCCTCGGCGCCCAGCTCCAGCGCGCGCTTGCGCTTGCCCTCGTCCCGGCTGGTGGCGAAGACCCGCAGCCCCGCGGCGGCGCCCAGCACGATGGCGGCGGTCGCCACGCCGCCGCCCGCGCCCTGCACCAGGACGCTGTCCCCGGGCCGTACGCCCGCGTTGGTGAACAGCATCCGGTACGCGGTCAGCCAGGCGGTCGGCAGACAGGCCGCCTCCTCGAAGGACAGCTCCTTCGGCTTGGGCAGCACGTTCCAGGAGGGGACGGTGACCTGCTCGGCGAAGGTGCCCTGGTAGCGCTCGGTGAGGATGGAGGGCTTCTCCTTGGCGCCGACTCCGTGGCCGGTCTGCCCGATGACGGAGTGCAGGACGACCTCGTTGCCGTCCGCGTCCACTCCGGCGGCGTCGCAGCCGAGGATCATCGGCAGGCTGTCCTCGGTGATCCCCACCCCGCGCAGCGACCACAGGTCGTGGTGGTTGAGGGAGGCGGCCTTGACGTTGACGGTCGTCCAGCCGGGGCGTACGTCAGGGGCCGGCCGCTCCCCCAATTCGAGGCCGTTCAGCGGCTGGTCACGGTCGATGCGGGCGGCATAGGCAGCAAACATGATCCCAACGTAGGCCGCGGCAGGTCGCTGCGGTACCGCACAGGGGTGTGACACGCGCCGCGCCGCCGTCCCCTCCCCCGGGTCGCGCCGCGCCGCCCGTGCCTCGCCGCGGCGCCGTGCCGAGTCGAGTCAAGTCGAGTCGAGGGGGCGTCCCCCGTGTTACGCCGCGCCTCCCGTGCCGCGTCACCACAACGGGCCGGGCCCGCACCTCATACAGGTGCGGGCCCGGCCCGTGGGCGGATGACTCCGGTGGCGGCGCGGTCAGCGACGGGCCACGCCCTCGGCGCGGGCGGCGGCCGCGACGGCGGCGCTGACGGCCGGTGCGACCCGCTCGTCGAACGGCGAGGGGATGACCCGCTCGGCGCTGAGCTCGTCGGCGACGACGGCGGCCAGGGCCTCGGCGGCGGCGAGCTTCATGCCCTCGGTGATCCGGGTGGCCCGCACCTGCATGGCTCCGGCGAAGATGCCCGGGAAGGCCAGCACGTTGTTGATCTGGTTGGGGTAGTCGCTGCGGCCGGTGGCGACCACGGCCGCGTACTTGTGCGCGACCTCCGGGTGGATCTCCGGGGTCGGGTTGGCCATCGCGAAGATCAACGAGTCCTTCGCCATCTTGGCCACCGCCTCCTCCGGCACCGTGCCACCGGAGACCCCGATGAAGACATCGGCGCCGTCCAGCGCGTCCTCCAGCGACCCGGTCAGCCGGCCCTTGTTGGTGAAGCCGGCCACCTCGCGCTTGACGTCCGTGAGGTCGCCGCGGCCGGTTGCGACCACGCCCTTGCGGTCGCAGACCGCGACGTCGCCGATGCCCGCCTCGATGAGGATCTTGGCGATGGCGACGCCTGCCGCACCGGCGCCCGAGATGACCGCCCGCAGCTGGCCGAGCGAGCGGTCGGTGAGCTTGGCGGCGTTGCGCAGCGCGGCCAGCGTGACCACGGCGGTGCCGTGCTGGTCGTCGTGGAAGACCGGGATGTCCAGCCGCTCCTGGAGCCGGCGCTCGATCTCGAAGCACCGCGGCGCCGAGATGTCCTCCAGGTTGACCCCGCCGAAGGACGGGGCCATCCGGACGACGGTCTCGATGATCTCGTCGGTGTCCGTGGTGCCGAGCGCGATCGGCACCGCGTCGACGCCGCCGAACTGCTTGAAGAGGATGGCCTTGCCCTCCATCACGGGGAGCGAGGCCTCCGGGCCGATGTCGCCCAGTCCCAGCACCGCGGTGCCGTCCGTGACCACGGCGACGACCTGGGACTTCCAGGTGTAGTCGTGGACGAGCTCGGGCTGGTCGGCGATGGCGCTGCACACCTTGGCGACGCCCGGCGTGTACGCGAGGGACAGGTCGTCCTTGTCGCGGACCGGCACGGTCGCCTGGATGGCCATCTTGCCGCCGCGATGCAGGGCGAAGGCCGGGTCGAAAGCATCGTCGGGCGCACTGCCCGCGCCCGCGCCGGTATTGCTGTCGCTGCGAGGATTGACGATCTCCGCTGCCACTTGTCGTACCCCTTTAATCGAAATTCTGTTGAGGGTGGCCACCCCTGGTTGAGGGGTGGGCGGGCACCGCGTCCGCGCCCTGCACGGCGGATGACCGCCGCGCGGGGAGGTTTTCGGACGCCGGGCGCGCCGCACACGCGCCCTGAGCCCCGGATGAGGGGTGTAACCAACCTTTCTACCCGACGGGCGCGGGCCCCGACGAGTCAGATTCCTTACCCTCGAGTTCAGAGTTCCGACAATAACCGCGAAATACACAAAAAACGCAGAAGAGTCATCCCCCTCCGGTCCGGATCCCGAGACGCCGGGAACGGGGCGGGGAGGCCCGCCCTCAGCGGAAGCGGCGGTTCCCCTTGCGCCACAAGGGCGTCACCTTGCCTTCCCCGTCCGTTATCCGATTTTGACCATCACGACAGTCCGAATAGCGGAGCACGGATGGCAGGATTCCGTCACCAACCGAGGTCGCGACGCTCGACGGTGTGCCCCCGGCCCTTTGTCACGTCGGCTTCCCCGTCGGCTTCTCCATTCGCAGGAGGCTCAGCATGACCGCAAGCACCACCCGTCGCACGGCCGCCGGCAGGTCTCGCACGGCCGTGGCCGCGGCGGCCGCGGTCGCCGCCTCGCTGCTGCTGCTCAGCGCCTGCGGCGACCAGACGGACGCGGCCATCGCCAAGCGCGAGGCGAAGAAGAACCGCGACGTCAATGCGCCGCTGTTCAAGAAGCTGCCCAAGGATGTTCAGGAAAAGGCCATGCTCCAGGTGGGCTCGGACATCACGTACAAGCCGGTGGAGTTCCGCTCCAACGGCGCGATCGAGGGCATCGACCCGGATCTCGCGGAGGCGATGAGCAAGGAGCTGGGCATCAAGCTCAACTTCAACAACGCCACCTTCGACACCCTCATGGGCGGCCTGAAGTCCAAGCGCTACGACATCGCGATGTCGGCGATGACGGACACCAAGGAGCGCCAGGAGGGCATCGACAGCAACACCGGCAAGAAGATCGGCCAGGGTGTCGACTTCATCGACTACCTCAACGTCGGTGTGTCGCTCTACACCCAGAAGGGCAAGACCAAGGGCATCGACGGCTGGGAGACGCTGTGCGGCAAGAAGCTCGCGGTGCAGCGCGGCACGGTCTCGCACGACCTGGCCAAGGACAAGTCGAAGGCCTGTGAGAAGAACGGCGAGCAGCCGATCTCGATCGAGGCCTTCGACAACGACTCCGAGGCCCAGACCCGGCTGCGCACCGCCGGTGTGGACGCCGTCTCCAGCGACTACCCGGTCGCGGCGTATGCGGTGAAGGTCTCGGGTCACGGCAAGGATTTCCAGATGGTCGGCGGCGCGCCGCTCAAGGCGGCCCCGTACGGCATCGCGGTCCCCAAGGGCAAGGAGCAGCTGCGTGACGCGCTGCGGGCCGCGCTGGAACTCGCGATCAAGAACGGCTCGTACGCCAAGGTCCTGGACAAGTGGGACGTCAAGGATGCCGCGGTCAAGAAGGTGCAGCTCAATGGCGGCTCCTGAGCCGCCGCACGCCCACCCCTCCGCTCCGCGCACCTCCCGCCGAATGCTGAAAGGCAACACCCGTGTCAGTTGACGTCGACAAGTCGGCCCAGCCGCCGGCGGACGCTCCGCCGCCCCAGCCCGAGCCGATCAAAGCCATCCCGGTCCGCCACTACGGCCGCTGGGTGGCGGCGGTCGTCGTCCTCGGACTGATCGCCCTGCTCGGCCGGGCCTTCGCCGCCGGGAACGTCAACTGGGACGCCATCCCCCAGTACATGTTCAACGCGGACATCCTCAAGGGCCTGCGCAACACCCTGCTGATCACCGTGCTCTCGATGATCATCGGCATCGTGGGCGGCGTGATCCTGGCCGTGATGCGCCAGTCCAAGAACCCGGTCACCTCGACGGTGGCGTGGTTCTACGTCTGGTTCTTCCGCGGTACGCCGGTCTACGTCCAGCTGTTCCTCTGGTTCAACCTGGGCCTCGTCTTCCAGTACATCGACATCATGCCGATCTACAAGGACGAGTGGTCGGACTTCATGACCCCGTTCCTGTGCGCGCTGCTGGGCCTCGGGCTCAACGAGGCGGCGTACATGGCGGAGATCTGCCGGGCCGGCCTCAACGCCGTCGACGAGGGCCAGACCGAGGCGGCGCACGCGCTGGGCATGAGCCACGCCAAGACGCTGCGCCGGATCATCGTGCCGCAGGCGATGCGGGTGATCGTGCCGCCGACCGGCAACGAGGTCATCAACATGCTCAAGACCTCCTCGCTGGTGATCGCCGTCCAGTACTACGACCTCCTCCAGGCCGCCCAGAACGTCGGCCGGGACTCGGGCGTCGTCGTGGAGATGCTGATCCTCGCCGCCGCCTGGTACCTGATCGCCACCACGGTGCTGAGCATCGGCCAGTACTACCTCGAGCGTTACTACGCCCGCGGCGCCAGCCGCCAACTGCCGCTCACTCCGCTCCAGCGCGCCAAGGCGAAGCTGTCCGGCGGCTTCAACCGCTCCGCCGGAGGTGCGGCATGACCAGCAAGCTGACCACGAACAAGGCCGCGGGCACCAGCGGCGCCCCCATGGTGCTGGCCGAGGGCGTCCACAAGTCCTTCGGCGCGGCCCACATCCTCAAGGGCATCGACCTGGAGGTCGCGCCCCGGGAGGTCTTCTGCCTGATCGGCCCGTCCGGCTCCGGCAAGTCGACGTTCCTGCGCTGCATCAACCACCTGGAGAAGGTCAACGCCGGCCGGCTGTCCGTCGACGGCGAACTGGTCGGCTACCGCGAGCACAACGGCAAGCTCTACGAGCTGCGCGACAAGGAGGTCGCCGCCCGCCGCCGCGACATCGGCATGGTCTTCCAGCGCTTCAACCTCTTCCCGCACATGACCGCGGTGGAGAACATCATGGAGGCGCCGATCCAGGTCAAGGGCGAGTCGAAGTCCGCGGCGCGGGAGCGGGCGGTCAAGCTCCTGGACCGCGTCGGACTGTCCGACAAGGCCGGGAACTACCCCTCGCAGCTCTCCGGCGGCCAGCAGCAGCGCGTCGCCATCGCCCGCGCGCTGGCGATGGAGCCCAAGCTGATGCTCTTCGACGAGCCGACCTCGGCCCTGGACCCGGAGCTGGTCGGTGACGTCCTGGACGTCATGAAGGACCTGGCGGCGGACGGGATGACGATGGTCGTCGTGACCCATGAGATGGGCTTCGCCCGCGAGGTCGGCGACTCGCTGGTCTTCATGGACGACGGGGTGGTGGTCGAATCCGGCCACCCGCGCGAAGTGCTCGGCAACCCGCAGCACGAGCGGACGAAGTCGTTCCTGTCGAAGGTGCTGTAGCCGAAGGTGCTGTAGTCGGCGGTGCTGCAGCGGCAGGAGCCCGTGCCGGGCTCCCCGGGCCGCGGCGAGACCTGCTCCCCCGGGAGGAGGCCCGCCGCGGCCCTTCCTCCGTCGCCGCCCTTCGCCTCCGTCCCGCCTCCGCCCCTGCCCCGCCCTTCCCCCGTCACCGGCCGGTGCGGCGGTGCGCCATGCCCCTACTTCAGGCCCAGCACCAGCGCGTCCGTGGGCGAGGACCATACCGGCCGCGCCTCAGCGAACCCCGATTCGCGCAGCACGGCCGCATGCCATGCCGCCGAGGGGGTGTCGCCGTCCGCGTGCTCGCCGTAGATCTCGAAGCGCTCGGCGGTCGGCCCGGCCAGCCGCGGGTCGGCGGCCGCCAGCTGCCACCACTCGGCCCAGTCGACGGCCCCGGCCGCCTTCGCCGCGTCCATCCGCGCATGCCGGAAGGCCCGCTCGGCGGCGTTGATCCGCGGGGTGGCCTCCTCGGGCATGCGGTCGGCGTTCAGGAAGACCCCGCCGTCCCGCACCAGGGTGCCGAGCTGCCCGTACAGGCCCCGGAGGTCTTCGGTGTGCAGCCAGTGCAGCGCGGTGGCGGTGAGCACCGCGTCGTACGCGTCGTGCGGCAGCCGGTCCGTCCAGGCCGGGTCCTTGAGATCGGCGCGCACGAAGCGGACCCGGCGCTCGCCGGCGAAGTACCCTTCCGCGATGGCCAGCAGCGCAGGATCCAGATCGACGCCCACGCTCTCGGCCTCGGGGAACCGCTTCAGCAGCCGGTCGGAGATACTTCCCGTGCCGCAGGCGAGATCCAGCACCCGGGGCGCGGGGCCCACCAGGGCCTCGACCATGTCCAGCATCACCCGGAACCGCTCCTCGCGGTCGGGGAGGTACCACTCCTGCTGACGGTCCCAACTGTTCTGCCACGCCGCCCAATCGGCGCCGGCAACGGTCTCGGTCATCGCTTCCCCTTCAAAACGTAATACCCTCGTAGCAACAACACCTATTACCTCACGCAAGCATTCCGCACCTTAGCCCCAGCCCGTAAGGACTACAAGTGGAACTGGCCTATTACTCGGACTATGCCGTGCGACTGGTCAACACCGAGCAGCCCGAGCGCGGCACCGACAGCCTCACCACGGTCGAAGCCGTACGCGACCTCTTCGGCCCCGCCCAGCAGGCCGCCCGGCGCGCGACCGAGAGCGACGTGACCCGGCTGCGCGCGGTCCGCGCCCGCCTGCGCGCCGTCTTCGAGGCCGCGGCCGGCGGCGACGAGGTGCGCGCCGTGGACCTCCTCAACGCCCTGATGATGGAGTTCCCGGTCAGCCCGCAGATCTCCGGCCACGAGTACCGCGATGACAACCGCCGCCCCGACTGGCACATGCACATCGCCGACCACGCGGCGAACGCCACCGCGGGCTACACCGCGACCGCCTGCATGGGCCTGGCCTTCCACCTCACCGACCTGGGCGTGGACCGGCTCGGCATCTGCGAGGCGCAGCCCTGCCGCAACGTCTACCTGGACACCTCGACCAACCGCTCCCGGCGCTACTGCTCCGACCGCTGTGCCACCCGCGCCAATGTCGCCGCCTACCGCGCCCGCAAGCGCCTGGAGAGCGAGCGCTCGGGCCGCACCGGCCGGACCGCCGAGACCACCCAGGAGAGCACCCCGGCGACCGAGCGCTGAATCCCCCGCGGGGGCCGCACCCGCACCCAGGCGCGGGCGATGACCAGTTCGTCGGGAACGACCCCGAATTCCCGGCTGTCGTTCTCGACGAACGGATTGTCCCCCTGTACCCACCAGCCGCCGTCGCGCCGCCGCACGGCCCGCTTGACGATCAGCAGATCCTGCCGGAACGGGTGCCGCAGCACTACGACGTCACCGGGCCGCACCGCCGCCCCGTACCGCACCACCAGCTGGTCCCCGGGCCGCAGCGTCGGCACCATCGACGGGTTGTAGACCTCGGCCAGCCCGAAGGCGCGGAGGAGCCCGCCCCGCCCGCTCCCCGCGTCCGCGTCCCCGCCCTGCTCCGGCCCACGCTCGTGCACCCGCTCCGGCATCCCGTACCTCCCGGCCTGGCCCCGGTCCGTCCCTCCCCCGGACTCCGTCCGGGGGCACCCCCATCTCGCTTCGCTCACCGGTCCATCCTCCATCAGCCCCACTCCGCTACCGGACTTTTGCCCTAAGACCCCCGGCCCGGCCAAGAAAAGCCTTCCCGCACCGAGTAATCTCGCACCTGAGAAGACGATCACGAGGAAGGACTGAACATGCTTTCGCGCCTGTTCGCCCCCAAGGTGAAGGTCAGCGCCCACTGCGACCTGCCCTGCGGCGTGTACGACCCCGCCCAGGCCCGCATCGAGGCCGAGTCGGTCAAGGCCGTCCAGGAGAAGTACCAGGCCAACGAGGACGCGGACTTCCGCACTCGCGCCGTCCTGATCAAGGAGCAGCGCGCCGAGCTGGCCAAGCACCACGTCTCGGTGCTGTGGAGCGACTACTTCAAGCCCCCGCACTTCGAGAAGTACCCGGAGCTGCACCAGCTGGTCAACGACACCCTCAAGGCCCTCAGCGCGGCCAAGGGTTCCAACGACCCGGCCACCGGCCAGAAGGCCCTGGACTACATCGCCCAGATCGACAAGATCTTCTGGGAGACCAAGAAGGCCTGACCTCAGGCCGGGCGTCCGACCCGCGTTTCCGCAGGTCACCTCGCCGCACTGTCCGCACCCGCTCCGCACGCCGCCCCAGCAGGGCGTCCGTGACGGAGCGGGTGCGGTCTGCGTTTCACCCGGACGGTCCGTGGGGATGGCCCCGGCCCAGCCGACGTGCCGGTACCCGGGTCAGCGCCGGTCCGGGCCGGGGCCGGGCTTCCGGTGGTGGAGGGCGCGGTGTTACCGGGCGTCCGGGCCGCCGGTGTAGAGGAGCCGGTTGGGGGTGCCGCTGCCGGTGTCGGAGATCCGGTCGGGCGTGGCGGCACCGAGGAGCGCGTCGTGGACCTCGGAGGGGGAGGCATTGGGGTGCGCGGAGAGGTAGAGGGCGGCGGCGCCGGTCACATGCGGTGCGGCCATCGACGTCCCGGTGAGGGAGTGGGTGGCCGTGTCGCCCGTGTTCCAGGCCGAGTTGATGCCCGTTCCCGGGGCGAACAGGTCGGTGCAGGGACCGTAGTCCGAGTCCTGGCGGCGCTTGTCGTCGGCCGTGGCGTTGTTCACCACGAGCGCGGGAGCTATGTCGCCGGGTGAGTTGCCGCAGGCGTTCGTGCCGTCGTTGCCCGAGGACACGACCCAGGTGACCCCGGAAGCGATGGACTTCTTGATCGCGCTGTCCTCGCTGCTGCTCTTCGGACCGTTGATGCTCATGTTGACCACGGCGGGCTTGACGGCGTGCGCGGTGATCCAGTCGGCGGCCGCGATGATCGACGAGGCCGAGCCCTTGCCGCGGCAGTTCAGCACGCGGACGGACACCAGCTTGACCCCCTTGGCCACGCCGTAGTCCTTGCCGCCTATGGTTCCCGCGACGTGGGTGCCGTGCCCGGCACAGTCCTGGCCGTCGTGACCGTCGCCCACCTCGTCGACGCCGAGCGCGGCGCGGCCCTGGAACTGGGCGTGGGAGGTGCGCAGGCCGGTGTCGACGACATAGGCCGTGACCTTGCCGCCCGTGCCCGGATAGCGGTAGCTCTTGTCCAGGGGCAGGGTGTGCTGGTCGATCCGGTCGAGCCCCCAGGACGGGGGGTTGCTCTGGACGGCGGAGCCGCTGATCTCGGAATCCTGCTCCACGTACGCGACCCGGGGATCGGCCGCGACCCGGCGGGCCTGCTCGTCGGTCATCGTCGCCGCGTATCCCTTGAGGGCCGTCCCGAAGGACCGCCGGACGGTGCCGCCGTGTGCCGTCACGAGGCGGGCTCCCTCGGCCTTCACCGAATGGGCCGACAGCGCGCGGTCCTTGAGGGTGACGATGTACCTCCCGGGGATGGCGTGGGCAGCGGTACGGACGGCCGGTGCGGGCTGCGGCTCCTGCGCCCGGGACACCTGTCCGGTGAGGAGGGGGACGGCCACCGCGAGCACGACGACCGCGGTGAGCCTTCGTATGCCTGTGGGCATGGCTGCTCCTGAGAGGGAGAGGGTGAGACCCGGAAATCACCGGGCCCCTTTGGTGTACCGGCTGTCCGGCCGCGTTGGCGGCGCAGCTTTGCCAGTGGCACAGATGCGCAACCGGGCTTTCTCCAGGGCGATGTGGCGTTGGGGTACACCTCGGAAAAACACGGGTGGGCCCGCCACGGAAAGTGGCGGGCCCACAGCGGGGTGTGACCGTCAGCTCAATTGACCGTCATAGTCCGGCAGCTTGAATCCCTTTTCGTAGTGCCCGCCCTCGAAGTCGGTGCTGCGATTACCCACGTTGGCGATGAGCGTGTACCCCTGCTGCTCGTACTGCTTACGGCAGCCGAGTTTCACCTGGGCCTTTCCGGGACTGTGCCCCTCGGGCTTCAGGCAGAGTCCGTCAACGGTGTAGCCGGCCGAGGTGAGCTGCTTGGTCGTGGAGTTCCTGGAGTCGGGGCTGCGGTAGGAAGCGAACAGTACGGCCGCGCCGTGCGCGTGTGCGTACTTCGTGGCGCTGAGGATCGCCTCGATGGGCTTGCCCTTGTCGTAATGAGTGGCCAGGGACGTATTGTCGATGTCCAGGACAACCGCGGGCTTTTCACCGCGCGGGACATGGGCCAGGCGCTGTTCCAGATGGTGCTGAAGGTCGGCCGCCACAGGTGCGACGTCCTGAAGCCAAGCGCTCTTCGTCGGCAGCGAGTCCGGATGAGGTGCGGCCTGTGCTGCGGTGGGAAGTACCGCCAGGGCGCATATCGCCGTGCCGGCCATGAACGCGGCCTTCGTACCGTGGGACATTCTTTGCTCCTTTGCGTGCACTCACGATGCTTTGCGGGGAGTCGGGCATGTCACGGAGGGAGACGGGCAGGGGCCGCTGGGACATCTCCCGATGCCGTCACCGGTGTGCGATGCCGCTTCCTCCGTGACCCGCACGCCGATATGAGTACTCCCCTCAGCGGCCGCGTGGTGTCACAAGTGCGCCAGTGGCCGGGTTGGGCGCGCACCTGGCGGACCCACTCGCCGTCGACAATCCCCCTGTTCCGCAAGCAAGGCCTCAGATCCACTTCTTACGCGCCGCGTACAGCGCGAGCTGGAACCGGTTGGCGGCCCCGGCCAGAAGGTAGAGATGTTCCATGTGGCGAGAGAGCGTGCGGCGGCTGATACCCAGCAGCTGCGCGATGGTGTCGTCGGTGACCCCCGTCCCCAGCAGCTCCAGAATGCGGCGCTGTAAGGGACGCAGAGCGGGTGGTACTTGCGCGCTCAGGTGCATGGGATAACCGGAACTCCAAGCGGTCTCGAAGAGTCCGAGGAGCGCGGTCAGCAGACTTGACGGCCGCACGAGGAGCAGCGACTCATTGGATTCCGCTTCGACGGATGACATCGACACGATCGCCAGCCGCCGGTCGAAAACGGTGAGTTTGACCGGCACCGCCGTGAGCACCCGGGCTTCTTCACCGGCAGCAATGCACGGCTGGATATTGACCGCATAGTAGGCACTGTTCTGTACGGCCGAACTGGAATAAACCACCCGGTATTTCACGCCCCGTTCGAGGTTGTCCACCTCTATGGGATTGGCGCCACCGTCCGTATGATAGGGCGGCGAATCGAAGCGGGCCACTTCCGATTCCGCGGCTCTCTCGAACTGCCATATGCGGTCGACGATCTGCGGTCCCGTCACCACTTCGACCAGTTCATCGGTGCTTTGTGAGCCCGTACAGCGCCGGTATTCCCGGTACGCATGCAGGGCTGCCAGGTGCGCTTGCTGCACCTCGGCCGACCGCGCGTGGGCGAGACGGTCGAGAGCGATACTCGGTTCGGCCGGGGAGACGGTGGACCGGTGGGAGCCGCCGACGGTGACCAGTCCCAGGTCCATCAGGTGGCGGACGGTTTTCTTCGCCTCTTCACAGTCCCATCCCAGGTATGCCCCCAGTTGCCCGACGGTGCGCTGGCCGGACTGCAGCAGCACCTGGAATGCCTCGGCCTCCCGCGGAGCCACGCCGAGATCCCCCAGATATTCCACCAGATCCCTGTCTGTCACATGAGTCCTCTCGGTTCGGGTGCCCTGCAGCAGCGAGCAGGAAGAAGACCACGTCGTTCGGGTCAATGGCAGATCGCCATGACGGCCGACATCGTGTCACGGGAAGGTCGAACGTGAAGTTAAATGCGCACGCCCTTAGCGGAAAGGGAGAAAGCGCTTGCATTTCAGGCACGGACCCAAAGATCTCGATCGCGACCTGAATGCTGCAAAGGCCCGTAATGCCGTCGACGTGCCGGGGCCCGGCAGTGCCTGATCAAGGGCAAGGCCTTACCGGCAACGGAGGAGGAGCAGGGGCCGTCAGCAGGAGACGGTCACGACGGCGTGGAGCCGCCCCGGCGCCGGCCCAGGCCGTGGTGCAGGCCGCCCGCTGCCATGCCCCTGACCGGGAGTTCGTCCGCCGTGGTGCCGGCCGGGCCGATGCCCTTGGCCGCTGCTGCTCGGCCGTAGCGGTTCGCCAGGGGTGCGGAGGTGAGGCCGTGGGCGAGGACGCTGAGCAGGACGGTGAGGGTGACGACCGGGACCACCGCTCGGGTGTCGGGGGCCGCCAGCTCCTCGACCGCCAGCAGGCCGAAGATGATCGAGGCCAGTCCGCGGGGGCCGAACCAGCCGACGAACAGGACCGTCTTGAGGTCCAGTCCGCTCCCGATCAGGGACAGGGCCACGGGCAGCATCCGGATCACCGTGAGGCTCAGTACGGCGTAGACCGCGCTCTGCCAGGTGAGGTGGTCGAACACCTCCGGCAGCAGGAGGGCGCCGAACACCAGCCAGACCAGCACGGAGACCAGTGCGGCGGACTGCTCGACGTACAGAAGCACCCGCTGCGGCGCACCGTGCGTCGACCCGACGGCCAGGCCCGCGACGAAGGCGGCGATGAACCCGTTGCCGCCGAGCGCCAGCGCGGAGGTGTAGCCGAGGAGGGCCAGGGCCAGGACGCCCGCGCCGGCGAAGTCCTCGCCCGCCCAGCCGTTGCGGAGCGTGGTCCGCAGCAGCCATCCGGCGGCCAGTCCGACCACCGCGCCGTACGCCGCGCCGACGACGAGCTGCACCACGGCATGGCCGGTGGCATCCGGCGGGGCGGTGTGCCCGGCCGCGGAGACCCCGGCCAGGGCGAGCACCACCAGGGGCGTGACGATGCCGTCGTTGAGACCGCTCTCGACATTGATGAGCCGGCGGATCTTCGCGGGGACGACGGGGTTGACCATCATCGTGGCGCCGAGCGCGGCGTCCGTCGGGGCGAGCGCGGCCCCGACGTACAGGGCGGCCCACCAGGAGACGCCGGGGAGCAGGGCGGCCGCCAGCACCGTGCCGAGGGCCACGCACAGCGGCAGCCCGATCCCCAGCAGCCGTCCGTAGAGGCCGAGCTCCGGGCGCAGGGCACGGAAGGAGAGCCGGGCGGCGTCGGTGAAGAGCACCCAGACCAGGGTGACCTCCGCGAGCAGCTTGACCGTCTCGTGCGGGAGGGCGAGGTGGAGGACGCCGGTGCCCTCGCCCAGCAGCAGGCCCAGCAGGACGAAGGCGGCGGGAGCGGTCAGCTCGTAGCGTTCCATCCGCCGCGAACACAGACACCACAGGAACAGCAGGAGCAGGACCAGGGAAAAGGTGCCATCCACACGGGCCTCCAGGGCTTGGCCGCGCCGGCCTTCGGCACCCCCACTCTCGGCCATCGCCGCACGGGCCGGTGGGCCCCCGGCGGCCGGGACCGCGGCTTTCACACGGTTGGTGGACAGGCCCGGCCGGCGGGGCCGGGTGCGTGGGGCATCCAGGCCTTTGGCGCACCCGGGAGCGGGCGTCGGCACAGGGCAAGGGCAGGCGGCCGTGGCCGTCCAGTGCCCTACCGCCCCACCGGCAGCGGCCCGTTGTGCTGCACCAGCCAGGTCCGGTAGGCCTCGCTCGCCCAGGCGGTCTCCATGTACGAGGCGGTCAGGTCGGCGAACAGGTCGTCGGCGGAGGCGGCGGGGGTGCCTTCCTGGCGGCAGGCCATGAAGAGGCGGACGGCCAGCGGGTCGCCGTACAGGGGGCGGATCGCCATGCCGTGCCGGGAGCGCGCGGTCGGCTGGCAGGGGGTGACCACCTCGCCGGCGGTGACCAGATCAACCGTGGTGAGGTAGTCGCCGTGCACGACACGGGGGTTGATGCCGGCCGCGGCCCAGATGCGGCGCAGTCCCGCCCATTCGCCGTCCACGGTCGGGTCGACCATCCACTGGTCGTCGGCGAGGTCCGACACCCGGATGACCGTCCGCCCGGCCGCGGGATGGGTGGCCCCCACGGCGATGAACTGCGGTTCCCTGGCGATGAGTTCATGCTCGACCAGGCCGTCCGGGACCCGCAGCGGCGCGCCTTCGACCTCGTGGACGAAGGCGGCGTCGAGCTGTCCCGTCGCGACCATGTGGAGCAGCGCGTTGGCGGACACATCGGTTCTTATCGTGGTGTCGGTGTCCGGCAGCCGCACCCGGAGCCGGCGCAGCCACCCGGCGACCGCGGGGCTGTTGGTGCTGCCGATGTGCAGCCGCGTGCCCTGGTCACGGTGCGAGGCCGAGGCAACCTCGTCAATAAGTGCGCGCATTTCGGCCACTATCGGCCGGGCCCGGCACAGCACCGCATGCCCCAGGGGCGTGGGCCGGCTGCCGGTCGGTTCACGGAAGAAGAGCTGGCCGCCCAGGGCTTTCTCGATGCGGTGGAGCTGGGTCGTCAGGGAAGGCTGGGTCATGCCGAGCTGCCGGGCCGCCTTGCGTACGCTGCCGGAGTCCGCGATGGCGCACAATGCGCGAAGATGCCTTACCTCGAGCTCCACGTCCGGAGCATAACGACGTAGGCATACGTCACACCAGACTCTCAAACCTGCCGGAACGCGCTCTTTTTTCCGGGGTATTGGCCGGCGCTCCGGGGTATTGGCCGGTGCTATCGCCACCTGGCATCTCTGTCGTCCGGGTGAACTCGGTTCAGACTCAAGGGCACCAAGAAATCCGCAGGGCCCCGGTCGCCGCCCCACACGGCGACCGTACGGCCCTCGGAGTCAAAGGAGCCCCCACATGAGATCTCCCAAGACGGCGCTGTCGGCGGCGCTCGGACTGGGCCTCGTCGCCGCGCTCGCAGCCGCGGCGCCCGTTTCGGCAGCTTCCCCCTCCCCCACCAACTCCTCCCACAGCACCCCCGCTTCGATCGCGGCCTACAACGGCTCGGCGGCCGAGAAGGCCGACACCAAGGCGTTCTTCGAGGCCGTGGTGAAGTCGGCGAAGGCCAAGATGAAGGCCCACCCCGGCGCCGCCTCGGTGACCGTCACCTATGACGCCGGCGCCGCCCCGACCTTCGCGAAGCAGATAGCCGAGAGCGCGTCGATCTGGAACAGCGCCGTGTCGAACGTGAAGCTGCAGGCGGGCAGCGGCGGCGACTTCCAGTACCGCGAGGGCAACGACGCCCGCGGCTCGTACGCCAGCACCGACGGCCACGGCAAGGGCTATGTCTTCCTGGACTACCAGCAGAACAAGGAGTACAACTCCACCCGCGTGGCCGCGCACGAGACCGGCCATGTGCTGGGCCTGCCGGACCACTACGAGGGCCCCTGCAGCGAGCTGATGTCCGGCGGCGGCCCCGGCACGTCCTGCCAGAACACCAAGCCGGACGCGAACGAGAGCGCCAAGGTGGACCAGCTCTGGGCCAACGGCCTGGCGGGCGTCCACTTCGGCAAGGCCTCCTGACGCACGCCACGGGCCTTGTGACGTAACGAAGTTCGGCGGTGGCCGGCGGATGCGACCGAGCTGGATGGTGGTCGGATCCGCACGGCCGGGGCTGTCGAGAGCCGGGACCTGGCGGCCGGCACTCGTACCCCACCAGCCCTCGCAGCTCCTGCACCGCCCGTGCGGTGGGGCTCTCCGGAGCCCCGCCGTTTTCGTCTGTCCGCTAAGACGAACGGGGGGCGTCAGCCCCAGACCGCCTGTCCGGCGGCCACCCCGGCGAACGCCGCCGCCAGTCCGGCCGCCACGGTCACCACGACATTGGCCACCGCACTCGCCCGGGCCCGGTCCGCGGCCAGCCGGAGCGTCTCGTAGGAGAAGGTCGAGTATGTCGTCAGGGCACCGCACAGCCCCGTGCCGAGCAGCAGTTGGACGTGCGAGGAGGCGGCTCCCGCGCAGGCCGCGCCGGTCAGCAGGCCGAGGATCAGGGAGCCGGCGACGTTGACGGTGAAGGTGCCCCAGGGGAAGACGGTGTCGTGGCGGGACTGCACATAGCGGTCGGTGAGGAAGCGCAGCGGTGCCCCGACCATGGCACCGGCCACCACCAGCAGCCAGTTCACCCGCGTCCGCCCTCCCCGGCGCCCGCGCCGCCCTTTCCGCCCGTACGCCGGCAGGAGAACATCTCGCACGGGTCGAGGGTCACCAGCCCGCCTCCCGCGAGGAGTTCGTCCAGCTGCGGCAGGAAGGCCCGCACCCGCTCCTCCGCGTCGACGATGACGACCGCCACCGGCATTTCCTCGCTCAGGGACAGCAGGCGCTGGGTGTGGACGATGCCGGAGGAGCCGAAGCCCTCGATCCCCCGGAAGACACTGGCCCCGGCCAGCCCCGCATGGCGCGCGCGGTGCACGACCTCCGCGTAGAGCGGTTTGCGGTGCCATACGTCCTCTTCTCCGACGAGGACCGTGAGCCGCAGCGCGGGGGCGCCGCCCGGATGTGCCGTGCCGTGTGTCATGCCGTCCGCCGCCTCAGTTGGAGAAGTGCCCGGGTGCCGGTCACCCCGGCCCACACGGCCGCGAGCGTGACCAGCACGGTACCGACGAGAGTGGCCAGGGCCGCGGCCGCCCGACCGGCGGTGACCAGCCGCTGGATGTCGACGGCGTAGGTGGAGAAGGTGGTGAAGCCGCCGAGGATGCCGGTGCCGAGGAAGGGGCGCACCAGCCGGTGGGCCGCGCGGACCTCGGTGATGACCACCATCAGGACGCCCATCAGCGCACAGCCGACGGCGTTGACGGTGAACGTGGTCAGGGGGAAGGTGCCGTTGGCCGTGGGCCACAGCAGCGCGGCGCCGTAACGGGCCGAGGCGCCGATCGCGCCGCCCACCGCCACTACCCCGATCACCGGCCACTGCCCCTGCCAGGGCGCCGCCGGCCGGCCTCGCTCATCCATGTCTCTCCCGAGATCAACGCCGCCCTCAGGCTAACCCTGCGTGCGGGACACCGCTGACCGGGGGACCGGTGGCCCCCGGGGGTGGGGCGGGGTGGCCGCGCCCGGGGCACCCCGCACCGCGGGTCATGCCGGGACGGTCTCCCGCACGGGGTGGTGCCGGCTGATGTTGCGGGCCAGCAGTTCGGTGGCTTCCTTGACCCCGATCTCGCCGCCGCTGCCCCCGGTGGCGGGCAGCCGTCCGTCCGCGTACTTCAGCTCGGCCATCGCGGTCTCCATCGCCCGGTGCGCGGCGAACAGACAGGGGGTGCTGTAGATGGCCACATCGACGCCGAGCCCGGTCAGTTCGGTCAGCGAGAGCCGTGGGGACTTCCCGCCCGCGATCTGGTTGAACAGCAACGGCTTGGTGCCGAGGACCGCGCGGATCCGGCGGATCCCCTCGACGCTGCGCACCCCGTCGACGAGCACCACATCCGCGTCGGTCCCGGCCAGCGCCGCCGCCCGCCGCAGCATCTCGTCCTCCTCCGTGGCGTCCGTACGGGCCACGACGAGCAGATCGGTACGGCTGGCCAGCACCAGGTTCAGCTTCTCCAGGTACTCCTCCAGCGGCAGCAGCAGCTTGCCGTCCGCGTGGCCGCAACGGCGGGGCCGCTTCTGGTCCTCCAGGATCACCCCGCTCGCGCCGGTCCGCTCCAGGCGCTGCACCACATGGCAGGCCACTTCGGGGTCGACGTAGCCGTCGTCGATGTCCACCAGCAGATGGTGGCGCGGGAACGCGCCGCGCAGCCGCTCCACGAAGGCGACCATGTCGGGCCAGGCGATGAACCCGATGTCCGGAAGTCCGTAGTACGACGCGGCGAAGCCGAAGCCGGACACGAAGAAGCCGTTGTAGTGCGCGGCGGCGATCGAGGCCGAGTGCATGTCGTGGACGCCGATCAGCGGTGTCGTCCCCTCGGCGGCGATCTCGTCACGCAGTGCTTGTCCGTACCGCAATGTGCTCTCCTCACAGAACCGGCGGGGGCCGCGGTCCGGCGTCCGGGACGCGTTCGCGGACGCGCGGAAGGTACCGCCGCCGCGCGCACCCGCCCACGGGGGAACTGGTCAGAGCATGTCTATCCGGCGCATCGGCGGCGCGCCTTTAACACGCCATGACCTTCACTGACTTTCTCTTTGCTTCATCCCCGCGTGCGCACCCGGCGGGCTTCCGGGGCCGGGGCCGGGCCGCGGACGAGGAAGGTCAGAGCCAGCCGTTGCGCTTGAAGCCGCGGTGGATCACCCGGCAGAGGGTCACGATCAGCCCCATGACCAGCGGATAGCCGAACGTCCAGTGCTTTTCCGGCATATGGTCGAAATTCATGCCGTACACACCGCAGACCATGGTCGGCACCGCCAGGATCGCGACCCAGGCACTGATCCGGCGCATGTCCTCGTTCTGGGCCACGGTGACCTGGGCGAGATGGGCCTGGAGTATGGAGTTGAGCAGTTCGTCGAATGCGGTGATCTGCTCGGTGACCCGGTCGAGATGGTCGGCGACGTCCCGGAAGTAGGTCTTGATCCGGGGTTCGACCTGCGCCATCGGCTGCGTCGCCAGCTCCTGCATCGGCCGGTCCAAGGGAGCCACCGCGCGCTTGAGTTCCAGCAGCTCGCGCTTGAGCTGGTAGATCCGGCCGGCCCCGCCGCTGCCGCGCACGGAGAAGACCTCGCTCTCGACGTCGTCGATATCGATCGAGACGGCGGCGGCGACATCGAGGTAGTCGTCCACCACCAGGTCGGCGACGGCGTGCAGCACGGCGGACGGGCCGAGCGCCAACTGCTCGGGCACGGACTCCAGTTGCTCGCGCAGCGGGCCCAGCGAGCCGTGCCCGCCGTGCCGTACCGTGATCACGAAGTCGGTGCCGGTGAAGACCATGATCTCGCCGGTCTCGACGACCTCGCTGGTGTCGGTGAGCCGGTCGTGCTCGACATAGCGGACCGTCTTGAAGACTGTGAACAGCGAATCGTCGTAGCGCTCCAGCTTGGGCCGCTGGTGCGCGTAGACCGCATCCTCGACGGCGAGGGGGTGCAGCCCGAACAATTCGACAATTCCGGCGAATTCCTTCTCGGACGGCTCATGCAGCCCGATCCACACGAATCCACTGCCGGATTTACGGACCTTACGGATCGCCGCCTCGGCCGGATGGTCGCCGTCCTGCCGCACGCCGTCCACGTACACCGCGCAGTTCACCACGGCGGTGCCGAGCGGCGAACGAGCCGGGTGACTGAGGTCGACACCCCGGGTGCGCGGCTGCGGCAGCCGGACGGCCTTGCGGAGGTTGCTGATCATCGACACCGGGCCAGTATGGCCCGCGGGAGCGCATGAGCGGTACGGCGCAGCGGCTGTTTCACCCAGCGCGGCGGGGCGAAGACGCTGGGGAGTGGACGACGACACGGTGGCACCCCCGGGGAATACCCTAGGGGGGTATATCGTTCTCAGGGGACGGCAAGGGCACGCGCAGCACACCGAGGAGCAGCCATGACGACCGCGGTCGGAGAGCACGGAGTCGAATTGGAGATCGGCGGGATGACCTGCGCTTCGTGCGCCGCCCGCATCGAGAAGAAGCTCAATCGCATGGAGGGGGTCACCGCCACGGTCAACTACGCGACCGAGAAGGCCAGGGTGACCGTCGCGCAGGGCAGCGGCGTCGGGACCGCCGACCTGATCGCCACCGTGGAGCGCACCGGCTACACCGCGGCCGTCCCACCACCGCCGGCCCCGGACCCGGCGCCGGCCACCACCGGACCCGACGGTGACGAGGCCCACGGCCGGACGGCCGGGCAGCCGGACGGCCGGGCGGAGGGCCGAGCGGTGGGCGGCCGGCCCGACGGCGACGGGCTCGCCGCGCTCCGTCAGCGCCTGCTGATCTCCTTCGCCCTCTCCGTCCCGGTGGTGCTGCTGGCGATGGTGCCGCCCCTGCAGTTCACCAACTGGCAGTGGCTCTCGCTGACCCTGGCCGCGCCGGTGGTGGCGTACGGCGCCTGGCCGTTCCACCGGGCCGCCTGGACCAACCTGCGGCACGGCACGGCCACCATGGACACCCTCATCTCCATGGGCACCCTCGCGGCACTGGGCTGGTCCCTCTGGGCGCTGTTCTTCGGCACCGCGGGCATGCCCGGGATGACGCACCCCTTCGAGCTGACCATCGCCCGCACCGACGGCAGCGGCAGCATCTATCTGGAGGCCGCGGCCGGTGTCACCACCTTCATCCTGGCCGGACGTTACTTCGAGGCGCGCGCGAAGCGGAAGGCGGGAGCGGCGCTGCGGGCGCTGCTGGAGCTGGGCGCCAAGGACGTCACCGTGATCCGGGACGGCCGTGAAGTCCGGATCCCCACCACGGCATTGCGGGCCGGCGACCGTTTCACCGTACGGCCCGGGGAGAAGATCGCCACCGACGGAACGGTGCTGGAGGGCGCCTCCGCCGTGGATGCCTCGATGCTCACCGGTGAGTCCGTCCCCGTCGAGGTCTCCCCCGGCGACACCGTCATCGGGGCCACCGTCAACGCGGGCGGCCGGCTGGTCGTCGAGGCCACCCGGGTCGGCGCGGACACCCAGCTCGCCCGGATGGCGCGGCTGGTCGAGGAAGCGCAGAACGGCAAGGCCGCGGCCCAGCGGCTGGCGGACAAGATCTCCGCGGTCTTCGTCCCGGCCGTGATCGCGCTCGCCCTCGGCACCCTCGGCTGCTGGCTCGCCGCCGGCGCCGGCGCGGTGGCCGCCTTCACCGCCGCCGTCGCCGTCCTGATCATCGCCTGCCCGTGCGCCCTCGGACTGGCCACGCCCACCGCGCTGATGGTCGGCACCGGACGCGGCGCCCAGCTCGGCATCCTGCTCAAGGGGCCCGAGGTACTGGAGTCGACCCGGCGGGTGGACACCGTCGTCCTGGACAAGACCGGCACGGTCACCACCGGCGTGATGACGCTCACCGGGGTGCACCTCGCCGAGGGCGTCACGGAGGCGGAGGTACTGCGGCTGGCCGGCGCGCTGGAGCACGCCTCCGAGCACCCCGTCGCCCGTGCCATCGCCGCCGGCGCCGGGCAGCGGACCGCGGACGCCGTCCCGGGGGCGGCCCCGGCCCCCCGGCCGGCCCCCGAGGACGCCCTCCCCACCCCCGAGGACTTCGCGAACGTCCCCGGCCTGGGCGTCCGGGGAGTGATCGAGGGACACACCGTTCTGGTGGGCCGCGAGCAGTTGCTGAACCAGGCGTCCCAGTTCCTGACGCCCGAGCTGGCGGCCGCCAAGGCCGCGGCCGAGGCCGAGGGGCGTACCGCGGTCGCCGTCGGCTGGGACGGCGCAGCGCGCGCGGTGCTGGTGGTGTCCGACGCGGTGAAGCCCACCAGCGCCGAGGCGGTGCGCCGGCTGCGGGCGCTGGGGCTGACGCCGGTCCTGCTGACCGGCGACAACCGCGCCGTCGCGACGGCGGTCGCCGCCGAGGTCGGGATCGACGAGGTGATCGCCGAGGTGCTGCCCGAGGACAAGGTGGCGGTCGTCGAACGGCTGCAGTCCGAGGGCCGCTCGGTCGCGATGGTCGGCGACGGCGTCAATGACGCGGCCGCGCTGGCCCGCGCCGACCTGGGGCTGGCGATGGGCACCGGCACCGATGCCGCCATCGAGGCCGGTGACCTCACCCTCGTGCGGGGCGATCTGCGCACCGCGGCGGACGCCATCCGGCTGGCCCGGGCGACCCTCGGCACCATCCGTACCAACCTGTTCTGGGCGTTCGGCTACAACGTCGCGGCGCTGCCGCTGGCCGCCGCCGGCCTCCTCAACCCGATGATCGCCGGGGCCGCGATGGCGTTCTCCTCGGTCTTCGTCGTCGGGAACAGCCTGCGACTGCGCCGCTTCCGGGCACTGGCCGGGTAGCGGGCCGGCGGACGCCGGCCGGGCGCCGGGGGCTGCCGCGCAGTGACCCCGGGATGCGGCCCCGGGATGCGGCCCCGCGCACCGGCCCCGAAGGCTTACGGGACGCGCCCGCGAGCGGAGCAATACGCCCCGGGCCCGGTAGCCCTGCCGTTGGATCGGGCGGGCTGCTGCCCCTGCGGGATTCCGCCCCGCCACCCGCGGGCGCCCCGTTCCCTGCGGGCCGCCCGCGGGCCGGGTGCAGGCTGGACGCAGGGCCACGCGGACCGGGTGCAGGCCGGACCCCAGAGGTGGCTCCCCAGAGGTGGATCCCCGGGGGCGGATCTCCAGGATGGATCTCCAGGGCGGATCTCCGCGGTTCTGACAGGTGTCTCCAGTTCTGGCGACGGAACATTGGCAGTTCACGCAGCCGCCGGGCGACAGCGAGAGGTGAGACTGGTGACGTACCGCCCACCCACGTACAGGGGATTCCATGACCGGGTCACGCGTCCTGGCTCTCGGCCATTACCAGCCCTCCGGCGTGCTCACCAACGACGACCTCGCCTCGATGGTCGACACCGACGACGCCTGGATCCGCAGCCGCGTCGGCATCCGCACCCGCCATGTCGCCGCCCCGGACGAGACCGTGGACGCCATGGCGTCCGCCGCCGCGGCCAAGGCCCTGGCCGCCAGTGGCCTGGCCCCGCAGGACATCGATCTGGTGCTGGTCGCCACCTGCACGGCCACCGACCGCAGCCCGAACACCGCGGCCCGGGTCGCCGCCCGGCTCGGGCTGGACGCACCCGCCACGATGGACCTCAACGTCGTCTGCTCCGGCTTCACTCATGCGCTGGCCACCGCCGACCACGCCATCCGGGCCGGCTCCTCGACCCATGCGCTGGTCATCGGGGCGGAGAAGTTCACCGAGGTCGTGGACTGGACGGACCGCTCGACCTGTGTGCTGGTCGGCGACGGTGCGGGGGCCGCGGTGGTCAGCGCCTCGCCCGAGCCGGAGATCGGTCCCGTGCTGTGGGGCTCGGTGCCGCAGATGGGCGGTGCGGTGCGCATCGAGGGCGAGCCGGCCCGGTTCTCCCAGGAGGGCCAGACCGTCTACCGCTGGGCGACCACCCAGCTGCCGGCCATCGCCCGCACGGTGTGCGAACGCTCCGGGATCACGCCCGCCGATCTTGCCGGCGTGGTGCTGCACCAGGCCAACCTGCGGATCATCGAACCGGTCGCGGAACGGATCGGCGCGGTCAACGCGGTGGTCGCCAAGGACGTCGTCGACTCCGGGAACACCTCGGCGGCCTCCGTGCCGCTCGCCCTGTCCAAGCTGGTCGAACGCCGTGAGATCAGCTCCGGCGCTCCGGTGCTGCTGTTCGCCTTCGGCGGCAACCTCTCGTATGCGGGACAGGTCATCCGCTGCCCCTGAGACGGGCACCGTCACGTCCGATTCGTTCAAGACCGCGGCCCGGCGGGCACCCTACGCTCGCCGCATGACCAGCACTCCTTGCCCCCGTACTCCTCCCGCCGGCACGCCGGCCTCCACCACACCGTCCACCCCGCGGTTCGCCGCCATCGGCATCGTCGTGGCCGACATGGCCGCGGCCCTCGCCTTCTACCGCCGCCTCGGCCTGGACGTCCCCGCCGACGCGGACCGCGCCCCGCACGCCGAGGCACAGCTCCCCGGAGGGCTGCGGCTGATGTGGGACACCCACGAGACCGCGCGGGCCGTCGACCCGGACTGGACGCCGCCGCGGGGCGGCACCCCGACGGGGCTGGCGTTCGAGTGCGCGGGCCCCGACGGCGTCGACGCGGTCTACGCGGAACTCACCGCCGCCGGCTATACGGGCGAGAAGCCGCCGTGGGACGCCTTCTGGGGGCAGCGCTACGCCGTCGTACAGGACCCGGACGGCCACGGGGTCGATCTGTTCGCGCCGCTGCCGTAGGGAGCCTGTCCGCCCCGGGGCGTGTCCGTCCTAGCCGATGTCCCCGGGGTGCTCGCGCAGGTACAGCGCGCCGCAGGTGTGGCAGAAGGGCTCTCCCTTGGGCGTGCCCCAGACGTCGGCCGTCTGGGTGGCGGCGGCCGGCGCCAGCTCCCGCCCGCACATCGCGAGGGTGCCGTCCAGCCGCACCATGTGCCAGATCTTCACCGGCGTGTCCGCGTGCGGCAGGACGCCTTCCTCGTACTCGGCGCGCATCTCGTGCTCCATGGCCGTGCACCTCCTACGCCCACGATGCGCCAGCCGCCGGGCGGCCACAACGGCAAGGGGCACCGGTCTTCCGCCCGTCCGCCCGTCAGAACACCGACCATCCCGTCAGCGTCGTGAAGTGGTCCAGCGCCGCGGCGCCCGCCACCGAGTTTCCGCGGGCGTCGAGTCCGGGGCTCCATACGCACAGCGTGCAGCGCCCCGGGATCACGGCGATGATGCCGCCGCCGACACCGCTCTTGGCGGGCAGCCCGACGCGGTAGGCGAACTCCCCCGCCGCGTCATACGTCCCGCAGGTCAGCATCACCGCATTGATCCGCTTGGCCTCGCGGGCCTCCAGCAGGCGGCTGCCGTCGGCGCGCAGCCCGTGACGGGCGAGGAATCCGCCGGCGACGGCCAGGTCCCGGCAGCTCATCTCGATCGAGCACTGCCAGAAGTAGTGCTCGATGACGCTGGGGACGGGGTTCTCCAGGTTGCCGAAGGACGCCATGAAATGCGCCAGCGCGGCATTGCGGTCGCCGTGTTCGGCCTCGGAGTCGGCCACCGCCTGGTCGAAGGCGAGGTCCGGGTTGCCGCTCTCCTCGCGCAGGAAGTGCAGCATCGAGGTGCTGGCATCGCCGGTGAGGGTCTGCAGCCGGTCGGTGACCACCAGCGCGCCCGCGTTGATGAACGGGTTGCGCGGGATGCCCTCCTCCGCCTCCAGCTGGACCAGCGAGTTGAACGGCGTACCGGACGGCTCGCGGCCCACCCGCTTCCAGATGTCGTCGTGGCCGTCATGGCTCTGCGACATCACCAGCGCCAGCGAGAACGCCTTGGAGATGGACTGGACGGAGAACGGGGTCTCCCAGTCCCCGACGCCGTACACGTCGCCGTGGATATCGGCCACCGCGATCCCGAAACGGTCCGCCGACACCCGTTCCAGGGCCGGTATGTAGTCGGCGACCCTGCCCTGTCGCACATACGGCCTGGCGTGGGCCGCTACCTCCTCGAGAACGGCCTGGTAGTCCATGACGGACACGCTAACCCGGGGCGAGCAGCACCCCCATCGGGGCCCCCGCCAGCGCCTTCACCTCGCGGGCGAGATGCGCCTGATCCGCGTATCCGGCGCGGGCCGCGACCTGTGCGCGGGGCATCCCGGAGCGCGCCAGATCGAGCGCGCGGACGAACCGGAGCACCCGGGTCAGGGTCTTGGGGCCGTACCCGAACGCGATCCGCCGGATACGCCGGATGGCTCATCCGAGTAGCGCTCCTCGCCCATATCCCCCAGCCTGGCACGGGAACCCCACGGCCGTCCGCGCCGTTGATCCCTTACGACACGGACCTCACGGAGGTGGCACATGTCAGGGTTTCTCGACCGCGCGAAGGAACAGGCCCAGAGCGCGCTGAACCAGGGCAAGCAGAAGGTCGACGAGGTGCAGCAGAACCGCGCCGGCAACGAACTGCTGAGAAAGCTGGGCGCCGCGTACTTCGCCGAGCGCCGGGGCAGCGGCTCCCCCGAGGCGACCCAGGACGCACTCAACACCCTCGAGGCGCATGTCAACGCGCACGGGGACGCGTTCCTGCACACGAGCGGGTAGCGCCCATCCCGTCAGGCGGCAGGGCGCGGCCCGCACCGCCGGCACCCGGGACGCCGCCGGCACCCGGGACAATGAGCAGTGTGACCAGCACCGCCCCCGGCCCGCTGCCGGATCCGCACGCCCTGCGCCCGCGCCTGCCCTCGCCCCTCCAGGAGATCGAGGACGAGCCGTTCACGCGGCGCGGCGTACGGCTGCTGCTCAAGCGGGACGATCTGATCCACCCGGATCTGGCGGGCAACAAATGGCGCAAGCTGGCGCCGAACCTGCGGGCCGCGGCCGCCGCCGGTGACCGCGCGCTGCTGACCTTCGGCGGCGCGTACTCCAACCATCTGCGGGCCACCGCCGCGGCGGGCCGGCTGCTCGGCTTCGCCACCATCGGTGTGGTCCGGGGCGACGAGCTCGCCGGCGCCCCGCTCAATTGGTCGCTGGCCCGCTGCGCCGCCGACGGTATGCAGCTGTACTTCCTCGACCGGGCCCGCTACCGCCGCCCCGGTGACCCGGACGTGCTCGCCGCTCTGCACGACCGCTTCGGCGCGTTCCGCGTCATACCCGAGGGCGGCAGCAACTCCCTTGCCGCACAAGGCTGTACGGAGCTGGGCCGGGAGCTGCACGGCGCCGCCGGCACCGTCGCGGTGGCCTGCGGAACGGGCGGCACCCTGGCCGGGCTCGCCGCGGGGCTGGCGCCGGGGCAGCACGCCCTGGGGGTGCCCGTACTCAAGGGCGGCGACCCGCACTTCCTCCAGGAGACGGTCGCGGAACTGCAGCGCGCGGCGTTCGGCGGACCGCGCGGCGACTGGCGGCTGGACGGCCGCTTCCACTGCGGCGGATACGCCCGCCGCACCCCGGAACTGGAGGCGTTCGCGGACGCCTTCGAGGACCGGCACGGCCTCCCCCTGGAGCGGATCTACGTCGCCAAGCTGCTGTACGGGCTGACGACACTGGCCGAGGAGGGCGCCTTCTCCCCCGGCAGCACGGTGGCCGCAGTGATCACCGGCACGCCCTGAGCCGCCCCCGCCGAGCCGCCGGTCAGGCCACGGCACAGGAGCACGGACCGGAGCCAGGCCACAGCAGCGGGCCCGGCGACCGCGTAAGGGGCCCGGTCCCCACCCCGCCTACGAGGCCTCCTCCCGGTAGGCCGTCGCCTCCTCCAGGTCCAGCCTGCGCAGCAGCGTCCGCAGCATCTCGTCATCGATCCGGCCGGCGTCCCGCAGCTGGACGAACACCCGCCGCTCGGTGTCGATCATCTCGCGGGCCAGCCGCCGGTAGGTCTCATCGACGGACTCCCCGGTCACCTCGTTGACCGCGCCCAGCCGCTCCCACACGGAGTTGCGGCGCCGCTCCATGATCGTGCGCAATCGGTCGGCAAGCGGTCCGGGCAGGGCGTTGCGCTCGTCCCGCAGGAGCTCATCCAGCCGCTCCTCGGCGGCCCGCGAGGCCTCGTTCTGCGCCTGCGCCTCGGCAAGCGTCTCCCTCTGGGGGTCCGGTCCCGGCAGCTTCAGCGCGCGGATCAGCGGGGGCAGCGTCAGCCCCTGGACGACCAGGGTGGCGATGACGGTGGTGAAGGTCAGGAAGAGCACGAGGTTGCGGGCCGGGAAGGACCCGCCGCCGGGCACGGTGGCGGGGAGGGAGAACGCAATGGCCAGCGACACCACGCCGCGCATCCCCGCCCAGCCGACCACGACCGGCGACTTCCAGTTGGTCTCCGGCTCCCGGGCCCGGATCCGGGCCGACAGGGCGCGCGGCAGATAGGTCCCGGGAAAGACCCACACGAAGCGTGCCAGGACCACGACGAGGAACATCACGGCCGCGTACCAGAGCGCCTGCGCCGCGCTGAACTCCCCCAGCCCGCGCAGCACGACCCGCAGTTGCAGCCCGATCAGTGCGAAGACTGCGGACTCCAGGAGGAAGGAGACCATCTTCCACACGGCGGCCTCCTGGAGCCGGGTCTCGAAGTCGACCTGCCAGGAGCGGTGCCCCAGGTAGAGGCCGACCACGACGACGGCGAGCACCCCGGAGGCGTGCAGCTGCTCGGCCGCCGCGTAGGCGAAGAACGGGATGAGCAGCGAGAGGGTGTTCTCCAGCAGCGCCGACTCGCGCAGCCGGACGCGCAGCCAGTGCAGCGGCACCATCAGGACGACGCCGGTCCCGATGCCGCCCAGTGAGGCGACGGCGAACTCCTTGATCCCGTCGCCCCAGGTCGCGCCGGCCCCGAGGGCCGCGGCCAGCAGCACCTTGTAGGCGGTGATCGCGGTGGCGTCGTTGAACAGCGATTCGCCCTGCAGGATCGTGGTGATCCGGTGCGGCAGCCCGAGCCTGCGGGCGATGGCGGTGGCCGCGACGGCGTCCGGCGGGGCGACGACCGCCCCCAGCACGAGCGCGGCGGTCAGCGGCAGTCCCGGGATGACGAGGTACGCCACAGAGCCGACCACCAGCGTCGCGAACAGGACATAGCCGACCGACAGCAGCGCCACCGGCCGCAGATTGGCCCGCAGATCCAGGTACGAACTCTCCAGCGCCGCGGTGTGCAGCAGCGGGGGCAGCACCAGCGGCAGCACGATGTGCGGATCGAGGGTGTAGTCCGGGATGCCCGGGATGTAGGACGCCGCGAGCCCCGCGGTGACCAGCAGCAGCGGCGCGGGGACAGGGGTACGGCGTGCCAGCCCGGCGACCGCCGCGCTCCCCGCGACCAGCAAAAACAGCGGCATCACTGCCATCGGACCCGTCCCGTCCCCGAACCCTTCGCCACCCGTCCCGGCGATCTAACCTGGCCATCATGAGCGAGTGCACGCATGTTCCCGAACTGCCGCGCCCCGGACCGTCCGCGCTGAGCGCCACCTGCCTGGAGTGCCTGGCCGCCGGCAGCCATCCCGTACAGCTGCGGAAGTGCCTGGTCTGCGGCCATGTCGGCTGCTGCGATTCGTCGCCGTACCGGCACGCCACCCGGCACTTCGAGGAGACCGGTCACCCCGTGATGCGGACGCTCGAACCGGGCGAGTCCTGGCGCTGGTGCTTCGCCGACCAGACGCTGGTGTGAAGCGTCCAAGGACCCCTTAGCCTTCACCCATGATCCGCGAAGCGACCCCCGACGACGTCCCCGTCATCCTGGCCATGATCGGCGAGCTGGCGGCGTACGAGCGCGAGCCCGAGGCCGCGCAGGCCACCGAGCCCCAGCTGAAGGAGGCCCTGTTCGGGCCGCAGCCGGCCGCCTTCGCGCTGATCGCGGAGGACGGCGGCGCCCCGGTCGGCTTCGCCCTGTGGTTCCGGAACTTCTCGACGTGGACGGGCACGCACGGTGTCTACCTGGAGGACCTGTACGTCCGCCCCGAGGCGCGCGGCGGCGGGCACGGCAAGGCACTGCTCGCGGCCCTCGCGGAGATCTGCGTGGCCCGCGGATACGAGCGTTTCGAGTGGTCAGTCCTGGATTGGAATGAACCGTCCATCGGTTTTTACCGGTCGATCGGTGCTCAGCCCATGGACGAATGGACGGTCTTCCGGCTCACTGGAGAGGCACTGCACAACCTTGCGGGCACCTCGCGTGTCAACGGAGCGTAATCGGCATCGATTTGACAGTGCACACCCCTAGCCACTGTCCGTACCCGTGGCTTTACAATCAGTGACAGTGAGGGCGCCGGGCGGACCGGGGCCGGATCGCGCCGGACGGCAGCCGCGCACCTTCCGGGCGACACCGGCCCGCGGATCGCGATAGCGTCACAGCCGAACCATGTGCTGCACCGGATCGTTCTCCTTTCACCCGAGGGGAGAAAGACCCGGCAGGAAATATCCCGAACAACGCGAATATCGCGCATTTCCAGCTCAACCAGCTTGTGCCACCTTGGAGGTGAGGGTGTCCCAGATCGCAGGCGAGCCCGGGACTCAGGACTTCGTGGAAGTCCGTCTGCCCGCTGCGGGTGCCTACCTGTCCGTGCTGCGTACGGCCACGGCCGGACTCGCAGCCCGCTTGGACTTCACCCTCGACGAGATCGAGGATCTGCGCATCGCGGTCGACGAGGCGTGCGCGATCCTGCTGCAACAGGCCGTCCCCGGCAGTGTGCTGAGCTGCGTCTTCCGCCTCATCGACGACGCACTGCAGGTGACCGTGTCGGCCCCGACAACCGACGGTCGCGCCCCCGAGCGCGACACGTTCGCCTGGACGGTGCTCTCCGCACTGGCCGGCAAGGTCGATTCCACGGTCGCCGAGGACCGAACGGTCACCATCAGTCTGTACAAGGAGCGCGGCGCCGGTCCCGGACCGTCATGACCGAACAGGGGGCCCCGTGAAAGATCTCGAACGCGGCGGGCGGATGGCGTCCAGTGCGACCATCCCCGAGCAGCAGGCCCGGCCGCATCCGGTGGGAGTGGACGACCACGGCGGCCGGTTGGATGCGGCGGAGCAGGCAGAGCGGGCGGACCACATGGAGCAGAGCGAGCAGCCGGGGCAGCAGGCGCATCAGCACGATGCGCCGGCCCCCGAACACCAGCTGCAGGATCACCAGCATGCGCAGGAGCCGCACGACCGCAGCGGCGCCCGGGCGCTGTTCTACGAGCTGCGCACGCTGCCCGACGGCTCCCCGGAGCGCGCCGAGCTGCGCAACACCCTCGTGCGGATGCACCTCCCGCTCGTCGAGCATCTGGCCCGGCGCTTCCGCAACCGTGGTGAGCCGCTGGACGATCTGACCCAGGTC
This sequence comes from Streptomyces sp. NPDC047049, assembly GCF_040643995.1. Lineage (NCBI taxonomy): Bacteria > Bacillati > Actinomycetota > Actinomycetes > Kitasatosporales > Streptomycetaceae > Streptomyces > Streptomyces sp. NPDC047049. Next base: position 542,881 of record NZ_JBEYVM010000003.1, on the reverse strand, counting down.
GCCACCATCGGCCTGATCAAGTCCGTGGACCGCTTCGACCCGGACCGCGGCGTGGAGTTCTCCACGTACGCCACCCCCACCGTCGTCGGCGAGATCAAACGGCACTTCCGCGACAAGGGCTGGGCGGTCCGCGTCCCGCGCCGCCTCCAGGAGCTGCGGCTGTCGCTGACCACCGCGACCGCCGAGCTGTCCCAGCGGCACGGCCGCGCGCCCACCGTCCACGAGCTGGCCGAGCATCTGGCGATCTCCGAGGAGGAGGTCCTGGAAGGGCTGGAGTCGGCGAACGCCTACAGCACTCTCTCCCTGGACGTCCCGGACACCGACGACGAGTCCCCGGCCGTCGCCGACACCCTCGGCGCGGAGGACGAGGCGCTGGAGGGCGTGGAGTACCGCGAATCCCTCAAGCCGCTGCTGGAGGACCTGCCCCCGCGCGAGAAGAAGATCCTGCTGCTGCGCTTCTTCGGCAATATGACCCAGTCGCAGATCGCCCAGGAGGTCGGCATCTCCCAGATGCACGTCTCCCGCCTTCTGGCCCGCACCCTCGCCCAGCTGCGCGACAAGCTGCTCGTCGAGGAGTGAACGGGGTCTGCGAAGGACCGATCGGGACGGGCGGGGCTCTCACGGGCTCCGCCCGCCGTGCGTCCGGGCCCGGTTCTTCCCGCCGGTTCTTCCCGTCGGGCCCCGGACTCCCGTGTCAGGCCCGGCAGCCTCGCATCAGGCCTATGGCCCTCGCATCAGGCCGGCGACCCCCGCGTCAGGCCCGGTCCCACCCACGCCAGGCCCGCCCGTCCGGACGGGCGGCACACGGGATGATCCTCAGGGCGTCTCCCGCGGCCCGATGCCCAGTGCCTCGGTGGCCGTCGGATTGACCAGCAGGACGAGCACCACCACCGCGGCCACGGCCAGTCCGATACCGGCCGCGATCAGCGCACCCCCGCCGTGGACCAGCGTCCAGGCCACCGGCAGCGCCACGATCTGAGTGATCAGTGAGGGGCCCCGGCTCCAGCGGCGGCGCAGCCACAGCCCCCGCGCGGCCACCAGCGGCAGGACCGCGAGCGCCAGGACCGTCAGCCCGCCCATTTCCGCCTGCTGCGGACTGTCCGGCGAACCGGCGAGACCCATGAACAGCATGTACCCGCCGAGGGCCGCCAGCGCGAGCCCTTCGACCGCGGTGAGCGCCGCCGCGGCGCTCAGCCGGGCGGGCCGCGGGCCGGTCGGCTCGGGCGCGGTGGGGGCGCCGGCGGCTCGGGACACGGACTGCTTCTGCTGACTGCTCACCCCAGCAGGGTAGCGCCGGCGCCCCGGCCGCCGGGGCGGCCCCGGAGCCGGACGGGACGCATGGCCGGTACCAGCAGGTAGGTACGCTGCTCCATATGCGCGCACTCCTCGTGGTCAATCCGGCAGCAACCACCACCAGTGCCCGCACCCGTGAGGTGCTCGCCCACGCGCTCGCCAGCGACCTCAAGCTGGAGGTCGCGCAGACGCAGTACCGCGGGCACGCCCGTGATCTCGCCCGGCAGGCCACCGAGAGCGGGCAGATCGACCTGGTGGTGGCGCTCGGCGGCGACGGCACGGTCAACGAGGTCGTCAACGGCCTGCTGGCCAACGGCCCCGATCCGGACTCCCATCCCCGGCTGGCCGTCGTCCCCGGCGGCTCCACCAATGTCTTCGCCCGCGCGCTGGGGCTGCCCAATGACGTCGTGGAGGCAACCGGCGCGCTGCTGGACGCGCTGCGCGACGGCACCGAGCGCACCATCGGCCTGGGGCTGGCCGCGGGCACACCGGGGACCGAGGACGAGGGCGTGCCGGAGCGCTGGTTCACCTTCTGCGCCGGCTTCGGTTTCGACGCGGGCGTCGTCGGCCGGGTCGAGCAGCAGCGCGAACGCGGCAAGCGTTCGACCCACGCCCTGTACGTGCGACAGGTCGTACGGCAGTTCCTGGGCGAGGCGAACCGCCGGCGAGGCATCATCACCCTCGAACGTCCTGGCGGCACCGAGGGCACCGTGGAGCGCGACGAGAACCTGGCACTGGCCATAATCTGCAACACCGCTCCGTGGTCCTACCTGGGCAACCGGCCGATCTACCCGTCCCCGGACGCGTCGTTCGATGCGGGCCTGGATCTGTTCGCACTGAGCAAGCTCTCCCCGCCCGCTGTGACCCGATATGTCACCCAGTTGCTGGCGTCCACACCCGAGCGCGGCCCCCGGGGCAAGCACGCACTCTCACTTCACGACCTCACGAACTTCACCTTGCATTCGCAGGTCCCCCTGCCGTTCCAGATGGACGGTGACCACCTGGGACTGCGTACGAGTGTGACGTTCACAGGCGTTCGCCGTGCACTGCGTGTGATTGTGTGAGCAGTAGGGCCTAAAGTCCTTTCACTCGAACGTTTAGACTGGTTTCCACCCCCTGGAATGACGGCTGTGAGCTAGGCGACACCAAGGAATCAAAAAAAAGTTTCCGGAAGGGGTTGTATCCGCAGCCGAGGTTTGCGAGTCTCTTCATGGCGATCGGGACGGCCGCTTTACCGGCCCCCTTGAGAGCCCGAATCCCCCTCCTCATTCCACAGGACCGCACCAGTGCGCAACTGGAGTTCGGCCCTTTGCTTGCGGAGGGATTCGTGAAAGCGTTCACATTCACAAGCACAATCCCGTCACACGAGGAGATGGAGCAGCCATGGACTGGCGTCACCGCGCCGTTTGCCGCGAAGAAGACCCCGAGCTCTTCTTCCCCATCGGCAACACCGGTCCTGCGCTCCTGCAGATCGAGGAAGCCAAGGCCGTCTGCCGCCGCTGCCCCGTCATGGAGCAGTGCCTGCAGTGGGCGCTCGAGTCCGGCCAGGACTCCGGCGTCTGGGGTGGTCTGAGCGAGGACGAGCGCCGCGCCATGAAGCGCCGTGCCGCTCGTAACCGGGCGCGCAACGCCAGCGCCTGAGCCAGTAGCCCCGTGGCCCCCGAGCCGCAGCGCGCAGTACCCCCGATGCACCTCCGGAGCTCACCGGCCCGGTCGTAATCGCATCGCAATAGCTTTGAGCCCCGGACCGGATGGGTCCGGGGCTTGCTGCTGTCCGGGGCCGGGCGGCGGCAGCGAACCCGTCGGCCGCCACCCGGTCTCAGTGCTGCTTCTCGGCGCGTACCGGTACGTCGAGGATGACCTGGGTACCGCGCTCGGGCGCCCGCACCATGTCGAACTTTCCGCCCAACTCCCCTTCCACCAGGGTCCGTACGATCTGCAGCCCCAGGTTTCCGGCGCGATGCGGATCGAAGCCCTCGGGCAGGCCGCGGCCGTTGTCCTGGACGGTGACCAGCAGCCGGGGCTCGGTCCGGCTGCCGCCGCGCACCGCGCCGACCTCGACCGTGCCGTGCTCCACCTGGTCGAAGGCGTGCTCCAGGGCGTTCTGCAGCACCTCGGTGAGCACCATCGACAGCGGGGTGGCCACCTCGGCGTCCAGGATGCCGAAGCGCCCGGTGCGGCGGGTGGTCACCTTGCCCGGGGAGATCTCCGCGACCATGGCCAGCACCCGGTCCGCGATCTCGTCGAACTCGACCCGCTCGTCGAGGGTCTGGGACAGCGTCTCGTGCACGATCGCGATCGAACCGACCCTGCGCACGGCCTCGTTGAGGGCGTCGCGGCCCTGCGCGGAATCCATCCGGCGCGACTGCAGCCGCAAGAGCGCGGCGACCGTCTGCAAATTGTTCTTCACCCGGTGGTGGATTTCCCGGATGGTGGCGTCCTTGGTGATCAGTTCCCGTTCGCGACGTCTCAGTTCGGTCACATCACGCAGCAAAACCAGAGAACCACTGTGCGTTCCCTTGGGTTTGAGCGGAATGGCGCGCAATTGAATGACGCCTTCGTCCCCTTCGACCTCGAATTCCCTGGGGGCCCAGCCACTGGCGAGCTTGACCAGCGCCTCGTCCACCGGGCCGCGGGCGGGCGCCAGTTCGGCGGTGGTCTGGCCGAGGTGGTGGCCCACGAGGTCGGCCGCGAGGCCGAGCCGGTGGTAGGCGGAGAGCGCATTGGGGCTGGCGTACTGGACGACGCCGTCCGCGTCGAGCCGGATCAGTCCATCGCCGGCCCGTGGCGAGGCGTCCATGTCGACCTGCTGGCCGGGGAAGGGAAACGTTCCAGCAGCGATCATCTGGGCGAGGTCGGACGCGCTCTGCAGGTAGGTGAGCTCCAGCCGGCTGGGGGTGCGCACGGTCAGCAGATTGGTGTTGCGGGCGATCACACCGAGGACCCGGCCCTCGCGGCGCACCGGGATGGACTCGACGCGTACCGGCACCTCCTCGCGCCACTCCGGGTCGCCCTCCCGCACGATCCGTCCCTCGTCCAGGGCGGAATCGAGCATGGGGCGGCGGCCACGGGGAACGAGATGGCCGAGCATGTCGTCCTGGTAGGAGGTGGGGCCCGTATTGGGCCGCATCTGGGCGACCGATACGTAGCGGGTGCCGTCGAGGGTGGGAACCCACAGCACGAGATCGGCGAAGGAGAGGTCGGAGAGCAGCTGCCACTCCGAGACCAGCAGATGGAGCCACTCGAGGTCGGTGTCGCTCAGAGCGGTGTGCTGGCGTACGAGATCGTTCATGGAGGGCACGTCTTGGAGCCTACCGGCGTACGGTGTACCTGTTGTCTCTGCATGGGCATGGACAAGTGAGAATGGTCTAGTCCAGAATTCAGCAAAAGGCCTCCGCTCTCCCCGCACAGGAGGGCGGAACGAGGCCGAAGCGCTCTCTGCCCTGACTGCGCCGAGGCCTCCGATCGACCGGTCCCTGGACGGGGCCGTGCCCCTACCGCACACAGGGGCACCTTCCGCCCGCAAGGCGGGGCCGGCCGATGTCAGCTCCGGGCTGCGGTGCCGGACAGGTTGAGGGTCCTGTCCCGGCGCCGCGGCCCGCGGGTGTTTTCGGGGGCGTGCCGGAGCGGTGTCGGCCCTCCTTCGCCCCTCGCTCCTCGCCCCGTGCCGGGCTTTCAGCGGGCGGTGCCGCTCGCCGGCCCGGAGCCTGCTCCCTTGCCCTCCCCCTCCTTCTTCCCAGTCCCTGACCCCCGTCCCGCCGCCGGCCACGCCCGCAACGCCAGCTCGGCGATCGCTTCCAGCTCCGTGCGCTCCGCACCGTCGCGCGCCTGCTGGGACATGCCCTGGATCACCGCGTAGACGTAGGCGGCCAACGCATCCGCGTCGGTGCCGGGGGGAAGCTCACCGGAGGCGATGTCCGCCCGGACGGCGCGGGCGATCTGCCGGACGTTCGACTGCCGCATCTCCCGCAGCAGACCGGCGACTTCACTGGACGCGGGCGCGGTGTTCAGGGCGGCGCTGACGACGAGACAGCCGCGGGGGCGGCCCGGGAGGGTGTACTCGACCGCGGCCTCGCGCAGCGCCCGTTCGACACCCCGGCGGGCGGTCGGTTCCTCGGCCACCGCGCGGTTGAGGAAGCCTCCGTAGCGCCGCCGGTACTCGGCCACGACCTCGTCGAACAGGGCCCGCTTGTCGCCGAAGGCGGCGTAGAGGCTGGGGGCGCTGATGCCCATGACGCGGGTCAGGTCGGAGATCGAGGTGGCCTCGTAGCCCTGCTCCCAGAAGGACCGGACCGCCTGCTCCAGGGCCGTCTCCCGGTCGAAGGACCGGGGCCGGCCGCGCCGCTTCACCGCCTCGGCCGGGTGGGTCTGCGGCGTCGTGCGGGGCTCCTCGGTCGTCATGACGGAATTCTATAGCGGTCGGTACGGAAGCGTGCTACGGTTTTTTTGTAGCGACCGATATATAAATGGATCGGCGTGAAGGCGCCGCGTCTGCCCGGCGAGATGGCCGGCAGGTGCGCGCACCCACGGAGCTTCGCGTGCGATCAGGGAGGGGCAGCGCCATGGCGGCACTCAGCGGCAGGACGGCACTGGTGACGGGCGGCAGCAGGGGGATCGGCCGGGCGATCTCGGAGCGGCTGGCCCGGGACGGCGCGCGCGTCGGGGTGCATTACGGCCGGGACGAGGCAGCGGCAAAGGAGACGGTGGCGGGCATCGAGGCAGCGGGTGGACAGGCCTTCACCGTCCGGGCGCCGCTGGGCCGGCCCGGCGGGGCCGAGGCGCTGTGGGCGGCCTTCGGCCCGCAGGCCGACGGCCTCGACATCCTGGTCAACAATGTCGGCACGGCCGGCAGGCGGGAGCGGATAGCCCAGGTCACCGAGACGGATTTCGACGATCTCTTCGCGGTCAACACCAAGGCGCCGTTCTTCCTCACCCAGCTCGGCCTGAACCGGCTGCGGGACGGCGGCCGGATCATCAACACCTCGACGGGCCAGACGCGCGGGAGGGCCAAGACCGAGCTGATCGCTTACGCCATGTCGAAGGGGGCGATCGATGTCTTCACCCGGACCCTGGCCAAGGAGCTGGGCCCGCGCGGCATCACGGTCAACGCCGTTGCCCCCGGAGCGGTCGACACGGAGATGAACGCGAGCTGGCTGCGCGGCGAGGCGAACGCCGAGGCGCAGGCGGCGGTCCGGGCGATGTCCCCGCTGGGCCGGATAGCGGACGCCACCGATATCGGCGACATCGTGGCCTTCCTGGCCTCGGACGACAGCCGCTGGGTGACGGGCCAGTGCATCGAAGCGACGGGAGGGGCGCTGCTCTGAGGGCACCCGGCGGGGCCGTACGGCGGCCGCCCGCCACGGACGACAGGCGGCCGGCGCGTCATCACCCCGACGGGGAAATGTGCCCCTTCGTTTCGGAAGCGCCGCCGGGTCCGGAGGTCTCCGCTCTGCTAGATTGGTCTATACCACATGGACCATTCTCCAGAACGGCAGGCCAAGCGTGGAAGTTGTCATCGTTCCGGACGCCACGGCAGGCGGCGAGCTGATCGCGGGGGCCCTCGCCGCCCTGCTGCGCCGTAAGCCCGACGCGCTGCTCGGTGTGGCCACCGGCTCTACCCCGTTGCCCATTTACGAGGCGCTGGCGGCGCAGGTCCGGGCCGGCGCGGTGGACGCGTCCCGGGCGCGCATCTGCCAGCTCGACGAATATGTCGGCCTGCCGGCCGGGCACCCCGAGTCCTACCGTTCGGTGGTCCTGCGCGAGGTGGTCCGGCCGCTCGGCCTCGGCGAGGACTCGTTCATGGGGCCCGAGGGGTCGGCCGAGGACGTCCAGGCGGCCTGCGAGGCGTATGACCGTGCGCTGCGTGAGGCCGGCGGTGTCGATCTCCAGCTGCTCGGTATCGGCACGGACGGGCACATCGGCTTCAACGAGCCGTGCTCGTCGCTCGCTTCGCGCACCCGTATCAAGACGCTGACCCAGCAGACCCGGGCGGACAATGCCCGGTTCTTCGACAGCCTGGACGAGGTACCCCACCACGTCATCACCCAGGGCATCGGCACCATCCTGGAGGCCCGCCATCTGGTGCTGCTCGCCACCGGCGAGGGCAAGGCCGACGCCGTGGCACGTGCCGTCGAGGGACCGGTCGCCGCGCTGGTCCCGGCTTCGGCGCTGCAGCTCCACCCGCACGCCACGGTCGTCGTGGACGAGGCCGCGGCCACCGAGCTGAAGCTCGCCGGCTACTTCCGCGCCACCTACGCGGCGAAGCCGGAATGGCAGGGCCTGTAGAAGCCGGACCGGCGGGCGCGGGCAGGCTCACTCCCCGCTCGACGGCCCCCGGAGGCCGGTGAGGATTTCGGCGGCGGCGCGGCCGCAGACGCGGGCGGCGCCGTGGGTGGCGAGGTGCGGGGCGCCCCGGGGCGGGGCCTGGGGGACGCCCATTTCGACGACCGCGGTGTCGGGGCGGGCGTCGAGGAGGATGCGCAGCGCGTCGGCCATCCACGGGTGGCGGTGGACGTCCCGCACCACCGCGACGACGCGGCGGTCCCCGGCCGCCGTGAGCAGACCGCCGATCAGCGCGGCGGGGCCGGCCGCGGCGGCGGACTCGGCGGTGCAGGTGGTGGTCTCGGTGCCCGGGAGCAGCCGGGTCAGTTCGGCGGCGACGCCCCAGGGGGTGTCGTCCCCCACGGCGATATTGGCGAGCGGGGTGAAGGCGGCGACATACGCGGGCGCGGTCAGGGGCTCGTACGGGCCGTCGGCGGTGAGACGCAGGGCACGCCGGGCCGCGGTGAGACCGATCCCGGGCGCGGGCGCGGCCCCCTGACCCGCACTCGCGCTCCGGGTCCAGCACGCCAGGGCCCGTACCCGTGCCGCGGCGTCGGCCAGCCGGCTCTCCGGCAGCTCGCCGTCGCGCACCGCCCGCACCAAGGCGTCACGCAACCGCAGCACGGTGTCCTCGTCCGCCAGTCCGCCGCCCACGCACAGGGCGTCGGCACCGGCCGCGAGGGCCAGCACACTGCCGCGTTCGAGGCCGTAGGCCGCGGAGATGGCCTGCATCTCCATCCCGTCGGTGACGATCAGCCCGTCGAAGCCGAGGCCGCCCTCGGCGACGGGGGCGCGCAGCAGACCGTGCAGCGCGGCCCGGCTGAGGGTGGCGGGGCGGTCGGCGTCCAGGGCGGGCAGCAGGATGTGGGCGCTCATCACCGCCCGGGTGCCGGCGGCGATGGCGGCGCGGAACGGCACCAGTTCCCGCCCGCGGAGGGTGGCCAGATCGGCGGCGACGCGCGGCAGATCGTGGTGGGAGTCGACCGCGGTGTCGCCGTGGCCGGGGAAGTGCTTGGTGCAGGCGGCGACCCCGGTGGACTGCAGTCCCTCGACGTAGGCGGCGGTGTGCCGGGCGACCAGGTGCGGGTCGGCGCCGAAGGAGCGGACGCCGATGACCGGGTTGGCGGGGTTGGAGTTGACGTCGGCGGAGGGGGCCCAGTTGAGGTTGACACCGCAGTCGGCCAGCCGTCGGCCGAGTTCCCGGGCGACCTCGCGGGTCAGGGCGGTGTCGTCGACGGCGCCGAGCGCATGGTTGCCGGGGAAGGAGGAGCCGCCGCGCACCTCCAGCCGGGTGACATCGCCCCCTTCCTCGTCGATCGCGACGAGAAGGTCCTCCCGCTCGGCACGCAGCCGGTCGGTCAGGACGGCGAGTTGCGCGGGGTCGGCGACGTTGCGGCCGAAGAGGCCGACCGAGGCCAGCCCCTCGCCGAGCCGGCGCAGCAGCCAGTCGGGGGCGGTGGTGCCGGTGAAGCCCGGCTGGAGGACGGCGAGTGCATCGCGGGTGAGGGTGTCGGTGGAGCGTACCGGGCGTGCGGAGCCCGCAAAAGAGGTCATGTGCGGCGTTATCCCTTCACTGCGCCGGAGGTGAGACCGCCGACCGCCTTGCGTTGCAGGAACAGGAAGAGGACCAGGATCGGGACGGCGAAGATCGAGGCCGCGGCCATCGTGGCACCCCAGTCGTCCCCGAACTGGCTCTGGAAACGCGAGAGCCACAACGGCAGGGTGCCCATGGCCGGTTCCTTGTTGAGGACCAGCACGAGCGGGAATTCGTTCCAGGCGGTGATGAAGCCGAAGAGCGAGGTGGCCATCAGGCCGGGTGCCAGCAGCGGGAAGACCACCTTGCCGAACGCCTGACGGCGTGAGCAGCCGTCGACCATCGCGGACTCCTCCAGCTCCTTGGGTACCGCGGCGACATAGCCACGGAGCGTCAGCAGGGTGAAGGGCAGCACCATCAGCAGGTAGAAGCAGGTGAGCGGCAGCAGGCTGTTGAGCAGGTCTGCGTCCCGGACGATCATGTAGATGGAGATCACCATGACCTCCCAGGGCGCCATCTGGGCGATCATGAAGGTCAGCAGGATGCCCCGGCGGCCCCGGAAGCGCATCCGGGTGAGGGCGAACGCCCCGCAGAGCGCGATCACCAGCGACAGGCCGACGGCGAGGACGGTCACCACCACCGAGTTCCGGGCCAGCGCCCAGAAGTCGGGGGCGTTCACCGCTGCCGCGAAGTGCTCGGCGGTGCCGTGGAAGGGGAACCACACGGGGTCTTCGGTGACGATGTCGCGGGTCGGTTTGAAGGCCGTGCTGAACATCCAGTAGACGGGGAAGGCGAAGCCGAGGGCGAGCACGAGCGCCGTGGCGTTGGGCCAGAGGCGGCGGACCGCCAGGGAAGCGGTGTGCTTCACAGCGCGTTCTCCTCGTGTCGTTCCTGCCGGAGCGTCAGACGCAGGTAGTGGGCGGTCACGGCCAGCAGCACCACGATCGTCAGCAGGGAGATCGCGGCGCCCATGCCGAAGTGGAGGTTGCCGACGCCCTCGGTGAAGGCGTAGATCGGCAGCGTCTCGGTGAGCCGGTCGGGGCCGCCCTCGTTGATCGCGAAGATCTGCGGGAATGCCTTGAAGACCCAGATGATCTCCAGGAACGTCGTGGCCAGGAAGAAGGGCCGGAGGAAGGGGAAGGTGACGGAGGTGAAGACCTGCCAGGTGCCGGCGCCGTCCATCCGGGCCGCTTCGTAGAGCTCCCTGGGGATGGTCGTGGTGGCGGCGTAGAGGTTCAGGGCGACGAAGGGCAGCGACTGCCAGACGATCAGTACGGTGATCACGGAGAAGGTCGACAGCTGGGTACCGACCCAGTCGTAGTGGGCCATGGCGTGCCAGCCGGCCTTGTCCAGCAGCCAGTTGACGACGCCGTAGCGGGAGTCGAAGAGCCACTGGAAGACGGTGGTGGCGGCGATCACCGGCATGGCCCAGGCCAGCACCAGCGCGAGGGACAGCGTCAGGCGCATCTTCTTGCCGAGCCGGGCCAGCAGCAGTCCGATCAGCACCCCGAGGACCATGATCAGGACGACATTGACCGCGGTGAAGACCAGGGTGCGCAGGGTGACCCGCCAGAACTGCTCGCTGCCCAGGATCTCTTGGTAGTTACCGGTCCCGCGCCAGTCGGTGAGGTGCTGGATCAGCTCCTTCATATTGAGGTTCTGGAAGGAGAGCAGAAGGTTGCGCACCATGGGCCAGCCCAGGAAGACCGCGGTGGCGAGGAGGGCGGGCAGCAACAGGAGATACGGAGCGGGACGGGCGGGAGACCGAGGGGCAGGGCGGGCGGGAGGACGACGGGAGGGACGGGCGGGAGGGCGAGGGGCGCGGCGGGCGGACGGACCAGGGGTGCCGGTTCCCGTCCGCCGGATGCCCGGGCCGCGCCGTGCGGGCGGGGCGCTTCCCCCGCCGGTTGGCGGCACGGCGCTTCCCGCCGCGTCGTCGAGCTGCGCTGTCATGGGCCCCTGCTCCCCCTCGTCCGTGACACCTCGGTGCTCCTGCTGCCGCGCTTGCGCCCGCGGGGCCGTGGAAGGGCGGCCCGCGGACCGCCACCGGTTACGGCCGGGCGAGCCGTGCGTTGATCTCGGATTCCACGTCCTTGGCGGCATTGGCCGGGGACTTACCGCCGAGCACGGCCGTCATATAGCTCTTGATCGGGTTCGGCAGGTTCTCCACCGCGGCCCACTGGGGAATCAGCGGAGTGGTGCCGCCGGACTTCTCCGCGGCGGGCGCCGCGGCCGCGGCGGCCCGATTCTGCCGTGCGACGCCGGCCAGATCGGCGGACTTCGGGGTCCAGCCGGCTTCCTTGACCATCTGTCCGTCGTTCTGCTTCGACAGGGCGACCTTCAGGAATTCCTTGGCGAGTTCCTGTTTCTTTCCCATTCCGGCGACGGCGAAGTTGGAGCCGCCGAGGAATACGCCTTCCGGCTTGGCCGCGGTCTCACCCGGGATGGTGAAGAATCCGATGTCATTCTTGATGTCCGGGTTGGCCTTGACGGCAACGGCGGCCTCGTAGCCCATGGCGATGACGGCGCCGGTCTTCCCCTTGGCGAAGATCTCACCCTGCTGCGGGGTGGCCTCGTCCTTGTTCTTGGGAGCGGTGCTGAAGGCCTGGTACTGCCGGTAGATGTCCATGGCCCGCGAGACCTTGGGGTCGCCGAGGTTGGAGACCCACTTGCCGCCCTGCTTCTTCACCAGCTCGGCGCCGGTGCCGAGGGTCAGGCCGTCGAGGAAGTACCAGTTCTGGCCGGGGAGGTACAGCGGCTCGGCGCCGGTCTTCTCCTTGATGGTGGCAAAGGCCCGGAAGAGCTCCTTGCGCGTCCTGGGAATTCCCTTGAGTCCGGCCTCGGCCCAGATTTTCTTGTTGTACATCACCACGCGGTTTCCGGCGAACCACGGCAGCGCGTACTGCTTCCCGTCCACCAGCGAGGCTTTGTTGAAGGCGTCGTTCCAGTCGGAGCCGATCTCCTTCTTCAGGTCGCCGAGATCGGCCAGGGCTCCGGCCTTGGCATAGGCGGCGGTCTGGGTGTTGCCGATTTCGACGACATCGGGCGGGGTGTCCTCGGAAAGGGCGGTGCTCAGCTTCTGCTGAATGCCGTTCCACTGCTGGACCTTGAACTCGACGGTGGCGCCGGTCTTCTTCTTGAACTGCTCGGAGACCTGTTCGGTCCACTGCGCCGGATTCGAACCGCTCATCACCCAAACGGTCAGCTTCTTCCCCTTGAAGCCCCCGGCACCCGCCGCGCCGCCGCCACCGGCCCCACAGGCGGCAACGCTCCCCAGCATTCCCACGACCGCCGTCGCCGCTATGAGCCCACGCTTCATTGCGTTCTCCCCCCAAGACCGGGTGTGGTCTTTAATGGTTTAGACCAGCGCTCGCAGCTTGGCCTAGACCTTTTGGGGAGTCAAGGGTGTATAAGAGTCGCTGTCAGGTCCGTTACCGGACCGACACCTGACGAGCGGGGACCTGCACGGGAGCGCGGGAACCCACCCGTGCCACGATGTGAGCCGCTACGTACGGAGGAGCCGGTGACGGCAGCGCGACAGGAGTCGGAGAGGCGGGTCATGGAGACGGACGGGGGCAACGGTGCCGAGAGCGGCGGCGGCACGCGGACCGCGCGGGTACCCAAGTACTACCGCCTGAAGCGACACTTGCTGGAGATCACCGAGACCCTGCCGCCCGGCACCCCGGTCCCGCCCGAGCGCACCCTCGCCGCGGAGTTCGACACCTCGCGCACGACGGTGCGTCAGGCCCTCCAGGAGCTGGTCGTCGAGGGGCGGCTGGAACGCATCCAGGGCAAGGGCACCTTCGTCGCCAAGCCCAAGGTGTCCCAGGCGCTGCAACTGACCTCCTATACGGAGGACATGCGGGCCCAGGGCCTGGAGCCGGCCTCCCAGCTGCTGGACATCGGCTATGTCACCGCCGACGACCGGCTCGCCGGCCTGCTGGACATCGCCACCGGCGGCCGGGTGCTGCGCATCGAGCGGCTGCGGCTGGCCAGCGGCGAGCCGATGGCCATCGAGATCACCCATCTGTCGGCGAAGCGCTTTCCGGCGCTGCGCCGCAACCTCGTCAAGTACACCTCCCTCTACACCGCGCTGGCCGAGGTGTACGACGTCCGCCTGGCGGAGGCCGAGGAGACCATCGAGACCTCGCTGGCCACACCGCGCGAGGCCGGTCTGCTGGGCACGGATGTCGGTCTGCCGATGCTGATGCTCTCCCGGCACTCGCTCGACGCCCAGGGGCAGCCGGTGGAGTGGGTGCGCTCGGTCTACCGGGGCGACCGCTACAAGTTCGTCGCCCGGCTGCGCCGCCCCACGGACTGAGCGCCGCGCGGGAGGGCCGCTCCATGGGCGGCTCCATGGGCCGGCCCTCCTGATGGCCGGTCCGCCACCCCCGAGACCCCGGAGGATGCGGCGTGCCCCTCGCCGCCACGCCTCACCTCCGCTGCGACGATTCCTCCCCAACCGGTACGAACCAGGCCATTAACCGCCTCACACGGCTGTCCGCAGGTGGATTCTCCATACCGATATGCGGACAGCTAGTGACGCGCGCCACGCCCCTGCCATAGATTTCCAGGCATTTCACAGGAGACAGCCACAGCCCAGGGGACGGAGCCATGGCCATGACACAGTCAGCCGAAACACCGGATCGCAGACAGGTGGTCACCCCCACGCGCGTGGTGGCCGGGGTCTGCCTGATCGCTCCGTTCGTGGCGATGCTGTGGGTGAGCTCGTACGCCAAAATCGAGCCCAAGCTCATCGGGATCCCGTTCTTCTACTGGTACCAGATGGCGTGGGTGCTGGTCTCGACGGCGCTCACCACGATCGCGTACAAGCTCGTGCAGCGTGAGCAGCGCGCCCGGAAGGGCGGTGCGGCCCAGTGACTGTCACCACGACCGCGATGGGCACCTCCGAGGTGCTTGCTGCTTCCTCCGCCAAGGGCATCGACGGCGTGGCACTCGCCGTCTTCGTCTTCTTCTTCCTGGCCGTGACGGTCATGGGCTTCCTGGCCGCCCGCTGGCGCAAGGCCGAGCAGTCCGCCAACCTCGACGAATGGGGGCTGGGCGGCCGCAGTTTCGGCACCTGGGTGACGTGGTTCCTGCTGGGCGGTGACCTCTACACCGCGTACACCTTCGTGGCCGTCCCGGCGGCGATCTACGCGGCGGGGGCGTCCGGCTTCTTCGCCGTCCCGTACACGATCCTGGTCTACCCCCTCATCTTCACCTTCCTCCCCCGCCTGTGGTCGGTCTCGCACAAGCACGGCTACGTCACCACCTCCGACTTCGTGCGCGGCCGCTTCGGATCCAAGGGCCTGTCGCTGGCTGTGGCGCTCACCGGCATCCTCGCCACGATGCCGTACATCGCCCTCCAACTCGTCGGCATCCAGGCCGTCCTGGACGTGATGGGCATCGGCGGCGGCGAGCACACCAACTGGTTCGTCAAGGACCTGCCGCTGCTGATCGCGTTCGCCGTGCTGGCCGCGTACACCTACTCCTCGGGGCTGCGGGCGCCGGCGCTGATCGCGTTCGTCAAGGACGGGCTGATCTACCTCGTGATCGCCGTGGCGATCATCTACATCCCGATCAAGCTCGGCGGCTTCGACGCGATCTTCGACTCGGCCGGCAAGGCGCTCGCCCAGCCCGGCCCGGTCCCCGGCAAACCGCGGGGCGAACTGATCAGCAGCGCCAACAACCAATGGGCGTATGCGACATTGGCCCTCGGCTCGGCCCTGGCGCTGTTCATGTACCCGCACTCGATCACCGCGACGCTGTCCTCGCGCAGCCGCAATGTGATCCGGCGCAACACCACCATCCTGCCGCTGTACTCCCTGATGCTGGGCCTGCTGGCGCTGCTCGGCTTCATGGCCGTCAAGGCCGGCACGGACATCCAGGGCAACCCGCAGCTGGCCATCCCGCAGCTCTTCGAGGACATGTTCCCGAGCTGGTTCACCGGCGTGGCGTTCGCCGCGATCGGCATCGGCGCGCTGGTGCCCGCGGCCATCATGTCCATCGCCGCGGCCAACCTGTTCACCCGCAACGTCTACAAGGACTTCCTCAAGCAGGACGCCACGCCCGAGCAGGAGCACAAGGTCGCCAAGCTGGTCTCGCTGCTGGTGAAGGTGGGCGCGCTGGTCTTCGTCCTCACCATGGACAAGACCGTCGCGATCAACTTCCAGCTGCTGGGCGGGATCTGGATCCTGCAGACCATGCCGTCGCTGGTCGGCGGGCTGTTCACCCGCTGGTTCCACCGCTGGGCGCTGCTGACCGGCTGGGCGGTCGGCATGCTCTACGGCACGCTCGCCGCCTACGGCGTGGCCAGCCCGACCCAGAAGCACTTCGGCGGCTCCAGCACGGAGATCCCCGGCATCGGCGAGATCGGCTACATCGGCCTCACCGCCTTCGTCCTGAACGTCGTGGTCACGGTCGTCCTGACCTTCGCCCTGAAGGCCGCGGGCGCCCCCGACGGCATCGACGAGACCAGCCCCGCCGACTACACGGCGGACGCCGGTGACAAGGGCGTCACCGTCGAACTGCCGCCGGCCACCGCAGGGGCACCGGCCGGGCACTGAGCCACCCGCTGCCGCGCCTTCAACGGGCCGCCGTGTTCCTCCGGGAGCACGGCGGCCCGTTGGCGTTCGCCGTTCAGCCCGCCCAGTCCTTCAGCTGCTCGGTTTCGAGGGTGATGCCGACGGGGTCGGGGAGGTGGAGGGACTTGCCGTACGGGACAGTGCGGACGTCCTCGTAGCGCCTGCCGTCGGGTTCGGTGTAGAGCGACACCTGGCATTCCTGCCGGTCGACGAGCAGATAGAGCGGGATACCGGCTCCCGCGTACGCACGGGGCTTCTCCACGCGGTCACGCTGGTGCGTGTCGGAGTCGGAGGACGTGACCTCGACCACCATCAACACCGGCGCAGGGTCTGCCCATTCCCCCTGGCCGACAAAGGCGCCACTGACGGAGAGCGCCCCGTCCGGCCGAGCCCGGCCACTGCGGTACTCCTCCACCTTGAGTCCCTGGTCCGGGTAGAGCCACAGCTCAGGGCGTGACTGAATGCAGACGCGTGTTAGCCACTCGATGATCCGACCGTGATCCCCGTCCGGCATGGGCTTGCTCTTGACCTTCCCGTCGATGAGTTCCAACCGCGCGCCTTCTTCCAGGCGGGCGAGTATCCGGGCGGCCTCTTCGAAATGCTCGGTCTCCATAATGTGCGGCGGCGGGTCGGCGAGCGCGGTCATGAGGCCTTCTCCTTCTTCCACGGGACGGAACAGAGAACGTGCCACCGACCCTAGCCGAAGCCACTGACAGACACTGCGTGATCACTCACGACACACTAGATGTGGGGGTGCACTTGAGGGGTCACCCCCACATGTATGCTCGTCCTCGCTGTCGCCGCAGGGGAATCCGGTGGGAATCCGGAACTGTCCCGCAACGGTGTGGGAGCGCGCTCGACCGGCCGGACACCGGCTGTGGCGTGCGCTCGTGTAGTCCGAGGACCTGCCGATGGTACGTCCGCACCGCCATGGGTGCGGGTGTCGATACGTCCGGGCCCCGAGGGTTGGGCCGGTGGACGCCGCGCGGTGTGCCCGCGCACCCCTGACGTCTCCGGGGTGCCGCATGCCCGCGTGCGCCCGTCGCGTCCCTCCCCTCCCGGCCCCCGCCGAGTGAGGGAGAGCATCACGTGACCATCGCGCCAACGGAGCCCGCGTCAGACGCCGAGGTCGTGCCGCCCGTGGTGGCCACGCCTGCCGGCCCGGCCGGCGACGGAGCGGGGGAGGACGGTCCGGGCGTCGCCCTGCTGCGCACCCTGACCGAGCTGACCGAGGACCTGACCGCGACCGACCCCGGCAAGGTGGCCGCCGCCGCCCTGCGCGGCCGGCACCCCGGCGCGGGCGAGGCCGAACTGCGGGCGCTGGCCATCGATGCCGCGGCCGGACTGATCGGTGACGAGCCGCAGTACTCCAAGCTCGCCGCACGTCTGCTCACCCTCGCCATCGCGCAGGAGGCGGCCGGACAGGGGGCGGTCGCCTTCTCCGCCTCCGTCGAGGTGGGCCACCGCGAAGGCCTGATCGCCGACGAGACCGCGGAGTTCGTACGCCGCCACGCCGCCCGGCTGGACGCGCTGGTCGAACGGGCGCTGGCCGACGGCGCCGATGACCGGTTCGGCTACTTCGGGCTGCGCACCCTGCACTCGCGCTACCTCCTGCGTCACCCCACCACCCGTCAGGTCATCGAGACCCCGCAGCACTTCCTGCTGCGGGTGGCCTGCGGCCTCGCGGAGGACCACAGCGACCGCGCCCTGGACGACGTCGCCGAGCTCTACCGCCTCACCAGCTCGCTGTCGTACCTGCCCTCCTCCCCCACCCTGTTCAACTCCGGCACCCGCCACCCGCAGATGTCGTCCTGCTACCTGCTGGACTCGCCGCTGGACGAGCTGGACTCCATCTACGACCGCTACCACCAGGTCGCGCGGCTGTCGAAGCACGCGGGCGGCATCGGCCTGTCGTACTCCCGCATCCGCGCCCGCGGTTCGCTGATCCGCGGCACCAACGGGCACTCCAACGGCATCGTGCCGTTCCTGCGCACCCTGGACGCCTCGGTCGCGGCCGTGAACCAGGGCGGCCGGCGCAAGGGCGCCGCCTGCGTCTACCTGGAGACCTGGCACGCGGACATCGAGGAGTTCCTGGAGCTGCGCGACAACACCGGTGAGGAGGCCCGCCGCACCCACAACCTGAACATCGCGCACTGGATCCCGGACGAGTTCATGCGCCGGGTGGAGGCGGACGCCGACTGGTCGCTGTTCTCGCCCTCGGACGCCCCCGAGCTGGTGGACCTGTGGGGCGACGAGTTCGACGCCGCTTACCGCAAGCTGGAGGCCGAGGGCCGGGCGCTCAAGCAGATCCCCGCCCGGGTGCTGTACTCCCGGATGATGCGCACCCTGGCGCAGACCGGCAACGGCTGGATGACGTTCAAGGACGCCGCCAACCGCACCGCCAACCAGACCGCCGAGCCCGGCCAGGTCGTGCACTCCTCCAACCTGTGCACTGAGATCCTGGAGGTGACCAACGACGGGGAGACCGCGGTCTGCAACCTGGGGTCGGTCAACCTCGCAGCGCACCTGGGTAAGGACGTCGGCGACGGAGAGGAAGTGATGGACTGGGAGCGGCTGGACGCCACCGTCCGCACCGCCGTCACCTTCCTCGACCGCGTCGTGGACATCAACTTCTACCCGACCGAGCAGGCCGGGACCTCCAACTCCCGCTGGCGCCCGGTCGGTCTGGGCCTGATGGGTCTGCAGGACGTGTTCTTCCGGCTGCGGCTGCCCTTCGACTCGCCCGAGGCGCGGGAGCTGTCGACCCGGATCTCCGAGCGGATCATGCTCGCCGCGTACGAGGCCTCCGCCGACCTCGCCGAGCGGCACGGCCCGCACCCGGCCTGGTCCGCGACCCGCACCGCCCGCGGGGTGCTGCACCCCGACCACTACCCCAACGCCGAGCCGCGCTGGGCGGACCGCTGGGCGGCGCTGCGCACCCGGATCGCGGCCACCGGCATGCGCAACTCCCTGCTGCTGGCGATCGCGCCGACCGCGACCATCGCCTCCATCGCGGGCGTGTACGAGTGCATCGAGCCGCAGGTCTCCAACCTCTTCAAGCGCGAGACGCTGTCCGGTGAGTTCCTGCAGGTCAACGCCTACCTCATCGAGGAGCTGAAGGCGCTGGGGCTGTGGGACGCGCGGACCCGGGACGCACTGCGCGAGGCCAACGGCTCGGTGCAGGACGTCGCCTGGATCCCCGAGGAGATCCGGGCGCTGTACCGCACCGCCTGGGAGATCCCGCAGCGCGCCCTGATCGACATGGCCGCGGCCCGTACGCCCTACCTCGACCAGAGCCAGTCGCTGAACCTCTTCATGGCGTCGCCGACCATCGGCAAGCTCAGCTCGATGTACGCCTACGCCTGGAAGCGCGGCATCAAGACGACGTACTACCTGCGGTCACGGCCGGCGACCCGGATCGCCCAGTCGGCACGCGGCACCTCGGCCGCCGCCCCCGTCTCCGCGCCCGTCCCGCAGCAGGCCACCGACCCCGAGGCGGTCGCCTGCTCCCTGGAAAACCCCGAGTCCTGCGAGGCCTGCCAGTAAATGTCCATCGACCAGACCACTAACGCGGCGGCCACGCACACCGCCACCACCGGCGAGAAGAACCTCCTCGACCCGGGCTTCGAGCTGACGCTGCGTCCCATGCGGTACCCGGAGTTCTACGACCGCTACCGCGACGCGATCAAGAACACCTGGACCGTGGAGGAGGTCGACCTCCACTCCGACGTCGCCGACCTCGCCAAGCTCTCGGCGGGCGAGCAGCACATGATCGGCCGGCTGGTCGCGTTCTTCGCGACCGGTGACTCGATCGTCGCCAACAACCTGGTGCTGACGCTCTACAAGCACATCAACTCCCCCGAGGCGCGGCTGTACCTGAGCCGGCAGCTCTTCGAGGAGGCCGTGCACGTCCAGTTCTACCTGACGCTGCTGGACACCTACCTCCCCGACCCGGACGACCGCGCCGCCGCCTTCGCGGCCGTGGAGAACATCCCGTCCATCCGGGAGAAGGCCCAGTTCTGCTTCCGGTGGATGGACTCGGTCGAGAAGATCGACCGGCTGGCGGACAAGGCCGACCGGCGCCGCTTCCTGCTGAACCTGATCTGCTTCGCGGCCTGCATCGAGGGACTGTTCTTCTACGGCGCCTTCGCGTACGTGTACTGGTTCCGCTCGCGGGGCCTGCTGCACGGCCTGGCCACCGGCACCAACTGGGTCTTCCGCGACGAGTCCATGCACATGGAGTTCGCGTTCTCGGTCGTGGACACCGTCCGCGAGGAGGAGCCCGACCTCTTCGACGACGCGCTGGAGCAGCAGGTCACCGAGATGCTCAAGGAAGCCGTCGAGGCGGAGCTGCAGTTCGGCCGCGACCTGTGCGGTGACGG
This sequence comes from Streptomyces sp. NPDC047049, assembly GCF_040643995.1. Classification (NCBI taxonomy): domain Bacteria; kingdom Bacillati; phylum Actinomycetota; class Actinomycetes; order Kitasatosporales; family Streptomycetaceae; genus Streptomyces; species Streptomyces sp. NPDC047049. Next base: position 522,767 of record NZ_JBEYVM010000003.1, on the reverse strand, counting down.
CCTGCCGGGCATGAACACCGACTCGATGCGCGAATACCTCCAGTGCGTCGCCGACCAGCGGCTGCAGCGGCTCGGCTTCGCGCCGGTCTACGGCTCGGAGAACCCGTTCTCCTTCATGGAGCTGCAGAACGTCCAGGAGCTGACCAACTTCTTCGAGCGCCGGGCGTCCGCCTACCAGGTTGCCGTCGAGGGTTCGGTCTCCTTCGACGACGAGTTCTAGAAGACGTACCGCGACGCCCCTTCGTCCCGCCCACCCGCCGTTTGTGAGCGTTCTGTTACCTCGGCAACCGGAGTCCGGGCCGCCACATCTACTCGGGTATGAAGGGCACGAAGGGGCGTCGTCGGTTCATCGACTATCCGCGTCAGGGACGGGAAGGCCCGCGCCGTTGGCTGCCGTCCTGGAGACAGTGGCTGAGCGCCGTCGCGCTCTGCGCGGGCGGCCTGGCGGGACTGTTCGCCGTGGTGTACGCACAGGTCGGCATACCGAGTGAGAACGCGCTCGCCGGTCAGGAGGCCAGCGTCTATTACTGGGCGGACGGCAGCCAGATGGTGAGCGTCGGCGCCGTGAACCGGCAGAACGTCACCCTCGACAAGGTGCCCGACTCCGTCGAGAATTCCGTGATCGCGGCGGAGAACGCCACTTTCTACAGCGATTCCGGTGTTTCCGTCCAGGGCATCGGCCGCGCCGTGGTCAACATGATCTCCGGCGAGGAGACCCAGGGCGGCTCCACCATCACCCAGCAGTATGTGAAGAACACCTACCTCTCGCAGGACCAGACCGTCACCCGCAAGGTGAAGGAACTCATCATCTCGCTGAAGGTGAGCAACCAGAAGTCCAAGCAGGAGATACTGCGCGGTTACCTCAACACCAGCTGGTTCGGCCGCGGTTCGTACGGTATCCAGGCCGCCTCCCATGCGTATTACGGCATTGACGCCAAGGACCTGGATCCCAGTCAGGGTGCCATGCTGGCGGCCCTGCTGAAGGGTTCGGAGCAGTACGATCCGGGGCTGAGCGCGGCCAATCACCGGCGGGCGGTGGCCCGGTGGAAGTGGATACTCGACCGGCAGGTCGCCACCGGGAAGATGAGCCAGGAGGAGCGGGCGAAGTACCGCACTTTCCCGGAACCCCGGGGGTTGTCGAAACCCACCAGCCAGGCCGGCCAGACCGGCTATCTCGTCGATGTCGCCAATAAGTTCATCAAGGCCGACACCGGCCTGACCGACAAGGAATTGGCGCGCGGCGGCTACCGCATTCACACCACCTTCGACAAACAGCGCACCCGCCGGCTGGAAAAGGCCGTGCAGGACGTCCGCCGGGACACCCTCGACCCCAAAAAGCGCGCGGCCGACAACTATGTGGAATTCGGCGCGGCCTCCGTACGCCCCAAGGACGGGGCGCTCGTCGCGCTCTACGGCGGCGCGGACGCCACCCGGCACTTCAGCAACAACGCGGACACCACCGCGGTCCCGGCCGGCTCCGCCTTCAAGCCGTTCGTGCTGGCGGCCGCGCTCCAGCGGCCGGACGACGCAGCGCCGGACACCGCGGAAGCGGCGGCGGCCCGGCAAAAGGCCGGGTTCGGGAAACTGAGCGAGGCCCTGCTGAAGGCCCAGAACCCCCCGTTCGTCCAGGCCGGGCAGCAGCTCGGGCTGGAACGGATCCGGGATCTCGCGGTGGACGCGGGCCTGCGCGAGGAGAGCATGGCCCGCCTGGAGCAGACCTTCCCGCTGGGCACCTCGGCCCCCAGCGCGATACGGATGGCGAGCGCCTACACCACCTTCGCCAACGACGGGCTGCACACCGACCCCTACGCGGTGACCTCGATGACCCACGACGGCAAGAAGGTGCCCGGCGTGCACCGCCGCGAGCCCGTACAGGTCCTCGACGCCGGGGTCGCCCAGCAGGTGTCCACCGCTCTGGAGGGAGTCGGCTGGCGCACCGTGGGGCAGCCGGACGCGGCGTCGCAGCAGGCGGTCGCGGCCGGCCGCACGGAGCCTGGCGACCGGATGAAGTCCGCGTGGTTCATCGGCAGCCCCACGGGCACCGGCCCGGACCTCGGATCCGTTCCCGGCACGGGACCGGAGGAGGGGGGCGGTGTCCGCCCCGACCCGGCACCCGGCGCCGGTGACGAAGACGAACCGACCACCGCGGTCACCATGTTCCGCAACAAGCCGGGCGCGCCCGATCTGCTGCCGATGCAGGGCGTCGGCGGTTCCGGCACCGGGCTGGGGACGGCCATCCCGCCGAAGGTCTGGAGCGCCTACCAGCAGGGTTCCTGAGCGGGTTCCCGTCTTCCGGGCGCCCGGCCGCCGGCCGGGTGCCCGACAGGCCCTCGCGTCAGTCGTTGGCGACGACGGGGTAGCGCGGCTCCAGCTCGGCCATCTGCTTCAGGGCGTCCTTGCGGTCCCGCTTGCTGAGGCGGTCGATGTAGAGGTAGCCGTTGAGGTGATCGGTCTCGTGCTGCAGGCAGCGCGCGAAGTAGCCGGTGCCCTCGATGGCGACCGGCTTGCCCTTGGCGTCCTGGCCACGGACCACGGCGTAGTCGGGGCGGGCCAGCGAGGCATAGGCGCCGGGCACGGACAGGCAGCCCTCGTTGGAGTCGTCCAGGATCCGGCGCTCGGCGGGCAGCTCGTCCAGGACCGGGTTGCAGATCGCGCCGACGTGCCGGACGCCCTGGTCGTCGGGGCAGTCGTAGACGAAGACCTTCAGGTCCACACCGATCTGGTTCGCGGCCAGGCCCACGCCCTCGGCGGTGCGCTGGCTGGCGAACATGTCGTCGATGAGCTGGGCGAGCCGGTCGTCGAACTCCGTGACGTCCTTGCACTCCTTGTGGAGCACGGGGTTGCCGACGACCGTGATCGGCCGCGAGGTGCCGCGTTCGCGGTGGGCGGTCTCCCGCTCCTCCGCGTCCGTGACGTCATCGATGAATGCTTCGTCCACGCGCTGGTCACCGTCTTGATCAAAAACAGGCTGCTGGGCCATCTCCGCCGTACGCCTTCCTGAAAACCCTGAGTAGTCGCCCTACAGCCTACGGGGGCGTGCCCCGGCGCTCAGCAGACCTCTTCCAGATCCCGCCACTCGCGGGTGTCCGGGCTGTCCGCGACCCAGCCGTCCAGCAGGCCGCGCACCAGGGCGGACGGCGCCGCGATGCCGCACTCGCGCTCCGGCACCCACAGCGAGCCCGAGCCCGCCGTGCGGTGGCCCAGCGGCCCGGGGTGACCCGGTTCGCTGTGGTCGTGCGGGTCCAGGTGCTCACCGTCGCCCTCGTCGCTGGGCATCCGGCTCTCCGAGCACGTACGGCACAGCAGCCGGACCGACGACGACCAGTCCTCGGCGGCGAAGCCCGCATCGGCCGCCAGCCGCTCCAGGGCGTCCCGGTCGGCCTCCGTGGCGGCCTCCAGGAGCACCACCCAGGTGGGGACCGGGGAGGGCGCCCACAGCTCGATCTCGTCGAAGACCGGATAGGCCCGGGTGGCACCGTCGGCGCCCGACGCGATGGTCCGCTCGCCGTGCGGGACGCCGTCGTGCAGCACCACCTCGCCCCAGCGCCGCCCGGAGGACGGCAGCGGGATGGAGAGCACCTCGATACGGGCCGGGTCCAGCCGCCGGCCCCAGACCACCTCGGCCTCGCCCTCCGGGGAGAGGCGGACGGCGGCGCTGCCCAGGGCCATACCGAGCGGTTCGCCGGACGGCGAGCCCTCACCGGGGACCTTGAGGCCGTAGGCCTGCCAGGCCCGGCGGGCCAGCGGCCAGTCCTGCAGGGCGGTGGCGGCGATGCCGACGTTCCACCAGTCGGGCGCCCCGGCCTCGCGGTCCAGCAGCGCGACCGCACGCAGACCGGCGGCCCTGGCCTGGTCCCAGTCGTGCCGGAACTTGTGCAGCAGGGCGAGGTTGAACCAGGACTCGGACAGCCACGGCTCCATGTCGGCGGCGCGGGTCAACAGCGCCCCCGCGTCCTCGTAACGGCCGTCGCCGATCAGCGTGAAAGCGCGGTCGGTCGCCTGCCGCCACGAGGCGGAGGGCCGATGCCGTACCTTGCCGAAGATCCTCACGATTCCCGCCTGCTGGTTGCTCTTGGTGCCACTGCGGTGGGGTGCCGAGCGGCGTCCGGGGCCGTCTGAGGGGCCCACTCGACAACCTGCCACAGATTGCCGTCGGGCTCAGCCTGGTTTGCTGGTCCCCCTGCGGCTCCTTGCCCTTCGCCGACCCCCTGAACCCCCTGAAAGGGGCTTCCTTCGCATCCAACCATGCCCATCTCGGAGGGCGCTCATTACCCATGGGTTCCGTGACATCCGGCGCTCTGTGGCAGCGGGGCGCCGGCGCTACGGGGGCGGGAGCGGGGTGACGGGCTCCCCGGGGCGGCTGTTGACCGGCCGGGGACCGTTCCCCGCCTTACCGGGGCATACAGCTCCGGGGCGGGGTGGCGTACGCCGGACGACCGGCACCGCCCGTCCCGCACCCCGGAGGAGTCGGCCATCTCACACCGACCACGCGCGCCGGGCTCTCACGCCGGCTTCTCGACCCCCGCCTCGCACCACCCGCGCGCCCTGTCGCCCCCTCGCCCTCGCCCTCGCCCTCGCCCCTCGCCCCTCGCCCCTCGCCCCGCACCGCCGTCTCACGCCGCCCGGCCGCCGCCCGCCAGGACCCTGGCCAGCGCCTCGACGACCCGGGGCTCGTGGTCCTGCGCGGTGGCCAGCCGCAGCCGCTCCAGGGCGCGCAGCGAGCCGCCCGGCCCCGCCGACTCCCCCGACAGGTCGTCGTAGGCGTTCACCGTGCGGACGATACGCGCCGTGACCGGCTGGTCCCGGTACGGATCGGCCTGCCGCTCGACGATCACCGCGACCTCCGCGGGAACCCCGGTCTGCCGGACCACGGCGCCGCCCAGCAGCGCGATCCGGCGCTGCTGGGCGGGCGGCAGCGGCGCGGTGGCGCCGTCCGGCACCGGGTCGACGAGCGAGAGCTGGCCGATGTCATGCATCAGCGCGGCGTATTCGAGCACGTCCAGGTCCGGTTCGTTCAGACCGAGTTCACGGCCCACGGCGCGGCTGAGCGCGGCCACCCGGCGGGCGTGGCCGTGCGGGGTGTAGCCGGCGATCTCGGTGGAGCGGGCCAGCGAGGCGATGGTCTGGCGGTAGGTGGTGCGCACGGCCGCGAACCGGCGGAAGGCGAACTGGGTCAGCAGCAGCGGCAGGCAGAAGACCGGCAGCGCCCAGAGCCCGACGACCGCGGTGGCCAGCGAGATCACCACTCCGGTGGCACAGATCGCCGAGCCGATGCCGGGCAGCGCCCGCAACTCGTCGCGCAGCAGCGGCCCGTACGGCCAGCCGGTGCGGGCGCGGGCCAGCACGGCCGCCAGCACCGCTTCGCACAGCGCGGTCAGCGCCATCAGGCCCGTCAGGAACAGCGGATAGACCGGGCCGGAGGCCACCCAGCTGCTCAGGGTCCCGGTGTTGTAGAGGGGCTGGAAGCAGGTGGCGGCGAAGGCGATGGTCAGTATCCGGCGGGCGAGGTGGTCGAGGGCCGGTCCCCGGCCGCGGGCGACCTGCGGGACGAGTCCGACCAGACCGGCCGCCAGGACCACGGCCACGGTCTGCGGCACGCCATGGGTCGTCGGCCGTCCGCCGGCCTCGCCGAGCAGCGCGTACGCGAGGGCGCCGGCCACGCCGAGCGGGGCGCCCTCCCGCGCTCCCGGCCCCCGCCCCCCGGCCGCCGGTGCCACCCCCCGGCCCACCAGCTCGCCCACCGCTATCAGCAGCCCGAAGGCCAGCGCGATCCCGGGCTCGGCCAGGCCCTCCCAGAGCGTTCGGCCGAGCGACCAGCACGCCAGCGCACCGGCCGGGACGTAGACGGCGGCGATCACGGCGCCGCCCCGTGCGGCCGGCGCCCCGGGACGGGTCGCGCGGCCGTCCGCCGCCCGGCCCACGGGCGGCCGGGGCGGCCGCGTCTGCTGGTTCTGCCGGTTCTGCCGGGTTTGCTCCGGTGCACCGCTCATCGCGCGCCCTTCCGGCCGGCCTCTTCGGGGCGCGGCCCGGACCGCCGGACCGGGCACCGCCCACCGTCGTCCGGCTCCCCGGCCCCCTGCACCGCGTCCGCACCCGGCGCCGCACCGGCCCCCTCCGCCGCACCGGCCCCTTGCGGTGTGACGGCTTCCGGTTGCGGGCCGGCGGCTCCCGGCCCCTCCCGCACCGCCCCGGGCTCCGCGTCCGCCGCCGTCACCAGGTCCGGGTGCCACCCGTACCGGTCGAGCGACGCCGTCAGCGCCCGGACCATCCGCGGGTCGAACTGCGCCCCGGCACACTTGCGCAGCTCCGCCACGGCCGCCGGCACCGGACGGGCCCGGCGGTAGGAGCGGGTCGAGGTCATCGCGTCGAAGGCGTCCGCGACCGCCACCACCCGGGCGCATTCCGGGATCTGATGCCCCATCAGCCCGTAGGGGTAGCCGCGCCCGTCCAGCCGCTCGTGGTGGTGCAGGATCGCCGCCCGCGCCTCCCCCAGGAAGCCGATACCGCGCACGATCTCGTCTCCGTACTCGGGATGCAGCTCGATGACCCGGCGCTCCTGCGGCGTCAGCGGCCCGTCCTTGCGCAACAGCCGGGTGGGGACGCCGAGTTTGCCGACGTCGTGCAGGATGCCGGCGAACCGCAGCACCTCCACCCGGTCCTCCGTCATGCCCAGCTCCCGGGCGATCATCACCGAGGCCCGCCCGACCCGCTCGCTGTGCCCGCGGGTGTAGCGGTCCTTGATGTCCACGGCCTGGACGAGGGCGCGGACAGTGGCCTGGTGGGCGGTGCGTTCGCGGTGGTACTGGGCGAAGACCCAGCAGGACAGGCACATCGGCAGCAGCACCAGCAGTGCCGCCGTCGGCCCGTACGAGCTGCGCCACAGGACCGCCATCATCAGCCCGGCCAGGCCGTGCACCAGATGCGGCCCCAGCGAACGGGGCAGCGCCCCGCGCCAGGCGGAGCGCAGGGGGTGGCGCTCGGCGGCGACCAGCACACCGCCGTCGAGCGCCACGCGCACCGCGCAGAAGGTGGTGGCGGCGGCCGCGGCCGGCAGCAGCAGAACGGGGAACTGCGGTGCGGTCAGCGGGTGGTGGCCGAAGGCCCGGAAGACCAGGGCCGCCGCGCAGCAGGCCAGTGCCGCCTCGGCGGCGTGCCAGAGCCTGCGGGCGCCGGCCGAGCGCTCCTTCGCCGGGCCGGTCAGCGCTCCGGGGACCGCGGCCAGTGCGGCCAGGGGCGGCGGCAGCAGAAAGACCCCGGCGAGCAGGACGGGGCTGGCCCAGCCGGCGACCAGGGCCCCGGGAGCCCCGGCAAAACCCGCGCCGTACGGTATCCGGCCGCCCGCCAACGGGCAGCGGTGCAGCTGTTCGCAGAGTGTGTACAGGGCGGCCAGGGCCAGCGTGCTGCTCCAGGGGGCGCCGGCGCCGAGCCGTGACGCCGGAGCCGTACACAGCGCCGCGGCCAGCACGGCGCAGCCGATATACCCCCGCGCGGCCGCCGGAAGTCCCCGCATCGCGCCCTCCTCACGTGCCCACCGCTTCCCCGCGCTCTTGGGGAGCACAGGGACCCCTCGCCCTGCCTCCGCAGTGCGTCGGGGTCCGGTGAGAATAGAGGGGCTGGGGCACCGGGGAAGGTGCATCAGCGGATCGGGCGGGACGAATCGGCCCGCCCCTCACCCCTTAGGGTGATGGGCCGCGTTATTCGGCTCGTGCCGTCCGGCTGCGTGCATCGGTGGAACCGGCCGTCCCGGACGGGCCGGCCCCCTCCTCGGAGGCCGCGGCCTGTTCGCGCTGCGCCTGTTCCTTCTTGGCCTGTTCGAGCACGCTCACCTCGGGCACGGTCTCCCCGGCCCGGATGAGGTCGATCCGGCCCATCACCTTGGAGCGCAGGTCGCTGGGGACGTCGTCATGGCCGCAGCAGCGCTTGACGAGCTTCTTGACCGCCTGCTCCAGGCCGTACTTCTCCAGGCACGGCGAGCATTCGTCGAGATGCACCTGGAAATCTGCGCACTCCCCTTCGGGCATCTCCCGGTCGAGATACTCGTAGAGGTGGTCAAGGACCTCTGAGCAGTCCTTCTCGTGCGGCTCTCCGCAGCTCATGATCCCGAGCCTTTCCGGTCGTGCGACTCCGTCGTGCGCGCGGACTGCGGGTCCGCGGTCGCCGCCCCCGCCGGGACCAGCCCGCGCTCACGGGCGTAATCCTCCAGCATGCCGCGCAGTTGGCGCCGGCCCCGGTGCAGTCGGGACATCACCGTGCCGATGGGTGTCCCCATGATGTCCGCGATCTCCTTGTACGCAAACCCCTCGACATCCGCCAGGTACACCGCGATACGGAATTCCTCGGGGATCGCCTGGAGCGCGGCCTTCACATCGGAGTCGGGGAGGTGGTCGAGCGCCTGGGACTCCGCGGAGCGCAGCCCCGTCGACATATGCGACTCGGCGCGCGCCAGCTGCCAGTCCTCGATCTCCTCGGCGGCACTGCGCTGGGGCTCGCGCTGCTTCTTGCGGTAGGAGTTGATGAAGGTGTTCGTGAGGATGCGGTACAGCCAGGCCTTGAGGTTGGTGCCCTCCCGGAACTGATGGAAGGACGCGTACGCCTTGGCGTATGTCTCCTGCACCAGGTCCTCCGCGTCGGCCGGATTGCGCGTCATGCGCAGCGCGGCGGAGTACATCTGGTCCAGGAACGTCAGCGCGTCCCGCTCGAAGCGCGCATTGCGTTCGGCAGCGCTCTCCTGAGCCTTGTTCTCAGCCGTGCCGTCGGTCCCTGCGTCGGTACCGGTGACCGGACCCACCTCCTCCAACACCGTCCTGGATCCGGATGCGGACCCACCCGATTCGGAGAATAGACGACGATCCGGTGCGGCCGCCGCTCCAGCCAGGGCGGGCTGCGTCACCTGCATCTGCGACCACGGCAGGTCGGCGGCCGGGCGGGCCGGGCAAGCGATTCCCATGCGGCGGACTCCTCTTCCTCGTGCTTCACCGGACGTACTCGAGTACTACGCCTGGCACAACAGCCGCATGCGGCGCGGCATTCCCGGAAGCGGGGCCCAAAGGGCCGACGCGCGGCCGCCGGCGGCCACAGGCCGACTGCGGGCCGACCGCGGGCGGAGTGGCAAGCCCGCTTGCCACTCCGGCAAGGCAGCGCGCACCAAGGCAAGCGCACGCAGCGGAAGCGGCCCGTCAGCCGAACATCCCGTCCAGCCAGGCCGCCACCGCGTCCGTGATCACGGCCATCGACTCCGCCTCGCCGACGCCCGCCTTCTTCGGCACCGCGAAGCCGTGGTCGGCGTGTGCCACCTCGGTGATCTCCGTCCCCGGCGGGAACTCCTCGGGCCGTCCGAACGGATCCCGGCCGCCCTGGACGACCAGCGTGGGCACCCCGGCGCCGGTCAGCTCGTCCACCCGGGACTTCTCCGGCCGGCCCGGCGGATGCAGCGGGAAGCTGAGCGCCAGTACGGCCTGCGCCCCCAGGTCCCGCGCCGTACGGCAGGCCACCCGGGCCCCGGCACTGCGGCCGCCGGCGACCACCGGCAGCCCCGGCTTCTCCAGCGCCGGCCACAGCGCGGTCCACCCGGAGTCCAGGGTCTTCGGCGCGGGCGCCAGCTTCTTGCCCGCCACCCGCCACGGCTGCTCGACCAGCGCCACGGTGTACCCGCGGGCCGGCAGCGCGGCCGCCAGGGCCCGCAGATCGCGTGCCTCGATGCCCCCGCCGGCGCCATGGCTCACGGCCACCACGGCCCGTGCCGGTGTGGCGTCGCGGTGCCAGGTGATCCGGGCGTCGCCCGCCGGTGTGCCGACCGTCTCGGTCTCCATCGCGCCAGTGCTCATACGCCCATCCTGCCCGTGCCCCGGCCGGACGGGCACCGCGGACACCCGCGCGGCACACCGGCAGCGCCCACCGCGGGCCGGACACGCCTCAGAACAGCGTGCCCGCCTCCGGACCGTCGAGCTCGGCGACCAGCTCGGGCCCGTTGTTGCGGACATTGCTGACCCCGGTCGGAACGGGATAGGCGCGCATCATCCCGGCGGGCGGCGGCGCCAGCAGTGCGCGTATCTCGTCGGGGTCGGTGCGGGACGGGTCGAGCCAGGCGTCCCAGCGGTCCGGGGTCAGCACCAGCGGCATCCGGGGGTGGATCTCGGCCAGCGACTGCGGCCCCTCGTCGCCGGCGGCCCCCGCCAGCGGGGTGGTCTCGGCCTCCGTGGTGACGACCGTGCAGGTCACCCACCAGGCCAGCGGGTGGTCGCCGGGCAGCGTCCGGTCCCGCCAGAATTCGTAGAGCCCGGCCATCGCCATCACGGACCCGTCCGCGGGCGTCACGAAGTACGGCTGCTTACGGGGCCGCTTCTTCCTGCCCTGCTCCTCCAGCTGCCGCTCCGCGGCGTCGGTGACCCACTCGAAGTAGCCGTCCCCGGGGAGCAGGCACCGCCGGGTCGCGAAGGCCTGCCGGAAGGACGGCTTCTCGTGCACCGTCTCGGCCCGCGCATTGATCATCTTCGCGGCGGCCTCGGGTGACTTCGACCACGACGGGACCAGGCCCCACTTCAGCGTCCGCAGCTGGCGCACCGGGCCGTCCGGGACGGCGGCGCCGGCCGCCGCGCCCTTGAGGGGACGTTCGAGCACCACGTGCACCCGGTCCGTCGGCGCCACGTTCCAACTGGGCGCCAGGGTCTCCGCCGGCTCCCACTGCTGAACGCCGAAGGTCCCCACCAGGTCCTCGGGGCGACGGCTCGCTGCATACCTACCGCACATGCATGCCACACTGCCATGCCACACGAAGGGGAGACATGGACACCGACCACCTCACGGACATATGGAGCCGAGTCTTCGGGACCCAGCCCGCCCCGTCGCTCTGGCTGGTGATCATCACGGCGGTGCTCGCCCTGGGCGCCGTCGTCCCGCACACCGCCTGGCGGCTGTCACGGAACGCCGTCACCATCGCCCACGAGGGCGGCCACGGACTGATCGCCCTGCTCACCGGCCGCCGTCTGGACGGCATCCGGCTGCATTCGGACACCTCGGGCCTGACCGTTTCGCGCGGCAAGCCGACCGGTCTGGGCATGGTGCTGACCGCCGCGGCCGGCTACATCGCGCCGTCCCTGCTGGGTCTGGCGGGCGCCGCGCTGCTCGCCGCGGGCCACATCACGGCACTGCTGTGGGGCGCGACCGCACTGCTGCTGGCGATGCTCATCATGATCCGTAACGCGTACGGCGTGCTCACCGTCGTGCTCACCGGCGCCGCGTTCGTGCTGGTGTCCTGGCTGACGACGGCCGAGGTGCAGGCGGCGTTCGCCTATGTGGTGGTGTGGTTCCTGCTGCTGGGCGGGGTGCGGCCGCCGTTCGAGCTGATGGGCAAGCGGCGTCGCGGAGGGGCCGTGGACTCCGATCCGGACCAGCTGGCGCGCCTGACCCATGTCCCGGCGGCCGTCTGGCTCGGCCTCTTCCACGTGGTGACGCTGTGCTCCCTGACGGGCGGCGGGCGCTGGCTGCTCGGCCTCTGACGCCCACCGCCCCGGGCGCCGGCCGGATCCCGTACCGCCACGCCCGGGGGCCCGCCGCACGCCCGCGGTGCGCGCCCGGGGTGCCCGCCGCCACGCCGGAGGAGCCCGCCGCCACCCCGCTCCCGGCACGCCGACGCACTATCACTGCCACGTTTCGGCGGGGTTGCGCCGCTTTTGATCAAGATCGGCACCCTTGCCCAGCCATTAAAGTAAGGGGCATGACCGAGAGCCCCGCACACCCCGCCCTCTGGCCCGCCCCGCTCGCCGCCGGGGCCGTCGATGCCACCGTCACCGTGCCCGGCTCCAAATCGGTCACCAACCGCGGCCTGGTCCTGGCCGCCCTCTCCTCCGAGCCCGGCTGGCTGCGCCGGCCGCTGCGCTCCCGGGACACGCTCCTGATGGCCGAGGCGCTGCGCACCCTGGGCGTCGGCATCGAGGAGACCGCCTCCTCCAGCTCCGCCGGCGCCACCGCGCAGCCCGGCGGCGGTGAGGCCTGGCGGATCATCCCGGCGGGTCTGCACGGCCCGGCCACCATCGACGTCGGCAACGCCGGCACGGTCATGCGCTTCCTCCCCCCGGTCGCCGCGCTCGCCGACGGCCCGATCCGCTTCGACGGCGACCCCCGCTCCTACGAGCGCCCGCTCGGCGGCGTGATCGACGCGCTGCGTGCCCTGGGCGCCCGGATCGACGACGACAACCGCGGCGCGCTGCCGATGACGGTCTTCGGCAGCGGCGCCCTGGACGGCGGCCCGGTCGAGATCGACGCCTCCTCGTCCTCCCAGTTCGTCAGCGCCCTGCTGCTGTCCGCGCCGCGCTTCAACCAGGGCGTCGAGGTCCGGCACGTGGGCGCGGCGCTGCCCTCCATGCCGCACATCCGGATGACCGTCGACATGCTGCGCAGCGTCGGCGCACAGGTGGACACCCCGGAGGCGGGCGGCGAGCCGAACGTCTGGCGGGTCACCCCCGGCGCGCTGCTCGGCCGCGACCTGGTCGTCGAGCCGGACCTGTCCAACGCGCAGCCGTTCCTGGCCGCGGCGCTGGTCACCGGCGGCCGGGTGACCATCCCGGACTGGCCCGAGCACACCACCCAGCCCGGCGACGCGCTGCGCGAGATCTTCACCACCATGGGCGGTTCCTGCGAGCTGACCGAGCAGGGGCTGACCTTCACCGGCAGCGGCCGGATCCACGGCATCGACGTCGACCTGAGCGAGGTCGGCGAGCTGACCCCGGGCATCGCCGCGGTCGCCGCCCTGGCCGACTCCCCCTCCACGCTGCGCGGGGTGGCGCATCTGCGGCTCCACGAGACCGACCGGCTGGCCGCGCTCACCAAGGAGTTCAACGAACTCGGCGGCGATGTCACCGAGACCGCGGACGGCCTGCACATCCGGCCGCGCCCCCTGCACGGCGGGATCTTCCACACCTACGAGGACCACCGGCTGGCCACCGCCGCAGCGGTCATCGGCCTGGCGGTCGACGGCGTGGAGGTGGAGAACGTCGCCACCACCGCCAAGACCCTGCCGGACTTCCCGGCGATGTGGACGGACATGCTCGGCTCTCCGGCCGTCCCCGCCCGGAGAGCGTGAGGGCTCAGCCACCATGCGCCGCTACGGAAAGAACCCCGACGAGGACGACATCCGCGTCCGCCCCAACCCCAAGGGCAACCGCCCCCGCACCAACATCCGCCCCAAGCACGAGGACGCCGGCGAGGGCCTGGTGCTGACCGTCGACCGCGGCCGGCTGACCTGCCTGGTCGACGGCCGTACGGTCACCGCGATGAAGGCCCGTGAACTCGGCCGCAAGAGCGCGGTGGTCGGCGACCGGGTCGCCGTCGTCGGGGACCTGACCGGCGCCAAGGACACCCTCGCCCGGATCGTCCGGGTCGAGTCGCGCTCCTCGACGCTGCGCCGTACGGCCGACGACGACGACCCGTTCGAGCGGGTCGTGGTCGCCAACGCCGACCAGCTCGCGATCGTCACCGCGCTGGCCGACCCCGAGCCGCGCCCCCGGCTCATCGACCGCTGCCTGGTCGCCGCCTACGACGCGGGCCTCGACCCGCTGCTGGTGCTGACCAAGTCCGATCTGGCCTCCGCGGACACCCTGTTGGAGTCCTACGGCGCGCTCGGCGTCCCCTACCTGGTCACCAACCGCGACGAACTCGCCGACGGCAGCGCCGCCGAGCGGGTGCGGGCCGCGCTGACGGGCCGGATGACGGCGTTCGTCGGCCACTCCGGGGTGGGCAAGACCACCTTGGTCAACTCCCTGGTCCCGGAGCGCCGCCGGGCCATCGGCCACGTCAACGCGGTCACCGGCCGCGGGCGGCACACCACCACCTCCGCGCTGGCGCTCCCGCTGCCCGGCGACTCGGGCTGGGTCATCGACACCCCGGGCGTACGGTCCTTCGGGCTGCATCACGTGGATCCGTCCCGGGTCATCCACGCCTTCCCGGATCTGGAGCCCGGTACCGCGGGCTGTCCGCGCGCCTGCAGTCACGACGAGCCGGACTGCGCGCTGGACGCCTGGGTCGCCGACGGGCACGCCGACCCGGCCCGTCTCTACTCCCTGCGCCGCCTCCTGGCCACCCGCGAACGACGCGAGGGCGACTGACCTTTGACGTTTGCCACCGCCCGCCGGAGGTAAAGGCATAATCACACCAAGGTCGGCGTAGTGCTCAAGCAGGCCCTGATCGCCCGGACGGGGCCCGAACGAGTGATTCTGACGCCCCGTCGTCGCTCATGTAAGACAGGCCCTGGCTGACGGAGGCAATGGGACATGGCGTGGCTGCTGGTCGTGGTGGCGGGGATCCTGGAGACCGGCTTCGCGGTCTGCCTCAAGCTCTCGCACGGCTTCACCCGCCTCTTCCCGACCATCGCCTTCGCGGCCTTCGCCCTCGGCAGCTTCGGCCTGCTGACGCTGGCGCTGCGCAAGCTCGACGTCGGCCCGGCGTATGCCGTGTGGACCGGCATCGGCGCGGCCGGGACGGCGATCTACGGCATGGTCTTCCTCGGCGACCTGGTCTCCACTCTCAAGATCGTCTCCATCACCCTGGTCATCGTCGGCGTGGTCGGTCTGCAGCTGTCGGGGTCGGCGCACTGAACGCGGGAGCGCCGGTCCGCGCGGGGCTCGGCACAGAGGCCTGAGGGGCCGCTTCGGTCACCGCCGGTGCGCGCGTGCGGCCCGTGACACCGCCTGCCCGTGACACCCCGTCACCCCCGGTCGGCCGACGCGGTCGTCACGGTCTCCTGTCTTCCCTGGCCGACCGGTGAGGCACCGGCCGCCGTCCCCGCCGTCCCCGCCGTCCGGGCGAAGGCGCCCCGTACGAGCCGGGACACCGCCTCCGTCTCCAGCTCCCGGCGCGCGGGCTGAGCCGGGATGCGTCCGGGAACCTGCGCGGCGCCGGAGGCCGGCGGGGCGACGACGCAGGCCAGGGTCAGCCGCGCCGCGGTCTCGCAGGCGGTGCCCAGGGCGGGCAGCTCCTCCGCGGGCCAGTCGGGCTCCAGCGCCGCGACCGCCTGGTCGCAGAAGCGGCCGACGAGCTCCGCGGGCCCCGGCAGCAGCCCCTCGGCGGGCGCCGCCGCGCGCTGTACGGGGGTGCCGGACCGGTCGGCCCGCACCGGCGCCGGGTCGGCCGGCACCCTCGAAGGGTTCGGCAGCCGGTCGCCCCAGCAGCCGGTCAGCACGGCCCTGACCAGGGGGTTCGCACGGGCGGTCCGGAGTGTCCAGGCGGCCGCGGCCACCACCCGGCCGGGCGCGTCGCCGCGCGCCCCCGCGGCCGAGGCGCCCCGTGACAGCGCCCGGGCGACCCCGGCGAGGTAGTTCTCGGTCTCCCGGCGGACCAGGGCGCGGGCCAGCCCTTCCTAGCTGCCGAACTCGTTGTAGAGCGTCTGCCGGGAGACACCGGCGGCGGCCGCGACATCGACCATCCGGATGGCCGTCCAGGCGCGTTGCGTCAGCGCCGTGTAGGCGGCATCGAGCAGGGATTCACGCGCTGCGGGCATCCGTCGCCTCCCCGGCCGCCGGCCCAGGTGGCCGGTGTGCGCACAGAATTGACGCGGTGCCAGGTACTGTCAAGGGTCGTCGCGGCACCTGCGCACCAGGGGTCCCGAGGCTGTCACACGCCCGGCGGCGCATGGCCGTGTGGCTCCTGCGTAGACCAATCGATACTGTTCGCCCATGCCCGACTATCACGATGATCTTCGCCTCGGCCATGTTCTCGCGGACGCCGCGGACGCCGCCACCATGGAGCGCTTCAAGGCACTCGACCTCAAGGTCGAGACCAAACCGGACATGACGCCGGTGAGCGAGGCGGACAAGGCCGCCGAGGAGCTGATCCGCGGCCAGCTCCAGCGGGCCCGGCCACGCGATGCCGTGCTCGGCGAGGAGTTCGGCAGCGAGGGCACGGGGCCGCGGCGCTGGATCATCGACCCGATCGACGGCACGAAGAACTACGTCCGCGGAGTGCCGGTCTGGGCGACGCTGATCGCGCTGATGGAGCGCGGCGAGAGCGGCGACCGCCCGGTGGTCGGCATCGTCTCCGCCCCGGCGCTCAACCGCCGCTGGTGGGCCGCCGACGGCCTGGGGGCGTTCACCGGCCGCAGCCTGACCTCCGCCACCCGGCTTCAGGTCTCGCAGGTCGGCCGCATCCAGGACGCCTCGTTCGCCTACTCGTCGCTGACCGGCTGGGAGGAGCGCGGCAAGCTGCCCGGTTTCCTCGACCTGAGCCGGGACTGCTGGCGCACCCGCGGCTACGGTGACTTCTGGCCGTACATGATGATCGCCGAGGGATCGGTGGACATCTGCGCGGAGCCGGAGCTCTCGCTGTGGGACATGGCGGCGTGCGCGGTGGTCGTGAAGGAGGCCGGCGGGCAGTTCACCGGGCTGGACGGCAAGCCGGGCCCGCACAGCGGCAACGCGGCGGCCTCCAACGGCCTGCTGCACGAGGACCTGCTGGGCTATCTCGGCGACTCCCCGCGCTGAACCGCGGCACTGACCTGCGGGGCTGAACTGCGGCGCTGACCTGCTGCGGGGCGGATATTCGGACACCCGTCCCGCAGTTGCCCCTTGTTGCATCGACACAGGCATGTGAACATGAGAATCCCCACTTTGTGAACTTGTGAATCCCTTCGCAAGGCACATTCACCAAGGAGGTGGCTCCACTCCATGCCCATGCACGTCAAAGACGCCATGAGCACGGTGGTCCTCACCATCGGGCCCGCCCACACCCTCCGACAGGCGGCTCAGCTGATGGCGGCCCGCCGCATCGGCGCGGCCGTGGTCCTCGACAACGACAACAGCGGTATCGGCATCCTCACCGAGCGCGACATCCTCAACTCCCTCGGCGCGGGCGAGAACCCCGACCGGGAGACCGCCCAGACCCACACCACCTCGGACGTGGTCTTCGCCGCTCCGCACTGGACCCTCGACGACGCCGCGGACGCCATGGTGCGCGGCGGCTTCCGCCATCTGATCGTGCTCAACGACCATGAACCGGTCGGCGTGGTGTCCGTACGCGACATCATCCGCTGCTGGTCAACCGCCACGGAACGGGCCGACGCCGAGCGGACCGACGCCGTACCCGCCTGAACCGCGAACGGCTCCGGCGGCGAACATCCCGGAGCCCCCCACACGAAGAGGCCGGAGCCCACTGGCATCCGGCCTCTTCGCTTATACGGCAGCGACAATTGAGCAACCCCCACGGCGATCAACCACCTCCGCGAAAGCGGCGGCGGCTTAGCCGCAAAGAGGGGTTCAGCCGCGCAGGGCCTGGACCGCGGCCTCCAGCCGCTTGCCGTAGTCCGCGTCCGCCTTGCGGAAGTTCTCGATCGCCCGCTGGGCGATGTCGTCGCGGGAGACCTTGGAGATGAAGCCCGCCAGGTTGTCGATCAGGCGCTCCCTCTCGTCCTCCGACATCAGGCGGTAGAGGGTGCCGGCCTGGACGAAGTCGGTGTCCTCGGCGTGCGAGGGCGCGGCCTGCTCTCCGGTGGGGCCGGTCACGGTGGCCGGCTGCCACAGGGGGCGGCCGGTCTCCTTCGGGCCGCCGAAGCTGTTGGGCTCGTAGTTCTTCGCGCCCGCGTGCCGGCCGTCGTAGAGCACACCGTCCCGGCCGTGGCTGCGCGCCTCGGTGGCGTGCGGGCGGTTCACCGGGAGGTGGTCGGCGTTGATGCCGACGCGGTAGCGGTGCGCGTCGCCGTAGGCGAAGAGACGGCCCTGGAGCATCTTGTCGGGGGACGGGCCGATACCCGGCACGAAGTGGTGCGGGGAGAAGATCGACTGCTCGACCTCGGCGAAGATGTTCTGCGGGTTGCGGTTGAGCTCCAGCTTGCCGATCTCGATCGGCGGGTAGTCCTCGTGCGGCCAGACCTTGGTCAGGTCGAACGGGTTGAAGCGGTAGGTGGCCGCGTCGGCCTCGGGCATGATCTGCACCTGGACGGTCCAGCTCGGGAAGTCGCCCCGCTCGATGGACTGGCGCAGATCGCGCTGGTGGCTGTCGGCGTCCTCACCGGCGAGCTTGTCGGCCTCGGCCTGGGTGAGGTTCTTGATGCCCTGGTCGGTCTTGAAGTGGTACTTGACCCAGAAGACCTCACCGGCGGCGTTGTTCCACTGGAAGGTGTGCGAGCCGTAGCCGTTCATGTGGCGGTAGGAGGCGGGGATGCCGCGGTCTCCGAACAGCCAGGTGACCTGGTGGGTGGACTCCGGCGACAGGCCCCAGAAGTCCCAGACGTTGTCCGCCTCCTGCGAGCCGGTGTACGGGTCGCGCTTCTGGGTGTGAATGAAGTCGGGGAACTTGATGGCGTCCTTGATGAAGAACACCGGGGTGTTGTTGCCGACGAGGTCATAGTTGCCCTCTTCGGTGTAGAACTTCAGCGCGAAACCGCGCGGGTCACGCACCGCGTCGGCCGAGCCGAGGTTGCCCGCGACGGTGGAGAAGCGCAGGAAGGTCTCGGTCTGCTTGCCGACCTCGGAGAGGAAGTGGGCGCGGGTGTACTTGGTCACATCCGCGGTCACCGTGAACGTGCCGTACGCGGCGGCGCCGCGGGCGTGCACGATGCGCTCCGGGATGCGCTCGCGGTTGAAGTGCGCGAGCTTTTCGATCAGGAGCTGGTCCTGGATAAGGCCGGGACCGCCGATGCCGGCTGTCTCGCTGTTCTGGTTGTCCCCGACCGGAGCCCCGGACTCCGTGGTCAGCGGTCCGGTGGTGCTCTCTACCGACACGTGCGCCTCCTGGAAAGTCTTCTACACCTGCCCTTGGCTTGCGCCGGTCACGATCCTACATTGGACAATGTCTAAGTCAAGAAGAATGCGAAAGCAGTACTCGATCCGGCGATGGACCTACCACTGCTACCCTGGCTTTATCTGACTGATAGGTGAATGGCATGAGTGACCTGCTGGAACGGCTCCGAGGACGCGGCTGGCGGCTGACCGCGCAGCGACGCGTCGTCGCCGAGGTCCTCGACGGGGACCACGTCCACTACACCGCCGACGAGGTGCACGCGCTGGCATCCGACCGGCTCCCCGAGATCTCCCGCGCCACGGTCTACAACACTCTGGGCGAGCTGGTCTCGCTCGGTGAGGTGATCGAGGTGAGCACGGACGGCCGGGCCAAGCGCTACGACCCCAACGCCCACCACGACCACCAGCACCTGATCTGCTCGCGGTGCGGCACGATCCGCGACGTCCACGTCCAGGGCGACCCGCTCTCGGCCCTGCCCGAGCCGGAGCGCTACGGCTTCCAGGTCTCCGAGGTCACCGTGACCTACCGGGGCATCTGCCCCACCTGCAGCGCCCCGTCCTGACGCCGGGGCACACCGGCCCCCGCCCGGGCCTCCCGCGCACCGCGTCACGCCATACGCACCGTCGAGCCCGCGCCCACCCGGCCGCGGGCTCCTTCGCGCACCCGGCGGGCCCGCCGTCCGCACTCCCGTCACCGCACCCCCTGCCGACCCGTCCCGCACATCGGCCCACCCCGCATCTCGCCCGGTCCCGTGCATCAGCTCACCCCGCACCCTGCCCGCACGCCCCCTGATCCAATCTGACGGGGCGTCATATCGTCGGCACGCCGCACTTTCCGGCCACCGAGCCCGTGCGGCGCCCGGGCCCCGCACGACGGCGGCACCCTGTCCGCACTCCTCAGGGAACACCCCGTTGCGGCGAGAATCGGCTCCAGAATGCCTACCGCGCGGCGGCGGGCGCCTTGGCGGCATCACCAGGGGCGCCCCGCTGCCGGAGAACCGGCTCGTCGACCGCGGCATCCGCCCGGAAGTCGGCCGCAACTCCCGCACGGAAGCGGCCGGCCACCGGATTCCGGGGTAAGCACGGCGGCAGGCATGCATGACGAAGGCCCGGATCCCTGAGGATCCGGGCCTTCGTCTTCAGTAGCGGGGACAGGATTTGAACCTGCGACCTCTGGGTTATGAGCCCAGCGAGCTACCGAGCTGCTCCACCCCGCGTCGTTGTGCCCTTACTTTAACCCCGGGCCGACGACCAGCGCAAATTCCTTCCGCGCGGCCCGGGGCCCGGCCCTGTGGCCGGGCCCCGGGCCTCCCGGACACCCGTGGGACGCCCGCTACGCGCTGAGCTCCTCCTGGAGCGCCGCCCGCAGCCGCGCCGCACGCTCCGCCACCTCCGGCGGCCCCAGCTCGACGGCGCGCGCACACCAGCTCTGCGCCTCCGCGAGCGCGCCGCGCCGGGCGGCGAGCAGCGCCAGCCGCAGCGCCGCCCGGCCATGGCCGGTCTCGGCGGCGCGCTGCCACCACAGGGCAGCCTCGGGAAGGCTGCCCTCACGGGCCAGCAGCAGCCCGAGGTTGAAGGCGCCGTTGCGGCTGCCCGCCTCGGCCGCCGCGCGGTACCACTCGGCGGCCTCGACGGCATCCCCGCGGGCCGCCGCGAACATGCCGACCCGGACCTGGGCACGCCGGTGCCCCTGGCGGGCGGCCCGCTCGTACCACTGCACGCTCTCGTCGTCCGCCGTGCGCTCGCTGTCCGCCAGCCCCTCGCCGGCGGCCGCCGCCCGGCGGTCGAGCAGGTCCGCGAGCCGGAAGGCCGCCTCGGAGCTGCCGCCGCCGGCCGCACAGCGCAGATTGCGCTCCGCGTCCTGCAGCGCACCGTCCCGCAGCTGCACGATGGCGACCTGGAGGGCCGCCTCCGTGTGCCCGGCCGCGGCCGCCCGCTCGTACCAGGTGTGCGCCATACGCTCGGCGCCGCGCCCGGCGAAGAGGATGCCGAGGTTGAACGCGGCATCGACGCTGCCCGCCTCGGCCGCCTTGGAGAACCACGGCTCGGCTCCCGCGGCGTCACCGCGCTGCAGCAGCAGGATGGCCAGCGCGTTGGCGGCCTCGCGGTGCCCGGCGTAGGCGGCCCGGCGGTACCACTGCTCGCCGCGCCCCTCCCGGCCCTGCTCGGCGCAGAGCAGCCCGATGTTGTAGGCGCCGTTGACGTCCCCGGCGTCCAGCGCGACGCGGTACCAGCGCTCGGCGGTCTGCAGTTCGCCGCGGTCGGCGTGCAGCGCTCCCAGGGCGTTGGCAGCGTTGCCATCGCCGTCCTGGGCCGCCCGCCGCCACCATTCGGCGGCGCTCTCCTCGTCCCCCGCGTCCCGCAGCAGGAAGCCCAGCGCACAGGCCGCGCGCGCCTCGCCGTCCTTGGCGGCGGAGAGGTACCAGCGGCCCGCCTCCTGGACGTCGCCACGGTCCTCCAGCAGCGCACCGAGCTGCAGCGCGGCCCGCCGGTGGCCCCGCGCGGCGGCCTGGCGGTACCACTGCTCGGCCTCCTCCTGCCGGTTCAGCTCGCCGTACGCGGGGACCGCGCGCCGGTCCGAGTCGCGGCCGTCCTCGATGAGCCGGGCCAGGCGGTACGCGGCCTCACGGTGGCCCCGCTCGGCGGCCGTACGGAACCAGCGCTCGGCGCCGATGTCACCGCGGTGCTCCAGCAGGTCGGCCAGGGCGTACGCGCCCAGGCAGTGCCCGGACTCGGCGGACTGGCGCAGCCAGTACTCGGCGGCCGGCTCGTCGCCGCGCTCGCGGTAGTGGCGCCCGAGGGCGTGCGCCGCGGCGGCGGAGCCCGCGACGGCCGCGATCCGCCACCAGCCCGCCGCCTCGTCCCCGTAGCCCCGCTGGTGCAGCAGCACGCCGAGGTTGTTGGCCGCGGCGCGGTCGCCGGCGGCGGCCGCGGAACGCAGATGCGACTCGGCGCCGTCGAGGTCACCGCGGCGCAGCAGCATCGCGCCGAGCGCGCTCATGGCGGCGGTGTCGCCCGCCTCGGCGGCCCGGCGGTGGCCGGACTCGGTCACGGCATCGGACGCTTCGGCGGCCTCCGCGGCCTCCATCGCGTCGATCGGCAGCTCGGATTCGCGCCCGTCGTCGGGCGCATGCACAAACCGGTCCGTCTCCAACAACCTTGCCTTGTCCCCCATAAGCCCCATCGTCGCATCACCTGTAACCCGCGTACACCTGGTATACCGCAGCCAGTGAGGTCACTTCAGCGGTTTGTCGACTTCCCGACACGACGACTTGGCAAACTCAAGCACACACCTACCCCACATCTGCCGCGCGACCCGGCTTTGACCGGTAACGAACCCGAAGACATGACGGGACGACGGCATGAAGACATGACGAAGGCCCGGATCCCTGAAGATCCGGGCCTTCGTCTTTGGTAGCGGGGACAGGATTTGAACCTGCGACCTCTGGGTTATGAGCCCAGCGAGCTACCGAGCTGCTCCACCCCGCGTCGTTGTGTCCTCAACGTATCACGGCAGCGGGACGGCCCGGACCACCGCGGCTCCGTGGCCGCCGGCACGAACCGGCGGCCACGGGGCCAGGGGGCGGACGGCGGGGTCAGCCGGCCGGCTTGCCGCCCTTCTGGGACGCCTTCGCCGCACGGTCCAGCGCCGCCTTGAGCTTCTTCTGGGCCTCGCCGTAACCGGCCCAGTCGCCCGAGGCGCGCGCCCTCTCGCCCTCCTCGTAGGCCTTCTGCGCGTCGCCCAGGGCCTGCTGCACCGTCTGGCCGGACGGGGGCTGCTGTCCGGTTCCGGTGTCGCCGCCCGGCGGGTTCTGCGATCCCGTACTCGGCGCCTTCTTGCCGAAGACCACGTCCAGCGCGTCCTTGAGGGAGTCCTCCAGGACGGGCTTGTTGTCGCCGTAGCTGACCAACACCTTCTTCAGGAGCGGGTAGTTGGTGTTGGCACCGCGCAGATACACCGGTTCGACATAGAGCAGTCCGCCGTCCAGTGGCACGGTCAGCAGATTGCCGTACTCGATCTCCGAGTCGCCGAGTTTCTTGAGGATATTGAGCTCATTGGCGATGTTCGGATCGGAGTTGAACTTCGACTGCACCAGCTGCGGACCGGGCACCGGCGTCTGCGAGGGCAGTTTCAGCAGTCTGATCCTGCCGTAGTCGCCGCTGGTCGCATTGGCGTCGACGGCCATGAACGCGCCGAGGTTGTCGCGCTTGTTGGGCGTGAAGCTCGTCGTCAGCGAGAACGCCCGGTTCTTCTGGTCCGGCATTTTCATGCTCAGGTAGTACGGCGGTACCGCGTTGCCCGACTTGGTCGTCGGGTCGTTCGGGATCTGCCAGCGCTCGGAGCCGGTGTAGAAGGTGTCCGGGTCCGTGACGTGGTACGTGGTCAGCAGCTGGCGCTGCACCTTGAAGAGGTCCTGCGGGTAGCGCAGGTGCTCCTTGAGGGCCGGGCTGATGGCGCTCTTCTTCGCGACCGTGCCGGGGAACGACTTCATCCAGGTCTTGAGGACCGGGTCCTTCTCGTCCCACTGGTAGAGCTTCACCGAACCGTCGTAGGCATCCACCGTCGCCTTGACGGAGTTGCGGATGTAGTTGACCTGGTTCTGCTGGGCCACCACCGCCCGCTGGCCGTCGGTGAGCGAATCGGCCGTGCTGTCCCCGAGCGTGGTGCGCGAGGCGTACGGATAGCCGTTGCTGGTGGTGTAGGCGTCGACGATCCACTTGAGCCGGTGGTTGATGACCGCCGGGTAGGCGTCGCCGTCGATGGTCAGCCAGGGGGCGACGGCTTCGACGCGCTCCTTGGGCGTGCGGTTGTACAGGATCCGCGAGCCCTTGCCGATCGCTCCGGAGTAGAGGATCTGCGGCTCCCCGAACGCCGCCGCGTAGGCGGCGCGGTTGACCGGGTTGGAGAGGCTGACGCCGCTGTTGCCCCGGTAGCTGTAGCTCTTCTCGCCGCTGTCGTCGGAGTAGTCCAGTTCCTTCTGCGGACCGCCGACGATGGAGTACTGCGAGGTCTTCTCGCCGTAGTACACCCGCTGCTGGTACGAGCCGAGCTGCCCCTTGGCCGGCAGATCCGACTCGGTGTACTTGGGGCCGCCGCCGTCGGCGGCCTCCGTCCCCTTGGCGGCGACCGCGCCGTAGCCGTGGGTGTACTTGAAGTGGTCGTTGATCCAGTTGCGCTCGGGGATACCCGCGATGTTCAGCTCGCGCAGACCGATGACGGTGTCCTGCTCGGCACCGTCCTCGTCCTTGTAGCGGTCGACGTCGAGGGTCGAGGGGAACTGGTAGTACCCGCGCACCTGCTGCTGTTGCTGGAAGGCCGGCGAGACCACGTTCGGGTCGAGCAGACGCATGCTGGCCGTGGTGTCGGCGTCGTCGCGCAGCCGCTGGCTGTCCGCCTTGTCGGCGGGCTTGTAGTCACCCTTGTACGGCGTGACCTCGGAATTCTGGATGTCGTACGCGTCCCGGGTCGCCTTGATGTTCTGCTTGATGTACGGCGCTTCCTTGGCCTGCTCGTTCGGCTGGACCTGGAACTTCTGCACGATCGCCGGGTACAGCCCGCCGATGAGGATCGCCGAGAGCACCATCAGACCGAAGCCGATCACCGGCAGCTGCCACGTCCGCCGCCAGAGGGTGGCGAAGAACAGCACCGCGCAGATCGCCGCGATGAAGAACAGGATCGTCTTCGCCGGGAGGTAGGCGTTGGCGTCGACGTACCGCAGGCCCGTCCAGTTGTCGGCCGACTTCAGGCCGCTGGACTTGACCGCCAGGCCGTACCGGTCGAGCCAGTACGCGATCGCCTTGAGCGAGACGAAAATGCCCAGCAGCACCGACAGATGGCCGGTGGCCGCCGCGGTCGCCCGCGAGCCGGGGCTGGTCAGCCGCAGTCCGCCGTAGAGGTAGTGGGTCAGCGCCGCGGCGACCAGACACAGTACCGCACAGGCGAAGCCGAAGCTCAACAGGAAGCGGTACCAGGGCAGATCGAACGTGTAGAACGCGATGTCCATGCCGAACTGCGGGTCCGTCTTGCCGAAGGGCACGGCGTTGGCCCACTGCAGGTAGGTCCGCCACTCCCCGGAGGCGGAGGCACCGGCGATCAGGCCGATCACCGCGGTGACCGCGATCAGCGCCCACTTCTTGAAGGGCGCGATGCCCATGCGGTAGCGGTCCAGGCTCTGCTGCTCCACGGACATCGCGCTCAGCGGCGGCCGCAGCCGGTACGCGAGCCAGACGTTGACCCCGACGGCCACGGCCATCAGGACGCCGAAGGCGAAGAACAGGCCGATCTTGGTCCACAGGGTGGTGGTGAAGACCGAGGAGTACTTGACCGAGCGGTACCAGAGCCAATCGGTCCAGAACCCCGCAAACATCACGAAGAGCATGGCCAGGACGGCCAGCACACCCAATGTCATGAGCAGGGTCCGGATCCGCCGCGATGGTCGGCCGACTCTGATCCGTGGCCCTGTCGGGCCTCCGCCGCGGTCCGGCATCTGGAAAGCCAAGGTGCGCACCTCGAAGTTCGCTGTCGTGTGGAGCAGGCCCGGCGATAGTAGGACCCACCGATGCAACTTACGAAGGCTTTACTCAGTTCCCGCTTTCCGGGGTACACAAGGCACGATGTTGAGCATGACTGACCTTCCTGGCTCTCCCGCTGCCGGCACCCCCCTCGCCGCCGACCCCCTGACCCGCGCGGTGCTCGAGATCGACGAGTACAGCGCCGGGCTCGGCTGGGATCAGCCCGCCCGGCTGTTCGCCCTCGTCGACACCGCCAAGCTGCGTGCGCAGGAGCCCTCGCTCGCCGCCCAGCTCGGCATCGACGACTCCACCACCACGTCCCTGACCCCCGTGGAGCAGGACGAGATCCCGGCGGGCGTCCCGCTGGACGAGTTCCTGGCCACCATTGCCTGGCCCGACGCCGTCACCGGCTGTGCGCTGACCGTCGAGCGGCTGATGCTGCCGCCGTCCGCCGAGGACTCCGAGCCCGCGGGCATGGACGAGGCGCAGCTCGCCAAGTGGGTCGCCGAGCACCCGGACCGCCAGGAGGTCCGGATGACGGTGGCCGTGCTGCGGGACGGCCGGCGCGAGTCGGCGCTGCGGCTGCGCGAGAAGGACTCCACGTCCGAGGTGCTCACCGGCTCGGCGCTGGTGCCGGGCCTCGCGGAAGCGCTGGCGGCGACGTTCGAGGGCTGACGACGGTATGCGGGGCGGCGGCCCGGGCCCGACGTGCGCGTCGGGCCCGGGCCGCCGCCCGGTTTCCAGGTCCTGGCAGGTCCTGAGGGGGGAGCCACCCCCTAGGCGTGGCCCGCTTAGGCGTGGCCCGCGGGGCTGCAGCTCGGCAGGCCCGCGGTGTCGCCCTTGCGGAGCTTCTCCAGCGCCTTGACGGCGTCGCCTATGGTGCCGACCTTGACCAGGGTGAGCCCCTTCGGGGTGTCCTTGGCCGCGGCGGCGCAGTTCTCCTTGGGCGTGAGGAAGTACTGGGCGCCCTTGTCACGTGCACCGACCGTCTTCATCGAGATGCCACCGATCGGGCCGACCTTGCCCTTGTCGTCGATGGTGCCCGTGCCGGCCACGAACTTGCCGCCGGTCAGGTCCCCGGGCGTGAGCTTGTCGACGATGCCGAGCGCGAACATCAGCCCGGCGCTCGGGCCGCCGACATCGGCCAGCTTGACGTCGATGGGGAACGGGAAGGTGTGATCCACCTGGGCCTGGATGCCCACGATGGCGCGGCCGTCGTCCGCCTTCTGCGTGCTGACCGTGACCTCCCGCTCGCCGGACGCGGGCTTCTTGCCCCGCTTCTCCGCGGCGGCGGCGTCCTTGGCCGGAATGATCGTGAAGACCACCTTCTCGCCCGGCTTGTGCCGGGTGACGAGCTTGGCGACGTCGCC
Source organism: Streptomyces sp. NPDC047049 (assembly GCF_040643995.1). Lineage (NCBI taxonomy): Bacteria > Bacillati > Actinomycetota > Actinomycetes > Kitasatosporales > Streptomycetaceae > Streptomyces > Streptomyces sp. NPDC047049. The sequence continues at coordinate 496,162 of NZ_JBEYVM010000003.1, read as the reverse complement.
GGCCTGCTTGACCTGCGTGCCGTCCACCGCCTTGATCACATCGCCCGCGTGCAGCCGCCCGTCGGCCGGCTTGTCCTTGACGACGGAACCGACCACGGTCTGGGTGGCGACCGGGATGTGCAGCTGGTTGAGGGCGGAGGCCTTGGCGCTCTCCTGGGACTGGCTGAACTCCTCGGCGTTCTCCTGGTCGGCCTGCTCGGCCGTCTGTCCCTCGGGGTAGAGCGTCTTGTGCGGCACCACGGCGTTGTCGTGGTCGAGCCAGCCGTACACCGCCTCGAAGAGGTTCATGCGGTAGTCGGGGCCGGTGACGCGGACGGTGGTCATGTTGAGATGACCGGTCGTCGGGTACGTCTTGCGGCCGGAGATCTGCAGCACCGGCTCACCGTCGTGATCACCGAGGGTGTTGACCGTCGGCCCCGGTGACATCTCGGAGTAGGGCACGGGGATCAGTACCCCGGCGCAGAGCAGCGCGATCAGCATCAGGGTCGAGGCGAGCAGCGTCGCGGTGCGGCGTGGCATGGAACGACAGTACGGGACGGGTATGACAACCGGCCCGCGGGGCCGTCCGTACGAGGTCGAACACCCCGCTCGTACGCGGAGGTCATCGCACGGCGGGGGGTTCGGCTCGGGCCCGGATCGCGCGCAGCCGGCGCGGGAAGGTCAGACGGGATCCGAGGCGGGGTCGGGAACGGGGTGCTCCTTTTCCATGGCGTCCCGGAACCGGGCGTAGCCCGCGAGTTCCGCGACATCCCCGGCCTTGCGGTGCCGTAGGGCCCAGCTGCTCCACACCGCGGCAATCAGCCCCGCACCGACCGGAATCAGCAACCAGAGGAGCGCACCCATCAGCGACCTCCCAACCCCTTGTACGACCGCGATCGACGAATAAGCAGATTAACCATCTGCTGGGTCAACGCTCACGCCAGGGGGCGGGTTACGCAACCGGAACACAAGGCACCGGTTCGGCCTCGTGTTCGGAGGCCACCGCCCCGTGGCCACAGGGCCACTGCCTGCGCGTCTGTCATGTCGCCTGCCCCGGGAAAGCGGCCTTACGCACCGGGCCGGACCTTCCATGAGGGGGCTACGCGCCGACCCACTCCTCGGTCCCGTCGGCGAACGTCTGATGCTTCCAGATAGGCACCTCGTGCTTGAGGTCGTCGATCATCCTGCGGCAGGCCTCGAACGCCTCGCCGCGGTGCGGGCAGGACACCGCGACCACCACTGCCAGATCACCGATGCGCAGATCACCCACACGGTGGACGGCGGCCAGCGCCCGCACCGGGAAGTCGGCGATCACCTTCCCGGCGATCCGGCGCATCTCCGCCTCGGCCGTCGGGTGCGCGGAGTAGCCCAGGCCCTCGACGTCGGCGCCGTTGTCGTGCGAGCGGACCGTGCCCACGAACAGGGCCGTACCGCCGGCCGCCGAGTCCCCCACGGCCGCGAACACCTCGTCCACGGACAGCGCGCGCTCGCGGATCTCCAGGAGCCTGATCGGGTCCGGCGCGGCCTGCTCACCGGGGTGGTCGCGGCCGGGGGACGGAGGGGAGGGCGTGCCAGACATACCCCCATCGTGCCGTACGCGGGCACGGTGGGGTATTGCCGGTTCCGCCGGTCGTCCCGGGCGCCGTATGGAGACTTCTCCAGCCCGGCCGGCCCGGTGGCGCTCAGATACGGCGGCGGGCCTTACGGGCACGGCGTACCAGGGCGGCGGTGCCCAGGAGGGCGACGGTGGCACCGGCGGCGCCCGCGGCGGTGGCGTCCTTGCGGCCCAGCCTGCGGCCCGCGACGGTGTGCCGTCCGGCGACCTCCTCCAGGAGCTCGGCCAGCACCTCCTCGTTCGTCCACCGGGGGCGCCAGCCCGCATCGTGCAGCCGGCTGCCGCTGACCACCCATGGATGCATCGTGTACGCGAGGTCGCCCGCGGGGGACGGCGTCAGGCCGATGCGGTGCAGGCGGGCGGCGGCGCCCAGGGCCACCGAGGACGGCAGCTCCATGCGCCGGATTCCGGAGAGCTCTTCCACCTCCTCCTGCTCCAGCCAGCCGTCGCAGCCCACCGCCAGTTCGCCGTCGACCTTCTCCAGGGCGGCGAACTCCAGGGCGCTGACCAGGTCCTCGACGTGGCAGAACTGCCAGGCGGGACGGGATCCGGCGACGACCAGGAGGCGGGGCGATTCGAAGTAGCGGGTCAGCGCGGTGTCCGTGCCGCCCACCAGGACGGTGGGGCGCAGCACGGTGACGTTGAGGCCGGGGTGCGCGCGGGGCGCACGGTGCGCCAGGTGCTCGATCTCCAGGAGGTCGCCGACACCGGTGGCGTCCGCGGTGGCCCGCAGTTCGGCGTCCTCGGCCAGGGGAACGTCGTTGTCGGGCAGCGCCCCGTACACCATGGCGGAGGTGCACAGCACCACCCGGTGGATGCCGGCGGCCGCGGCGGCGGTGAGCACGGTCTGCGTGCCGCGCACGTTGTAGGCGGTGCGTGCCGCGTCGTCGGTCTCCAGGTCGAGGTCGAGCGCCAGATGGACGACGACGTCGGCGCCGCGCAGCTTGTCGGCGATGGCCGGGTCCCGGACGTCCAGGACGTGCCAGTGCGCCTCGGCGACGTCGCCGCGCCGCTCGTCGATGGCCACCACCTCCTTGACCTCCTCGGAGGCGACCAGGGCGCGGGTGAGCAGCGCACCGACTCCGGAGGCGGCTCCGGTGACGGCCACCACGGGCCGGCGCAGCGGCCGGTCCGTGGCCCCACCTGCGCCATTGACTGCCTTCTCGGTCTGGGCCGCAGCGTTTCGCGCTGCGCGAACGGTCGGATCTGGGGAACTCACCGGGCGTCTCCAGCGGTTGTCTTCAGTGCGGACGTGTGGTCATGCGTGCGCACCAGGTGGCGTCCATCCTGCCCCAGCCACCGGGACAGCGAAGCACCGAGCCCCGAAGCGGTCCGGGTGTCTACGCTGGAGGTGATGTCGGGCAGCCGCCGTCGGCCACCTGGTCGGCGGCCCTACGAGCCGAGGAAACCCGTGAGTGACACCCCATTTGGATTCGGCCTTCCGCCGGAGGAGCCGGAGGACGGCGACAACGGCAAGCAGAAGGGCGGCCAGGGAGGTAGCCAGGGCCCCGCAAACCCCTTCGGGTTCGGCGGCGGGAGCGGTGGCGCGGACAATCCGTTCGCGGCGCTCTTCGGCGGCATGGGCGGCCCCGGCGGCGAGATGAACCCTGGCGACCTGGGAGCCGCCTTCCAGAAGCTCGGACAGATGCTCTCCTACGAGGGCGGCCCGGTGAACTGGGACATGGCCAAGGACATCGCGCGGCAGACCGTCGCGCAGGGCGCCGAGGACGGCAGCAAGGACGCGAGCCTGTCGCCGGGTGAGCGCGGCGCGGTCGAGGAGGCCGTACGCCTCGCCGACCTGTGGCTGGACGGTGTGACGTCGCTGCCGTCGGGCTCCGGCTCCGTGGTGGCCTGGAGCCGCGCGGAGTGGGTCGAGGAAACCCTCCCGGTGTGGGAGGACCTGGTCAATCCGCTCGCCGAGCGCGTCGGAGCGGCCATGGGTGACGTCCTGCCCGGGGAGATGCAGGCCATGGCGGGTCCGCTGCTCGGGATGATGCGCTCCATGGGCGGTGCGATGTTCGGCACCCAGATCGGCCAGGCACTGGGCGTGCTGGCCGGCGAGGTCGTGGGTTCGACGGACATCGGGCTTCCGCTGGGGCCGGCCGGCAAGGCCGCGCTGCTGCCGGGGAACATCGCGAGGTTCGGTGAGGGCCTGGGTGTGCCGGAAGAGGAAGTGCGGCTGTATCTGGCCCTGCGCGAGGCCGCCCACCAGCGGCTCTTCGCCCATGTGCCGTGGCTGCGCTCGCATCTGTTCGGTGCCGTCGAGGGCTATGCGCGCGGCATCAAGGTCGACACCACCAAGCTGGAGGACGTGGTCGGCCAGATCGATCCGCAGCATCCCGAGGAGCTGCAGAACGCCCTTCAGCAGGGCATGTTCCAGCCCGAGGACACCCCGGAGCAGAAGGCGGCGCTGGCCCGGCTGGAGACCGCACTGGCCCTCGTCGAGGGCTGGGTGGACGCGGTGGTGCACGCCGCCGCCAAGCCGCATCTGCCGTCGGCGGACAAGCTCCGTGAGACGCTGCGGCGGCGCCGGGCCAGCGGTGGTCCCGCCGAGCAGACGTTCTCGACGCTGATCGGTCTGCAGCTGCGGCCGCGGCGGCTGCGGGACGCCTCGCGGCTGTGGGCGTCGCTGACGGACGCGCGGGGCCTGGAGGGCCGCGACGGCCTGTGGGAGCACCCGGACATGCTGCCGACGGCGGCGGACCTGGACGACCCGGACGGGTTCGTCCACCACGAGCAGCCGGACTTCTCCGAGCTCGACAAAATGCTCGGCGAGGCCGCGAGCGGCGGCAGGACCGATCTGGGCAAGCCGGACCCGGGCAGGTCCGACCGGGAGGACGGCGGCCCGGACGAGGCGTCCGGCGAGGGCAGGGGTGACGGCGGCAAGTGAGTCTGCGCGAGGACGCGGCGCGGGTGCTCAAGGAGTGGCCCGCGCCGTCGCCTGAACAAGAGCAGCTGCGGCTGGCGTATCTGGACCACCTCGCCGCCCATCAGGACGGCATGTGGAAGCCCTGCAAGGACGGACACCTCACGGCCAGTGCACTGGTGATCGACCCGGCCGGCGGCCGGGTGCTGCTGACCCTGCACCGCAAGCTGGAGATGTGGCTGCAGATGGGCGGCCACTGCGAGCCGGAGGACGCCTCGCTGGCCGGGGCGGCGCTGCGGGAGGCGCGCGAGGAGTCGGGGATCACCCAGGGGCTGACGCTGCTGTCCGGCGGCCCGGTGCGGCTGGACCGCCATCAGACGCCGTGTGCGGTGCATCTGGACGTCCAGTACGCGGCGTTGGCTCCGGCTGACGCGGTGGCGGCGATCAGCGACGAGTCACTGGATCTGCGGTGGTTCGGCTACGACGAGGTACCCGGCGTCGCCGATGCGTCGGTGGTGCAGCTGGTCGAGCGCACCCGCGCTCTCCTCTAGACGGCACCTGCGCTCGCCTCCGGACGGCACCTGCGCTCCCCCGCTGGGGAGCAGCGGCCCGGACGGCGGTGCCCCGGCACCGCTGGACCGCCATGCGCTGCGGCGCCCGCCCTTCCCGGGGCGGGCGCCGAAGTGCGTGCGGCAACGGCGCCCCGAAGGCGCTCAGTTGGTGAAGATGTTGCCCTGGTTCATGCCCCGCGCGCCCTGCTGGCCCATACCGAACTGGGCGGCCACACCGGAGCCCATGACGGCGTTCTGCGGCGGCAGCAGTTCGCTGGGCTGGACCAGTGCGTAGCCCTGGCCGAGGAAGCTGAGCTCCCAGCCCTCGCCCGTGTTGCCGCGCCGGCGCCACACCCCGGAGGAGTGCGTCTGTGCCTGCATCTGCACCCGCAGCGAGGCGGACCAGGCGACCACCGCGTCGGCGTCGGCGTTGACGTACTTGTCGGGCGTGACCTGCAGCATCAGCGGCTCGCCGGAGGTCATCAGGACCACCTTGCCCCGTCCGGAGATGTTGAGCTGGTACTTGCCGGTGCCGGAGATGCCGTACTGGCTGTCGACGGAGACGACCTCCCAGTGGAGGCCGGAGTCCAGGGCCAGGACGTAACTGCTGTCGACGGTCAGGCCGTCGTGGTCGACGTCGACGACATGGACGTACTGGGCGAGGTTGGCCAGGTAGACCGTGCCCTGCCCGGAGACGCGCATCAGGTCCAGGCCCTCGCCGGAGTGCGCGCGGGCGCGCTGCTGGCCGGGCGTCGTGTAGTTGCCGTCGAATTCGAGCAGCCCCTGGTAGGCGACCATGGCGCCCTTACGGGCGAGGAGGTCTTCGTGGCCCTGGAGGGCGACGCGCAGCAGCTGGCTGTTCTGCAGGACGTAGCGGTCCTGGGTCTGCGCCTCGGTGAAGGCGAAAAGCGGACTCTGCATGGCGTGTTCGGTCCTCCCCCTCAGCCCCGGGCCCGGAGCCGGTCGGTGCTGTCCTCGCTGGGCTGGACGACGACGAACCCCTGGCCGGAGAAGCCCAGTTGGTACGCCTCGCCGCTGCCGCGCCCGATCATCGAGGACGCCTTGAAGCTGCGCTTGCCCTTCATCTTCAGGTTGGTCGACCAGGCGACCAGGGCGTCCGGGTCCACATAGGTCTCGTCCTCGCCGCGGCCGCAGTCGACGACGATGGGCGTGCCCCGGGAGGTCAGGGCGACCCAGCCGGTGCCGGAGATCCCGACGTTGAAGAGGCCCTGGCCGGCGAACTTCGCCATGCCCTTGACGCGCTGCACGCCCCACTGGAGCTGCGCGTCGAACGCGAGGAGGTTGGTGCCGTTGACGGAGAGCGCATCGCCGTCGAGGTTGATGCAGACCACGTCGGCGCCGTAGTCGGCGAGGTAGAGCAGACCGTCTCCGGAGCACTTCATCAGGGGTGCGCCTTCGCCGGTGAGCCACTGGGAGGCCATCTGGCGGACGGCGGGCGGGTTCGGCTCGTACTGGACGAATCCTTCGTAGGCGACCATCGAGCCGGTGCGTGCGAAGACGTCCTGGCCGCTCTGCATGGCGATCTTCACCATGGCGCTGCCGTGGTTCTCCATACGGGCGGCGGGCGGGGTCGGGGCGTAGCCCGACAGCTGCTGCTGGTTCATGACGTGCGGGCTCCCTCAGACCTCGTAGGGCTGGACGACGATGAAGTTGCCGGGCGCACCGCGGAACTGGAGGTTCACGGTCTCGCCCGAGTGGCCGGGGAAGGCGTGCCGGCGCAGGCTCACCTGACTGGAGATGATCACCTGCGAGCCCGCGGACCACGCCACGATGGCGTTGGCGTCGGCGAAGGTGGTCGGGGTGACCGGCAGGACGACCGGGGTGCCCTGGGTCTTGACGACGAGGGTGCCGGTCCCCTGGAACTGCATGGTGAACAGGGCGCCACCGGGGATGCCGTGGCCCTCGATCCTGCGGACCTCGTGCTGCAGCGACTCGTCGAAGGCGAGGACGCTGTCGGCGGACACACAGATGGCGTCGCCCTGCAGCTCGATGGGGTGGACGTGGGCGCTGTTCTCGGCGAAGAAGACCTGGCCCTGGCCGGTGCAGCGCATCAGCTGCATTTCCTGGCCGGTGGCGTTGCCGACGATCCGGCCGCGGAAGCCGGCGCCCTTGTAGCCGAAGTCGACCTTGCCCTGGTAGAGCACCATGCTGCCCTGGCGGGCGAGCACCGGCTGGCCGTCGACGCCGAGGTCGACGCGGATCAGCTTGCTGTTCTGCGGGGTCCAGCGCCGGCCGGTGGGGGCTTCCTTGTACTTGTCCAGGACGACACCGAGGCCCGGGCCGCCGCCCTGGGGCACCGCCGGGGTCTGGCCGCCGCCGTACGGGGCGCCCGGGGGCTGCTGTCCCGGCTGCCCGTAGGGGGCGGGCTGCGGGGGTCCGTATCCGCCGGGCGGCGGGGCGGGCTGCCCGTAGGGCGGTGCCTGCGGGGCCTGCTGGCCGGGGAAGCCGCCGGGTACGGTCTGCTGCCGGCCGTACGGGTCCTGACCGGGCGCCGGCTGACCGTACGGGGCCGGCGGCGCGGCGAGGGTGGGCGCGAGGTGCACCTGCGGCTCGGTGGGCTGCGGTGCGGCCGGGGGCGCCTGCGGCGCGCCCTGGGGCGGGCCGAAGTCGGGCGCGGGCTGCTGCGGTGCGGGGGCGGCGGGCACCCCGAAGGACGGTGCGGGGGCCGCCGCACCGGAGGGCGGCGCGAAGCCGGGCACGCCCTGTGCCGCGGGGGGCGGCGCCGGGGCCTCGGCCTCTTCGGCGACCTCGCCGCCGAAGTTCTTCAGCAGCGCCTCCAGTCCGCCGTCGAAGCCCTGGCCGACGGCGGCGAAGCGCCAGACGTCCTTGAGGTAGAAGTCGCCGAGCATGACGGCGCGTTCGGTGCTGAACTCGCTGCCGGTGAAGGAGTAGCGGGCGACCTCTTCGCCGCCGGCCACGATCCGGAGGTAGCCGGGGCCGATCTGCGAGACCTGGCCCGCACCGTCGAGCGCGGCGGTGAAGGAGAGCTTCCGGATGTGCGGCGGGATCTTGTCGAGGGTGACCCGGAAGGACTCGCTGTCGCCGGCCTGCGCCCCGAGCAGCTGGACCGATTCCTCGGGCGTCTTGGGCTGGTTGAAGAAGACGAAGTACCGGTCGTCGGACAGCCGTTCCTCGGCGTCCAGTCCGAAGCAGCTGATGTCGAAGGTCAGGCCGGGTCCGGCGATCTGCACGCCGACGTACAGATCCGTTCCCGCCGTCAGATCACCGATCTTGGCCTTGTGGCCCCGCTGGAATTCCCTGGCCATACGTAACGTCCGTCCCCCGCTCCGCTGTGCGTTCCTTCTGCGCGGCCAGGCTAACCGCTGGCGCCGACAGCAGGCGATGGCGGGGCGCGGCGGATCTCGTCCGGTGCCGCGTCAGTCGTCGCGGGCGGCGGGCAGATGGGGCAGCCGGCCGGCCGCGACCACCCCTTCGAGGTAGCCGCGGGCCCGCTCCGTACGGGGGTAGGCCTCCAGCAGCCGCCAGAAACGGGGGCCGTGGCCGGGGACGAGCAGATGGGCGAGTTCGTGCAGCAGGACGTAGTCGACGACGTACTCCGGCATGCCCTGGAGGCGGTGCGAGAGGCGGATGCTGCCCTCCGCGGGGGTGCACGATCCCCAGCGGGTGTTCTGGTTGGTCACCCAGCGCACCGACGCGGGGCTGGCGCGGCCGTCCAGATACTGGCCGGACAGCCGCTCGGCACGCCGGGCCAGCTCGCCGTCGCCCAGCATCCGCTTGCTCTCCTGGGCGGCGAGCTTGTCGAGCATGACGGTGACCCAACGCCGTTCCTCGGCCTCGGACATACGCGCCGGGATGAGGACCACCGTGCGGTTGCCCTCGCGGTACGCCGAGACCGTTCTGCGCCGCCGTGAGCTGCGGCGCACCTCGACGGCGCTGGTACCCGACCCGCGGGCCTGGGGGCTCGGAGGAGCCCCGCGCGATGTGTCGGCGGCGCGGCGCAGGGGGGTTTCCCCCGGGCCGTGGGAAGGGTCGGCGGGCACGCGCCCGACGTTACCCGCTGGCAGTGCGGGAAGTCCCGCCCCGCGGACGGTTCGCCCGCCGAACCACTCCATGGCGTGCACTGCTTGTACGACCGGCAGCCCCTGCCTGTGGATAACTTCCGCAGGAATCCGCGGCACGGCGCATGCTGGGAGCCGGACGACGAAGGACGGGGGCGGATATGCGGCATCCGATGCTCAAGCCCGCGCTGCGGCGCGGCTGGCGGGACAGGGAGACGGTGCGGTTCGGTGTGGCGCCGGCGCATGCACTGGTGGTCGGCCCGGTCGATACGGCGACCGGAAGCTTCCTCTCGCTGATCGACGGCACGCGTACGCTGCCGCAACTGATCGAGGAGGCCGCGTTACTGGACCTCCCGCCCGAACACGTACGGGGTGTGGTGGACCGGCTCGGCGCGGCCGGGCTGCTGGAAGCCCCCACCGCCGGCGGCCCGCCGGCCGAGGCGGTCCGGGCGGACCAGGCCGCCTTCGAACAGCTGCGGCCCGACCTGGCGTCCCTCTCGGTGCGGCATCCCGAGCCCGCGGGCGCGCTGAGCCGGATGGGGGCGCGTCGCGCGGTCCGGGCGCGGGTCAAGGGGGCGGGGCGGGTCGGCGCCGCGATCGCGGCGCTGCTCTCCGCCTCGGGGACCGGCCGGGTGGAGGTGGTCGACGGCGGCACGGTCCAGCCGTGGGATGTGCTGCCCGGCGGGCTGCCGGCCGAGCAGACCGGTGAGCGGCGCGCCGTCGCGGCGCGACGGCTGGTCACCCGCTGCTCCCCCTGGGCCCGTACCCCGCGGCCGAGGGTCCCGGTCAGTGAATCCGGGGAACCCGGGCTGTCCCTCGTGGTGCTCGCCCCACGCGACGGACTCGGCGCTTACGCCCCCGATCCCGTGCTCTCCGAGCCGCTGCTCACCGCCGGCATCCCGCATCTTTACGCGGGGGTGATCGAGGGCACGGGTGTGGTGGGTCCCTTGGTACTGCCCGGAGGTTCGGCCTGTGCCCGCTGCGATGAACTGCGCCGTACAGACGCGGAGCCGGCCTGGCCGCGGCTGCTGGCGCAGTGGCGGTCGGGCCGTGGTTCCCCCGCGGTGCCGGCCTGCGATGCCGCGCTGGCGACCGCGGTCGCGGGGGTCGCCGCCGTCCAGGCACTGACGTTCCTCGACGGTGAACTGCCGCCGTGCACAGGGGCACGGATGGAGCTCGCCGCACCGTGTGCCACCGTGCGGACGGTGCGGATCGAGCCGCATCCGGAGTGCGGCTGCGGCGCTGCCGGTCCGTCCGGTACGACGGGCGCCTCGGATCCTCGGCCGTGACACGCCACAATGACGGAGTAACCCCGGTTGGGGGACAGTGTGAGTTGGAGGGGCACATGTCTGATCTTCCCCGCAAGGCGGTCACCCGCACCGCCAAGCTGGCCGCGCTGCCACTGGGGTTCGCCGGCCGCGCCACCTGGGGCCTCGGCAAGCGGATCGGCGGCAGATCCGCGGAAATCGTCGGCCGGGAGCTGCAACAGCGCACCGCGGAACAGCTCTTCAAGGTGCTCGGTGAGCTGAAGGGCGGGGCGATGAAGTTCGGGCAGGCGCTGTCCGTCTTCGAGTCGGCGCTGCCCGAGGAGATCGCCGGACCCTACCGCGCCGCCCTGACGAAGCTTCAGGAGGCGGCACCGCCGATGCCGACCAGCACGGTGCACTCCGTCCTGGCGGAACGGCTCGGCGTGGACTGGCGGGAGCTGTTCGAGGAGTTCGAGGACAAGCCGGCCGCGGCGGCCTCGATCGGACAGGTCCACCGTGCGGTGTGGCACGACGGCCGCGAGGTGGCGGTCAAGGTGCAGTATCCGGGCGCCGGCCAGGCGCTGTTGTCGGACCTGGCACAGCTGAGCCGGTTCGCGCGGCTGCTGGGCCCGCTGATCCCGGGCATGGACATCAAACCGCTGATCACCGAGCTGCGTGACCGGGTGTCGGAGGAGCTGGACTACTCCCTGGAGGCAGCGGCCCAGCGGGCGCATGCCGAGGAGTTCGCCGACGACCCGGACGTGGTGGTGCCGGCCGTGGTGCACCAGTGCGACGAGGTGCTGGTGACGGAGTGGATGGACGGGGTGCCGCTGTCGGAGGTGATCGCGGACGGCACCGACGAGCAGCGGGACCGAGCCGGTCAGCTGCTGGCCCGCTTCCTCTTCTCCGGCCCCGCCCGTACGGGCCTGCTGCACGCCGACCCGCATCCGGGCAACTTCCGGCTGCTGGCCGGGGACTTCCCGGACGGCCCGGTCGAGGAGTGGCGGCTGGGGGTGCTGGACTTTGGCACCGTCGACCGGCTGCCCGAGGGGCTGCCGCCGACGATCGGGACCTCGCTGCGGATGACGCTGGAGGGCGAGGCGGAAGCCGTCTACCAGCTTTTGTGCGAGGAGGGCTTCGTCAAGGAGTCCATCGAGCTGGACCCGGACGCGGTGCTGGACTATCTCCTGCCGATCATCGAGCCCGCCCTGGTGGACGCCTTCACTTTCACCCGGAGCTGGATGCGCCATCAGGCCACCCGGATCGGCGATCCGCGCTCCCCCGCCCACCAGTTGGGCAAGCAGCTCAATCTGCCGCCCGCGTACCTTCTGATCCACCGGGTGACCTTGAGCACGATCGGGGTGCTGTGCCAGCTGGGGGCGACGGTACGGCTGCGCGACGAGCTGGAGGCGTGGCTGCCCGGATTCGTGCCCGAGGAGGAGCCGGCCGCCGCGGACATCTCCGGTGCCGGCACCCTCGGGGACGACGAGATCGGTGCGGACCTCGGGAAGGAGTCCGTCGAGGAGACCACGGTCTGAGCCGGGCCCGCCACGTCACACGAACCCGTCCCGTCCGCTCCGGCCGGCGGAGCGGACGGGACGGCCCGGGGGCAGCCGGCCGCGGCGGCGGCCGGCCTCACCACCAGCTGGAATCCAGGCGCCCTTCGATGGCCCGGATGTTCTCCCGCGCACAGTGGTGGCAGAAGTAGCGGCGCTCACCGTTCTCGACGGAGCAGGTCCAGGTCGGCCCGGCGCCCTCGGCGACCGCGCCGCAGCCGGCGCACACCGTCTTCCCGTCGGCCAACTCCGCGCGTTCATGCGTCTTCTGGTCCACCAGCCGACGATATCCCCGCCGGCCCCGCGAAACGGGATACAACGCACCGCGGGGCCCGCCCTGTCGGACGGACCCCATGGGTGGCGGCATCAGCGCCTTACTGCATCACGGCCATGGCCAGCGCCCGGCGGGCACGGAGCGACGCGCGCTCGGCGCGCCGCTGCATACGCCGCGCGGCCGCGAGCCGATGCGCCCTGCGTTCCGATTCGGCCTCCCGGAGGCGTTGGTGCATATGCGCACGCGCCAGGGCTTCTGGGATGAGTTGCATGGCGAGGTTCCTGTTCTGACGCGACTCGGTCGCGTCGGAGTTCACAAGGACGGGGGTGTCGGTGAGGGAGGGGTTCATCGTGAGGTCCTGCTTCTGGGGGTCCCGGGTGAGGGGACGGTCGATCGTTCCTGTGCCGATGGTGTTCATGCCGCGACCGGGTTCTTGCGCGGACGGCCACGCGGCCGCTTCCGCGGTACGACGACGCCCTGGACGAAGAGCTCGCCGCCCCAGACGCCCCACGGCTCACGGCGGTCTTTGGCACCGGCGAGGCAGGCCTCACGGACCGGACAGGTCTGGCACAGCGTCTTGGCGTACTCGACGTCGGCCGGGGACTCGGCGAAGAAGACCTCGGGGTCGTAGGTGCGGCACGGAACAGCGGCGCCGAGGCGGTCGATCTCGTCGTCGAGCTCGGTGAGGGGAAGCAAGGAGTTCTCCTGAGGGTCGGGCGGAGGGATCAGGTCGGTGGCTACGGACGGGGTGTGCGTCTGCAGTTGCACGGTGGTGTGTTCCTCGTCTGTTCGGCCCGGCTGGTGGCGGGCGCGCTTGTGGGAGTCCCCCCTAGCCGGAGGCTTGGGGAAAACAAAAGGGCCGCGGATCCCGGTGTGGGTTCCGCGGCCCTGGAAGGTGCCGACCTGATCGTGCCGATCAGGCTGGATCTCTCCAGGGTTCGTGGCCGCGGTAGGCCCACGTTTCATGCTGCGACTGGTACTGCTTCCGGGATCCGGCACCATTGGCCGCCGCGAAGACAAAGGCATTCGCCGATGCCGCCGCTGCTACCGCAGGTGCCTCGGTCGGTCGCTCGCTCCGCTCGCCGCGCGTCAGCACAGCGAGGGACTCGGGACGCGCGACTCCCATACCGGACAGGCGGCCGAAGCCGGACATACCGGTACCAGGGAGCGAGGAGCCGAGCGGGCAGGTGGCGACGACCGAGAGATCGGTCATTTTGTTGGTCTCGATGATGCTGATCACTGGGCTCGCCTCCTCTCGGCGTCTCGGTGGACCGGGAATCCCGTTCCAGGGTGTTCAAGTACAGCACGGATCCATCGGATCTCGGAAAGAAACCGTTGTCTCCGTTGCTTGTGAAGGCTATGGGGATGCGCTCCGCGCGCGCAAACTATTTTTCCGACGAGTTTTCCGTGGCGTCCCCGGGCCCGTCCTCAAGGGCCCCCACGAGCTCCTCGCCGGCGCAGATTGCCAGCACGTCATTGCCGTAGCGGTCGAACTTCCGCCGCCCCACCCCGGAGATGACCGCAAGCTCCGCTTCGGTTCCCGGCACGGCCTCCGCGATCGCCATCAGGGTCTTGTCGGTGAAGACGCAGTAGGCGGGCTGCCGGGAACGCGCCGCCTGCTCGGCCCGCCACGCGCACAGCCGCTCGTAAAGCGCCTCGTCGAGCTCCGAGGGGCAGTCCTCACACCGCATCAGCTTCATCTCGCCCGCGTCGGTGAGGGTCTTGTTGCAGACCCGGCAGCGGGCCGGGCTGCGGTGCCGGGGGCGCCGCACCACCGCAGCCGCCCCGTCGCCGCGCTCGACGCCCCCGGAGAGCGCGCCCGGCGTCCGGCGGCCGGCCGCCGCCCCGGATCCGGGCCGCAGGCCGCTGAGGAAGCGGCTGGCGCGGCGGGAGGTACGCCCGCCGGGAGAGCGCGCCAGCGACCAGGACAGGCCCAGATGCAGCCGCGCGCGGGTGACGCCGACATAGAGCAGCCGGCGCTCCTCCTCGATCTGCTCGTCGGTCTTGGCGTAGGTGATCGGCAGCATGCCCTCGGTGAGGCCGACCAGGAAGACGGCGTCCCACTCCAGGCCCTTGGCGGCGTGCAGGGACGCCAGGGTCACCCCTTCGACCGTCGGGGCGTGCTGGACGTTCGCCCGCTCGTCCAGCTCGGCGACGAGGTCCGCGAGGGTGGCCGCGGGCCGGGCCCTGGCGAAGTCCTCGGCCAGCCGGACCAGGGCCGCCAGGGACTCCCAGCGGTCCCGCACCGCCCCGGAGCCGGCCGGTGGCCTGCTCGTCCAGCCCATGTCGCTGAGTACCGCCCGCACCTCGGACGGCAGGTCCATGGCGTCGTCGAGCAGCGCGTCGTTGGCACCGAAGCGGGCGGCGCCGCGCAGCTTGACGCCGGCCTCGCGCACCTCGGGCCGCTCGAAGAACCGCTCGGCGCCCCGCAGCTGATACGGCACCCCGGCGTCCGCCAGCGCCTGCTCGTAGACCTCGGACTGGGCGTTGATGCGGAAGAGCACGGCGATCTCGCCGGCGGGCACACCGGCGGCGATCAGGTCCCGGATCCGGCGGGCGGTGCCCTCGGCCTCGGCGGGCTCGTCGGCGTACTCCGTGTACACGGGCTCGGGGCCGGCCTCGCGCTGCGAGACCAGCTCCAGGCGCTGCTCGGCGGCGCGCCCCTTGGCCTGGGACAGCAGACCGTTGGCGAGGTGCACGACCTGGGGGCTGGAGCGGTAGTCGCGGACGAGCCTGACGACCGTCGCGTTCGGATGGCGGGTGCGGAAGTTGAGGAGGTGGTCGGGGGTGGCGCCGGTGAAGCTGTAGATCGTCTGGCCGGCGTCGCCGACCACGCAGAGGGTGTCGCGGTCCCCCAGCCACAGCTCCAGCAGCCGCTGCTGGAGCGGGCTGACGTCCTGGTACTCGTCGACGACGAAGTGCTGGTACTGGGCCCGGACCTGCTCGGCGATGTCGTGCCGGTCCTGCAGCACACCGACCGTGAGCAGCAGCACATCCTCGAAGTCGATGCTGCCGCGCTCGCGCTTGAGCTGTTCGTAGGTGCGGTAGATCTGCCCGACCTCGGCCGGGTCACGAGGGGCCTCGCGGCCGGCCTTGGTGACGGCGGCGGGGTAGTCAGCCGGCACGGTCTGGGTGACCTTGGACCATTCGATCTCGGCCGTGACATCGCGCAGCTCATTGCGGTCCAGCCGGATGCCGCAGCGGGCGGCGGACTCGGCGACGAGCTGGATCTTGCGCTCCAGCAGCCGCGGGACCTCACCGCCGACGGCCTTCGGCCAGAAGAACTGGAGCTGCCGCAGGGCGGCGGAGTGGAACGTCCTGGCCTGGACCCCGCCCGCGCCGAGCTGCCGCAGCCGGCCGCGCATCTCGCCGGCCGCGCGGGCCGTGAACGTGACCGCGAGCACACTCGCGGGCTGCAGGATTCCGGCCCGCACGCCGTAGGCGATCCGGTGGGTGATCGCGCGGGTCTTGCCCGTGCCGGCACCGGCCAGCACGCAGACGGGACCGTGCAGAGCCGTGGCGACCTCGCGCTGCTCGGGGTCGAGCCCGTCGAGCACCCCGTCGGCCGAGTCAGGCACCTGCGGGAAGAGAGAGGAATCCGTTGCTGCTGTCACCCCGCCATGCTGCCAGGTCCGCGCGGCCGCCCGGGAAGCCCGTCCACAGCCGCCGCACCCCGGTCGTACGCATCACGGCCCCTGTGGACAACGGCCGGCACGCGGCCGCGGAGGGTGCTTTGCTTCTCTCACCGGCGAGCAGCCGGCGGAGAGCGGCGCAGCGGCAGCGGGAGCGGCAGCGGGAGCGGCAGCGGCGGCAGCGGCAGCGGCGGCAGCGGCAGCGGCAGCGGCAGCGGCAGCGGCAGCGGCAGCGGCAGCGGCAGCGGCAGCGGCAGCGGCAGCGGCAGCGGCAGCGGCAGCGGCAGCGGGGGAGGGTAGCGGCAGCGGCAGCGGGGGAGGGTAGCGCGGAGGGGCGGTGGGGGCTGAGGCGGGGCCGGTGGGGCGGTCTCTCGGGGGTGTGGGTGGGGAGGGGGGAGGGGTGGGGGTGTCCCCCCGGGAATGACCCGGGCACGTCGTACGTTGTGGTGCTTGGCCGCGCCGAGTGCCGAGTACGGCGTCGGGCGGTTTCGGATCAAGACTTAACGAAGGAGCGCGGGACGCATGGCGGGCACTGTGACGATGTACAGCACGACCTGGTGCGGTTACTGCCGTCGGCTGAAGGGCCAGATGGACCGCGAGGGCATCGCGTACACCGAGATCAACATCGAGCACGACCCGGAGTCCGCGGCGTTCGTGGAGAAGGCGAACGGCGGCAACCAGACGGTGCCGACCGTGCGGTTCCCCGACGGCTCGACGCTGACCAACCCGTCCCTGGCGCAGGTCAAGGAGAAGGTCGGGGCCTGACAGCCGATGGCCGGACGGCTCGACGGCTCGACGGCTCGACGGCTCGACGGCTCGACGGCCGGATGGTCTGACGGCCGGATGGTCTGACGGCTGCGCTCCGTGTGCACGCGCAGGCCGTCGGCCGGACCCCATGTGGGACCGGCCGGCGGCCTGCTGGCTACTGCGTCCCGTCTGCCGGCTCTCTGCTGCCCGACGGTGAACGGAGGCGGCTGCCCTACGGCCGCCCGCCCCCGCCCACCGTCCGGTGTTCACGGCTTGGGCAGCGGCTTGCCGTACCAGAGCTCGATGAGGCGGGCGGCGATGGAGATGCCGTAGGGCGGAAGGACCTCGCCGGACTCGAAGGCGGCGCGCAGGTCCTCGCGGGAGAACCAGCGGGCCTCTTCGATCTCCTCGCCGTCGACCTGGATCTCGGACGACGTGGCACGCGCCATGAAGCCCAGCATCAGGCTGGAGGGGAAGGGCCAGGGCTGGCTGGCGATGTACTCGACATCGCCGACGACGACGCCGGCCTCCTCGAAGACTTCACGCGCCACCGACTGCTCGATGGACTCACCCGGCTCGACGAAGCCGGCAAGGGTGGAGAAGCGGCCCTCGGGCCAGTGGACCTGCCGGCCCAGGAGGGCGCGGTCCTCCTCGTCGGTGACGAGCATGATCACGGCGGGGTCGGTGCGCGGGTAGTGCTCGGCGCCGCACGCCGGGCAGCGGCGGATGTGGCCCGCCGCGGCGATGACGGTGCGCTCGCCGCAGCGTGAGCAGAAGCGGTGCAGGCGCTGCCAGTTTTCCAGGGCGACGGCGTGCACCAGCAGGCCCGCGTCGCGGGGCGACAGCAGCAGACCGGCCTCGCGCAGGCCCGCCGGGCGCGCGGACTGGTCCATGCGGCCGGGCAGCGAGTCCTTCTGGAGGGCGAAGTAGCTGACGCCCTCGTCGTCGGTGCCGAGGTAGTAGCGGTGGGCCTCGGTCAGCGGCGCCTCGAAGGACGGCGTCATGATCAGCTCGGTGCGGCCGTCAGGGGTGTCGTCGATCAGCGCCTGTCCGCCGGACACTACGAAGACGCGCGTCGTCGGGTGGCTCCAGGCCGCCGCCAGCCATGCCTCGTCGAGACGGTGATGGGCGGAGCGGTCAATTCCGCTCGGCGCGCTGAACGTGAGCGGCCGGCCGGCGGTGTGGTCGGTCCAGGTGGTCACTGCTGTTTCCAACTCCCCCTGTGGCGTGGGTGATTGCTGCGTACGGGCGCGGAGCGGTACGGGGGTGCGCGGTCAGGCCGGGCGCCAGGTCTCCGCGAGGTCGCCCCACAGAAGGGCGGCGGTCTCGACGCCCTTCATCAGCAGGTCGAGCTCGACCTTTTCGTTCGGTGCGTGCCAGCCGTCGGACGGCACGGAGATGCCGAGGAAGAGGACAGGGACGCCGAGGACGTCCTGGAGGTCGGCCGCCGGTCCGGAGCCGCCCTCGCGGGTGAAGCGGATCTTGTCCTCGAAGGCCCGGCCCATGGCGCGGACGAGGGACTGGAGCGCGGGGTGGTCGAGCGGGGTGAGGCAGGGGCGGGTGGCGCCCCAGAAGGTGATCTCGTGGCGGATGCCGGCCGGGAGGCGCGCGGCGACCCAGTCGCGTACGGACTGCTGCACGGCGTCCGCGCTCTGGCCCGCGACCAGCCGGAAGGACAGCTTGAGCTGTGCGGTGGACGGCACGATGGTCTTGCCGCCGGGGCCCTGGTAGCCGCCGCCGATGCCGTTGACCTCGGCGGTGGGGCGGGCCCAGATGCGTTCCAGGGTGGTGCGGCCGGCCTCGCCGAGGGGGGCGTGGGAGTGCGCGGTGCGCAGCCACTCCTCCTCGTCGAAGGGCAGCTCGGCGAAGAGTTCCCGCTCGCGGTCGGTGAGCTCGATCACGCCGTCGTAGAAGCCGGGGACGGCGACCCGGCGGTCGGCGTCGTGCAGCGCGGCGGCCAGCCGGGCGGCCTCGGTGGCGGGGTTGGGGACGGCGCCGCCGAACGAGCCGGAGTGGAGGTCCTGGTCGGGGCCGTAGAGGTCGATCTGGCAGTCCGTCAGGCCACGCATGCCGGTGCACACCGTGGGGGTGTCCCTGGACCACATGCCGGTGTCGGAGACGATCACCGCGTCGCAGGCGAGGCGGTCGGCGTGCTTCTCGATCAGGGCCGGGAAGTTCGGTGAGCCGGACTCCTCCTCGCCCTCGACGAGCAGCTTGAGGTTGACGGCGGGGGCGGTGCGGCCGGTCGCGGCGAGGTGCGCGCGCACGCCCAGGGTGTGGAAGAACACCTGGCCCTTGTCGTCGGCGGCGCCGCGGGCGTAGAGCTTGCCGTCGATGGTCTGGGGTGCGAAGGGGTCGGTGTGCCAGCCGTCCTCGCGGGCGGCGGGCTGTACGTCGTGGTGGCCGTAGACGAGCACGGTCGGCGCGGACGGGTCCCCCGAGGGCCACTCGGCGAAGACGGCGGGCAGGCCGTCGGTCTCCCAGATCTCGGTGGTGGGAAAGCCGGTGTCGGAGAGCTTCGCGGCGAGCCATTCGGCGCTGCGGCGTACCTCGCCGGCGCGCTCGGGGTCGGCGGACACGGAGGGGATGCGCAGCCAGTCGGCGAGGTCCGCGAGGAACGCTTCACGGTGCAAGGTGATGTACGCGCGGACGGCGCTGTCCGGGGTTGTGCTCATACGCCCGAGCCTATCGGCCTTGTGGGGGAGGCCGGTCGGCGGTCTCGCCGAGCAGGATGCGTTCGAGTCCGGTGCGGCCGGGCAGCCGGGCGGGGCGGACCACCTCGCCGCTGCGGACGTAGAGGAAGGCGGCGCCGACGGCGGACGGCTCCAGGCCGTACCGCTCGGCCCAGGCGAGGCGGTAGACGGCCAGCTGGAGGGGGTCGGCGCTGTGGGCGCGGCCGGTCTTCCAGTCGACGATCTCGAAGCGGTCGCCGTCGGGGCCGGGCTCTTTGTAGACGGCGTCGATCCGGCCGCGGATGACCCGCCCCGCGAGGGTGAGCTGGAAGGGGGCTTCGACGCGGAAGGGGGTGCGGTGGGCGTAGGGGGTGCGGGCGAAGGCCTCCTTGAGGGCTTCGAGGTCGTGTTCGTCGACGATTTCGGCTTCCTCGCCCGCTTCGGCGCCGGGAAGCTCCTCGGGGCCGAGCAGGGGCAGCGTCAGCTCTTCGAAGCGGGATTCGACCCAGGCGTGGAAGCGGGTGCCCCGGCGGGTGCCGGGCTGTGGCGGGCGCGGCATGGGGCGGGCGAGTTCGCGGGCGAAGCCGTCGGGGTCGGCGGCGAGGCGGAGCAGCTGGGTGGCGCTGAGCGCGGAGGGCAGCGGGACGTCGCGGACGGTGGCGCGGGAGCGGCGCAGTTCGGCGGCGAGGGCGTCGAGATCGCGGTCCCAGGAGCCGACGGTGCGCCGCTCCTCGGGGAGGAGAGTGTGCGGCGCGGTCTCTCCGGGGTGGGCGGTGTCGGCGTCGGCGGGTGCCGTGAGGTCGGGCTCGGTGGAGCGCTGGGCGCCGATGCGGGCATGGAGCGGGGACGCAGGGCCGGCCTCGGGGGTGTCCTGCGGCGGGGCGTCGTCAGAGGGGTGCGGGCGGGGCACGTCGTACGGCGGGGTGCCGTCGAACGGCCGGGGGCCGGCCTCGTCGAACGGGTCGTCCGGCATGTCGTACGGGTCGTCCGGCATGTCGTACGGCCCGTCGGACGGATCGGCCTCTGGCCCGGCATCCGGCCCGGCGTACGGTCCGGCTTCGGGCCCCTCGAACGGATCGGCGTCCCAGGGATCATCGGCCGGGGGCGGCGGCCAGTCGGGGTCGTGGGCGGACAGGGACGGCGAGGCGGTGGCAGCGGCGGCAGCGGCGGCGGGCCCCTCCCCCGTACGGCGTTCCAGGTGGGCGCGGACCGTTGCCGCGGCGGCGCGGCGGCGGGCCGTGGCGGTGGGGTCGAGGGGCAGCGGCCAGGGCTGTTCCGTGGCGGCCTCGGAGAGGGCGGGGTTCTCCTCGCCGTCCTCGGGGGCATCGGCCCAGTGCTCGATCTCGCCGTGCCCCGCCTCGCAGTGCTCGCGCAGCGCCTCCAGGAAGGCGGAGGGGCCGCGCGGTCGCTTCTGCTGGGGGCCCCACCAGTGGCCGGAGCCGAGCAGCAGGGAGCGGGGGCGGGTGAAGGTGACGTAGCCGAGGCGCAGTTCCTCGGTCTCCTGGTGCTGCTTCATCGCCTCCTTGAAGGATTTCAGACCGCGGGCGGCCCATTCCCCGACGTCGGGGAGGGTGGCGGCGTCGCCGCGCAGGGCGTGCGGGAGGACCTTGGACCGGCTGGTCCAGGACTCACGGGCCTGTTCGCTGGGGAACTGCTTGGCCACCAGGCCGGGGACGGCGACCACGTCCCATTCCAGGCCCTTGGACTTGTGGGCGGTCAGGACCTTGATGGTGTTTTCGCCGCCGGGGAGGGAGCTGTCCAGGCCCTTTTCGTGCTGGACGGCGGTGCGCAGGAAGCCGAGGAAGGCGAGCAGGGTGGCGTCGCCGTCGAGGGATTCGCCGCCTTGTTTGGCCGCGAATCCGGCCGCGATGTCGAGGAAGGTGCCGAGCGTTTCGCGGCGGCGCGCGGCGAGGGCGTGCGGTGACGCGGACAGCTCGACTTCCAGGCCGGTGGCGGCGAGCACCCGGTGGAGCACGTCCATGAGGGGGTCGCCGAGGGAGCGGCGCAGGTCGCGCAGTTCGGTGGCCAGGTAGGCGAAGCGCACCCGGGCCTCGGGCGAGAAGGGGAGCGAGTCGTCGGGTCCTTCGGCCTCCAGGAAGGTGTCGAGGGCGTCGGCGAGCGAGATGGTCTCCGCCGGGTCGACGCCTTCGACGGCCTCGGCGAGGCGCTGCCCGGGGTCGTCGGAGGGGGCGCTGTGGTGGACGAGGGTGCGGGCGCGGCGGCCCAGGAGCGCCAGGTCGCGGGGGCCGATCCGCCAGCGCGGGCCGATCAGCAGGCGGACCAGGGCGGCGTTGGCCGTGGGGTCCTGGAGCACTTCGCAGACGGCGACGAGGTCGGCGATCTCGGGCAGGTGCAGCAGTCCGGAGAGACCGACGACTTCCACGGGGAGGTCCCGGGCGACGAGTTCGCCCTGGATGCGGGCGAAATCACCGGCGGTGCGGCACAGCACGGCGATCTCGCCGGGCGGGGTGCCGGTGCGGACGAGGTGGGCGAGGGAGTCGGCGAGCCAGCTGAGCTCTTCGGCGTGGGTGGGCAGCAGGGCGCAGCGGACGGTGCCGTCGCGCTCGGCGCCGGGGGCGGGGCGCAGCGCTTCGACGCCCTCGTGCATCCGGCGCAGTGGTGCGGCGAGGCCGTTGGCGAGGTCGAGGAGGCGGCCGCCGCTGCGGCGGTTCTCGCTGAGGGCGTACCGGCGGGCGGGGGTGCCGTCCTGGAAGGGGAAGTGGACGGGGAAGTCGTCGAGGTTGGCCACGGAGGCGCCGCGCCAGCCGTAGATGGCCTGGCAGGGGTCGCCGACGGCGGTGACGGCATGTCCGGTGGCGGTGCCGGTGCCGGCGCCGAAGAGGGCGGACAGCAGCAGTCGTTGGGCGACGGAGGTGTCCTGGTACTCGTCGAGCAGGACGACGCGGAATTCGTCGCGCAGGATCCGGCCGACTTCGGGGCGGGTGGTGGCGAGGGTCGCGCAGTGGGCGATCTGGTCGCCGAAGTCGAGGAGGTCGCGGCGGCGCTTCTCGGCCCGGTAGGCGGTGACGAGGTCGAGCAGTTCCAGGCGGCCGCGGGCGGTTTCGGGGGCTTTGCGCAGGTCGGCGTTGGTGAGTTTCACGCCGTCGAGGGCGGCCAGGAGCTCGGTGTCGTACGTGCGGAGCGCGGCGGGGTCCACGAGGTGTTCGGCGAGCTCGGCGTCGAGGGCGAGCAGGTCCTCCACGAGGGAGGGCAGGGAGGTGGTGAGCGCGGGGTAGGGGCCGGGGGCGGCACGGAGTGTACGGGCGGCGAGCTGGAAGCGGGTGGCGTCGGCGAGGAGCCGGGCGCTGGGCTCCAGGCCGATGCGCAGGCCGTGGTCCTTGAGGAGCTGGCCGGCGAAGGCGTGGTAGGTGGAGATCCGCGGCTCTCCGGTGGGCTGCCCGTCGGGCCGGCCGGTGGCGGTGGCGCCGGCATCGGGCGGGGGCGCGTCGGGGTCGGTGACACCGGCGGCGAGCAGCGCGGCCCTGACGCGTTCGGCGAGCTCGCCGGCTGCCTTGTTCGTGAACGTCAGCCCGAGGACCTGGTCGGGGGCGACCTGGCCGGTGCCGACCAGCCACACCACGCGCGCGGCCATCACCGTGGTCTTGCCGGAACCGGCTCCGGCCACGATGACCTGCGGGGCGGGCGGGGCGGTGATGCACTCCGTCTGCTCCGGCGTGAACGGGATGCCGAGGAGCTCCTTGAGCTGCTCGGGGTCGGTGAGGCGAGCTGACACGACGTAAACGGTAGCGGGCGCCACTGACACGCTGCGCTTTGCTTGCGCCCCGCGTTTTCGGCTGTCCCGCCGTGGGGGTCTCTCTTTGTTTCTCCCCCACTGCCTAAAGGGCGTGGGGGAGGAACGGCGAGAAGCCCCACGGCGGGAGAGCCGACAACGTGGGAAGGCCACCCAAACGCAGCGGACCCCCTCACTCCACGACGTGCCGCCCCTCCGGCTGGGCGCTGCACGACGACCGGAAGGTGCAGTGGGTGCAGTGCGTGCCGGTGGTCGGCGTGAAGCGCTCCTCCAGGACGCGGCCCGCCGCGGTGGCGAGCAGTTCGCCGACCCACTCTCCCCCGGGCTCCTCCGGGGGGCCTCCCGGCTCCAGCGGCTGCTGTGCCTGTACGGCGGGCAGCGCGTCGCCGCCCTCCTTCTGGGCCGCGCCCAGCCGCAGGTGCACCAGTTCCGCGCCGCCCAGCTGCGGTGTGCGGCCGTCGAAGGCGTCGTCGACCGCGCCCTCGCGCACCGCGAGCTGGTAGACGGCGAGCTGGGGGTGTCGGGCGACCTCGGGGCCGGTCGGCTTCTGTTTGCCGGTCTTGAAGTCGACGACGTACGCCCGGCCCTGCGCGTCCTTGGAGACGTGGTCCATGCTGCCGCGGATGCGGACCTCGTAGGCACCGGCCCGCAGGGTGAGGTCGAAGCCGTGCTCGGTGGCGGCGGTGTCCCGGCCACGGGTCTCGCGTTCCATGACGTGCCAGCGCAGGAAGCGTTCCAGGGCGGCGCGGGCGGACTCCTTCTCCTGGCGTGACTTCCAGGGGGCGTCGAAGGCGAGGGAGTCCCATACGGAGTCCAGGCGCTCCATGAGGACGGACAGATCGGCGGGGGTACGGCCGGAGGCGACCTCGTCGGCGAGTACGTGCACCACGTTGCCGAAGCCCTGGGCGGCGGTGGCGGGGGTGTCCGCCTTGACCTCGCGGCCCAGGAACCACTGGAGGGAGCAGGTGTTGGCGAGCTGGTCGAGGGCGCTGCCGGAGAGGACCACGGGACGGTCGCGGTCGCGCAGCGGGACGGTGCTGTGGGTGGGTTCGGCCAGACCCCACCAGTTGTCCGGGTGGGCGGCAGGCACCAGGGGGTGGTGGTCGTCGTCGTGCAGGGCCGCCAGTTTCGCGAGCCGCTGGGCGGCGGCCTCGCGCAGCGCGGGGGTGGCGTCGGGGTCGACGGTGGTGGCGCGCAGCTCGGCGACGAGCGCGGCCACCGAAAGGGGGCGCCGCGGGCGGCCGGTGACGTCCTGGGGGGTGACGCCCAGTTCGGTCAGGAAACGGGAGGGCTGGTCGCCGTCGTCGGCGGCGGCCTTCACCGCGGTGACGACCAGGCGTTCGCGGGCGCGGGTGGCGGCGACGTAGAACAGCCG
The DNA here is from genome assembly GCF_040643995.1 of Streptomyces sp. NPDC047049. Taxonomy (NCBI): domain Bacteria; kingdom Bacillati; phylum Actinomycetota; class Actinomycetes; order Kitasatosporales; family Streptomycetaceae; genus Streptomyces; species Streptomyces sp. NPDC047049. The sequence continues at coordinate 471,857 of NZ_JBEYVM010000003.1, read as the reverse complement.
GCGTTCCTCGGCGAGCAGCGCGCCCGGGGTGAGCGGTTCGGCCAGGCCGTCGCGGCCGATCCGGTCGACTTCCAGGAGCGAACCGCGGCGGCGCAGGTCGGGCCAGAGGCCTTCCTGCACTCCGGCGACGACGACCAGCCGCCATTCCAGGCCCTTGGCGCGGTGCGCGGTCATCAGCCGTACGGCGTCGGGGCGCACCGCGCGCCGGGTGAGGGTGTCGGCGGCGATGTCCTGGGCGTCGAGTTCTTCCAGGAAGTTGAGCGCACCGCGGCCGCCGGTGCGCTCCTCGGCGCGGGCGGCGGTCTCGAAGAGGGCGACGACGGCGTCCAGGTCCCGGTCGGCGTTGCGCCCGGCGGCTCCGCCGCGGTGGGCGGCCCGCTCCAGGCGCTGCGGCCAGGGGGTGCCGTCCCACAGCTCCCACAGCGCCTGTTCGGCGGTGCCGCCGCCGGCCAGCAGTTCGCGGGCCTTGCGCAGCAGCAGCCCGAGCCGCTGGGCACCGCGGGCGTAGGCGGGGTCGTGCGCCACCAGGCGCTGCGGTTCGGCGAGCGCCTGGGCGATCAGCTCGTCGGAGGGCTGCGGCAGGGCCTGTCCGGCGGCCCGTTCCTCCTCGCGCAGGGCGCGGCCCAGCCGTCGCAGATCGGCGGAGTCCATGCCGCCCAGGGGGGAGGTCAGCAGGTCGAGGGCGGTTTCGGCATCGAGGGCGGGGCGGGCGGCCTCGGCGGACGGGGCGTCATGGGGGGCGGCGGCCGTACCGGAGGGAGTGTCGTCGGGGGTGGCCGTACCGGAGGGAACGTCTCCGGGGGCGGCCTCACCGACGGCACCCGCGGCGGATCCCGCCTCGTCAGGCCCGCCAGGCCCGTCAGGACCGCCAAGACCGCCAAGACCGCCAAGGCTGCCCGAATCGCCCGGACTTGCCTGACCCGTCCCGCCCCCGTCCGAAGCGGCCCTCGCCGGGTCCTGCCCCAGGGCAGCCCGCGCCGCCACCCGTAGCGCCGTCAGCAGAGGAGCGACGGCGGGTTCGTGGCGCAGCGGCAGATCGTCGCCGTCGATGTCGAGGGGGACCCCGGCCGAGGTGAGCGCACGGCGTACCGCCGGGAGCGAGCGCCCCCCGGCGCGTACGAGGACGGCCATCTCGCGCCAGGGCACGCCGTCTTCCAGGTGGGCGCGGCGCAGGATGTCGGCGATGTTGTCGAGTTCGCTGCCGGGTGTCGGGTAGGTGTACACCTCGACGCGGCCGCCGTCCCGTACGGGCACCGGTTCGCGGTGGGCGCGTACCGCCCGGGCCGGGAGGCGGGTGAGCGGCATCCGGCGGGTCAGCAGCCGGGTGGCCGCGAGCAGGGCGGCGCCGGAGCGCCGGGAGGTGCCGAGCACGGCCACCGGGGCGGGGGTGCCGTCCCCGCGGCGGAAGGTCTCGGGGAAGTCGAGGATGCCGCCCACGTCGGCGCCGCGGAAAGCGTAGATCGACTGGTCGGGGTCGCCGAAGGCGATGAGCGTGCGCCCGGGGGAGCCCGGCGCCGCCGTCGCTCCGTGGTTGCCGGCGAGTGCGCGCAGCAGCCGTACCTGGGCGACGTCGGTGTCCTGGTACTCGTCGACGTAGACCGCGTCATAGGAGGCGGCCAGGTGTGCCGCGACGTCGGTGCGTTCGGCGAGCAGCACCGCGCGGTGCACCAGCTCGGCGTAGTCCAGTACGCCCTGGGCGTCCAGCACGTCGAGGTATTCGGCGAGGAAGCCGGCCGCGGCGCTCCAGTCGGGGCGGCCGGTGCGGCGGGCGAAGGCGCCGAGGGCGTCCGGGCCCAGGCCCAGTTCGCGGCTGCGGGCGAGCACCGCACGGACCTCGTCGGCGAAGCCGCGGGTGGTCAGGCAGGCCCGCAGCTCGTCCGGCCAGCGCACCGGCGCACGGCCGGCGCCGGCCAGTTCCGCCTGCCCGGCCAGGAGCTCGCGGACCACGAGATCCTGCTCGGGTCCGGACAGCAGCCGCACCGGGTCGGCGAAGAGATCGGCGTCCTGGTGGGCGCGGACCAGGGCGTAGCAGAAGGAGTGGAAGGTCGTCGCCTGCGGGATGCCTGCCCGCGGCCCGCCGCCCGCCGCGCCGCGCGGCCCTTCGGGCTGTCCCTCCAGGTCGGCCAGCCGGGCCGCGAGCCGGTCACGGAGTTCGACGGCGGCCTTGCGGCTGAAGGTCAGCACGAGGATCCGGTCGGGGTCGCCGCCGGCCCGCACCCGGCGGGCCACCGACTCCACCAGTGTCGTGGTCTTCCCGGTGCCCGGTCCGGCCAGCACCAGCAGCGGCCCGTGCCGGTGGTCAACCACGGCGCGCTGGGCTGCGTCCCACGCAGGAGGAGCCACCCTCCCCGGCGGGGTGCGCACCAGCCGGTACGTGCCTGCGGCACCCCGCGACGCCACCCGGTGGGGCTGCGCCGGCGGGGTGGCCGGGAAGGCCGAGAAGGAGGAACTCACGTGGATCGCCGGTCCTGAGGGGGTGCTGGTCGTGGTGCGTGCGTGGTGCGCGGCGCCGCGGGCCGCCGGTCAGGGGTGGTCCGGCTGCGCGGCGCGGGGCGGAGCCGTCGTCGTGACGGCAGTGCCCGACGCTACGCCAGGTCGCGTCCGGGCCGCAGCGCCGCCCACGGCCCGTCGCGCGATGCCGCCGGCGCTACGGAGCCGCGCCGCCGTCCGCGGCCGGGGAACCGGTACCGCCGTCCTGGCGCCCGTCCCAGCGGGCCCGCCGCATATCGAGCCGCGGTATGTGGTCCTCGGCGGCGTGCGGTGCCGTACGCAGGGGGGTGCCCTCGTCGCGGTAGTGGCCCAGGGCGCGCAGTTCACTCCCGGGCAGCAGCCGGCCGTCCGCGCGCACCACCCGCCACCAGGGCACGGCGCCGCCGTAGAGCGCCATCACCCGCCCCACCTGCCGCGGGCCTCCTTCCTCCAGCCACTCCGCGACATCGCCGTACGTCATCACCCGGCCCGCCGGAATCAGTTCGGCGACGGCCAGAACCCGTTCCGCGTACTCCGGGAGGTCCGGATACCCAGGGCCTCCCGCGCCTCCGGGGCCTGCCAAGCCTTGCTGATCTTCCGCCCCTGCCACCTCTTCCGGGCTTTCCGGGTTTGCGGGGAATTCACCCGCCGCCTCATCTCCGGTCCCACTCATTCGGTCCATCCTGCCGCACGGCACCGACAATGGGATCGGACACACGGTCCGGCGCCTTCGGGAGGTCGGCGGCTAGGCGCGTCCGCCCCGGTACGGGGAGGGCGTTCCGCCTCCCGCACCCCCGAAATGCACCCTGATGCCCCCCTCCACCGGTCGGGCGTGCCACCATCTTCCGGACGGTGACTGGTGATACGAGATCAACAAGAGACAGCCGAGCAGCAGGGTGCGGCGCCTCCACGGGAGGCGGGCACCCCTGAGGCACTGGCCGTCGACGCCGCAGGCACCGCGCCCGGACCGGCCGCACCGACCGAGCGGCCGGAACGGCAGCAGGCGGCGGCACAGGGGACGCACCAACGGAGGCCGGGCACGGCTTCCGCTACCGAAAAGGCGAGCACGATCGAGAAGGCCGAACGACCCGGGGCCTCCGAGAGGCCGGAAGAGCCCAAGGAGCCCGAGCCAACCGAGCGGCACGAGGAGGGGCACAGCAGCAAGGAGGAGCACAACGGCGCGGAGCACAGCGGCGAGGAGCGGGACGGCACGGAGCCCGAGCAGGGGCAGGACGGACCGGCCGCGCGCGACCAGCACGAGGAGCCGGAGCCGGGCACGCCTCAGGGCACGCCTCCGGGCACGCCCCACGCGGCTGCGGACCGGCCCCACACGGGCTCGCACCGCTCCGACCTGAGCTCCGACGAGTACGGCGAGTTCCACGTCGACCGGGTCTCCGGCGACGAGCCGCTGCTGCCCGCCCGGGTGCACCGCCCCGCCGACCTGCTGCGGCTGCTGCTCGGCATCGCCGGGATCGCCCTCGTCCTGGGCCTCGCCACCTTCGCCCACGGCACCACCCAGGGCCTGGCGCGGGACATCGGCACCGGCGCGAAGGCGGCGCCCCCGCTGCTGATCAACATGGCGGGGCTGACCTCCAGCGTCGCGGTGCTGATCGTGCCGGTGGCGTTCGCCGTGGAGCGGCTGATCAAGCGCGACGGGCTGCGGATCGCGGACGGCGTGCTGGCCGCCGTCCTGGCCCACGGGGTGTCGCTGGCCGCCGATCTGTGGGTGGCCGATGCCGCGCCCGTCTCCATCCGGGACGCGCTGACCCAGCCCCTGGAGAACGGTTCGCTCTCCGCTCCGGTGCACAGCTACCTGGCACCGGTGATCGCCTATATGACGGCGGTGGGCATGTCCCGGCGGCCGCGCTGGCGGGTCGCGATGTGGTGCGTGCTGCTGCTGGACGCGTTCGCGGTGCTGGTCGGGCGGTACACCACCCCGTTCGCGATCATCACGACCGTGCTGATCGGCTGGACCGTCGCCTACGGCACCCTCTACGCGGTCGGCTCCCCCAATGTCCGCCCCACCGGCCAGAACCTCCTCGCGGGGCTGCGCCGCGTCGGCTTCCACCCGGTCTCCGCGCTGCGGGCGGAGGACGCCGGCACCACCGACCACCCCGACCGCGGCCGCCGCTACCTCGTCACGCTGGAGGACGGGCCGCCGATCGATGTCACCGTCGTCGACCGCGAGCAGCAGGCGCACGGCTTCTTCTACCGCGTGTGGCGCCGGCTCTCGCTGCGCGGCATCAACCAGCGCCGCAGTCTGCAGTCGCTGCGCCAGGCGCTGGAACAGGAGGCGCTGCTGGCGTACGCGGCCATCGCGGCCGGCGCCCACGCCCCCAAGCTGATCGCCACCTCCGAGCTCGGCCCGGACGCGGTGATGCTGGTCTACGAGCACATCGGCGGCCGCACCTTCGACTCCCTGGCCGACGAGGAGATCACCGACGCGCTGATGCACAGTGCGTGGCGGCAGGTCGAGGCGCTGCAGTCGCGGCGGATCGCGCACCGGCGGCTGGTCGGGGACGCGCTGCTGATGGATCGTTCCGGCACCATCGTCCTGACCGAGCTGCGCGGCGGCGAGATCGCGGCCGGTGACCTCGTGCTGCGGATGGACATCGCCCAGTTGCTGGCCACCTGCGGTCTGCGGGTGGGTGCCGAGCGCGCGGTGGCCGCGGCCGTCGAGGTGCTGGGCCCGGACGCGGTCGCCGACAGCCTGCCGCTGCTGCAGCCGATCGCGCTGAGCCGCACCACCCGCGCGACGCTGCGCCAGCGCGCCCGCGAGCGCGCCAAGCGGGAGCGCGAGCTGGTGCTGGAGGCGTCGCAGGCGGCCAAGGAGGCGCGGGAGGCGCGCGAGGCGGAGGGCCCCAAGGACCGCAAGACGATGCGGGCCGAGCGGCATGCGGAGAAGACCGCCGAGAAGCGGGCCCTGGACGAGGCCTCGGAGGAGGCCCGCGAGGAGGACCTGCTCGCCCAGATCCGCCGGCAGGTGCTGCTGATCCGGCCGACGGCGGTGATCGAACCCGCGAAGCTGGAACGGCTCAGCCCGCGCAAACTGATCACCTGGATCGCCGGCGCGTTCGCGGTGTACCTCCTGCTGTCCCAGCTCACCAACTTCAACCTCGGTGACATGGTCAACAAGGCGCAGTGGGAGTGGGTGCTGGTCGCGGCCTTCTTCTCGGCGCTGACATATATCGCCGCGGCGATGAGCCTGTTGGGGTTCGTCACGGAGCGGGTGTCGTTCGTCCGGACGGTCATCGCGCAGATCGCGGGCAACTTCGTGAAGCTGGTGGCGCCCGCCGCGATCGGCGGAGTGGCGCTCAACACCCGCTTCCTGCAGCGCGCCGGGGTCCGGCCGGGGCTGGCCGTGGCGAGCGTCGGCGCGTCCCAGCTGTTCGGCCTGGGCAGCCACGTCCTGCTGCTGCTGGTGTTCGGCTATCTGACCGGCACCCAGGAGCAGACCCCGTCGATCTCGCCGTCCCGTACGGTCATCGCCGGGCTGCTGACCGTGGCCGTACTGGTCCTGATCGTCACGGCGGTGCCGGCGCTGCGGAAGTTCGTCTCGACCCGGGTGCGGTCGCTGTTCGCGGGGGTGGTCCCGCGGATGCTGGACATCCTGCAGCGGCCCGGGAAGCTGGTCACCGGCATCGGCGGGATGCTGCTGCTGACGGCGGCGAACGTGATGTGCCTGGACGCCTCGATCCGGGCGTTCGGCGGCGGCGACACGATCAGCTACGCGAGCATCGCGGTGGCCTTCCTGGCCGGTAACGCGCTGGGTTCGGCCGCGCCGACGCCGGGTGGTGTGGGCGCCGTGGAGGGCGCGCTGATCGGTGCGCTGACGGTCTCCGGGCTCGCCGCCGATACGTCGTTCCCGGCGGTGCTGCTGTTCCGCCTGATGGTCTTCTGGCTGCCGGTGCTGCCGGGCTGGGTGGCCTTCAACTACCTCACCCACAAGGGCGAGATCTGAGCGGAAGCCGCCGCCGTGCCGGCCGGGAGACCCCGCCCGTACACGCGGCACACCACGCCGAAGGCGCCGGTCCGTGTCATACGGACCGGCGCCTTCGCGCGGGAGGGGGCGGCCGGTGGGAGCAGGTCCCGCCGAAGGCCCGAGAGGCCTGGCGGAGCCGCCGGGCCCGGCGGCTCCAGCGGATCGCGCAGGCCCAAAACCCCTAGTAGACCGGCTTCTCCGGCTCGACGGTGTTGACCCAGCCGATGACGCCGCCGCCGACGTGCACGGCGTCGGCGAAGCCCGCGGACTTCAGTACGGCCAGGACCTCGGCGGAGCGGACACCCGTCTTGCAGTGCAGGACGATCTTCCGGTCCTGCGGCAGGTCCTGGAGGGCGGTGCCCATCAGGAACTCGTTCTTGGGGACCAGCTTGGCGCCGGGGATGGAGACGATCTCGAACTCGTTCGGCTCGCGGACGTCGATGATCTCGATCTTCTCGTCGCCGTCGATCCACTCCTTGAGCTGCCGGGGAGTGATCGTCGAGCCGGCCGCCGCCTCCTGGGCCTCCTCGGACACGACACCGCAGAAGGCCTCGTAGTCGATGAGCTCGGTGACGGTCGGGTTCTCACCGCAGACGGCGCAGTCGGGGTCCTTGCGGACCTTGACCTGACGGTAGGTCATCTCCAGCGCGTCGTAGATCATCAGCCGGCCGACCAGCGGGTCGCCGATCCCGGCGAGCAGCTTGATGGCCTCGTTGACCTGGATCGAGCCGATGGAGGCGCACAGCACACCGAGGACGCCGCCCTCGGCGCAGGAGGGCACCATGCCCGGCGGCGGGGGCTCCGGGTACAGGCAGCGGTAGCAGGGGCCGTGCTCGCTCCAGAACACCGACGCCTGGCCGTCGAAGCGGTAGATCGAGCCCCAGACGTACGGCTTGTTCAGCAGCACGCAGGCGTCGTTGACCAGGTAGCGGGTGGCGAAGTTGTCGGTGCCGTCGACGATCAGGTCGTACTGGGCGAAGAGCTCCATGACGTTGGTGGAGTCAAGGCGCTCTTGGTGCAGGTTGACCGTGACGTACGGGTTGATGCCCAGGACGGTGTCCTTCGCGGACTCCGCCTTGGAGCGGCCGATGTCCGCCTGGCTGTGGATGATCTGGCGCTGCAGGTTCGACTCGTCGACCTCGTCGAACTCCACGATGCCGAGCGTGCCCACGCCGGCCGCGGCCAGATACATCAGCGCGGGCGAACCCAGGCCACCGGCGCCGACACACAGCACCTTGGCGTTCTTCAGCCGCTTCTGCCCGTCCATCCCGACATCGGGGATGATCAGGTGGCGGGAGTACCTGCGGACCTCATCGACGGTGAGCTCGGAAGCGGGCTCGACCAGGGGTGGCAGCGACACGGGAACTCCGTTGGTCGGTCTTGATGGGGTTCCCCCCGCACGGGCGGAGCCGAGAGTGGGGGAGCTTGCTCTCCCCGCAACACTGCCACGCCCTTCTTCATTCCGAGACACCTGTTCCGATGCGCGAGACGAATCCGTCCCAGTAACCGGGCAGTGACACCCCGGCGTCTCCGGGGCCGCCGGCCGCCGCCCCGGCGGCCCGCCGGCCGGTCAGATACGGCATGCGGCCTCCATCCAGATGTCGGCCAGGGACTCCTCCAGTCCGATCCGCGGACGCCACCCGAGCCGGTCGCGGGCGGTGCGGACATCCGCCTGCTGCCAGGTGCCGCAGCCGTCCGGGTAGGGGTAGGTGGCGGGCGGCGAGCCGACCGGGTGCTCGGGGGACGGGCCGGGGATGACCAGCCGGGCCGGCGGGGAGTCGATCTCGTGCAGCGCGCCGCCGAAGCCGGCGACCCGGGCGAGCACGGCCGCGGCCTCGCGCAGCCGTACGGCCCGGCCGGTCCCGATGTTGACGACGCCCTGGGCGGCGGACAGCGAGGCGGCGTGCACCGCCCGCGCGACATCGCGGACATCGACGAAGTCCCGCTGTACGCCGAGCCCGCCGAGCTTGAGCTCGTTGTCGCCGGACTGCATGGCGCGGCGCATCGCCTCGGCGAGCCGGCCCAGCGGTGAGCCGGCCGGGGTGCCGGGGCCGACCGGCGAGAAGATCCGCAGCACGACGGCGTCGAGGCCGGAGCCCAGGACCAGTTCGGTGGCGGCGAGTTTGCTGACGCCGTACGGCCCGCCGGGGCGCGGCACCGCGTCCTCGGCGGTGGAGGAGCCGGGCTGGGAGGGTCCGTACTCCGACGCGCAGCCCAGGTGGACGAGCCGGGCACCACAGCTGCTGCGGCGCAGCGATTCACAGATGGTGGCGACCGCGACGGTGTTGTGCCGGGTCAGCTCGCGGGCGCCGCCGCGGGTGGCCCCCGCGCAGTTGACGACGACGCCGGGGTGGACGGCGTCGAGGAAGCGGGTGAGCGCGCCGGGGCTGCCGGTGGCCAGGTCGAAGCGGACGTCGGCGTCGTCGCCCCGCCCGAGGGCGGTGAGCTGGACGGCGGGGTCGGCGAGCAGGCGGTCGGCGACATAACGGCCCAGGTAGCCGTTGGCGCCGATGAGCAGCACCCTCATCGTGCGACCCCCCGGTCCGCGTGGCGTGTGGTCGGCTGGACGTTCATATGTCGTGCTCCTCAAGCAGGTCGGGGGAAGTGCGTCGGCTTCCGCGGAGTCGGCCTCCGTCCCGGGGGCGGGGGCCAGGTGGGGGGCGAGGTCCGCGGGTCAGGGGTCGAAGCGGCCGTTTCGGGGTGCCGCTCCGGGGGGTGGTGCGTGGTGGGGGTGTCCGTGTGGGGGAACGGGGAGTCGTGGGACGGGGGGTCCGGGGCAGGGGAGGTCGGGGACGGGGGGCCGGGGGCCGGGGTGCGTGCGGAGGGTCACGGCCGGTGCGCCTCCGCCGGGCCGGAGGGAGCAGGCCAGTGCGCGCAGGCGCCGGTGAGCGCCCGCAGGCCGTGGACGAGGAGCCCGGCGGCGGCGGCCGTGCAGGCCACGGCGGGTACGGCGGCCGGTCCCACGGCGGTGGTGAGCGCTGCGACCGGTACGTCGAGCGGGGGCAGGCCGGGGAGCCGGGCGATGAGCACCAGGGACAGGGCGAGGGCTTCCAGGGCGGCGGCCGAGGCCAGGCCGGTCGCCGCCGCCTCGGGGAAGCCGTGTACGGCCAGCAGCCGGGCGAGGAAGAGCAGCACCCCCAGTGCGGCCGCCGCGGCCAGGGCCGTCGTGCCGTCGCTCCCGAGGGCGGCGGCCGCACCGAGGAGCAGGGCCACCAGCGCGCCCAGGTAGAGCAGGGTGGCGGCGAGCAGCAACGGCCGGACGCGGGCGGCGAGTTCTCCGAGGCCGCGGCTGGCGGCCAGACCGCGCCGCCCGCGCGCCGCGAACCAGCGGGCGCAGCCGGCCGCGGGGGCGAGGGCGAAGGCCAGGGCCACGGCGGTGGCGACGGCGGCCCGGGGCGTGGTGCCGGGCAGGTCGGGGCCGCCGGCCAGCAGCTGTCCGAGCAGCCAGTCGCCGTAGACCGCGTATCCGGCCGTCCAGCAGACCCACAGGCTGGCGGTCCACGATCCGGCGCCGCGGTGGCGCGGTCGCAGCGGCCCGGACCGGACGGCCAGCCGGACGGCGAGGGCGACCAGCGCGCCGCCCGCCGCGCCGACACCGGTGCGTACGGCAGGAGTCGCCGCACCGGCCGAGGCAACAGCGGCGACCGCCGCGAGGCAGACGGCGCCGGGCAGCAGCTGCAGCACCGCGCGCACGCCGCGCGAGCCCCGCGCGGGGACGGGCGCGGGCGGGCGGGGCTGCCCGTCCGGCCGGGTGTCCGGCACTTCGGCGCGCGGCACCCGGGCGTAGAGCTCTTCGGCCAGCGAGAAGACATCGCGGTGCCGGAAGCGGGCGGCCGTCCGGTCGGTGACGCCGTGCGCCTCCAGGCCGGCGGCGATCTCCAGCGCGTCGACGGCGCGTGCGCACAGCTCCTGGTGGCGGTGCATCAGGGACCGTACGGGGTCGGCGGGGCCGCGGCGCGCGGGGCGGGCGGCGGCCTCCTTGCCCGGTGGCGGGGTACGGGCGGGGTTCGCCTCCGGGTGCGGAGGGGCGGCAGTGCCGTCCGTGTTCGCCGTGGCCGGCGCGCTGCGGGCGGCGTCCCCGTCCGCCGTGGCCGCCGCGGCGGGGGTGGCGCCGGTGTCGGGTGTGGTCACCGCCCGTCCCCTCTCCCCCGGTCCGCCGCGGCGCAGCCGTCCCGGCCGGGACGGGGCTGCGGCGTACCCCGGCGGCTCCGGCGGACCCGGTCGTCGGGGGCGGCGTGGGCGACGTACACCGGACGGCCGGGACGGCGGTCGCCCCGGGGCCCGTGTCCGGGCCGGCTCCCGCCGTGCGCCACATCCGTCATACCCGTCACCAGTGCCACGCCCACCAGGCCCATCGCACACATCACGTCCAGCACAGCCGTCACCATCACCACTGCCCCTTCTCCTGCGCTCGCTCCTTCGCTCCGGTCACGCCTGTCCGGTCGCCGGCTCCTCCCCATCTCACCGGCTGTCTCACCCCTCGGACACCGGTCGCTTCCCCGCCCTCCGCGCCTCCGTCGGCCGGCACCGGCAGCGCGGCGGTCCGCTCCTGCGCGGGAACCGCCCAGCTGGGCGTGCGGCCCTCGGGAACGGCTGCCGGGGTGGCTGACACGGCGTCCCTGGCGGCGGGCACGGCGGCGCGGGTGGCGGCACCGGTCGCGGCCCAGCGGCCGGGGACATGGGACTCGGCGGGACGGGCGAAGGGCTGCGGTACGCCCCGGGCGTCCCGTGCGCCGCAGGCGGCCGGGCGGGCCGGGGCATGGGAGATCAGCTCCAGGTAGATGCCACGAAATGCCGCGACGTTCTGCTCGACGGTGAACAGCTCCAGCGCCCGCGCCCGGGCGGCCGCGCCCAGCCTGGCCCTGCGGTCCGGGTCGCCGAGCAGCGCGGTGCAGGCCTCGGCGAGGGCGCGGGGATTACGGGGCGGGACCACCAGACCGGTGCCGCCGATGACTTCACAGACCGCACCGGCGTCGGTCGACACCGTGGCGCGGCCGCAGAACATCGCCTCCACCAGGGAGCGCGGAAAGCCCTCGATGACGCTGGAGAGCACCACCACCGCGCCGGAGGCGTAGGCGTCCGCCAGGGTGGGCACCTCGGGGCTGCCGACCTCCTCGAAGCTGACCGGGCTCTCGCCGACGCTGTGGGTGTCGGCTGCCTCGTCGGGGAAGAGCTGGGCGGCCAGCGCCCGGCAGTGCGCGAGGTACCCGGGCGCCTGCGGATCGCGGCCGACGCCGCCGACGATCCGCAAGGTGGCCTCCGGTTCGGCCTTGCGGATCTCGGCGAAGGCGTGCAGCAGCGCCATGAGGTCCTTGGCGGGCTCGATGGTGCCGACCCACACCAGCGTCTTGGGGTCGTCCGCCGCGGCGTCCGCGACCGCGGCGAAGGGGGCGGCGTCCATGCCCGGATAGACCGTGCGCAGCCGGGCGCGGTCGGCGCCGCAGCGCTCCTGCCAGCGCCGGGCGTGGGTGTTGCCGGGGGTGACCAGCGCGGCCTGCGCGTAGGTTTCGGCGGCCAGCGCGCCCTGGAAGGCGGCGAGCAGCGCGCGCACCGGCGCACTCAACGGTGGGGTGGCGCGCGCGAGATAGTGCTCGCGCAGCCGTACGCCGTACTCGGTGACCAGCAGCGGGGTGGCGAAGAAGTGCTTGGCCAGCAGTCCGGGGAGGGCGGCGGCGCCGCCGGAGGTGGCATGGCAGAGGTCCACACCGCCGAGCCCGGGAGCGTGCCGGTCGCCGTACCAGTCCAGGGACAGCGGCCGCAGCGCACGGGCGAGCCCGGCGGTGACCGCCAGCAGATCGTTGACCTGTGCGCCTGAGGCGGCGGGCAGGGCGTGCGGCCCGTGGCAGGCGGCTTCCAGGAGACGTACGGCGTCCTCGGAGTGCAGCAGGGCGGGCAGTCCCCGGTACTCCCGGGCGAGTTCGGCGAGTCCGTAGAGGCCGCCGGCGAAACGGTCCGCCTTGCTGGTCGCGACGTCATCGGGGGCACCCCCCGGGGCGGCGGGCGGAGACCCGGCCGGCGCTCCCCCATGGGCGGCGCCCCGGGCCTGGACCACCGGGTTGGCCGGCTCTCCTCCTGGAGGCGCCGCGGCGAAGGCCGCCACGAGGTCGCCGAAGCACTCGGCGAAGCGGCGGCGTGCGCGCCGTCCGGGGGCGCGGCCCCGGCGCGGCTCGCCGGCCCGGCGGCGCCCGGCGGGAAAGCCGTCCCCCGGGGGCGCGCTGCGCACCAGCCGTACGTGGCGCGGAAGTTCGGGCCGTGGCGGCGCGTCGCGGCGGGGCTCGGCGCTCAGGGCGTAGACCTCGAATTCATGGCCGGTGAGCCCGCGCACGAGCCGGTCGCACCACGCCTGCGACTCACCGGACGCATACGGGTAACCACCTTCGGTGAGCAGTCCGATCCGCACGGGTGCACCCCCGCCCTCCCCTGTCAGCCATATCGGCGTCCTGGTGTGCCGGCGGCACGGCCGCCACCTGCGGGAAGAAGCTATGCAAAGGGCCGGTGGCGGGGGGGGGGGGGGGGGGGGGCGCCCCCCCCGGGGGGGGGGGGGGGGGACCTAAACACCCCCACAGCCGGTGGGAG